>NZ_CP138992.1:1665000-2265000 GCF_044595335.1 Polaribacter sp. R77954
AAAAACGGAACAACCAACGAAAGTCCTGCTGGTGGAATTGGTATTAATAATACAGATAACGTTACAATAATAAATAATATTTCATATGCAGAACCAGATCATTGGGCAATTGGAGTTTTGTCAAATCCAAATACAAACTTAACAATTAGTAATAATTTGGTGTATAATGAAGATGGTTCTGAAAATATTGATAGAAATTTAGCAACAGGTTGGATAGAAAAAAATCCGTTATTTGAAGATTCAGAAAATGGTGGTTTCTTATTAAAAGAGACTTCACCTGCCATAAATAATGGTACTACAAACGCAACACAAACAACTGATTATTTTGGAAACCTAAGGGATTCTACTCCAGATATTGGAGCAATAGAGTTTGGTTCGGTTTTAGGTATTAAAGATGAACCTACATTACGTGCTATTCAAATGTATCCTAACCCAACAAAATCCTTTATATATTTCAATTTCGAATCTCAAAATATTAAAAAAGGTACTTTAGAAATTTTTGATCTAAAAGGTTCTTTAATTTATAAGGCTAAAATTCAAAACAAGGTTTTAAAAGTTAATTTAAGTAATAAAAAAGGTCTTTATATTGCTAAAATTAATACTAGAAAAGCAGTCTTTTATCAAAAAATAATTAAAGAATAATATTTAAAAACTATTACTGTTATTTTTGATGAAGAACCAGGAACTTCACAAACAGGTACAGCAAATAGAGATTATAATTTAGTAATTCAGAATGTGAGTTATAAACAACACGATTTTGATGATTTTGTGAACCTTTGAGGAAGGTATTGGTATTTTGTGAGAGATGTGCTGATGATTATTAAACCTATACAGTTTATGGTTTGGAATAGCTTATAGTTAGACTATATGTTATAGGTTTTTAGATTATCCTTTTAGATACTCTAACGAAGACAAAAAATGACAAAGTTTATTCCAAAAAGATAGCAGTAAGCCTATCTCTAATTTAAATTACTCCTTAAAGCAATTTATAGATGTTACTAATGATTGTTTTTATGTAAAGAACTAAATTAGTTGTCTACCAATTTTGAATATATCCTTTTGCTAATTTTCCAGAAACTGTTAAATCTTTATCTGTCCAATTGCCATCCATATTCGTATTTGGTTTTAATGCAGAAGCGCCTTCATCTTTATTATTGATAGACCAATTGCAATGTGTTAATTTGTTTTTCTTCATGAAATCCATCCAAATTTGGGTGGAAGTAGCATCCACTTCTCCACCTCCATCTGCTTCTACACTTCCCCATTCTGTAACAATTAAAGCCAAGCCATTATCTAATGCTTTTTGAGCTTTATTGATTAACCATTCTTTATGAGAAGCTGCATAAAAGTGTAATGTGTATGCAATGTTTTTATAACCAACTATCGGATTTAATGAGGCTTTGTCTACATCTTGAGACCAATGTGGAGTCCCTACAACAATAATATTGTCCGGATCAATTTTTCGAATGGCAGCAACTACTTTTTCCGAATATGGTTTTACAACATCATCCCAAGAAACCTTTAAAGGCTCGTTATAAATTTCATAAATCACATTTGGGTATTTTCCGTACTTTTTTGCCATTTCAGTAAAAAATGTAATTGCCTCTTTTTCTGTATCGTGTGCATTGTGGCTATGCCAATCTATAATAACATACAAACCTAAATCGATACAAGCATCAACCAAAGTTTCTAATTTAGATTGATTGGTTTCTTTATCAAAAATATAGCTATCGTGAATTTCTGGATCTGCAGTCATTGGGACTCTAATAATTTCTGCCTTCCAATTTTCTTTTAAATGTTTTACTACTTGTTTATTGTAAAAACCATTACCTCTATAATAATCGTTAGACCAAAACATACTATTTCCTGCAAAGCTCACTTCTTTGCCGTTTTTGTTCACAATTTTGTTCCCTTTAACTTCTAATAATCCATTTTTATCAACCACAGAAATTTCTTTAAGAGGTTGCTGTTTTTTTATTTCTGCTATTTTCTGAGAATTACAGCTTAAAAAAAGTGTAAAAATTAATAATATGGATTTCATAAAGGTATACGTGTAAAATTCGCTTTCACTCAAATTTAAACTATTATTTAATACAATCCCTTTGTTTACAAAAGGTTTGACGATATCTAAACCTATTAAGATGCTCAAGAAACCTTTCTAATTTAAGTGAAGACTACTTTTATCACATCAAAATTATCACACTTATGAAAAACCATTTTTATAAAATTTCACTTTTTTCTTTGATTACTTTTCTAGCTTTCGGATGCACGTCAAAAAAATCAGAAGTTGTAGCATCAGCAGAAAAAAAACCAAATATTATTTTCTTTATTGCAGATGATATGTATCCTTGGATGTTTAACAATACTGATGAAGGAAAAGACAAAAATGGAAAACCAAAAAACTTAACACCAACTTTAGACAAAATGGCAAAAGAAGGTGTTTGGTTAGAAAATATGAAAGTGGTTTCGCCTGTTTGTACACCAAGTCGTTATAATACGTTAACAGGTAATTATGCAAGTAGAGCAACTAACGAGGCTTTTACCGGTTTTACTGAAAGGAATGATGGGCAAACTGTAATTCAATGGAACGCTTATATTGCACCTGGTGATAAAACAATGGGAACTTATTTTCAAGATTTGGGATATAAAACAGGTTTTGTAGGTAAAAATCATATTATAGAAAGTTTATCTCAAGTTGGTGATGGAGGAGAAAAACCAGCATTAGATGCAGATCCTAATGATCCAAAAGTTAAAGCAGGCTTAGAATATCGTTATAACGAATTACAAAAAGATATTAAAAAATCTGGATTTGATTATGCTGATAAATTGTATCATAACAACCCAAATTGGCTAGGAATTAGAGCTTTAGCATATCAAAATATGGATTGGATTGCAGAAGGTGGTGTAGAATTTATTAAAGAGTATAAAGACAATCCATTTATGCTTTACATTGCATCAACTTTGCCACATGCACCTTTACAACCAAAAGTATCTTGGAAAGCCGACAGAAGAATTACACCTAAAGGAATATTAAATAAAGCCCCCAATGTTTTGCCTCAGCCAGCAGTGGAGTCTATTAAACAAAGAATAAAAGCTGCTGGTTTAGAGGGAAAAAACAAAGAAAACATTTTATGGTTAGATGATGCTGTTGGTGCACTTTTTAATCAATTAGAAAAAGAAGGTGTTTTAGATAATACAATTGTTGTGTTTTTTAATGACCATGGACAAGATTTTAAAGGAACTTTATATGAAGGTGGTGTAAACTCTCAAGCATTTATCTGGAAAAAAGGTGGTTTTAAGGTAGGTAATACTCTAGAAGCTCCAGTATCAAACGTAGATTTTTTACCGACTTTATTAGATTTTGCAGGAAAATCTTTCGATACTAATTTTGATGGAAAAAGTTTTAAACCGGCTTTAGAAGGAAAAAAATATGAAGGTAGAACATCATTTTACCACGAATTGGGCTATGCAAGAGCGGTTGTAAAAGATGGTTTTAAGTATTATGCAGTTCGTTACCCAAAATGGGCAATGAATTTTACAATGGAACAACGTAAAGATACTTTAGATAAATACACTAAATTTAGAGAATCATTTGGTGAGCACGCTATTTCTGATAATCCAAATGCCCCTTTTGGACAACTAGAAATGGTTCCAGGTGGTGGAGGTGCAGAACATAATGCGTATCTAAATCATCCGCATTTTACTGAACCAGATCAATTATACGATTTAAAGAATGATCCAGAGGAAAAAGTGAATTTGATAAACGATCCAAAATATGCTGAAAAGTTAAAAGAACTAAAAGCAGAATTGAAAAAGTATATCGAATCTTTACCAGGTAAATTCGAAATTTAAAACCATCAATTAAACCAAAAAGTAGATTTTACGTCTAAACTAAATATTTAAAAATATGAAAATAAAACTGATCATATTATTCACATTAATACTTGCATTAGTTTATGCTTGTAAGGCGCAACAAAATACAAATACTGTTGCAGTTGATAAAAAAGTAAATCTTTCAAATACCTCTAAAAAGAACATTCTTTTTATTGCTATCGATGATTTAAAACCAATGTTATCAAATTATGGAGAAACACAAATGAAAACTCCAAATTTTGATAGATTGGCTAGTTTAGGTATGACCTTTACAAACGCACACGTTCAATATGCAGTTTGTGGAGCATCTAGAGCAAGTGTAATGACAGGTACAAATCCAGACACCAACAAAGTTTGGGATTTACATACCGATTTTAGAGAATCTGCACCCGATTTAATTTCTATGCCAGAACATTTAATCAACCAAGGATATCAAACTACAGGTGTTGGTAAAATTTATCATAAAGGATCTTCATCTCCAGGTCATGATGGAAAAAGTTGGAGTATAGCACATCAAATTTCTAAAAATTATGATCCAAAATATGGAAATGCCGCTTTTGAATATTATCAAAACCCAGAAACCAAACAAGCAATTGCTAAAATTGTGGCACAAGCAAAAGCAAAGGGAATTAAAGGCGGTAAATTAAGAAACTACGTTTTTAAAAAAATAAAACCATCAACAGAAAGTGCAGATGTTAGCGATACTGCTTATCAAGATGGATTATATACACAAACTGCTTTGCAACAATTAGATGATTTAGAAAAGTCTAATCAACCTTGGTTTTTAGCAGTAGGATATCAAAAACCACATTTACCTTTTGTAGCTCCCAAAAAATATTGGGATTTGTATGATAGAGATAAAATAGAATTGGCAAAGTTTCAACAAGTTGCAGACGGAACTCCAAAATTTGCATATCATTCTTTTGGAGAAATTAGAGCGTATTCAGATATTGATAATAAATTAAGAATAGGAGATAAAATTGATGAAGCAAAACAAAGAGAACTAATTCACGGGTATATGGCTTGTGTGTCTTACATAGATGCTCAAATAGGGATTTTATTAGACAATTTAGAAAAAAGAAATATTTTAGACGACACGATTATTGTTTTGTGGGGTGATCACGGATTTCATTTAGGCGATCATACAGAATGGTGCAAGCACTCTAACTTTGAGCAAGCAACAAGAATTCCTTATATGTTTGCAGGTCCTGGAGTTGCAAAGAACCAAAAATCTAATCATCCTGTAAATTTAGTAGACTTATTTCCAACAATTTTTGATTTAGCAGGTGTGCAAAACCATTCTCAAACTGATGGTAAATCTTTAGTACCCTTATTAGATGATGATAAAACGACAACTATTGATATGGATTATGCATATCATCAGTATCAAAGAGGGCCAAAAATGGGCTACTCTATAAGAACAGAGCGTTACAGATATACAGAATGGCATAATGATAATTACAGAAGTTATAAGAACTACAACACCTCTAAAATTGCAGGACGTGAGTTGTACGATTATGAAACAGATCCTTTAGAAACTAAAAATTTAGCACAAGATCCGTCTTATACTGCCATAGTTAAGAAATTAAAAACAAAATTGAAAACACACTTAACTCAATAAAAAAATCCTTTTTGGCACTATTTGTGAAATAAATAAGAAAACAACATTATGAAAAAATACTCTTTTTTGCTCATCTTTTGCATTTCAGCAATTGTATATGGCCAACAAAAACCAAATATTATTATCATTCATACAGATGATTTAGGTTATCATGATTTAAGTTTTACTGGCTCACAATTGTATGATACTCCAAATATTGATGGATTAGCAAAAGAGGCAGTTTCTTTTACCAATGCCTATAGTAGTTATCCAAGATGTACGCCTTCGAGATATGGAATGATGACAGGAACCTATCCTGTAAACGAAAACAAAGGATATTTAGGAGGTATCCCTGATGATAAAAATTTCATCAAGCAATTTAAAAATGCAGGATACAATACCTCGTATGTAGGAAAATGGCATATTGGAGAAGGTAAAAGTAGTGCAGAAGCATTTGGTTTTAATCATACATTTGCAGCAGGAACAGCGGGTGGTTTAGGGAGTCGTTTTTATCCTTTTAATATCAATAAAAGAAATGGTAAAGTAGCTAAAGAAGTAGTTCCAGAACTTGAGAAAACAGGTATAGAAGGAGATTATGCTTCAGATTTATTAACGAACTCAACCATCAATTTTATCAAAGAGAATTCTGGTAAAAATCCGTTTTTAGCAGTATTGGCATATTATGCAGTGCATACACCTATCGAGGCAAAGCCAGAAGATGAAAAAAGAAATAAAAAGCAGTTAAAATCCATTGATTTTGGCAATACTCCAGAATACATTAAAGAAGGAGAAGGAAGACGTAAAATGCGTCAAGATGATGCTGCTTATGCAGGTATGGTTGAAAATGTTGATGAAAATGTAGGTAGGATTTTAAAAACCTTAAAAGAATTAGGCATTGATAAAAATACAATCATTGTGTTTTCATCTGATCATGGTGGTTTATCTAATGATGGTCATAAAGGCGAGCGTCATTTAGCCACTACAAACTTTCCTTTAAAAGCGGGTAAAGGTCATTTATATGAAGGTGGAATTAGAGTGCCTTTATTCATAAAATGGTCTCAAGAATTAAAGCCAAGGCAAGACACAAAATCGATAGTTTTAGGAATGGATATTTTTCCAACGTTATTAGATTTAGCAATCAATAAAAACGGAATTGATGTAGATGGAAAAAGCTATAAAACCGTTTTAAAAAACAAAGATTCTTGGGAAGACAGAACTGTTTTTTGGATTTCTAAAAAAGCAAGACCACATAGTACAGGAGATTCAAAAATGGCTGTGGTAAGATCTGGTGATTATAAATTGGTTCAGTACTTAGAGTCTGATAAATTAGAAGTATACAATTTAAAGAAAGACATCAGTGAAGCTAAAAATATAGCCAAATTAGAACCTCAAAAAACAACTGAATTATTAAAACTCTTAAAAGACTGGAAGAAAGAATATTTAGTAAAAGAAAGAGTTCAGATAATGAAAACCAATCCAAATTTTAATAAGAAAAAAAACAAGAAAAAGAAGAAGAATAAAAAATAGTTGAATGAAACAAATATATAACTACTTCTTTTTCTTTGGATGCTTAATACTATTCTCGCACACTGCAAATAGCCAAATAGCTACTTCTTTGGATGCAGAAAAGAGAGACGTTTCTAGTTTGAGTATTGGTTTTAATAGAAGATCAGATGTAGGTACTTGGTGGACGAATACTTCGTTTAAAGACCTGCTTGCAGAGATAAATCCAGATGTTGTAAGATATCCTGCAGGCACTCAAGCCAATTATTGGAACTGGAAAACAGGTCAGTTTTTAGAGAATACAGATAAAAGTTGGGGAAGCAAAGAAATTGTAACCATACCAACATTTTTAAATGCTTTGCAAACTCGAACTAAAGTTGTTTACGTTGTTAACATGGCAAGACCAACTCCAGCTACAGGTATTAATGTTAATGCAAGTGAACAGGTTTTAAAAAGCAACACTACATTGAACCTAAAAATTGCAGATATGATTACTGCAATTAACAACTTTGCTTCTCATGGTAAAGTACCTTTTGCTATTGAACTTGGTAATGAGTTTTACTTTGGTAACGAAGAAAGTGGAATTTTTCATATTGAAGAAATAAATGGAAAGTATTATTCAGGTTGGGATGCAACCAATAATAAACCTTATGAATCTTCTGATAAAAAACAAGCAACCGTAATTAATGCGAAGTTTTATTTAGAACAATGTAAAGTAATTGTTGAACAAATAAGTGCAGCATATCCTGATATAAAATTCGCGTTAACTACCACAAAAGAAGGAGAAAATGCCCAAACAAGAGAACGTTGGAATACCACTATTTTCAACGAGCTTAATTCAAACACAAAATATGCTACCTTAAAGTCAAAAATTCATGCAGTTACACAACACCATTATTTAAATCAAAATTATGGCATTCAAACTAAAATTGATGATGTTGATAGTGCTAAAAAAGCTATTGTAGAGGGTATACAATATCCCCTTGATAAAACAAGTGATTATAATTTAGTACCCAACAATTATAAGATTTGGTACACAGAATATGGAGAAGTTAAAGGTATTGCAAAAGAAACATGGGCAGATGCATTAAGATATGCAGCATTAACTTATAGCTGGATAATTTTAGGTGAAAAAGTAGAGCATTTACATTTTCATTACATCACAGACAACACAGTAATTAAAGAAGGCAATACCATGAATTTAGCCCCAGTAGGCATTGCATCAAAATTATTTTTACAAGCATCTGCAGAGATGCAATTTATGCAAAAAATACACTTTGATAGCAATGTAATTGCTGCAGATAACATCAATTCTATACATGGTTTAAAGTTTTCTAATGATAAAAAGGAAACTTTAATGATCTTAAATCTTGGTAGTAATAATAGAACCATACAATTTAATAATTTAATAGACTATTCAGGAAAACCAACGCTTACTCAATACCGTTCTTTAGAACCTTGGGTTACCCCTGTTGCTTTAGGAGATGCTAACATCAAATTTAATAATGAAGAGATATCAGAAACAGTTTTAGCAAGAAAATTTTCGATATCGGTTATAGAAGTCCCAAAAGAAACTTTAAATACCCATGAGGTTAAGTTTAATAAAGTTTCAGTTTTTCCAAATCCCGTTAAAAATAAACTTAATTTTTCAACAAAAAATAACATTAAATCTGTTGATATATATAACTTAAATGGAGTCCGAATTTCTATTTTTAAGAATATTAGCGACAATGTCATTCATGTAAACCATATAAAAACAGGTGTTTATATTTTAAAGGTAGTAACAGACAAAGCTACTGAATTTAAGAAAATTATAAAGATATAAGTTGATGATTAATTCTGTAAAACAACAACATAACAAACTGCTTTTTGTATTAAGTATATGTTGTCTTGCCTTTTTTTCTTGTAAGACAAAAGCATTAAAAACTACTTCATCAAAAACTACAAAACCTAATATTTTAATCATTCATGTTGATGATTTAGGATATCATGATTTAAGTATTCACGGTTCTAAAATTTATCAAACGCCAAATTTAGATGCACTTTCAAAAGAGTCTGTTAGTTTTACAAACGCTTATGCCAATTATCCAAGATGTGTGCCTTCTAGATATGCTATGATGACAGGAAATTACCCTGTAAAAGATGGTGATGTCCCTGATGATGGTTTTAAAATGGATGACATCAAAGACAATAAAAACTTTGTAAAAAACATTAAAAACTCAGGATATCAAACTGCATATTTTGGCAAATGGCATTTAGGAGGCAAAGAAAGTTTATCAGATTTTGGCTACGATTACAGCTTTGCAGCAGGTCACTCAGGTTCTCCTATCAGTTTTTTGTATCCTTTTAATACACCAAAATGGACAAAAAAGAAATCAAAAAAAGCACCTATTCCAGATGTTGAGGAAATTAGTAAAGAAGGTGATTATTTAATGGATGTAATGACAAATAATGTAATTCAATACATTAAAAATAGAGATAAAAATAAACCATTTATGGCGATGTTTTCATTTTATGCAGTGCACCAACCTTTAGAAGCAAAAGAAAAAGACATTAAAAGAAATAAAGAAGAAATTAAAAATTTCGATTTTGGCAATCAGCCTGAGTTTATAAAAGAAGGCACAGGAAGAACCAAAATGCGTCAAAATCATCCAAAATATGCAGCAATGGTGGAAACTATGGATGAAAACGTGGGTAAATTATTACAAACATTAAAAGAACTAAATTTAGAAGATAATACCATAATTGTATTCTCATCTGACCATGGAGGTTTATCTAATGATGGTACAAAAAAACGTGATTTAGCAACCTCTAATTTCCCTTTAAGAGCTGGAAAAGGCTGGTTGTATGAAGGTGGAATTAAAGTACCTCTTTTTGTAAAATGGAATCAAAAACTTACACCAAGAACAGACAACAAATCTATAATTGCATTGATGGATGTTTTTCCAACCTTGTTAGATATCACTTCTAAAAAATCTCTACATACAGATGGTAAAAGCTTTTTACCTATTTTAAAAAATAACGAAAATTGGACAGACAGAACTGTATTTTGGCATTCATCAAAAGCAAGGCCCACAAATACTGGAGATACAAAATCTTCTGCAATTAGAAGTGGTAATTATAAACTTATCAATTGGTACAAAGAAGGTAGAACAGAACTGTATGATCTTGTAAAAGACCCTTATGAGCAAAATAATATTGCTAAAGAAAATCCAAAAATTACAAAGCAATTATTAGAAAAACTCAACAATTGGAAAGCCAAATTTTAAATCCTTATGAAAAAAAATCTTCTTTTAATTTATCTAAGCATTTTTTCAATTTTTAGCTTTTCGCAAGAAAAACTATTAAAAGGCAAGAACTTAATTAATTCCAATCAATTAAAATTTTTAAAAACCAATAGCGAGTTTGGAAAAATAAACGCGATTAATAATACTACCTTTGAAGTAATTACCACTGTACAACCAAAGTTTATTTTTAATTCTGCATCTGCAATACCCCTGCATAAAGAAGCTGTTGGTTCTGGTAGGGTTTTTCTATTCAGTTTTATGGCAAAAACCACCAAAGCTAGTTTAGAAACTGGAGAAGCAAAACTAAATATATTATTTAAGCAATCTAAATCTTATAAGAACAACATTGTATCTACACAAAGTATATCATCCAATTGGAAAAAATACTATATCCCCATTCAATCTGATATACAAATTTCTAAAAATGATTTGGGTTTGGTACTGCATTTTGGTTTTAGACCTCAAACTTTTTTAATAAAAGACTTAAAATTTGAGCTTTATGATAAAGGTGTGCAATTATCTCAACTTCCTAAAACAGAAATTACATATACAGGCATGGAAGCTGATGCCAATTGGCGAAAAGAAGCACTAAAACGTATAGAGTCTATTAGAAAAGGAAGCATCAATGTTCAATTTACTAAAAATGGAAAACCTATAGTTGGTAAAAATGTAAGTATAGAATTGATAAAACATTCTTTTCCTTTTGGTGGTGCAATTTCTGCAAGACAAGTTATTGAAAACCCTATTGCGTATCAAAACTTTAAAAAGGCTTTTAATCATGTAGTTTTAGAAAATGATTTAAAGATTAAATCTTGGCAATGGGAAAAGAAAAGAACCAGAACTTTACAGGCAATAGAGATACTAAATAACGATGGTTATTTGGTAAAAGGACATGTTTTAATTTGGCCTGGGTTTAATTATTTAACCAAAGAAATTAAAAAAAATAAAAGTAACCCAAAGAAAGTTACTAAAATCATACACAACCACTTAGAAAATATTTTAGAGGCTACAAATGGTAAGGTTTCGCATTGGGATGTGGTTAATGAAGCCTACACCAATAAAGATTTACAGAAAATTACAGGTTCTGAAGAAATTTTATTTGATGGTTTTAGAATTTTAAAGAAAAAGAATCCAAAAATTGGCGCTTTTACTAATGAATATGGAATTATTAGCAAAGGCGGTTTAGATACTAGAAAACAACAATGGTACTACAATTTTGTAAAAAGAATAGACTCTGTAACCAATGGTTTAATTAATGGTATAGGGCTTCAAAGTCATATAGGTTCAGATTTAACACCTCCACAAAAAGTATTAGAAATTTTAGGTTTTTATGCAACTTTAGGAAAACAAATTAGCATTTCAGAATTTACAATGGACATACAAGATGCTGCAATAAGAGAACAATATACTAGAGATTTTATGATTGCTGCTTTTAGTCATCCAAATGTATCAGAATTTATTTTCTGGGGATGTGTTAAAGATGAAAGAAATAAAGTTGATATTTATAACCAAGATTTTACAGTTGGAGCTATGGGGAAAGCCTATTTTTCTTTAATTAACAAAGACTGGAAAACACAATTTACACAACAAACAAACCAAAAAGGAATTTTAAAAAACCGAGGTTTTTATGGTACTTACAAATATTCTTTTACCAATTCTGAAGGAGATATAGTTTCTGGTACATTCTTTTTAAATCCTAAAAATAAAAATACAATTCATATAGATCTAAAATGAAAAAAATAACCATATGCGTTGTTTTATTATTTTTCATTGCTTGTAAAAATGCTCCTGAAGAAAATACATCAAAATCTAAACAACCCAACATTTTATGGATTGTTACTGAAGACATTAGTCCAACACTCTCTTTTTATAGTGATAACACTGCAAAAACCCCCAATTTAGACAAATTAGCCAAAGAAGCTATAGTGTATAAAAATGCTTTTGCAGTTGTAGGAGTTTGTGGTCCAAGTAGATCATCAATAATTACAGGAATGTACGCTACCTCTTTAGGTACAATGCATATGAGAACAGGAAAAGATGTTTTTTCTTGGGGAAAAAGGGTCTACCAAAAAGACATTTCTAGGCAAGATATTGCTAATAAAAACATTATTCAATATGCAGCAGTAGTTCCAGAAGAAGTAAAATGTTTTACAGAATATTTAAGAGCAGCAGGTTATTACACCACAAATAACGAAAAAACAGACTACCAATTTGCAGCTCCTATAACTTCTTGGGACGAAAATAATAGAAAAGCACATTGGAGAAACCGTCCTAAAAACAAGCCATTTTTTTCGGTTTTTAATTTTGGCTTAACCCATGAAAGTAGATTGTGGAAACACAAAGACTCATTACAAACTGTAAACCCCAATAAAGTACCTGTGCCACCATATTTGCCAGATAATAAAGACTCTAGAGAAAGCATTGCAAGACATTATAGTAATCTCGAATTGATGGACGCACAAGTTGGAGAAGTTATAAAACAACTAAAAGAAGATGGTTTGTATGATGAAACTATCATCTTTTTTTACAGTGATCATGGAGGACCTTTACCAAGACAAAAAAGAGAAATATTAGATTCTGGATTAAAAGTTCCACTTTTAGTAAAGGGTATAAAAGAAAAAAAAGGAGAAAATAATTCCTTAATTTCTTTTGTTGATTTAGCACCAACTATTTTAAGTTTAGCAGGTATAGAACCACCAAAATATATGGAAGGAAAAGCTTTTTTAGGAAAATATAAAGTAGCTAAGCGAAGCTATGTGTACGGAAGTTCTGATCGGTTTGATGAATTTACAGATAGAATACGTTCTGTTAGAGATGATCGCTTTTTATATTTAAAAAATTACCATCCTGAATTACCTAAATACAAAGATGTTGCCTACAGAAAAAACATTCCAATGATGGCTACTTTTTTAAATTTAAGAGATGAAAAAAAGTTAAATGATGACCAACAAATTTGGTTTCAAACCAAAACATCCGAAGAATTATACGACTGTTTAAACGATCCTTTTAATCTTGTAAATTTAGCTGCTGATAAAGCACATCAATCGATTTTATTAAAAATGAGAAAGGCATTAGTTGACTTTCAAACAGGAAGAAAAGATTATGGAGCCATGCCAGAATCTGAAATGATTGCAGCAATGTGGCCAAATTTTGAACAACCTAAAACTAAAGAAGTTGTTTTTAATAGAAGAAATCAGAAAATAGAACTTACTACCTTCACTAAAGGTGCCTCTATTGGCTATATTATTTCAGATAAACCGCTTAAAGATTTAGATTTTAATAGTGGATGGTCTTTATATTCAGCTCCATTATCAATTAAAAAAGGCAAATATTTGTATGCTATTGCAGAAAGAATTGGCTTTAAAGAGAGTGAAATTTCATCACATCAAATTGAATAAGCACTAGTAATTTTCAAACCTGTAGGTTTTTGGTCTAAAAATTACTAGTGTTTAAACTTATTATTCAATTATTATCTTCTGAGTTTTTTGAGAATTATCAGTGTGTATTTTAACAATGTAAACACCTTTTGCATAGTTTTTCAAATCCAATTCGTTTTCATTTTTAAAGGTTTTTCTAACAATTTCTTTGCCTAAAGTATCATATAGCATTAATTCAAAATTGTTATTGGTTACACCTTTAATGACTAACTTATCATTATTATTTATAAAATAAATGTTTGAATTAGAATTATTGTTCTCTAAACCCAAAACAGTTGAAGACAAATGCAAATAGAACCTTCCAAAACCATTGGTGTTTGCAGAGAAATCTACCTGATAAGTTTTAGTATTTCCTAATTCATCGAATGTATTTGTATTTTTATCTTCGAGGTAAACATAAATCCCCTCTTGAAAGTTTGATAAATCTGCATTAAATGTAACTTGACTTCCACTAACTGCATCTACCCCAATTGGAATTACTGAATTGTTTAAAATATTTGTTGGTAATGATTGAATTTGATATTTTTTATCAGAATCTCCTTCCAATAATTGAGAATAAATTTGTAAATCGTTATTTGAATCGCTAAATAATTCGCCATCATAACCATTATCGAAATGTAAAGTAGCATCATCTAAAAAATAAAATAAAGCTTCTTTTTGAATAGCACCATTATCAACTTTTAACTTTAATCTTATTTGTTGTTGTTTTAAGAACGTGCTTTCGTTTTGATGATTTTGCTCATTCACATCAAAAATAAGTGTGTTGGAAGCTGTATTTGTATTCCCTTTTACAAAAAAGCCTTGGCCAGGTGCAATTTTAAAATCTTGTAGTGCCACTTTGGTAATATAATCTTCGGTTTCTTGATTCCATAACCAAATGGTTTTTGAATCTAAAGCATTGGTGTTAGCCTCTAAAAATGAACTACTATTTAAATACGCCGTAAACGGATTTCCAACCAAATTATAATTCGTGCCTGCCCCATTTGTAATGGTTTTAGAAATATTGGTGGAGTTAATATCTCCATTAAAAATCAATTCTTGATTTGCAGTTGCCATCTTTACAGACATTCCTAAACCATTTTCTATGGTTCCTGAAAGATCTGATTTTTGATGATCCCAACGTTCAGTACCAATGATTTTGGTATTGTCATAAAAACTAATGCCAATGTTTGTTATATCTGTTTGACCTGTTGCAAAATTATTATTTGAGATAAAATCCTCAAAGGTCTCATTTGAAAGTGGACTAGAAATTAAATACCAATTATTGGTCGCTAAATTTCTTGTAAAGGTAACTTTTTCATCACTTGTAGTAATCGTTTTTTGAGTAAGCACAGTGGCATCTGATGCTATTGATATAGAATTGATTTCAGTATCATAGGCAATAGTTGGGTAATTCGTTAAGCCAGAAGGAATAATTACTTTGCTATTTGCATCTGGCACTTTATTTGGTGTCCAATTGCTTGCAGTATTCCAACTATTGTTAGTAGCACCATTCCAAGTTACTGTAGATAAGATTTTACCTTTCATAGCATCAAAATAATAGGTAGCTTGTTCTTTACCAATTAATAATCTTAGCGTTATTGCTGTAGTTGCTTCAGTAACATCTGTAGTTAACGTGTATTTTTGGTAGTCTGCAGATAAAACAGGATAAATTCCTGGATAATCTGAACCTCCAGCAGTTTTATCTACTTTTAATTGAATACCTACTTGAGCCAAATCATCAGATTTTGCCCAAACTTCTATTTTTATAGTTTTGCCATTAAAATTCCCATCATACGTTGTGTTTTGGAATCTTACATCACCAAAAGAAGGTGTAGCCAAAGAATTTGTTTTTGTGGTGGTTAATTTAAAAGCATTGTTACCTTCATACACTATGTTACGTTCATCTTCAAAAGTAGCTTCACTATCTGAACTACCAGCAATACTGCTTGTCCAACTTCCATCTGCAATTAAACACTCAGCAGAACCGTTTTCGATGATATTAGCTTCAGATGAATCACATTGTAAGCTTTTTCCTATTACTTCAATTTCTGCAAATTTTAATTTTTGATTGGTTGGGTGTGAGGAGTGGATTCTCATATATCGTCCAACAGCGCCTAAATTATTACCAGAAAATTTACGAGTTGGTGTACCATCTTTAGTATATTCATAATCAGCATGATCTTTAGACTCTTGAAAAGTCGTTCCTGTAAAAGGAGTATCCGAAATAAAAACAGAAAAGTTTTTAAAGTGATTCGAAACCGTTTCAATTCCAGTACCATTCAATTCTATTGTATTCCAAATATCATAATAATCAATCACTTTTTGTTCACCAAAATCCAAATCATAATAAGGTTCTGATGTAAATTTTGTGTGCGAAAAACTACCAACAGGCACCAAATTTCTTTGATAATATTGTGCATTTTCGCGTCCATTTACGTTTCCATCAATTGCTTTTTCTGGGCCTAATGTTATTGTTTTGTCTCCATGCGTGCCATCATTATAAGTAATATCATTTTTTGTAGAGCTTTGTGAAACTGTTGCCAACCTGCTTATTAATTGATATTGAGGTGCTAATTGTGTAGGGGTTTCAACTAAAGGATTTGCAAAAACTCCAGAATTGGGTGCGTTTAAAATTTTAATACGAACAGGAAAAGTAGTGTATTTAAAAGTTCTGCGATTTGGTAAACTTTCGTTGATGATAAAATATAGTTGATCATTATCTTTTTCGTCTTTAAATACCCCGTTTTCGGTTAAGTATTCTTCAAATTTGGCTTTAGATGCGAATTGATAAATTCTTTTAGGATATCCAAATCTCAAATCGCCTTGTGCTAAAGCTTGCTGAATTCCCATATCATAACTACCAAAATCGTCTGTAATAATGCCATCTATTTCAAATCGAAATGCATTTTCGCTTGTATCATTGTAATCTACAGAAAGTGCAGCCTCATCTAAAATGGTAAAGGTTGTTGGTCTTGTAGAAATATCGTCTGAAGTTAAATGAATTGTATTATCTGCGTGTTCAGTATAGTTAAAGGCATAATTTTCACTAGATTCATCAATGGTTAATTCGTAAAATTCATCAACATTTACGGTTTCTAGATCTACAAATAACCAAGGTGTAAACCCATTATTTCTTGTTTTTGGTCCTGGTGAAGTTCCTAAAACCACTTTAGAAACTTGAATTCCGTATTTTAAATCTTCTAGTTTAATATTTTCATAGGTTTGATTGTGTGAGTGTTTCCACATATCAATTCCTAAAGAAGCATCTGCATTTTTACCAGAAATATAAACGTCTTTAAAACTGTAATCTGCTTGGTAATTGATTAAAAAACCAGTGTTTGCTCCCCAAACTTTAAAGCCGTCGAAAATAGAGCGCGATTCGTGATTTACACTCATATCTCTTTCTATAGAACGCAAGCCAATATTAGAATCGATTACAATAGTGTTTTCCATAATTAGGGAGGCTTCAGAAGGAATTACGCCATCACCTTCTTTGCTATACCCATTTACACTTAAAGGAAAATTATCTACCTCATAACCAACTCTTGATGTTGCTAGCGCTTTAGCATCTAACCTATCTAAATTATTGATAGAATTATTCATATTAATAACTCCTACACCTCTTCTGGCATTAGCGATAACATTATTTCTGCACAAAACAGCACGTCCTTTCATAGCCAAACCTTGCCCAGAAAACAAATAATCGTCATGATGCAAAGAGGCAACATAAGGATCTGTATCATGACCTTGTTTAACATCTACTACCAAATTATTATCCCAAGTACCTGTTTCGCTTCCTGTTTCAGAAACAATTCCTGCACCAGTGCCATCATAAACAACATTTTTTGAAACGTTGGCATGAGAATCGTGATGTGTAATTCCCCAACCAGGATAATCCCAAACTACGTTACCAGTTACTTGCGCCATTTTTGCGCCAAAAGCAGTTCCTAATTTATGTAAATGAATGGAATATCTTCCTCTTGAATTTGTCAATTCATTAACAGGAGTTGCTTTCATTTCTGCAATTTCTTGACCTAAAGGAGATATTTTTGATACAAATACTTTAGGTTCTAACCATTTATCCCAAATAAAATCATCTAATAATCTAGATTTATCTGTTCTACCTAGCTGTTTAAATTGAGCATTTTTAATCTGTACATTTTTATCATTATGCATTGCCATTACATGGCCTCTTTGGGTAACTACAGCAGTGGCTGGAGATTTAAAAACAATATTCCGAGTTAAATTTCCAACATAGCAATGTAAACCATCGTCTAAATTTCCTTCATGGTTTTTGTTTAAAGAAGACGAAGTCGTAATTGTATTTCCGTTTATGGTTTGAATTTTCACTAGATCTTCTCCATTATTCGATGCTGATACATTTCCTCCACTTGTAATAATTAAATCGTCGTTTATAGTCCAACCAATTGGAGTATCTTTTAATTGAATTGAATTACTTCCAGAAAATGCATCAGCAGAAAGTTGCACCATATTTAGTTTTTCTTGGCCAATAATTTCTAATTGTCCCATAGTAACAAAGCCTAAACTTAGTTGTTTTGGATCCCAATTGTATCGTCCTAAAACACCAATACCATCGTCTAAAACTGTGCCTACACTTTCCTCTATTCTAAAATCACCATTATTTGCTTCTTCAATAGTATTGTATCTATCATCTCCAACACCAGTTCTTGTTTTTTGAGTAACAGTATTATTATCTCTGTAAAAATTTTCTTGATCTGAATTCCAGATATTCGTTCCATTTCTGTAAGTTTCTACATCAAAAGGTTTAATTTCTATTTCAATTTTTCCATCAGTTGGGTTGTTTGCAATAATTTTTACGAAAGAATTTTGCATCGCAAAAAAAGTATCGAACACTAATTTTGTAGTTTGATTGGCATTGGTTTGTGTACAATTAAAATTACCATCAACGCGTATGGCAAAAATATGTGCTTCAGAAGACCCTTGATAATTTACGGTTCTCTCTGCAGGAATATATACAATTGCACCAGTTTCTGGAACTGAATTGGCATCCCAAGTATCAGCAGTAAACCAAGAGCCATCTTTTACAGCTTTGTGGGTTACCTTATCCATTGGTATGGCATTCATCATATCCATTTGAGCAGACGTAATTAAAGTCGTTAAAAAAAATAAGCAAACAAAAAGTATTCGTTTATAGTAGAGATTTTTCATTAATATTTTTCTATTTCGAGGTGTTTATTTTCAATTTTCTTCATAGCTTATAAAGATGTTTGTATTATTTAATCATGATTTTTTTAGTAAAATATTGCTTACCTTCAAGAAACGCTTTCATAAAGTAAGTTCCTGTTGTTATTTTTGAAACATCCATACGTTCTACATCGCCAAGAAACTTCTTTACTAATTTTCCATTGATATCAAAAAGATAAACTTTAGTTACCACTAAAGGCCCTGAAATATTTATATAATCTGATGTTGGATTTGGATAAACAGAGATAATATTATCATCAATAATTGGTGTACTTAATGAAATGCCTGTAACTTCACTAGACCAATCGTCCAAAAATATTTCACCATTATCTCTTCCTAATTGCAATCTTACTTCAACCGATTCAGTATCAATAGTTGTTATTTGGGATGTATTGTAAGTATGACTATACTTACTATAGGTATTGCTAGTTACAAAATCATCTCCATTAAATGTTTGATTAGTGCCATTGGTGTAAAACACTTTTAGTTGAAATCTAATTCTATTATTACTATTTGATTTTGCATGTACGCTTAATGTAATATCTCCGCCATTAAAGTTGTCATAGTACACTGTATTTGTGACTCTTACTTTACCATAACCTCCACCATTTATAACATTAACTTTTAAGGCCAAATCACCTGTTCTAACATCTGTAGGATCTGCTGTTTCAAGCGTAGCTTGTGAACCAGTAGCAACATTTATTGGCCAATCTAAATCATACCAACATTCATAACCACTGTTGTAAATAATTTCGTTAGTTCCAGAGGGTTCTGCACAACCAAAATTGGGTTGAATATTAGATCCAGTCATGCCATTCATATTATTATATAAATATTCGTTTTCGGCTATATGTCCAGAATTAGAGACTCTATGATTGATACCTGCTTTACTTCTATAAGAAAATAAAGCATTTCTTAACTGCTCAACTATTGCTGGGTTTGCAGTACTAATATCAATTGTTTCACCAGGATCTGTAGTAACATTATACAATTCAAAAAAATTATTGTATTTGAATTCTAACAGTTTATAATCTCCTACCCTAACACCTGCCATACTCACATTTGCAGTGCCTCTACTTGCAAAATTAAAATCCCAAATAATTGGATTTGTTCTACTCCAATTGGCATTACCTCCAGTAGCTAATAATAAGTCTTCAAAACTTTCTCCATCTAAATGCTGATTTGGCAATAATGGAACACCAGCCATTTTTAACATGGTTGGAAAGAAATCTGTACCAACGACTGGTTCGTCTTCAATAATACCTGTTTTATAATCTGGACCATAAATTATTAATGGTAATTTAATACCTCCTTCATATAACCAAGTTTTACCACCACGTAAAGGTTTGTTTGATGTTGGTAATTCTCTATTACCTCCAATTTCAGTTGTAGATAATCCTCCGTTATCAGACGTTAAAATAATAATTGTATTGTCTGCAATACCTTGAGCAACTAAATTTGCTCTCAAAGCTCCTAAACTTTCATCAATACTTTTAACCATTGCTGCATAAGTGGCATTATCTTGGTGTAGTTTTGTTTTTGCAGTTAAATCATTTTCAAATTCAGAACCTGTATAGCCATCATTATCTGCGATGTTTTGAAAATAATTGACATCTTCAGTTTTTGCCTCTAATGGGGTATGTACTCCATAATGTGATACCATAGCCAAAAAAGGTTGTGTTGGGTTTGTACTAACATGAGTATCAATAAACGAATTAGTTTCGTCAGTAATTCTATCCGTTAAATATTCTCCTGTTGTACCACCAGTACTCAAATCTGGTAATGTATCACCTCCTGCTGAATATGGATACCAATAGGTTGGAGGAGCTCCAAAGTCTGAACCAGCAATATTAATATCAAAACCAAAACTATCAGGATAATGATCTGCATCATGACCTAAGTGCCATTTACCAATAAAAAATGTTTTATAACCTTGATCATTTAAAGCTTGAGCAAAAGTGGTTTCTGAATAACCATTAGGATTGGCGTCTGTTGGCAAATACATTCCACCTGAAACAGATGGTCTCGACTCAAATTTTCCAGTCATGATTGATGTTCTTGATGCTGCACAACGTGGAGCTGCTTCATAACCATTTGTAAAACGGATTCCGTCTGCTGCTAATTGATTAATATGAGGGGTCTCATAAAAGTTGGATCCATAACATTCTAAATCATAATACCCTAAATCATCCACTACAAAGAATATGATATTTGGGGAAGTTGAAGTGGTAACTTGTGCAAATGATAACGATGCAATCATTATCAAGTATATTGGAATAATTTTTCTAAATAATATCATGTTTTAGATATATTTTATTAATTAGCATAATGTGAATAAATTATAAACTCAAATAGAATCTTTTTGCTTATTTACGCTTAGTCAAATTTATATACATTGTATTGTGTGAGGGTAACTTATCTAACTAATAAGGTTTAATAATTGTCTATTAGTAAGTTATTCTGATAGATTTTAGGCTTTTTATGTTAAATATGAAACCATCACAAATACATAGAATTGTAATTTTGATTAAAATAAAATTACTTATATCTTTCAATGAGTTTAGTGTTTGTGGTTACCCGAGGATAATAATTTTTAGGCTAAGCAAACTAAAAAAAATAGGCTTTGGCTCGATTATAAAGTCAAAAACATCAAATAAAATTAAAACATGAAAAATCACATAACATTATTGTTAGTTGCATTTATGGCAATCAAAACAGTAAATGCACAAAACACAGACAAATCTAAACCCAATGTTTTATTAATTTGTATTGATGATTTAAGAAATAATTTAGGTGTTTATGGAGATGAACAAGCAATTACACCAAATATTGATGTATTAGCAAAAAACGGTGTAACTTTTAGAAATCATCAAGTACAATATGCAGTTTGTGGACCATCAAGAGCTGCATTAACTACAGGTTTAATGCCAGAAGAAACAGGTGTAATTGGTTTTAAACCTATCAGAAAAAAATTGACAGATGTTGTTTTTCTACCACAACATTTTAAAAATAATGGCTACACAACTGCTGCTGCAGGAAAAATTCATGATCCAAGAACAGTTGGCAATCCAAAAGACAAATCTAAAGATGGAGATGATGTTGCTTCTTGGACAATTCCTTATTTAGCACCAAAAGGTGGGCATCAACCAAAAGGAGTTGCTTTAGATTTTCAAGATTTACCAGATGAAGAATATGTAGATGGAATTATCAGAAAAAGAGGAATAGAATTATTAGAACAAGTTGCTAAAAAAGATGCGCCGTTTTTTATGGCAATTGGTTTTAAAAAACCACACGAACCTTTTATTGCTCCAAAAAAATATTGGGATTTGTATGAGAATACAAACTTTAAAGTCGCTGCAAATCAAAATGCGCCAATTGGTAGAGAAGACTTAAAAACCTATACAATTAAAGGAAAAGATGTTCAGAAAAATATAAATTCTGAAACAGGTTTAATTAATGAAGATTTTCAATTAAAACTAAAACAAGGGTATTATGCTTGTACTTCTTTTGTTGATGCGCAAATTGGTTTGGTGATTGAAAAGCTAGAAAAATTAGGAGTTGTAGACAATACAATTATTGTACTTTGGGGAGATCATGGGTTGTTCTTAGGAGAACATGGACGCTGGAATAAACACTCTAATTTAGAAGTGGCTTCATCATCACCATTAATTATTATAGACCCAAGAAATAAGAAAGCAAAAGGTGAAACTTTTTCTGCAGTTTCTACTGTTGATATTTATCCTACTTTATGTGATTTAGCTGGTTTAGAAATTCCTGAACAACCAAAAAGTGCAACTAAAAAAACTGGTAGAGCAATAAAAGGTAGAAGTTTAGTCCCAATTTTAAATGATACAAATGCACAAGTTAAAATCGGTGCAATTACAGTTTATAGAGGGCAAAGAGGTTTGGGTTATGGCTATAGAGTGAAAGGAAAATATAGATATATAGAATGGGTTAGTAAAAAAGGAGATGAAACTTTTTACGAATTATATGACTATGAACAAGACCCAAATGAAACCAGAAATTTAGCAGTTACAGAAAGAGAAGAGTATGCACCTTTGTTACACAAGTTTGCCAGAAATATTAGAAGTTTTGGTGAAGCAGATGGTTGCTTAAAACTACTAAAAACAAAACCTTTTGAGCTAAAAGATAAAAGCAGAATTTTAGAAAGAGATGCAGATGGAGATGGAATTCCAGATGATAAAGAAGCTAAAGGCGATATTGATGGTGATGGAATACCTAATTATTTAGATGCTAAAAATTAAAATAAACTAACCTTTAAAGGAATAAATTCTCTTTCAGGTGAGAAATTTGATACGTTTAAAATTTTAAAATAGCAGCACTCTAACATGAAACAAAACATTACTTTATTTAGTTTAATCCTATTTATTTCTAGCTTTTCTTTTGCGCAAGTTTCTCCACAGGAAATGATAGCTAAAATGGGAAGAGGCATAAATCTTGGAAATATTTTAAATGCTCCAAAAGAAGGCAATTGGGCACCGCCTTTAACCGTTTCTTATTTAGAAGATGTAAAGTCGGTTGGTTTTAAAACGGTTAGAATTCCGATAGATTTTTATGGAGATAGAACCTCTGGCAATACAACGATCTATGATAAAGAAGCGAATACAGCGAATAATTATACAGGAAATTCTTCAGATTATATTGTTGATGAAACGTATTTAGATAGAATTGAAGAAGTTATACAATGGTCTTTACAAGAAGGTTTGGTCACTATTTTAGATGTGCATGGGTCACAATTAAAAACAGAATTTTTATACACTTTCAGTCCTAGAGAAAAATGGTCTGATTATTATACAGCACCAACATCTGCGAAAAGAGCTGCAGATAATGACAAATTTAGAGCTATTTGGAAACAAATTGCCGATAGATTTAAAAACTATTCAGATAATTTGGTTTTTGAGGTTGTAAACGAACCTTATTTTTGGTTGAGTGATGATGAGATGGATACCTTAAACTTGGATATCATTAGTATTATCAGAAATTCTGGTAGTAAAAATAGTAGTAGGAATATCATAATTACTGGTGGTTCTGAAAACGCCTATGAAGCACCTTTGCAAATTAGTGATGATGTTTTAAGTAGTGATAATAACTTAATAGCAACATTTCACTATTATAAACCTAGAGAGTTTACAGCTTCATCTGAAGAAGTTCATAACGATTATGTTTGGGGAAGTAACGATGATAAAGATGAAATAGATATTCATTTTGGTGTAGTTAAAAATTGGGCAGACTCTAAAAATGTTTCCATTTTATTGGGCGAATTTGGTGCAGATAATGAAAAAGGAATAGATTACAGCAACAATACCTTAGGTGATTTTGGAGGGCCTGAAAAGGCATCTAGAGAAGATTTCCATCGTTATTTATCAGATAAAGCAATAGCATTGGGTTTTGCTTTTACAGTTTGGGATGCAGGAGACCAATCTAACAAAACCTTCTATAAAGTTTCAGATAGAAGTTGGGTTACAGGAGTCAGAAATGCAGTTTTAGGAAAAAGTTGTTTAGAATATTCGTTGATAAAAAATGCTGATATAGAATGTGGATCAAATTCAGATTGGAATCTCTTTGTACAATTACCAGCTATTGCAAGTTTAAAAGACGCAGAAGATGCTGAAAGCAGAGGCAATTCAAAATCCATAGAAATAAATGTTACCAATAATGGAGGATTGTTTAACAAAACAATTTTAAGAAACAAATTAATAGAAACCACTTCCTTTTCTAATAAAACCCTTCTTTTTAGTACCTATGCTAAAGCATCCATAAACAGCGCAGAATTTAAAATTAGAATTAAAACAATTACGACTGGCGAAACACTGTTATCAAGTTCTTCGGTCTTGAAACTATCAAATTCAAGTTATCAACGATACGAATATGAGTTTTCAGTTCCAGAAAATACCACGTCTTTAGAATTTCAAGTATTATGTGGTAAAACAGCAGGAAATTACTTTTTTGACGATTTTGCTATGGAAGAAAAAACATTGAATACTGAAACAATTAAAAAAGAAGCGGTATTTGAATTGTATCCAAACCCGGCTCAAAAATACTTAACTATAAAAACGACACAAAAAATTGATCAAATCATTTTACAAAGTGTAGATGGAAAAATGATTCCAATACAACTGATAGATCAAAAAATAGATATCAGTAATTATAGCGCTGGTGTATACTTTCTGTCTATAAAGTTTAGTAATGGTATTATTCAAAAAGCAAAAGTTTTGATCATTAATTAATCTCCTATGAAGTATATTAAAACTTTTATAGAAGTAGTTTTTTGGTTAGCACTTTTTATGCTTTTTAGTGGTTGTAAATCAGTTGATGCAAAAAATAGTAATAAACTTTTTCAGAAAGACAATTTAATTCCTTGGTCTATAGTTGGTTTTGATGTAAAAGAAAGAACGCCTATACAACGTTTAGAAATGTTAGAACGTTTAGGGTATACACAATATGCGTATGGTTATAGACCCAAACATATACCCACAATGCTACAAGAGTGGCAATTGGCAAAAGAAAAAAACATCAAAATAAAAGCAGTTTGGCTATACATTAACCTATACAAAGACAAAGTTGGTCAACTAAGAACTGATGCAGAGGTTGTATTCGAGAACTTAAAAAAATCTGGATTAAAAACCCAAATTTGGGTAGGTTTTTATCCTAATTATTTTGATAAATTATCAGATGCTGAATCTTTACAACAATCTGTAGCAATGATTTCTTATCTCTCTGAAAAAGCAAAAAAGTTAGGTTGTAAAATAGCTTTATATAATCATGGAGGTTGGTTTGGAAAACCAGAAAATCAATTAAGAATTATAAAAGCATTACCAAAAGAAGATTTAGGTGTTGTATTTAATTTTCATCACGCCCACGATTCATTAGATAATTATAGAGAAAATATTAAAAAATTGTTCCCATATTTATGGTCTGTAAGTTTAAATGGTATGAAAAAAGAAGGGCCAAAAATCATCACAATTGGAAAAGGAAATTTAGAAAAAAGTATGATTAATGAGTTGTTTAAATTGAATTATCAAGGAACATTTAATCTTTTGGGGCATGTAAAAGGCGGTGATCCAGAACTTATTTTGGAAGAAAATTTCTTGGGCTTAAAAGTGCTTTTCGACAATTAAAACTCTTAAAAACCCTTTATTTTACTAATATTATACCTTATCAGACAATTATTATACCCTAAAAACTTCTTATATGATTGACCTTTACAGAAAATTATAATCAATCAAACAAGATGAAAAAATCAATATACTTAACAGTTCTATTTGTAGCACTTTCTACAGTAACTTTTTCACAATCGAAAAAGGCAATTAAAAAAATAGAATCTAAAGCAACTCAATTAGTAGAAAAATTGAATGGAGAAATCATAGCAGGTGATAAAAGTTTAGCATTATCAGATGAACAGGTGGCATCAATAAAAAAGATTCAAATTGATAGAATTACCGGTTTACGAAAATTGGGCAAAGAAGGCTCAGAAGAAGATAAAAAGAAATGGAATAGAACCCATTACCAAAAAATTTATAAAGAAGTACTTACTAAAGAGCAAATGAAAGCAAGAAAAAAAGGAAAAGAGAAAAAAGAAGAGTAAAAACACAATTCAAATAATTCACTTGTAATTCTCTTATAGTTAGTTGCCTTTGAATTTTTAATCCTTAATCAAAAGGCAACTAAGAGGGATTAATTAAATTATTTACAAAGCTTATATCAACAATAATAAAAAATTAAACATATGAAAAAAATTACTTTTATTTTAATTACATTTTTAAGTCTCTCAACATTTAGTCAAAGTTGGGATTTTACCAACGATGCAGAAGGATGGACAGCCTCTGCTGTCGATATGACTGTAAATGCCAATTCAATTACTTTGACAACTAAAGATGGTGCTAATAATCCTACCATAGTGCAAGCGGCTGCTAATGTCGATGCCAATGCATTAAGCATTATAGCAGTAACTTTAAAAGTAAGCGCAAACGGACCAACATATATGAGAGCTCATTTTCCAAAAGCTGCAGGAGGTAGAGTTTATAAGCCTGTTGCCATTACAAATGGATTATCAGATTTTAAAACTTTTTATATCGATTTAACAAATGGAGATTGGACAGGAACCGTAAACGATGTAAAAGTTCAGTTTAAAGATGATAATGGTACTAATGGTGGTGCTAATCACACATCAACAGGAGAAACTATAGAAATCGATAAAATTGAATTTCTATCAGAAATCCCTAAAGAAGAAATTGTTTCTTTTGATTTTGATACAGACGATCAAGGTTGGACTACAATTGATGCAGCTACAAGTGTTAGTAATGGTGCTATTATTATAACTCCAGAAGTTGATGGGGCTGCAAAAATTGTAAACAATATAACCACGATTGATGCTACTAAATACAAGTTTATAGAAGTTAAATACAAAAATTTATCTGCAGATAACGATCAAATAAGGTTTCAGTTTAGACATGCTGCTGATAGTTACACTGCATACAAAGGTAAAAATACAAGTATGAATGTAAGTTCATCGGATTTTGAAACGCTAGAAATAGATTTATCCGAAACTACAGAATGGACAGGTAATACCCAAGATTTTCAATTGATTATTAGAGATGTAGATAATGAAAATAAAGCATCAGCAGGAAATTTAGAAATAGATGCTATTACTTTTAAAGAAACTTCTACATTGTCTATAGATAAAATAAATATTTTTAATGATGTACTAGTGTATCCAAATCCAAGTAATGGAATTGTAAATATAAAATCGAATATATCTTTTGCTAAGATTGAATTATTTAGTATTCTTGGTAAAAAAGTATTTGAAACCACATCAATTCAAAATAATCAAATTGATGTTTCTCATATAAATGCTGGCGTTTATTTACTAAGGCTTCTAGATAACAACAACAAAACAAAAACTAAAAAATTAATAATTAACTAAAAACCAAAAATGATGAAAAAAATAATACTAATGCTTTGTGTTTTATTCTCTTTGAATGGAATAGCACAAACCTGGGATTTTAAAACCTCTCAATCGAAAGGAGATTGGACAGCAGTAGCTAGCACACAAACTATAGTGTCAACTGGGCTTCAAGTAGCTTGGGCAGATGATACCAAACCAAAAACAATAATTACAACTGCAGCTATTAATGCAGCTACAAATAAACTTGTGGCAATTACTTTAACCAACAGTTCTTCATCAGAAATAAATGTACAGTTTCGTCACCGAAAGAACACAGCTGATGATCCTAGTACTCAAAGATACTTAGCTAATGCTATGATTATTTCCCCTAGTTTTTCTACACCTAGAACATATATTGTTGATTTGACAGAAACACGATGGGATGATACTGTAAATGAATTCGATATTGTTTTTAGAGATAGCGCAGGAAATAATATACCTACTGCTGGTAGTTTGGTTATACAAAAGGTAGAATTTGTATCAGTACAACCTACCAATTATACTTATTTATTCAATGCAGATGGATATACAGAAGGCTTTACAACTATTGATGCTACAGCTTCTGTAGCTGATGGAGTTTTAACGTTCACTCCAAATGCTATAGATGTAAACCCTAAACTTAGACAAAGTAGTTTTAGAATGCTTCAAACTGATGTCACACATGTTCATATTACCTATAAAAATGAATCTGCATTAAACGACGAGTTACGTATTACTTATACTAGTTCTACTGGTAGCAATGGAGGTAAACAATGGACTATAGGAACAAATGATACAGAATATAAGACAATTACACATGAATTAGCAGCTCAAGCTAATCAATGGAATGCTGGTAATATAGCTACTGATTTTACAATTTTAATAAGGGAAGCTGCAGGTAATCTTACGGATGATACAGGAGCATTAAAAATACAGTCTATTGTTTTTAGCAACTCAGCCACACCACCAAATATGTTTGAAGGAGGTACAGATTCAGATTGGGCAACTGCTGCTAATTGGAGTTTAAATGAAGTACCAGCTTCTGGTTCATCAAACCCTGTAAACGATGTTGTTACTATACCAGAAGGGAGTAATCCAGTTATAGGTGCTACAACAGCTGCAGAGGTAACAGATTTAACAGTCGATTCAGATGGTTCATTAACAATTACAGGAGGAGGTTCTTTAATAGTAAGTGGAACTTCTACAGGAGATGTAACTTACACTAGAAATTTAGCAACTGGTGGTCAATGGTATTTAATGTCTTCTCCTGTAATTGGAGAAACTTATGATGATGCTTGGGTTACAGCTAACGGTATTGCTAGTGGCTCAGATTTTGGAACCAATAGAGGTGTAAGTATGTATGACAATAGTTCGTTTACTGATCCTCACCAAGCAGGTTCTGCTGGTCATTGGCGTTATATGCAAAGTGGAGGTAGTGATACTTTTGATCCTGCCAAAGGTTATGGTATTATTCGCACTGCAACAGGAGGTGTTTCTTTTACAGGAACGCTTCGTACTGCAAATCAAAACTTTACTTTAGAGCAAGGAGCTAACAATGTTAATTTTGTTGGTAATCCGTTTACAGCATATATAACTTTAGGTACTTTCCACACCACAAATACGGCTAATATTGGCACAGACTTTTATTTTTGGGATGGTTCTTCTTACGTAACTAGAACGTCTGGAGGAGATGCTACTTTTGAAATTGCACCAGGACAAGGTTTCTTTTTAGATGCAACTTCTACCAATGATGTTACTTTTGAAGTGTCAGATTTATCACATCAAGGATCAGATTCTTTTCATTCAAAATCTGCAAATAATAGAGCGGAAGTTAAATTATATGTAAATGAAGGCGCAAACCAAAGATTTGCAAGAGTTTTGTATATAGATGGTCAAACAACTGGTTTAGACCTAGGTTATGATGGAAAACTATTTGGAGGTGTATCTCATAATTTTGCTGTGTATTCTCATTTAGTTAATAACAATGAAGGAGTTAAATATCAAATCCAATCATTGCCAAATCAAGATTTTGAAAATAATGTAGTGCCTTTAGGGGTAATTGCAGCTTCTGAAAATGAAATCACTTTTTCTGCTGAAACAATAAACTTACCAGCAGGTTTAAAAGTATATTTAGAAGATAGGTTAACAAATACCTTTACAAGATTAGATGAAGCAGATACAAACTACAAGGTACAAGTAGCTTCAGGAACAACAGAAGGTCGTTTCTTCTTACATACAAAATCATCTTCAGTTTTAAGTACAGAGGATGCTTTATTAAACAGTGTAAGTATTTACAAAACAAGTAATACTAATTTAAAAATTACAGGTTTAAAACAAGGAAAGACATCTATTTCCCTATACAATCTTTTAGGTAAGAAAGTAATGGCAACTTCTTTTAATGCATCTAACGTAAATAATATTTCTTTACCAAACCTATCAACTGGAGTTTACATTGTTCAATTAGAAACAGAAAATGGAAAGTTGAATAAAAAGATAGTTTTAGAATAATTGATACTTAATCTTAATTAACCTGAAAAATAAAACATCATGAATAAAAATATAGAAAACACTCAAAATAAAGAACAAGAAATTACACGTAAAGACGCTATCAAAAAAATAGGAAATTACGGTAAATATGCAGCATTAACTGCCTTAGGAACGTATATGATTTTAAACCCACAAAAAGCACAAGCTAGTTCTGTACCTGCTGATCCGGGTGCTGGGTTTTAAAACAACTTATTTTAATTTGAGGTCGTCTAAAAAGTAATTTTTAGGCGATTTTCTTTTTTGTATATTTTTAGTTTCTTGCTTTAATTTTCTTTTGTTTTAAAAAAGCAAAAGCTCGTTTATATCGTTAAGCTATACTTATTTAGGTTATGTGCTATTGCAATTAACCCCATTTCTACATTTATTTTATCTATTCCTCTTAGCATAAAGCGTTTAAAATTCATATTTTGCTTTATGTTCCCAAAAACAGCCTCTACATCCCAACATCGTTGTTTCCTTTTTGCAATTCCTTGCTCACTGGTTAATAATGTTTTTGCTTTAGCTTTTAATCGGATTAGATTGTAATTGCGTTCTATAATACGATTGTACTTGGATTTATGACAACTGCTTCTGAGCGGACAACCCTTGCAATTTTGTGCTTGGTATCTATGAATTTCTTGTTCAAAACCATTTTTTGTTTTCTTTTTATAACTACCAATGTTAGTCATCGTTTGTCCCATAGGACAGTAATACGTATCTGTTTCTTTGTTATAATGCAGCTCATCTGGATGGAAGGGATTTGTTTTTGCTCTCTTTTTATCTAGCTGTTCTTTATGGAAGTAATTGTATTTTACAAAAGCAGTAATGTGTTTATCTTCTAAATCGGTATAATTTTCTTCGCTTCCATAACCAGCATCTGCTGTTAGAGTTTCTGGGTTTTGGTTATAGTTTTCTATATGATTATTGAGGTGGTCTTTTAGTGTGGTAGTATCTGCTGTGGTTTGTGCTATCGTATAATTGGTTAGATATTGATTATTGGTAGAAGCTTGAATATTATAAGCGGGTTTGAGTTGTCCATTCTGCATATGATCATCTTTCATACGCATAAAAGTAGCATCAGTATCAGTTTTACTGTAGCTGTTTCGCTCTTTTAAAATGGCTTCTTGCTTTTGGTACTTTGCCATATTAGAAGGCCAGTTCTTCTTAGCATAGTTTAACTTTTGCTTTACCTTCTTGTCAATCTCTTTACCCTGTAAAGCGTCATTGATTTGATCGATGGTGGCTGCTATTTTATCAGCATCTATAGCTTCAAAATCAGGTGTAGTAGGTATGGCTTGTTCGTCTTTATAAACTTTTTCAACATAAGTCCAAAGTTCTTTTAACTGTTTTTTGATGCGCTCTTTACTTGTCTTTATAGATTTACCCCATACAAAGGTGTAACGATTTGCATTGGCTTCTATTTTTGTTCCATCTACAAAAATATCCTTTAAGCTAACAACGCCTTGTTCTACAAGAAGTAAAACCACTTGATAGAATATTTTTTTTAATTTTTTTTGTAAACGTTTCCCTCTAAAATCATTAATAGTATTATGGTCTGGTTTACTCTGACCACTAAGCCACATAAAATGAATATTCTCTGTTAAAGCTTGTTCTATTTTTCTTGATGAATATAAATTACGTAAATACGCATAGATAATTACTTTGAGTAACATTCGAGGATGATAACTCGATGTCCCTCCTCCTTTATAACTTTGCTCTAAGCTAACAATATCTAAATGGTCTACAATAGTGTTTACAATTCGAACGGGATGATTTTTGGGAACTAAATCATCATAACTGGGTGGTAAAAGACTTAATTGTTCTTGACTATAGGTCTTAAAAACTACTTTTCTATTCATTCTTAAAAATAAGAAATTCAAGAAAAAAATGCAAAAAAAAGACTGCCTTTTAAGACAGCCTCTTCTCTCTGTTAATCCAAAATGTTATTTATTTATAATTTGTTCAAGAAATTCTTTTTTTTTAGATCGATTTTCTACTATTTTCATAAATGCAAACCCATCCCCTTCAAAGTGTTTTTTTTTTAAATAAGCTCTCTGCAAATCCAATGACGGCGAGGGGGTATAGCGCTTAAAATTTAGAAAAATTGATTTAGCAATTCATTTTTAGTGTTTTGAACTCATTTGAATAATCCTTATAAGATATGGAATAACTATTTTAAAAGAATATCAATATTATTATTATATAGATCATAAAGGTCATGAAAGAAAGAGAAAAAAATACTTTTAAATAATTTGCCATTTCTAAAAAGATCTATTTAAAACTTATATCTTTAAGAATATTTTCGAAATCAAAAACGATTTAATAGATAAAGAGGAAAATTGAATTTGTTGTACCTATGTTGTACCCAATAAAAAACCTTTCAAAGAAAAACTTCGAAAGGCTTATTGTACAGGCGGAGAGACTCGAACTCTCACACCTCGCGGCACTAGATCCTAAGTCTAGCGTGTCTACCAATTCCACCACGCCTGCAATTTGGATTGCAAATATAAACAAACATCGCAAATTACAAAGTAGTTCATAATTATTTTTTATTTTTGGGTAAAATAAAAAATAATCAATGAATTCCATAAAATCTTACATAAACGATAATAAAAAACGTTTTATCAACGAACTTTTTGAACTTTTAAAAATTCCATCTATTAGTGCGGACTCTGCTTATAAAAAGGATGTACTATTAACTGCAGATTTTGTTTTAAACAGTCTTAAAAAAGCGGGTTGTGATAAGGTTGAATTATGCGAAACTCCGGGTTTCCCTATTGTTTATGGCGAAAAAATTATCGACAAAAACCTACCAACTGTATTAGTTTACGGACATTATGATGTGCAACCTGCAGATCCTATAGAATTATGGACTTCTCCTCCTTTTGAGCCTGTTATCAAAAAAACAGAAATTCATCCAGAAGGAGCCATTTTTGCAAGAGGTGCTTGTGATGATAAGGGGCAAATGTATATGCACGTTAAAGCGTTAGAATATATGACATCAACAGGAAATTTACCTTGTAATGTAAAGTTTATGATTGAAGGTGAAGAAGAAGTTGGATCAGAAAGTTTAGCCTGGTTTGTACCAAGAAACAAAGAAAAGTTAGCCAATGATGTCATTTTAATTTCTGATACAGGAATGATAGCAAACGATATTCCATCAATAACAACAGGTTTACGTGGTTTGAGTTACGTAGAAGTTGAAATTACTGGGCCAAATAGAGATTTACATTCTGGTTTATATGGAGGCGCAGTGGCAAATCCTATTAATATCTTAACCAAAATGATTGCTTCTTTACACGATGAGAATAATCATATTACCATTCCTGGTTTTTATGATAATGTAGAAGAAATATCAAAAGAAGAAAGAGCAGAAATGGCAAAAGCACCTTTTTCTTTAGAAAATTATAAAGATGCTTTAAAGATTGATGAAGTTCATGGTGAAAATGGATATTCTACAAACGAAAGAAATTCTATAAGACCCACTTTAGATGTTAATGGAATTTGGGGAGGTTATATTGGTGAAGGTGCAAAAACAGTAATTGCTAGTAAAGCTTTCGCTAAAATTTCTATGCGTTTAGTTCCTAATCAAGACTGGAAGGAAATTACAGAATTATTTAAAAATCATTTTAAAAATATCGCTCCAAAATCAGTAAAAGTAAAAGTAACACCACATCATGGAGGTCAAGGATATGTAACCCCAATTGAAAGTGTTGGCTATCAAGCTGCAAGCTTAGCATACCAAACCACCTTTGGCAAAACTCCTATTCCGCAAAGAAGTGGAGGAAGCATTCCTATTGTAGCTTTATTTGAAAAAGAGCTTGTTAGCAAAACAATTTTAATGGGCTTTGGTTTAAATTCTGATGCCATACACTCTCCTAATGAACACTTTGGGATTTGGAACTACCTAAAAGGCATCGAAACTATACCATATTTTTATTCTAATTTCGTTAAACTACATAGATAATTATTATCTTTGTAGTACTTTAACCGCTTTTAAGATCAGTTTATCGAGGTTATTAAACAGTTTATAAATAAATTTCCCCAAAATTAATTTAAGAGTTTTAAATTTGACTTTTTGTCTAAATATATAAATCAATTGAAAATAAAATTAATTATGAAGAAAATTTACTTTGGGGTACTATTTACGTTGGTATCTTTGTTTACAAGCGCGCAAGAATTTAGTCCTTGGTCTGTAGATTTAGGTGCAGGAATTCACAGACTAGGTTCTACTATTTCAGCAGGAAGAAGTTCATCAATCTTAGGGCAAGGTAACTTTGGAGTTCGTTATATGTTTAATGAGCGTTTTGGAGTTCGTTTAGATTTGGGGTACAATAGTTTCTCAGAATCTGCAGGAAGTCCTTTTAAATCAAATTACTACAGAGCATCTATTGAGGGTGTTGTTAACGTGGGTAACATTTTACATTTTGACTCTTGGACAGAACGTTTTAATGTATTAGGTCATGCAGGTATAGGTGCAGCATCACTTAATGTAACTGAACCAGTAGAAAATGGTGGAGATTTTATGATACCTATAAGTTTTGGTTTAACGCCTCAATATAAGCTTTCTGAAAGAATAGGTTTATTTCTAGATTTTTCTTCTTTTATTCATTTTGGCCAAGATGATAATGTAGATGGTGGTGCAAACACCGCTGTTAGAGAGTCTAATATTAGTTTTTTTAACACATCTATAGGAGTAAACATAGCCCTAGGAAAAAATAAAAAATTAGCAGATTTTTCTAAAGAAGTTACAGAAGAAATGGTTTTTGATAGTGAATTAGATGCACTAAAAGAACGCTTAGCTAAAGCAGAAAAAGAAATTACGATCTTAAAAGCTAAAGATGCTTCACCAAGTAAAGAACTTATAATGACAGAGCTTGATGCAAGGTATATTAGAAAAGATGAAGCAAATAAATATGCTAGTGTTGTAACGGGTTCTAATGTAGATTTTATTAGAAACTTGTTAAATAGTGGTTACATAAATGTTTATTTTGACACTAACAAAGCAGACATTCAAGAAGGATCTTTAAATTCTGTGAATTATTTAAAACAATTTATGATTGATAACCCAACAATGAATGCTGAATTAATTGGCTATGCAGATGAAACTGGTAAAGAAACAACCAATATCGCTTTATCGCAAAGTAGAGCTAAAAAAGTATTTGATGTATTAGTTGCAGCAGGCATCAAACCTTCTAGATTATCTTATTTTGGAGGTGGTGAAGATAAAAGTGTAACAAAAGAAGCTAGACAGTTGGCTAGAAAAGTTACTTTTAAACTAAAATAATATTATTTCATTTTCACAAATGAATACAACTAAAAAGAGATTAGGAAAACATTCCTAATCTCTTTTTTTTTGCTCATAAAATTTTAAACCTTTATAAGATTGAATTATGTAAAAGCGATTATTTATTAGAGTTAATCAATGCCTGAGAAATATCAGCAATAATATCATCAACATTTTCTAAGCCTACAGAAACACGCACTAAACCATTTGTAATACCGACTTCTAGTCGATCTTCTTCTGACAAACGTCCATGAGTTGTAGAAGATGGATGTGTAACAATAGTTCTAGTATCTCCTAAATTTGCGGATAAAGAACACATTTTAATTTTATTTAAGAATTTTCTTCCTGCTTCAATTCCGCCTTTAATTTCGAAAGCAACAATATTGCCCCCTAATTTCATTTGTTTTTTGGCAGTTTTGTACTGAGGATGAGATTCTAAAAAAGGATATTTTACCAATGCTACATTTTTATTTTCTTCTAAAAATGAGGCTACTTTTAATGCATTTTTTGAGTGTTTTTCTACACGTAAAGACAACGTTTCTAAACTTTTTGATAACACCCAAGCATTAAAAGGAGACATTGCTGGCCCAGTATTTCTAGCAAATAAATAGATTTCACGAATCAAATCTTCTTTACCTACTGTAACTCCACCTAAAACTCTTCCTTGTCCATCCATTAATTTGGTAGCTGAATGGATTACCAAATCTGCACCAAATTTTATGGGTTGTTGTATATAAGGTGTTGCAAAGCAATTATCAACAATAAAAATTATATTATGCTTTTTGGCGATATTACCTATCAACTCTAAATCTAAAATATCAACAGCGGGATTAGTTGGAGTTTCTATATAAAGAATCTTCGTATTTTCTTTAATTAAGCTTTCTACCAAATCTACTTCATCAACCTTAAAGTAAGAGGTTTCTATATTCCATTTTGGCAAATATTTGGTAAACATACTGTGTGTAGAACCAAAAACAGATCTACAAGAAACAATATGATCGCCTGCATTTAATAAAGCTGCAAATGAAGAAAAAATTGCAGACATACCAGTTGCAAATGCGTAACCAGCTTCTGCACCTTCCATTTTTACAACCTTATCTACAAATTCTGTTGTATTCGGATTTGTAAATCTGCTATATAAATTGCGTTGTTTTTCTTCTGCGAAGGATGAACGCATTTCTTCTGCATCATCAAAAACAAAACTAGAGGTTAAATATAAAGGTGTAGAATGTTCAGAAAACTGACTTCTTTCTGTTTGATTTCTAATTGCTTCTGTTTCGAAATGTTTGCTCATTATTTTTTATTTTTTTCAAGGTCTTTTTTTTGACTTTGTAGGTATGCTTGTAAATTCTAAAAAACACCTACAAGGTTTTTGAAACCTTGCAGGGAATTTAATTGTTATGCTTTGCTAATCTTAAAATATCACCAAAAACACCTCTTGCAGTTACACTGGCTCCTGCTCCTGCTCCTTGAATTACAATTGGTTGTTCTCCATAAGATTCCGTGTAAATTTCAAAAATTGCATCAGAACCTTTTAAAGAACCTAAAGGTGTACTTTTGTCTGTAGAAACTAACTTTACTTCTAAAGTACCTTTATTTTGTGATAAATCTCCACTTAATTCGCCAATATAACGTAAAACGTGATTTGGTTTTTGATTTTCTTTTATTGCCTGATATTCATCATTCAATAAATCTAATTTCCCTAAGAAATCTTCTGCAGCACCTTCTCTTAAATTTTCTGGAATTAAATTTTTAATTTTTACTTCATCAAACTCATTTTCTAGCTCTAACTCTCTTGCTAAAATTAATAATTTTCTAGCAACGTCATTTCCTCCTAAATCTTCTCTTGGATCTGGTTCTGTAAATCCTTTATCTATTGCTTCTTGTAAAGTTTCTGAAAAAGAAACATCTTTAGCAGAAAAGTTATTAAATAAGTAACTTAAACTTCCAGAAAAAACACCTCTAATTTTGGTGATATTCTCACCAGATTCGTGTAATAATCGAATGGTATCTATTAAAGGTAAACCTGCACCCACATTGGTTTCGTATAAATATTGCTTTTTATATTCTTTTAATTTGACTCTTACTTCTTTGTAAAAATCAAAAGATAAGGTATTCGCAATTTTATTACAAGAAACCAAATCGAAACCTGATTCTATAAACGGAATGTAATTGCTTACAAAATTTACACTTGCTGTATTATCAACCGCAATTAAATTTTCGAAATGATTGGCTTTTGCAAAAGCAATAATATCGCTAACTTTTACATTTTCCTCACCATTTTCTAAAAGATTTTCTTTCCAGTTTTTAGAAACTCCATTTTTATTTAACAATACTTTCTTAGAATTTGCTACTGCAAAAACATTCAATTGTAATTTGCGTCTTTCTAAAACAGATTGTGTATTTTCTATAATTTGATCGATTAATGTTCCACCAACCAAACCTTTACCAAAAATGGCAATGTTTATCTTTTTGGTGACACCAAAAACCTGACCATGAATTACATTTACAGCTTTATACAATTGCTCTTTTTTAACCACCAAACTCACATTTTTACCTGTAACTGTGTTGTTAAATAAAAGCGGTACAATTTGATTTTTAATTAAAGCATTGTATGGATGATGAAATTGACTTAAATCTTGCCCAATAATAGAAATTACAGAAACTTGATCAAAAACTGTTATTTGATTTACATCTTGAGCCTGAAAATCACTTTCAAACTCATCTTTTAATGCATTAACAGCTCGTACAGTATTTTCGGCATTTATCACCAAACCAACACCTCTTTCAGAAGAACCTTGTGCAATAATATTAACACTAATATTTTCTTTACTTAATGCATTAAAAATACGAGCATCTACACCCACTTTACCTAACAAACCTCTACCTTCAAAATTAATCATCGCCATATTTTCTATGGTAGAAATGGTTTTAATTCCTTGTGATGCAGATGTAGATGAAATTAAAGTTCCTTTATCTTTTAAATTAAAAGTATTTAAAATTCTAAGGTTTATGTTTTTTTCTATTAACGGAATAATTGTTTTGGCATGTAACAAATTTGTGCCAAAAGTAGCTAACTCATTAGCTTCATTAAAAGACAATTGATCTATTTTTTTAGCATCTGCAACCAATTTTGGATCGGCAGTGTAAATACCACTTACATGTGTATAATTTTGAAGTTCATCTGCATCTAAATAATTTGCTAATAAAGCTGCAGTATAATTGCTTCCATTTCTACCTAAAGTGGTTGTTTCTCCTTTTTTGTTAGATGAAATAAAACCTGTAACAATGTTAATTGTAGATTTATTTTCTTTAAAATATTGAATTACATTTTCTTTTGAAACTGCTTGAATTGGTTGTGCATTTCCAAAGTTTTCATCAGTAATTATTAACGATCTTGCATCTACAGGATTTACAGAAATAGATTTTTTTTCTAATAAACTAGCCACTAATTTTACTGATAATAATTCACCTTGCGCTAAAACTTCATCTTTAATTTTCTGGCTATAATCACCTAACAAAGAAACACCTTCAAAAATGATTTCTAGTTTTGTAAATTCTTTTGATAAATCAACTGAATCATTAGGTTTTTGCTGATATTCCTTAAATTTTTCAAATTCAGTTTTGTATTCTTTTTTAGCAGCTGCTTTTTGTAAAATAACTTCTAAATCGTTTGTTGAATTTCCTCTAGCAGAAGCAACTACCGTAAATTTTTCATCATTTTTATATTTATCAACAATAATATCAATGGCATTTTCTATGCCTTTTCCATTCCCTAAAGATTTACCTCCAAACTTTATTACTTTCATCTTCTTTTCTCTGTAATCCTTATTAAAAATGGGTTCAATTATTTTTTCTAATTGATTGTATTCTATTAAAAAAGCATCATGCCCATGAACAGAATTAATTTCGTTATAGGTAACATTTGCCTTTGTTAATGCTAATTTTTTATGGGTTTCTCTATTTTCTTCTGCTGTAAAAAACAAATCAGAATCTACACCAATAATGTGAATATTCGCTTCAATTTGATCTAATATGGAAATATCTTTTTTACCACCCACAGTTACATCAATCGTTTTTAACAACTGATTCATTAATTTATAAGACGATAATTGATAACGTTCTTGCAGTTTTTTTCCATGATGCAGCAACCAACTTTCTACATCAAAAATATCTGAATTATCTTTTTTAGATCGATGAAAACGCTCTTTAAAACTCTCTGGAGTTCTGTAACACAGCATTGCATGCATTCTTGCATCATGCACAGGATTGCTAGAATTTACCAAAAATTGTTCTTGTATTTGGCAATTGGCAATTAACCAATCTGTAGATTTCCAGTCTGTGGCAATTGGTAAAAAATGTTGGGTTAATTTATTATTTAACACCATCATTTCCCAAGCAATTCCACCACCTAAAGAACCACCAATTAATGCAAATAATTGCTTAATTTTTAAGATTGATAATCCTTGTAAAAAAAGCTCTGCAATATCTCTAGCAATAAAATCTTTATAATTATCTATCAGAAATTCATCAAAACCATTACCAGGAATATTAAAAGATAATACTGTATAAACAGCTGTATCAATGGCTTTTTCTTTACCTACAATGTCTTTCCACCAACCATTTTTACCACCAACTTCGCTATTTCCAGTTAATGCATGATTGATTAAAACCACAGGAGCTGTACCCAATTCTTTACCAAAAACTTGATAACTTAAATTTAATTCAGGAATTTTAGCCCCCAATTCTGTGCTGAAATTTTTAATTTTGATATGTTGCAATGGATGTTTCAAATCTTTTTTAATAAAATAATCAAATTAGTATGTCATTTCGACCTTGTGGAGAAATCTAAAAATGTTTTTCGACTTCATTTCATTTCACTCAAAATGAAACACTTAAAGATTTTAGGTTCTTATTATTTTAAATTACTAGGTTTTAAAAACCTTAATAGATTTACAGATAATTTGTTTGTTAAAATACCTACAAGGTCTTAGAGACCTTTCAGGATTAAAAATTAAATTTTAGCAAACGCAGCTTTTAAATCTGCTTTTAAATCTTCTAAATCTTCAATACCAACAGACAAACGAATTAAATCTTGAGAAACACCAGCACTTTCTTGCTGAGCTTCATCTAATTGTTGATGCGTTGTACTTGCAGGATGAATAATCAAGGATTTTGTATCACCAATATTTGCTAATAAAGAGAAAACTTTTGTGTTATCTGCAATTGTTTTTGCAGCTTCAAAACCTCCTTTATGCCCAAAAGTTACAATTCCACTTTGTCCTTTTGGCAAATATTTATCAGCCAACGCTTTGTATTTACTGCTTTCTAAACCAGGATAATTTACCCAAGCTACTTCTTCTTGCGCTTCTAGCCATTTTGCTAAAGCCAATGCATTTTCTGAGTGTTGTTTAATTCTAACGGATAATGTTTCTAAACCTTGTATGATATTAAACGCATTTGTTGGGCTTAATGCTCCACCAAAATCACGTAAACCTTCTAAAATTAATTTAAACGTATAAGATGCTGCCCCTAGAACTTCGTGATATTTTAACCCATGGTAGCCTGCAGATGGTTCTGTAAATTCTGGGAATTTTCCATTGGCCCAATTAAAAGTTCCTGCATCAATTATTGCACCACCTAATGATGTTCCTTGACCACCAATATATTTTGTAAGTGAATGGATTACAATATTTGCTCCGTGTTTAATAGGATTTAATAACGCTGGTGTGGCTACTGTATTATCAACAATAAAAGGCACTTCTGCAGCTTTAGAATGCTCAGCAATTGCTTCTAAATCTAAAACATCTAACTTCGGATTTCCTAAAGATTCTACAAAAAATGCTCTTGTATTTTCTTGAACAGCATCTTTAAAATTATCAGGATTAGAAGCATCAACAAACGTAGTTGTTATCCCTAATCTAGGCAATGTAACGTTTAATAAATTGTAGGTACCACCATACAAACTACTTGAAGCTACAATGTGATCACCTGCCTTTAATAAAGTTAATAAACCAGTTGATATTGCTGATGTTCCAGAAGCAAAAACAACTGCTCCAATTCCTCCTTCTACAGCTGCCAAACGCTCTTGTAAAATTTGATTTGTTGGGTTGTTTAATCTTGTGTAGATAAAACCTAATTCTTTTAATGAAAAAAGATTTGCTGCATGATCCGAATCGTTAAAAACATACGATGATGTTTGATAAATAGGAACCGCTCTTGTTCCTCCATTTGCTTTTACATCATGACCTGCGTGCAACGCATTAGTTGCTAATTTGTGTGTACTCATTTTTCTGTTTTTTTTGAGTTAATAATTAATTAAAACAAAAGTCAAATGCATCAAAAAATTGATGTACTTAATAGAAAAATGTTATAAAGAAAATAGAGTTTTTCTGATTCAGAAAAATTCTTTTTTGTTATCTATCCTTTTAAATTACGTCATTTAAAAGAGTAGAATTTAGCACCTTCTTTAATAGATTAAAGGGTTGCTAAGGCTTCAACGGGTCTAATCCCTTCACCTTTCTTGATAACATCTCAATAAGTTATTGAACTTTGTGAGTACAAATATTGCAATAGAAAAATTTAATATCCAAGTAAAATTCAATTTATTTTAAATAATTTAACAAATTAATAGTATTTTACGAATTAACACTTAAAAAGAATATTTTTTTTATAAAAATGCAATTATTTCTAAGAATGATGTAAATTTGCATTTCAATTACAGAGGATAAATTTGAACTGATTGCAACCTCTTTAAAAAAATGCTAAAGCAGTAATTATCTACTTCTTTTAGCGACAAAGCAATCATTTATTATTATAATTTATTTAAAATATATAGAGAATTATGTCGTATTTATTTACATCAGAGAGTGTTTCAGAAGGGCATCCAGATAAAGTAGCAGATCAAATTTCTGATGCTTTAATCGATAACTTTTTAGCTTTTGATAAAAACAGCAAAGTTGCTTGCGAAACTCTAGTAACCACTGGTCAAGTAGTTTTGGCTGGCGAAGTAAAATCTGAAACTTATTTAGACGTTCAAAAAATTGCAAGAGATGTAATTAACAAAATTGGTTACACAAAAGGTGAATATATGTTTGATGGAAATTCTTGTGGAGTTTTGTCTGCAATTCACGAACAATCACCAGATATCAACCAAGGAGTTGATAGATCTAGCCCAGAAGAACAAGGTGCAGGAGACCAAGGAATGATGTTTGGTTATGCTACAGATGAAACTGAAAATTACATGCCTTTGGCCTTAGAATTATCGCACAGATTATTAAAAGAATTGGCTGAGTTACGTAGAGAAAACAAAGACATTACCTACTTAAGACCCGATGCAAAAAGTCAGGTTACCATTGAATATTCTGATGATAACGTTCCGCAAAGAATTGATGCAATTGTTATTTCTACTCAACATGATGATTTTGATGCATCAGAAGAAGTAATGTTGGCCAAAATTAAAAAAGATATTGTAGAAATTTTAATTCCTAGAGTAATTGCAAAATTACCTGCTCATATTCAGAAATTATTTACAGATGATATTACGTATCACATAAACCCAACAGGAATTTTTGTTATTGGTGGTCCTCATGGAGATACTGGCTTAACAGGTCGTAAAATTATTGTAGATACTTATGGAGGAAAAGGTGCTCATGGAGGTGGAGCTTTTTCTGGTAAAGACCCAAGTAAAGTAGACAGATCTGGAGCATATGCAACAAGACATATTGCTAAAAATTTAGTTGCTGCAGGTTTGTGTAAAGAAGTTTTAGTGCAAGTTTCTTATGCTATTGGTGTTGCTAAACCTACAAGTATTAATGTAGAAACTTACGGAACTTCAAAAGTGAATTTAACAGATGGTGAAATCAGCAAAAAAGTAGAACAAATTTTTGATATGCGCCCTTACTTTATAGAACAACGTTTAAAATTAAGAACACCAATTTATTCAGAAACTGCTGCCTATGGGCATATGGGTAGAACTCCAGAAGTAAAAACAGTTACGTTTACAAATCCTATGGGAGAACAAGTATCTGAAGAAGTTGAAACATTTACTTGGGAAAAATTAGACTTTGTAGACCAAGTTAAAACTGCATTTAATTTATAAAAACACAAGAGACTGTCTGAAAAGTATTAAGTTTTGTCATTTCGACTGTACTGAAGAAATCTTATTTGTTGAATATCAATTATATAAATTTTTCGACTTCGCTCAAAATGACAGCTAAATTAACTTTTCAGACAACCTCTTTTATCTTTCCTTAAAATGTTATTCATCGATACCAAATGGTATTTTAATGTAAAAAAAACTTCACTAAACTTTATATTATAATAATAAACACATAGCATATTTATCTTGCACACTCTTTAGATATGTTTTGTCAATTATAATATAAAATAATGAAAAAAATAAACACCTACTTTTTATTACTTGTTTTTACAGTTCTTGTTTCTTGTATGCCAGATAATGTAGATATTCAAGAACCTGTTTCTGATAACATTTCAGAAAATGAAATTAAAGGTTTAGAAAACCTAATAATTCCTATTGATTTTAATTTTGAAACAGAAAGAAATGTAACACTAGCAATTAGCGATACAACACCTCATGTTAAATACCAAGTATTTGCTTATGAAAACAACGCTAGCTCTGAAGCCGATAATATTTCTGAAGCATTAAAAAATCTTATTTATAGTGGAAAACCTTCTAATGGCATCATTAATCATGAGTTTAGCTTATCTACTGCCTACACCAAAATATATCTTTTAAGAAAAGATGGCCTTGAGTATTCTGCTGAAATTATAGATGTTTTAAATGATAGAATCGATTTTTCTATAGCTACAAGAAAAAACGCAACTAAATTTCAAAAAACCTATAGTGATTCCTGTTCTGAATGTACGGATAATTTCTTTTTAAACGGTAATTTTGAAGAAGGCCCTACATTACCAAGCAGTTTTATTATAACTGATGAAAATAATGTAACAGGATGGTCTACAACTGCTACTGATAATAAAATTGAATTGTGGAAATCTGGATTTAGAGGTGTTACTCCACAAAACGGATCTTACTTTGCAGAACTTAATGCCAACCAAAATTCTGCCTTATACCAACGTATCTGCACAAGCCCTGGTGCAGAAATAACTTGGTCTGTTTGGCATAGAGGTAGATCTGGTACAGATACAGCTGTTGTAAGAATTGGTGAAAATTTAGTAACTGCTACAACCGAAGCAACCATGACTACAGATAATAGTGGTTGGGTGCAATATTCTGGAACCTACGTAGTCCCAGATGATCAAGAAGACACTTATTTTATATTTGAAGCAGTAAGTACTGCTAGCAGTATTAGTGTAGGAAACTTTATAGACAATGTTGTAATTACTGAAACTAAAGCTGGTGATTGTACTAGTGTTACCAATAAATTATATTATCCTAACGAACTTACGAATGCTACCATAGCTTTCGAAGATTTATGGCCTTACTCAGGAGATTATGATTTTAATGATTTGGTAATTAGTTATAATATTAAAACCATATTGAATTCAGAAAATAAAGTGATACAACTTGACTATAACTACATTGTTGAATCTATAGGTGGAAGCTATACAAATGGTTATGGTATAGAATTAGAAGGTGTTTTACCATCTGCAATTGCAAATGTTTCTGGAGCTAATTTAACAGAAGGAATTATTTCAAATAATGCAAACGGAACAGAAAAGCAACAACCTAATGCAGTAATTGTATTTTTTGATAACTCACATATTAACGTTGGATTAAGCAATACAATATCTATTACATTTACAGAACCTATATCAACTACAGCCTTAGGAAATGCACCTTTTAATCCTTTTTTAATCATAAATAAAGACCGAACAAAAGAAGTACACTTACCTAATAAACCAATAACCTATTACCCAACAACTACTTCTATTGATGAAGGGCCAACAGTTAAAGATAGTGATGGCAACTTTAAAACACCACAAGGTTTTCCATGGGCAATGAATATTAACGGAAGTTACAAAGCACCAAAAGAAAGTTTTGTTATAACTGATGCTTATAATTTCTTTGCAGATTGGGCAACCTCTGGAGGTAATACCCATACAGATTGGCATCAAGATAAAAACGGATATAGAAACCATGCAAACCTTAAAAATTAAAAAATTATTATAGCTAATTTAAAGCTGCAAAAAAGCAATTATTTGTCATCATAAAAAATTACATCTCTTTAACAAAAATTTAAGGTTTGCCCTTTTAGAGATTCCGTAATTTCGGAAGCAATTCAAATCACATTTTATTATGACAAAAAAAATATTCTCGCAACTTTTTATTGTTGCCCTTATTTTTGGTTTTTCTGTAGATGCACAAGCACAAATTTTTAAAAAGAAAAAAAAGGAAGATTCAAAAAAAGAGGCTCCAAAGCCTAAACCAAAACCTAAAAAAGGTGCTATTCAACCTTATGGTAAAGTAGTTACAAAAGATCACAAAACAGACGAGGGTCTTTTTAAAGTGCACACAAAAGATGATAGCTATCTTTTTGAAATACCAGATTCTCTATTAGAAAGAGAAATGTTAATGGTAACTAGAATTGCTAAAACTGCAACCAATATTGGTTATGGTGGAGAAAACACCAACAACCAGGTTTTAAGATGGCAACGTAAAGGAAAAAATATTTTACTAAGAATAGTATCTCACAGAATTTCTGCAGATACCATATTACCCATACATCAAGCTGTAGTAAATTCTAATTTCGAGCCTATTTTATACTCTTTTCCAATTAAAGCTTTTAATAAAGACACTACTGGTGTTGTTATTGATGCCACAAAATTGCTTACTGAAGATGTAAAACCAATGGGCCTTGATGAAAGATCTAGAACAGCATACAGAGCTACACGATTAGATAAAACACGTTCTTATGTAGAAAGAGTAAGTAGTTACCCAACCAACATTGAATTAAGACATGTAAAAACCTATTTTGCAAGCAAAGCACCATCAAATAGTGCTGTAGGTTCTATCTCTTTAGAAATGAGTAATTCTATGATATTACTGCCTAAAGAACCTATGAAAAGACGTTATTTTGACGAGAGAGTAGGTTGGTTTGCAAGAGGGCAATTAGATTACGGTTTAGATGCCCAAAAAGCTAAAACTGTAAGATATTTAGACAGATGGAGATTAGAGGTAAAAGATGAGGATATTGAAAAATTTGAAAGAGGTGAACTTGTAGAACCTAAAAAACAAATTGTGTATTACATAGATCCTGCTACACCAATGAAATGGAGAAAATATCTAAAACAAGGTGTAAACGATTGGCAAATAGCTTTTGAAGCGGCTGGTTTTAAAAACGCTATTGTAGCAAAAGACGCACCTACTAAAGAAGAAGACCCAGAATGGTCTCCAGAAGATGCGCGTTATTCAGTAATTCGTTATTTTGCTTCAGACATTCAAAATGCATATGGACCTCATGTAAGTGATCCACGTTCTGGAGAAATTTTAGAGTCTGATATAGGTTGGTATCATAATGTAATGAGTTTATTGCGCAACTGGTTTTTTATTCAAACTGCTGCAATAAATCCAGAAGCTCAAAAAACAGAGTTTAAAGAAGAAGTTATGGGGCGTTTAATTCGTTTTGTATCGTCTCATGAAGTTGGGCATACACTTGGTTTACCACACAATATGGGAAGCTCTGTTGCTTATCCTGTAGATTCATTACGCTCTGCTAGTTTTACAAAAAAATATGGTACTGCACCATCAATTATGGACTATGCTCGTTTTAATTATGTGGCTCAACCAGAAGATAAAGGAGTTGCATTAATGCCTAATATTGGTCCTTATGATAAATATGCAATCAATTGGGGATATAGACCTATTTTAGAAAAAACTGCAAACGAAGAAAAACCAATCTTAAATCAGTGGATTTTAGAAAAAGCTGGCAATCCTATGTATCGTTTTGGACGTCAACAAAGAGGTGTTATAGATCCTAGTTCACAAACCGAAGATTTAGGTGATGATGCAGTAAAGGCAAGTATGTATGGTATCAAAAATTTAAAAAGAATTTTACCAAACTTAGAAAAATGGACCACTAAAGACGGAGAAACTTATGACGAAATGCAAACCATGTTTGGGCAAGTTGTGAGTCAGTTTAATAGATATATGGGACATGTTTCTTCTAATGTTGGTGGTATTTATGAATACTATAAAACTGCTGATCAAGAAGGTGCTGTTTATACACATGTATCTAAATCCAAACAAAGAGAATCTTTAAAATTTGTAATTGACGAATTATTTAAAACTCCTACTTGGATGTTAAATAAAGATATGTTTGCTAAATTTCAATCTAGTGGTATCGTAGAGAGCATTAGAGGTTTACAAGTTAGAACTTTAAACGGTGTTTTGAGTACTTCACGTATGTCTAGAATGATAGAAAATGAAACTTTAAATGGCGCTAATGCGTATTCTCTAGTTACTATGTTTTATGATTTACGTAAGGGTGTTTGGTCTGAATTATACAATGGCAAATCAATAGACACTTACAGAAGAAACTTACAAAAAGCTCATATAGAGCGCTTAAGCTATTTGCTAAACGAGGCACCAGATGAAAGAGGACGTTTTGGAAGACCATCTGTTACTGTTAGTCAGTCTGACATCCAATCTTTTGCAAGAGGTGAATTAAATCGATTAAAAAGAGATGTAAAATCTGCGGCTTCTAGAGCTTCAAACACAACTTCTCGTTATCATTTACAAGATGTTGTTGCTAGAATTGATATGGCTCTAGATCCAAAATAAATTCAATTTTACACTTAACACTTACTAAAAGCCACATCAATAAAAATGATGTGGCTTTTTTAGTTTTAAATTTTGGTAATGTGATCAAAAATAGTTGGTGTTTTTGAATAAAATTATTTTTATGTATTCTTTTTTGCGTGCCCTTTCAGGTCAGGCTTTTCGCACTCGCTTCCCGATTTTAAGATCGGGAGAGCTCAAACAATTGCTTCAATCCTTCACGCATGCTTACCTATAAATTCTCTGCCCAATTAAAATACAACGCTTGTTAAGCAACCATAAAAATAATGGCTATCATAAAAAAAGAAACTTTTAAAATAGTGCCTGTAGCACTTTGCATATTTTCTTGATGCGCTTCAACCATTGATTTCATTTTTGACAAGGTTGTTGTTTTAGATTCAGAGATATTAGCTCTTATTTCTCTTTTGTAAGCTGATGTTAAAATTCCTCTTTCTATTGTGTTTGTGTAAGTTGATTTCATAATGTTTTGTTTATTTGGTTACATAGTTAAGACGAGAGTTAAAATACTTTGTTACAAACCAAACCACCACCAACTTGCATCAAAACCTCATTTTTATAGGATTGATGGTTTACGACAATATGAAAAAAAAGTGTAAAAAATAAAAAATCACACCCTTTTGAGGTGTGACTTTTATCGTTTTGAGGAATCTAATTTATCTACATACTTGTAGAAAAAATATCTTATAAAAGTTATTCTTTATTAGAACTGCTTTTTTTAAAGTTAATTTAAATTACAATTTTAGGCGCTGGCTTAAAGTTATCACATATTTTGTATTATACGAGGCAATTAAACTTAAAACCGGCCCCAAAAAACTATGAAACACCAACTTTAATAAACCTTAAATAATGATTCTAATTTTCTGATTAACTAAAAATTAGTATTAATATTTTACCAACTTACACTAAGATTTTATACATCTAAATACTAGTATTGATAAAATATAATTAAAAACATTATTTATTATAATTATTGTTTATAAAATTTAGCGTAACTTTCTGTTAAATGGTGGCTTTAAGTAATCACATACTTGAGAATACATGAGGGAATTATACTTAAAGCCACGCCCCCTAAATTATGAATGAACGATTTATTTACCCCTAAAAATCGCCTTTCAAATTTACTGATTAACTATAAACTAATATTCTTTAAATCAATAACTGACCCTATATAGGAATAACTGACTTTCTTTTTGTAATGAAATAAAATATCTTACTTGACATTGCGAATAATAACAATACATCATATTTACTCTCACAATTACTACATACAAATTGTTTACTAAAAGGGTATATCATAAACTTATAACGTTTTTTACAAACTGGCTTAAGTATATCTTCATTATTACAGACTGAACATTTCATCTCAATTCTCTTTTATTTTTTTTTAGGTTTGGAAGGAAAATAAAAACACTGAAAGCTTTTATTTTAACCTTTTATACTAATCTTCTATAAAGTTAATATCTTACAACCAACAACTACAGGGATAAGTAGTAATTGGTCATATAAGAGAATAGTTGATACCTTCAATTATAAAACTTTAATGCTTGAGTATAAATTGCGAAGTTTTTATTGTAATTGTCTTTTAAAGTTATACTTTAGAAATATTTTTATCTGTAGAGATTTACGTAGGATGACAAATAAGTAAAAATTATAATTGAATAAGTTAATTGCTGTGTAAAATTAAATATCTTTTGAATTAAATTATTTTTTGCTGTTGTTAAAATAGGATCTGAGTTAAATTACTCCCTCTTTTTTAAACTCTGACTTGCTGATTTTAAAACCTGTATTACTTTTTTTGTATTAGATATGAATTTTGGAGTAATTGTTGAGTTTACATTGAATTTTAGAATTTCATTTATATTTTTATCTAAAGAATGAATACCCATAACTTCTATATTTGGTTTTATTTTATGTATTATTCTTCTAGTAGTTACCACATTATCAACTTCTAATGCTTTTTCTAGTAGTAAAATATTTTCATCTGCTAAATTTATAAACATATTGACCATTTTCTTTATAAATTCATTATCAATTCCATTTGTCTTTTTGTATTTGCTTATATCAAATAACGGTTCTTCGGTTTTATTGAAACTTTCATTTTCTAAAACGTTACTCTTCAAATCTTTAAAATCAGATTCTTTTAAGGTAGATTGAACCTTTTTAAATAAAACTTTTTCGTCAAAAGGTTTTGTAATATAGTCATTCATACCAACTTTTAAATACAAATCTATATCATGCTTAAAAGCATTGGCGGTTATTGCTATTATAGGTGTTTTTATTTTAAGATTATTGCGTATAATTCGAGTAGCTTCAACACCATCCATTATAGGCATTTGAATATCCATAAAAATTATGTCAAAATTTTGTTTTGTAATTAATTCTGTCGCTATTAAGCCATTAACTGCTTCTGTTGTTGTAAAACCTAAATAATCTAAACTTTTTATTGTTATAAATCTGTTCATTTCATTATCTTCTACCAGAAGTGCATTTTGCCCTTTAAAAGCTCCTTTTTTAACTAGCTGAATATTAGAATTTAAACTATGTAGATTTCCTTTTTTAAGTGTTAAATCAAAATAAGAATGTGTCCCTTCATTTTTGACACTTCTAATTATCATTTTACTTCCCATTAGTTTAATTAAATCATTTGAAATAGCCATACCTAAACCTGTGCCTTCATATTCTCTATTTGAAGTATTTTGTTCTTGAGAGAACTTTTCAAATATTTTAGTTACAAACTTACTTGACATTCCAATTCCTGTATCAGCAACTTCAAAACGCAATGTTTGAGAGTCTACTTTATTATGTATGAGGTCTACTTTTAGATGTATAGAACCTTTGTTTGTAAATTTTATTGAATTTCTTGTAAGATTAATCAATACCTGTTTAATTCTGGTGTCATCGCCTATTAGGGCTGGATATATATCAGGATTAGTATCTAGTATAAGGTTTAAATTTTTATTTTGAGCTTGAGCGGTTAGAATAGAATATACTTTATAAATCATAGCACTTGGATTGAAAACTCTTTTTACAATTTCCATTTCTCCAGATTCTATTTTTGTAATATCAAGAATGTTATTTAATATTGTTAATAAATGTTTTGCTGAATTTTCTGATTGACTTACATAAAAATGTTGGGTTGCATTTAAATTTTCTTTATTTAATTCTCGAATCATACCAATAATTACGTTTAAAGGGGTTCTTATTTCATGACTCATATTTGCTAAAAAAAGCTCTTTTGCTTTAGACGCTGAACGTGCAGATGAAATAGCTTTGGCTATTTCTTTTTCTAAATTCTTTTGTTTAGTAATATCTAAATGAACACGAATCCAACCAATTAGCTTTCCAGAATCATTATAATTGGCAGCAGAACTTACAAACAACCATTTTACCTCTCCCTTTTTGTTTTTTACTTTGATTTCATAATTTCTCGAAGCTTGATTGTCATCTTTTAAATATTTATTATCCTTTGCTATTAAAGAGTCCACGAAAATTTGGTCAGCATTTTTTCTTTTTAATTGATTAAATTGATAACCAGACATATTACAAAAACTTTGATTTGCAAATATTACAGTATTATCTAAGGCTACCTCTAATAATCCTAAATTCATATTTGCAATGATATTTTGAAACTTTTCACCTTCAACTCTTAGTTGATTATTTAATTTTTGTCGGTTTCTAATAGCAATAAGCATCATTCCAAAAAGAGCTAATATTTTCTTCTCTTTTTCTATGTAGGCATGGGTGTTTTTTACATAATCAAACCCTACAAAACCAATTAATTCTTTATTATTTAAAATAGGAATAGTAAGTAAACTCTTAATATTTTGAGGTGCTAGAATTTCTTTTAACGCATTTTCTTTAGGATTTTTTTCGTTGAGTAGTGCTACATTCTCAACATAAAAAGAGTCTCCTCTTTTATGTTTTTCAACCCATTGAGGAATAGCTTCTATTGGTACTTTTTGAAGGTTATCTATTTCTGCACTTATACCCTCTTTACACCATTCAAATGTGTTAGAAGTTGTATTCTTTTTAAAATCATAGTCAAAAATATAAGCCCTATCAGCATTTACAAATCCTCCCATTTTTTTGAGAGATTTATTAATGGTATCATTAAGGTTTTTTGGTTCTAAATCAATATAGGTTGCTGCAATATCTATTAAAGCATCTTGAAGTTTAATTTCGTCATCTAGCGCTTTCTTTGCCAAATGCTCATTTGTTCTGTCAGAAAAAACACCATCCAACCTTATTGGGTTTAAATTTTTATCATAAATATATTTTCCTCTATTTTTAATCCATTTTATTTTTCCTGTACTCGTTTTAATTTTTAATTTTACACTAAATTCACCATGACGTTTTAAATCGTTTTCAATAGTTAATAACAAATCTTTATTTTCTGAATTAACTATACTTAACCAAATATTAGGGTTTTTAATAAATTCATCTTCTGGAATCTCTAAAATAGATTTTACTGATGGGGTTACAAATAAAACTTCATTTGATGGTATTTTAACAGAATAAACCATGTCTGTCATTTCATTAAAAATACTTTCTAATTTTTGTGTTGTTTTTAATAGTTTTAATTCTTGTTTTTTTCTCTTTGTTATATCTCTAGAAATTGCAACTACAAAGTTTTTATCTTTAATTTTACTTAACCTTACGTTCACTTCAACAGGAGTTGTGTGAATATTATCTTTATTGATGTGAGTACCCTCAACAACAAACTGACCACCTTTTTTTAAATCGTTAACATGGTTGTGCCAACTTTCAGCATTATTTTTGAATATTTTTTCAAAATCACTTACATAATAATTTTGAATTTCATTTTTTTTGATTCCTAGCCTCTTTGAGGCTACATCGTTTATATAGAATAATTGACCATTTTCATGAGAAACTTGAACTGAATCAAAAGATTTATCTAAAAAATGTTCTAACATTTGAAGACGTTCTTTTTCTTTAGACTGCTTTATTTCAAGCCCTAATTGAGATACTAGTTTTATTAAGTGAAAAAATATTTTTTTTGTAAAAATATTTTTTTTTACCAAAACAAGCCAAACCCTATCTTGTAAAGGTAAGGCATAAAAATAGTTGTTATTTAACTTTTTATAGAATGCGTTATTGTTAGAACTATCAATCTCTTCAGTAAATTTAGTTAAGTTTGTATTGAACTCTAAACTTAATTTAGCTGTATCTAAATTTAAATTAATTGGTTTTCCTAATTCGTATAAATTAGCAAACAAACACCCTAAATTATTCTTGTATAAATTTAAAATTTGAGGAAGAACAACTTCTTCTGGGCCATTAATTTTTTGATTTATTGCAATTTCTAATAATGCTTGAAAGTCTAATTTATTTATTTCCATTTTACAATAGCTATTGTTAATTTGATAGTATTTGAGAGTGATTGTTAAACTATCTGCTTTGTTATAATTACTTTAGAGTCCTTTTTCTAATTTTTGCATGGAAAGTATAAAAAAGAAAATTAAGAGACGCAAAATATTCTAAAAGTTTTTTAAGAAAAATATTACATTTAAATTATTACACTTTGTTATTTAGGTATCTATTTACATAAATAACACGTAACTTTATGTAGAAAAAATGTACGAGTAAATTAAATATGATTTATTACTTAGAGTTTTATGTAGAATAAGGTATTATAATAAAGAATTGTTAAAAGCATTTTTAATCGTTTTCAAAAAAAATTTCAAATTATCATAAAAATCATAATCAAATTAGGTGGATACTTGGAATGTAATAATTATGTAAAATGGGTAGTTTTTTTGCAAAAAAAATACAACGTTATTTAAAAAGCAATTATAATTAAACAGCACTATATTTTTTAGAATAGAGGGTCAGAATAAATTAAAATATATAAGCAGACAACTTTTTGACTTGCTATGCATTATTATTTTAAATTTAAGTATTTTCGTAACTCATCAAGTCTTCTTTTAGCTATTGGTAAACTTTTACCATTCTTTAGCACACAATAATAACCATCAGTCCTAAAAACTGTTTTTGTTTCATTAATATTAATTAAAAATTTATGATGTATTCTAAAAAAAGTATTCTTAGGTAATAATTGTTCATAAATACCAATATTTTTAGAAACTGTGCGAGATGTTCCATCAGTTAACTGAAATACTGTGTATTTACCAGCAGCCTCTAAATAAGTTATTTTATAAATGTCTAAAAGCTCAATAGATGTTAAATCGGGTATGGCTATAATACCATCTGCTAAATTATTTGTAGATTCATTTTCAAGGACTTTTTTTTCTAAATGATTTTCTAATTTTGTTAAAGCCTTATTTATTTTAACAATATTCAAAGGTTTAATTAAATATGAAAAAATATTAAATTCATTTATGGCATTTAAAGCATATTCTTTGGATGCACTTGTAATAATAATTTCTGGTTTAATATTTTTAAAATCATTTAAAATGTCTAACGACGATTTTTCATCCTCAAGCTCTACGTCTAAAAAAAGAACGTCTGCTTTGTTTTCTAACATTAAGTCAATAAATTCATTTGTATTTTTTGCTTCACCAATAATAGAAATATCAGGATTGCACTTATTAATAAGAAATTTTAACAACTCTAAATTTAAAACATCATCTTCTACTATATATGCCTTTATTTTTTTTCCCATACTTTTTTTCTCAAATGCTATTCAAAAACATTTATTAATATCACATCTTTATTTTAAGATATTTAAAAGTCTATTTTAATTAACTTTTTCTTAAAAAATGGATAAATTTAAACCTAAACTTTATCTTAAACTACACATCATATTACATAACTTTAATAATTATTTGCAATTGAAGTATTAGTTTACAAATTTAAGAGATTCTCTTATAATTCAACTAAATGAGCATTTAAATTATCAAACCTATACATAACTGTTTTATTATTAAACCTAGTTAATTCTACATTAGTAACAACTAGATATTAACCACCACCCTTGTCCCCTTATTTACCACACTTGAAAAGTTTAAGGTACCTTTTTGATGTGCTATTAATTTTTTACAAATGTAAAGCCCAATTCCTGTGCCTTTTTCTCCTTGTGTACCTGGTTCACTATTTGCTTTAGACAACTTAAAAATTTCACTTAATTTTTCTTCACTCATACCTACACCATTATCCTCAACAATAATCTGAGTATGATGATCTACTTCATCTAGTTTTATTTTAATAGTACCCTTTCTTTTACTGAATTTAATAGCATTTACAAACAAGTTAACTACAACAATTTTAATCAAATTATTATCGGCGTAAAAAATATAATCTTTGTTTGCTTCAATTACTAAATTAATTTCTTTTTTATCGAGTAAGCAGGTATAAGGATGAATTATTTTTTGAATATAGTCTTCTGCGTTTATAATTTCTTTTTTTACTTTTATACCTTGATTTTGCAACTTTGCCCAATCAAGTAAATTTTTTGCTAATTTAAAGTTGGCATAAGCGTAAGAATCTACCTTAGTGATATAATTTAAGCGTTCTTGATCGGATAAACTATTATAATCATCTTTTAACAACTTAGTATAACCTAAAATAATGTTGAATGGGTTTATAAGATCGTGCGCAACAATAGATAATAAAAAATTTATATTTTGTTCTTCTGTTTTTATAGATCTATTGTTTAAAATAAATTTCTTTCCTAATTCATTTTTTTTAGTCAAATTTCTAATTGTACCACAAAATCCGTCTGGCTCACCATAATCATTTAACATGGCTTTAAAAGTTACCTCAACATTTATAAAAGTACCATTTCTATGTTTTATTTGACTTTCAAAACAATAAAACTTATTTTCATGAACCTTTGATTTTGCTAGTCTGATTAGTTGTAAAATTTCTTTGTAAGATTTATTTTTTCTTACGTCTGACCTCATCCATTCTTCTTGCGTATAACCATACTCATCATAAATATTACTAGACACATAGGTACACTTTAAATCATCATTTACAATCCATTGTACATCAATCTTATTTATTGACTTAAAAACTTTATTTGTTTTATCTAAAACAGCTTGCATCTGTATCATTACCTTTTTCTTTTTGAATTCAACTCAAAACAACTTAAATTTACTAGGCTGTCTACTTTTTTTAGATGGCATATTATATACCATAAATTAACTTTGACTTTTTGTTACAACCCACAACTTGAAACTTAGTGTACTATTAATTTTGATTTTGTATTAAATTTGTAATTTCATCCCAAAGTAAAATCCTTTTTTCTAAAGATTTCCTGGCAACTGTTAATACTTCTAACCACTTTCTAACATCCTTTCCACACAAATCTGCAATCATCTCAAGAGACGTAGGGCCATGGTCGTTACCATCTAACTCTATATGCCTTTCTAGATAATAACTAAATTTATTATAGTCTTTCTGTTTGCCTGATTTTTTTAAAATTTCTATAAAGATATCAGGTATTAAATTTTCTCTTCCAAAAGTAAATGCTGAAGCGATTACGTGTGGTTCATTTGTTTGCACAACCGAAAAAGTAAACAAAACAAAATCTGTTACCCCTTTTGAAACATTAGCAGCTTTTAACGCAAATTCAACTGATTTACCTATACTAATAAACTCTAAAAATTGATTGATTTTATTAGTATCTGCACCAATTTGAACCATTGCATCCATATACATTTCAAAATGACTTTTCGACTTTCCGAAAACATCAACATCGCTTTCTTCTGCTAACACAATTTCATTAATAAAACGAGCCAATTTTGGATTACTAGCAGGAACCCAAGGAACATTTAAACATGTAAAATGAGCTTGTAAAGCCTTTAGAAGAGACATAAAATCCCACACTGCAAACGCATGGTTTTCCATAAAAACCTTAACATCTTCTAAAGTATTTAAATAATCGTAAAGTTTGTGATTATTCAACTGACTTCTTAAGTCTGCAATTTCACTTTGAATATAATGTATTTGTCTCATATATACGCTTAAGACTGATTTTGCCATTTGGCTATTACGCGACTTTGGTTTATAGGCTTCTTTTTTCTTTTTTTGAAAAATGCTAATTTAAAAAACTTAGTACTGCACTTTAAACACATGTACCTTCTTGAATTAGGAAAAAAAACCTTTTCTAAAGCTTTTCTAGGCACTCTTATAATATTTAGCTTATGGTCTAATTTTTGACCACAATTAGGACATTTTACGCACATAATAATACCTCAATATTTGTTATTAAATATTATAAAATTACATTTAAATGAGCTAATTTTAAATAACCACTACATAAGTGTACTATAATAAGTATAAGTGGTGTGTGTGTGTGTGTGTGTGTGTGTTTAAAATATTAAAAGGAAACATAAAATTGTTACTGCAATTAGTTTCCAAGCATCTATTTTTAAATACCTATTTCATCATTAATCTTGTTTTTAACCAAACCATTTATAAAATTTTGCTCCACAAAAAGGACAAAAATATTTCTTTAGATTTGGCACAATACGTTTAACACCACTTTTTGGAACTCTTACAATATCTAGCCCTTTAACAGCAGTATTTTTACATTTGGGACATTTCATTTTATACGTACTTTTTATTCAAAGCAACTAACATGTTTTACTTAAAAAAATTGAATCATTTTTATGGTCTATGAAATTTTTATTTTAAGGATAAAAATTTACGTATTTCTTCAAAACGCCTTTTTGCAATGGGTAAATGTTTGCCATTCTTAAGCACACAATATTTACCTTGATTCCTAAAAATACTTTCTACTGCTGTAATATTTACTAAAAACTTATGATGAATTCGAAAAAAAAGATTATTGGGTAAAATTTCTATGTAAGAACCTAAATTTTTAGAAACTGTTCTAGTGATTCCATTTGATAAATGAAATATTGTATATTTTCCTGCAGCCTCTAGGTAAATAATATCTACGATGTTTACAATTTCTATTGAATTAAAGTCTGGTATAGCAACTACATCAGTCTTAACTAATTTCAACTTTTTTATTTCTATTTTTTCTTGTATCTTTTTTTCTGCTTTTATTAATGCCCTATTAAGATCTCGCATACTTAATGGCTTTATCATATAAGCAGCAATATCATACTGGTTTATTGCCTTTAAAGCATACTCTTTAGAAGAACTTACTACAATAATCTCTGCACTTATACCTCCATGATCTTCCATAATTTCTAAAGAAGTCTTTGACTCATCTAGCTCTATATCTAAAAAAACAATATCTGCTTCATCTTTAATTAATAAATCTACAAATTCAAGCTCATTTGTTGCTTCTCCAATAATTTTAATTGGTGGAATATAACCTTCGACTAATAATTTTAAAAACTCGATATTTTCTTTGTCATCCTCTACAATATAAGCCTTAAGTTCTTTAACCATTTTTTATTTTTAACACCACAATCTAAACTATGCTGCTTGTATTTATTGTATTAAATTAATAAAAGGGAAATATAAAGAACAAACGAGTATTGCTGTATATATTTAGTACTTTAAACAAAAGTATTTTTTTTTAATTTACAGTTTTGTTTATATGATAATTTATAACTAAAAATGTAGATGAAAAGCAGTAAAATAAAGACTAGCTGTGACTAAAATAAAAAATCACACCCTTTTGAGGTGTGACTTTTATCGTTTTGAGGAATATGTATTAATCTACATTATCATGTAAAAAAGAATTACCAGATGAAAAATCAATACCATCATCATCTTTTTTTAGTACAGTTTTTGTTTTACTAATTGCACCTTCTTTATTTAAGTTTACACCTAACCTTTTATATGCTGGCTGACGCTCAATTTCATCAATATTTTTATTTAAATTTTCGTTGAAACTATAATTGAACTTTTTCATGTTCTTTCTACGTTCTGCAGCTCTCTTTTGCATCTCATTAATTGTTGAATCTAATGGAGAAACTTCTTCGCTTAAAGTATCCATCTCATTAATTTCAGATTGATGTGTTGGCTGCTTTAGTTCTACTTTTAATTCTTGTTCAACAATACTATTTTTTGTGATGTTTGAGCTTTTACCAATTGTAGGTGCTGCATCAAAATCTTCTAAAACATAGCGTACTTCTTTTTTAGCTTTAACTTCTAACGTGTCTTCTACCTCTATTTGTTTTGCTTTTTCAATAGCATTGGTTAACGTAAACCTAACTTCTTCTTCCTTGTCTATTTTTTGTTTAGATATTGGAAAATCAAAAACTAAATCTGTTTGCGGTTGTTGGGTTACTTCATTTGTATTTTCTTGTTCTTTTACAACATCAGTAATTATAAAATCATCTTCAGATACAGTTTCTACACCAACCTCTTCATAGCTAACAGGCATACTTGCTATAATTTCATTGGTTTTAACCAAATCCATTTTTGGCTTGGTATCTACAACATCATCCTCTAGTGTATGTACAATTTTCTGCGCAACTTTATTAGTGATTGGGGTTTCTAAGTTCGGCTGTTTTACAATTGTTTTTTCAGCAAAATTGTAGGTTGCTTTTTGCTCATCTTCTAAGGTATGAATAACTTTTTTTACTTCGGTATTGGTAATTGTACTTTGTTGATCTGCTGCAAAACCAGTAGCTACAATAGTTACAGCAATGGCATCACCTAAATCTTCATCTTCTCCAATACCCATAATGATATTGGCATCATAACCAGCTTCATCTTGTATAAAATCATTAATTTCCCCTATCTCATCTAAGGTTACTTCATTGGTACCAGAAACAATCAATAAAAGCACATTTTTAGCTCCTGTAATTTTATTATCATTTAGTAAAGGAGAGTCTAAGGCTTTAACAATTGCTGTTTTCGCTCTGTCTTGCCCCTCTTCTTTTGCAGACCCCATAATTGCAGTACCACTATTAGACAACACAGTTTTTGCATCATGCAAGTCAATATTTTGTTTGTAATGGTGCGTAATTACTTCTGCAATTCCTTTAGAGGCCGTAGACAATACTTCATCTGCTTTAGAGAACCCTGCTTTAAAACCAAGATTTCCGTAAACTTCTCTTAATTTATTGTTGTTAATCACAATTAAAGAATCTACATTTTGGCGCAGTTGATCGATTCCTAATTGTGCTTGTTTGGTTCGTCTTTTTCCTTCGAAAGCAAAAGGCATAGTTACAATACCTACTGTTAAGATATCCATATCTTTGGCAATCTTAGCAATAATTGGTGCTGCACCAGTACCTGTTCCACCACCCATACCAGCAGTAATAAAAACCATTTTGGTTTGGGTATTTAACATTTGCTGCACCTCTTGCATACTTTCTTTGGCGGCTTGCGCACCAATTTCTGGATTTGCACCTGCACCTAAACCAGAAGTTAAATTTGCACCTAATTGAATTTTATTAGGTATGGGACTGTTTTCTAGAGCTTGTGCATCTGTATTACAGATTACAAAATCTACTCCGTTAATGTGTTGCTGAAACATGTGGTTTACGGCATTGCTACCTCCACCTCCAACACCAATTACTTTTATGGTGTTAGATTGTGTTTTTGGCATATCGAATGAAATGTTATCAAATTCTGCGCTCATAATAACGTTTTTCTTAATTGGTTTTTATTGATATTTTGTTTTTTGTTCTATTTGTTTGCTGATATTATTCAGCATTATCTAAAAAATCTTTTAAGCCTTCTGTAAACTTATCGAAAAAAGATTTCTTTTTGGGTTTTGGTTTCACCTCAACTTTTGGCTGTGTATTGATAACTTCTTCTTCATTTTCTTCTTCACTTATAGTATCTTCTACTAGAGCTTGAGTTTCTTCTACTTTAATTTCTTTTTCTAAACCTTCCATTAGTAAACCAACTGCGGTTGCATAAGAAGGACTTGACAAGGCTTCATCTGAATCGCCTGCTAAATGTTCATTAGGAAAACCAATTCTTGCATCCATCCCTGTAATATATTCAACCAATTGACGTAAATGTTTTAGTTGCGAACCACCACCTGTTAAAACTATACCTGCAATTAATTTTCCTTTGGCGGTTTCATGACCATAATTTTTTATCTCTAAAAATACATGTTCTATAATTTCTTGTACTCTTGCATGAATAATTTTCGATAAATTTTTAAGTGTAATTTCTTTAGGTTCTCTACCTCTTAAACCTGGTATGGACACAATTTCAGTATCTTTATTTTCTCCTGGCCAAGCAGAACCGAATTTTGTTTTTAATAATTCTGCTTGTTTTTCTATGATAGAGCAACCTTCTTTAATATCATCTGTAATTACATTACCTCCAAAAGGAATTACTGCTGTATGTCTGATAATACCATCTTTAAAAATGGCTAAATCTGTGGTACCTCCTCCAATATCAATAAGCGCAACACCAGCCTCTTTTTCTTCTTGACTCAATACAGCTTGTGCAGATGCTAAAGGTTCTAACGTAATTTCACTTAAATCTAAACCTGCACTTTTTACACAACGCCCTATATTTCTAATAGAAGAAACTTGCCCCACAACAACATGAAAATTAGCTTCTAAGCGCCCACCATACATACCAATTGGCTCTTTGATATCTGCTTGAGAATCTACTTTAAATTCTTGTGGTAATACATGAATAATTTCTTCTCCTGGAAGCATTACTAATTTATGAACTTGATTTACTAAATCTTCTATATCTGTATCTTCAATAACTTCATCTGCATTATTTCTGGTAATATAATCGCTATGATGTAAGCTTCTAATATGCTGACCTGCAATACCCACAACTACATCTTCTATTTGAACACCAGATACACTTTCTGCCTCATCTACAGCCTGTTGAATAGATTGAATGGTTTGTGTAATGTTGCTAACCACACCACGTTTTACACCTAAACTTTTTGCTTTTCCAATGCCAATTACTTCAATTTTACCATATTCGTTTTTTCGACCAATCATGGCAACAATTTTGGTAGTACCAATATCTAAACCAACAGCTATTTTATTGTCTTCCATTATAGTTTATTTAGTGCACACAACTTGGTTGTGATATTTTACATTTATGGTTTTATAATTTTGAATGGTTTTGTCTTCAAAAGTTTTATTATAAAACGCTTTTAATTTTTTAAATTTTACATCTACTCTGGTTAATTTTCCAAAATCGATTTTATATTTTCCGCTTCTAACAGAAAATTGATATTCGTTATTCTCTAATTTCTCTATTCCTACAATTTCTTTTTGCAGAAAACTATCTGCTAAAATTGTATTTATTAAAGGTAAAATTTCATTCAAATCTTTATCATTATCAACACCTAAAACCAATAATACCCTTGCTGAATAATTGGCAGAAAGTGGTATTTTTACTCCTTCTTTATCAACATAATAAGATTTATTTTCGCCAATAATTCTTGCTATTGGTGTACGTTGTTTTAAAATAGCTTTTAACGCACCATCTATAGACAAAAAAACAGATGCATTTTCTACATATGGGTTTTGAATTACGTTATTTTCTAAACTGTATAAATTTATCACAGATTTTGCTTGGTTTTTAATACTATCTCCTTTTTGTATTAACAATTTATTAACCATTGCATGAGTTAAAAAATTATTCTCTCCATTCTCAAATTCAACAATAATTGCTTCTACTTTTCTATTTTCGTTTCTATGAGATGAAAAACTATATAAAACTCCTAAACCTACTATTAACATAAGAAATAATAGATATTTTACCAACCTTTTAAACATCATTTATTAGTTTTTTTTAGTTGATTTGTAATTTCTTCTACCAATACTCCAATATCACCTGCACCTAACATAACAACTACTTTTGCTTGTGAATTTTGAATATCTTTTAGCAATTGACTTTTTTGAGTCAATATTTTATGTTCATTCTCTATTTTATTTAACAACCACTGAGAAGTGACACCTGCAATAGGTTTTTCTCTAGCTGGATAAATATCTAACAATAAAATTTCATCAAATTTTGACAAGGCTGTTGCAAAATCATCTATAAAATCTCTTGTTCTTGAAAACAAATGTGGCTGAAAAATGACCAACGCTTTTTCAGCTGGATACATTTCTCTGATGGCATTTTCTACTGCTTTAATTTCTGTTGGATGATGCGCATAATCATCAATCAACACCAAATTATCGGTTTTAATTTTATATGAAAACCTTCGTTTTACCCCTTTAAAAGAAGCTAAACGTTCTTTGATATTATTTAAAGCAACACCATACACGTCTGCCATAGCTAAAGCAGCTAAAGCATTCATAACATTGTGTTTACCTGGCAAATGAAAATGAATATCATAAATAGTTTGAGTTGGAGTTTGTACATCAAAAAAATATATTCCATTTTCAATTTTTAAATTGAAAGCCCTATAATCTGCATCTTCATTCACAGCATAAGTCAATCCTTTTAAAGGCAGCCCTTTAGCTACAATTAAAGTATTTGACACTTTTTGTGCAAAGGTAAAAAAAGACTCTTCTAATGCTGCTTTTTCTCCATAAATATCTAAATGATCAGCGTCCATAGACGTTACACATGCAATATTGGGACTTAGTTTTAAGAATGACCTATCAAACTCATCAGCTTCTACCACAGAAACTTTATCATCAGCTAAAATTAAGTTTGAGTTATAGTTTTCGGCAATGCCACCTAAAAAAGAAGTTGCTTTTTCAGGCTCCATAATGTGGCCTAAAATTGAAGATGTTGTTGTTTTACCATGGGTACCAGCCACTGCCAAACAAAAAGTAGATTTTGTAATTTCTCCTAAAATTTCAGACCTTTTTAAAACCTTATAACCATTATCTAAAAAGTAATTAAGTTGTGTATGATTTTTTGGAACTGCTGGTGTAAATACCACCAAAGTTTTGTCTTTATCTAAAAAAGAAATTGGAATATTTTGCAATGTATCTTCAAAATGAATTTGAACACCCAAATCTTCTAAAACAGAAGTTATATACGATGCTGTTTTATCATAACCAGCCACGTTTTTACCATTAGCAGCAAAATAACGAGCAATTGCGCTCATACCTATGCCTCCAATACCAATAAAATATATAAAATTCCAAGCCCATCCTAAATCCTTCCCAAAGGGAAGGACTTTTTGAAGTACCTTTTTATTTGATTTATTTTTTATTGAATTACTCATTTTAATTTCTAATACAAATTTTGTTTCCAAATTTATAGCTCCTTCCCTTTGGGAAAGTTGGCATAGGCTAATAATTTTTCTACTTCGTTTACAATATTTGTTGTTGCGCTTGGCAATGCTAGCTCGTGTATATTTTCTGATAAATGCTCTTGCTTGCCTTTATCTTTTAACAAGGTTTCAAAAACTATCGAAAAAGTATCTAACTCTTTTTCTGGTAATAAAATTGCCCCATGTTGATCTGCAATTGATTTTGCATTTTTTGTTTGATGATCTTCTGCCACATTTGGTGATGGTATAAAAATAACAGGCTTGCCAACAATACACAATTCAGAAACCGAACTTGCACCAGCTCTTGAAATAATAAAATCTGCTGCTGCATAAGCTAAATCCATTTTATTGATGAATTGATGTACCTGAATATGATCTAATTCGTTGTATTTTTTATACTCATCAATATAAAATTTACCACATTGCCAAATCACCTGTACTTGTTGCTTTTTAAAGAAATCTATATGTGCTGCAATTAACTGATTTATTTTTCTTGCGCCCAAACTACCACCAAGCACCAAAATTGTTTTCATTTTAGCATCTAGTTTAAAAAATGCTTTTCCTTGATCAACTTTATTATAAATGGTTAATAAATCTTGACGAACAGGATTACCTGTTTTAATAATTTTATCCGAAGGAAAAAACCGTTCTAAATTATCATAAGCCACACAAATTTTGCTAGCGCTTTTACTCAACAACTTATTGGTTATTCCTGGAAAAGAATTCTGTTCTTGAATTAATGTTGGTATCTTTTTTCTATTTGCCATGATTAAAGCAGGACCACTTGCAAAACCACCAGTACCAATAGCTATATTTGGTTGAAATTTTCTAATGATTTTTCTTGATTTCCATAAACTAAAAATCAATTTTATTGGAAACAATAAATTATCTATTGTAAATTTTCTTTGAATTCCTGCAATCCACAATCCTTTTATTTCATAACCCGCTTGTGGTACTTTTTCCATTTCCATTTTGTCTTGTGCCCCAACAAATAGAAAATTGGCATTAGGATAGCGCATTTTTATCTCGTTTGCAATTGCAATTGCAGGATAAATATGCCCTCCTGTACCACCACCTGATATGAGTATATTATATGGTTTCATGCAAAATATCTAAAGGGTTATCGTCTAAAATATCTTCTTCTGTTTGTTCTTTTGATGCACTAACGCTTAAAATCATTCCTAATGCAAAACAGGTCATCCAAATAGATGTTCCTCCACTACTCAACAAGGGTAAGGTTTGGCCAGTTACTGGAAACAAATTAGTAGCAACTGCCATATTTATTGTAGCTTGAAAAATAATTGGCAGTCCTACCCCAACAACCAATAAAGTACCAAAAATAGTAGTGGTTTTTCTAATGACCACAAAAATTCTGAATAGCAAAACAAAATAAATTAGAATGATTAACAAACCACCAATTAAACCATACTCTTCTACAATTATGGCAAAAATAAAATCGGATTCTGAAGCATATAAAAAATTCTTTTGAACGCTTTTACCAGGACCAACTCCAATAATTCCGCCAGTAGCAATGGCAATTTTAGCTTTCTGAACTTGATAATTTTCTTTATTACTTGTTTTTTCATTGCTCCCTTCTACCTCATCAGCAGGAAAAAAACCTGAAATCCTGTTTTCCCAAGTTTGAACTCTATTGGGCATTGCGTCTGGAAAAGCTTTGGCGATTAATATAAATATAGATAAGGCTACAATACCTGTTCCTAAAATAAAACCAATATACTTTAAAGGATAACCACCAATAAATGTAATTGTTAAAATCATTACAAAAATGATTGCTGTTGTAGAAAAGTTTGCTGGTAAAATCAACATTAAAATAATTGAAACTGGCAACCATAATTGCCAAATACTTTCCTTAAATTTTATTTGTTTTTCTTTATTTCTAGCCAAATATCGAGCTACATAAACCATTAATACTAAGCCTGCTAAAGTTGATGTTTGAAAACCAACACCTGCAATTTTAATCCATCTACTTGCATTTGCACCTCCTTTTACGGTACCTTGCATTAAGGTAAATATTAACAGAATAATGACAACTGGAAGCAATAATACAGATCCACCTGAAAAATATCTGTATGGAATTTTATGCACTCCATAAATAATAGCAAACCCCATAATTAACAAAACCAAGTGCTTCATTAAATAGTATGAAGTTGACCCCAAACCTTTTACATACACCAAATTTGTACTTGCACTATATACAGGCATAAATGAAAGTATTGCCAAAATAGCTACAATTGCCCAAATGGTTTTATCTCCTTTAATATGTTGAAAAATGGTTTTCAATTCTTGGTTTTTGGTTTTTGGTTTTTGGTTTTTAATAATAAAAAATAAATTACTCGAATAATATATATTGTTAATTATAAACCTTTTAAACAATTAAATGATTAATAATTTTACAAACTTCTTACTGCTTTTTTAAACTGACGACCTCTATCTTCATAACTCTTAAATAAATCGAAACTTGCACAAGCTGGCGATAATAAAACAGCATCGCCTCTTTCTGCTAACTTATAAGAAACTTTCACTGCCTCTTCAGCACCTGCAGTTTCAACAATCATATCTATTACATTACCAAAAGTATTTTTTATCTTTTCATTATCTACACCTAAGCATACAATTGCTTTTACCTTTTCTCTTACCAAAGGCAATAAATCTGTATAATCGTTTCCTTTATCTACTCCACCAACAATCCAAATGGTTTGTTTATCCATACATTCTAGAGCATAAAAAGTTGCATTAACATTCGTTGCTTTAGAATCGTTGATATACTCTACATCTTTTACTTTTGCTACATTTTCTAATCGGTGTTCTGCACCTTCAAAAGTTGCCATACTTTCTTTGATAAATTCTTTTCTAACACTTAATAATTGCGCAGCCATTGAAGCTGCCATTACATTTTTTGTATTGTGTTTTCCTTTTACTGATAGGGTTGATATTGGCATATTAATTTTTTCTTTATTTATGTTGATTATAATATTATTTTCTTTAACATAAGCACCGTATTCTAATTCTTTTTCTAACGAAAACGGAACTAATTTTGCAACTGTTTTATGTTTTGTTAACCAATTATTGATGACTTCATCATCTGCATCATAGATTAAATAATCTGTTGATTTTTGATTTTTTGTAATTCTAAATTTTGAGTTTATATAATTTTCAAACTTGTACTCATATCTATCTAAATGATCTGGAGAAATGTTTGTTAAAATAGCAATATGTGGGTTGAAATTTTCAATACCATCTAATTGAAAACTACTGATTTCTAGCACGTAATTTTTAAAATCGTTCTCAGCCACTTGCTTTGCAAAACTATCTCCAATATTTCCAGCAACACCAACATTTAAACCTGCATGTTGCAACATATGATGTGTTAATAATGTTGTAGTTGTTTTGCCATTTGAACCTGTAATACCAATAATTTTTGCATTCGTAAATTGGGCTGCAAACTCAATTTCAGAAATTACAGGAATTCCATTTTTTTTCAACTTTTGAATTAAAGCCACTTTATCTGGAATACCAGGACTTTTCATCACCACATCTGCATTTAAAATTTTGCTTTCTGTATGTTGATTTTCCTCAAAATTTATTTCGTTAAATAAAAGAACTTCTTTATACTTTTTTGATATTAAACCTTTGTCTGAAACAAAAACTTGATATCCTTTCTGCTTTCCTAAAATTGCTGTACCTACTCCACTTTCTCCACCTCCAAGAATCGCAAGAAGCCCCCTTTCCCCCAAAGGGGGTAAAACTGGAATCGTATGTTTGTCTTGGTTGTTCATTATTTTAAATTCTTAATATGTTATTCTTTTTTCTATTTTCAATAATTTTTACACCTTAGTGTTTCTTCCCTTTGGGAAGGTTGGGATGGGCTTTTACCTCAATTTTAATGTTACAATTGTAAATACTGCTAATAAAATTCCAACTATCCAAAAACGAACTACAATTTTACTTTCGTGATAATTTAATTTTTGATAATGATGATGTAAAGGCGCCATTTTAAAAATTCTTCTACCTTCACCAAACTTCTTTTTTGTGTATTTAAACCAAGAAACTTGCATAATCACAGACAAGTTTTCAATGACAAAAACCCCAGCTAAAATGGGCAACAACAATTCTTTACGTATTGAAATGGCAATAACAGCTATAATTCCGCCAATGGTTAAACTCCCTGTATCTCCCATAAAAACTTGAGCAGGAAAGGTATTGTACCATAAAAAACCAATTAACGCACCTGCAAATGCAAGAATAAAAACTGTCATTTCACCAGAGTTAGGGATGTACATTACATCTAAATAATCTGCAAAAATGATGTTTCCAGAAACCCAAGCAAACGCAGCCAACGTAACCACAATTATTGCTGATGAACCTGCTGCTAATCCATCAATACCATCTGTAAGATTTGCACCATTAGAAATTCCGGTAACAATAAAAACTGTGATGAATATAAAAATAATCCATCCATATTTTTCGTAGCCATCACCTAAAAAACTTAGCGGTTTTGCATAATCTAATTCGTTATCTTTAAAAAAAGGTACTGTTGTTTTTGTAGATTTATGCGCCTCTCCAAAAACTTTTCTTCGTCCGTTTTCTTGCATTACCTGTTGATCAAGTGGTAATTGTTCTTTAATAGTTACCCCATTATTAAAATACAACATAGAACCTACAATTACACCCAAACCAACTTGACCCAGCACTTTAAATTTACCTTTTAAACCTTCTTTATCTTTTTTAAACACTTTTATATAATCGTCTAAAAAACCGATTAAGCCCATCCAAACTGTGGTTATAATTAGAATAATAATGTAAATATTTTCTAATTTTGTTAATAAAAGCACAGGAATTAATGTTGCAAAAATGATAATGACACCCCCCATTGTTGGAGTTCCTGATTTTTGTTTTTGCCCCTCTAAACCTAAATCTCTAACGGTTTCACCAACTTGTTGTTTTCTTAGATAGTTGATAATTCTTTTCCCGTAAATTGCAGAAATCAATAACGACAAAATAAATGCTGCAGCTGCCCTAAATGTGATGAATTGAAACACACTTGCCCCTGGAAAACTGAACTGACTTTCTAAATATTCAAATAAATAATACAGCATTTTAATTGTTTTTTAGTTGATTGAAACAAAACGTAACTTCCTCTAAATCATCGAAATGATTTCGAACTCCGTTAACCTCTTGATAATTTTCGTGTCCTTTTCCTGCAATTAAAATAATGTCTCCAGTTTTAGATAACTTACAAGCGGTTTTAATAGCCTGTTTTCTATCTAAAATGGTTAATATTTTTCTATAGTTTTCTGGAGCTACACCTGTTTCCATTTCATCTAAAATGGTTTGTGCATCTTCCGTTCTTGGATTGTCTGACGTAAAAATAGCTTGGTTACTTAATTGCGATGCAATATGCGCCATTTTAGGTCTTTTGGTTTTATCTCTATCACCACCACAACCTACAACTGTAATTACTTTTTCGTTGTTTGTTCTGATATCATTTATGGTTTCTAATACATTTTTCAATGCATCAGGTGTATGTGCATAATCTACAATTGCTGTAATTCCATCCTCAGAAACTGTATATTGAAAACGACCACTTACACTTTCTAACTGACTTATAATGGTTAAAATTTCTAATTTTTCTAAGCCTAACAACTCAGCTGTTGCCATAATTGCAGTAAGATTATAGATATTAAAAACCCCTATTAATTTGATCCAAACCTCTATTCCATCCACAGAAATTAAAGTACCAGATAGTTGTTTTTCTAAAATTCTGGTTTTATAATCTGCTACTGTTTTTAAGGCATATGAATATTTATTAGCCTTAGTATTTTGCAACATATAGTTGCCATTTTTATCATCGATATTTGTTAATGCAAAAGCCGATTTTGGCAACGCATCAAAAAATTCTTTTTTTACATTTCGATATTCAGCAAAGGTTTTATGATAATCTAAATGATCATGCGAAAGGTTGGTGAAAATTCCGCCAGCAAACGTTAAGCCTTCTGTTCTTTTTTGATGAATTCCGTGCGAGCTTACTTCCATAAAACAATACTCCACACCTTCTTCTAACATCAAATCTAAATACCTGTTGATTGTTACAGAATCTGGAGTAGTGTGTGTGGCTTTATATTCAGTTTCATCCACCAAAATTTTTACTGTAGACAACAAACCAACTTTATAACCTGCCTTATTGAATAATTGATATAATAATGATGCAATTGTGGTTTTACCATTTGTACCAGTAACTCCAACTATTGGGAATTTTGTAGAAGGATTGTTGTAAAAATTAGAAGCCATAATTGCCAAAGCAGTATTTGCGTTTTCAACCTGAATGTAGGTTATCCCTTCTTTTTTATCCGAAGGAAAATCTTCGCACACAATTGCGCTTGCACCCAATGAAACAGCTTTATCTATATATAAATGACCATCTACTTGCACCCCTTTTTGCGCCACAAAAACATCTCTTTTTCTGACTTTTCTAGAATCAAAAACAAGTTCGTTCACCTCAATATTTGTAATACCAAATACTTGATTTATGCCCACTTTATATAATATGTCTTGTAAATTTTTCAGTTTATGATAATTTTAAAACAATTGTACTCCCTTTTACTAATTTTTCGCCTTTTTTTATAGACTGATTTTCTACTTTTCCAATGCCCGAAAACTTGACTTTTAAACCTATATTTTCTAGCATAGACACAGCATCCATACCATTCATACCTTTTACATTAGGTACTTTTGTATATTCTTTATTAATAATTTTGTTGTAGGAATTATACTGATTTTCAATCGAAGCAAACTCTATATTATCTTCTACAGACTGATTATCAATAGGTGTAGTGGTATAAATTTTTTGAGCAATTTCTTTAAAAACAGGAGCTGCTACAGTTGCACCATAATACCCTTTCTTTTTATCAGGATCATGCACTACCACAATACACGAATATTTAGGTTCATCTGCAGGAAAAAAACCAACAAAAGAAGCTACATATCTTTTTGTAGAATAGTAACCACCTTGCCATTCTCCTGCCTTATTTTTTGTTCTTGGTATGTATTTTTTTGCAGTTCCAGTTTTACCAGCCATTGAAAAATTAGAAGAATAAATATTATCTGCAGTACCTTTAATTACCACATTTTCCATAACTTTTCGCATCTTTTTTAAGGTTTCTGGTGATGCAATTTTCGGGTTTACAACCTCTGTTTCAAAAACTTTTTCTGCTTTATCTTCTCTTCTCAACTCTTTTACAAAACGTGGTTTTACCATCACTCCATTATTGGCAACCGCATTGTAAAACATTAGCGTTTGCATAGGCGTAACAGAAACCCCATAACCCCAAGACATCCATTCTAAAGAAATTCTACTCCAACTTTTGTCTGTTGGTTTTGGCACATATGGTTTACCTTCTCCTTTAATTTGAAAACCTATAGGCTTTGTAAAACCATAACTTTCTAATTTGTCTATAAATTTTTTAGGTTGATGATCGTAATGTTTTTTTATCAACTTTACAACGCCAACATTAGAAGAAACCTCAAAAACTCTTGCAGCAGAAATTTTACCATAGCCTCCTCTTCTAGAATCTTCTACTTTTCGATTATGAATATATATTTTTCCTTTTTCTGTATCTACCACTGTAGATGTATCAATTTTTTTATCATCTAAAGCCGCCATTAAGCTAGCTAATTTAAAAGTTGATCCAGGCTCGTGACTTTCCCAAACTGCATAATTTCTTTTTTCGTAATATTTTCCTTTTGATGTTCTGCCTAAATTAGAAATTGCTTTAACCTCTCCTGTAGCAGTTTCCATAACCACTGCACAACCATGATCTGCCTCAAAATGCTCTAACTGACGCAACAAAGCATGATGTGTAATATCTTGAATATTAACATCTATAGTTGTAATAATATCATGACCATCTATAGGCTCTTTTTCATTTACATCTGAAATTGGTTTCCATTGATTTTTTGCAATTTTCTGTTTCCACCTTAAACCATCTTCACCTTGCATAAAATCTGCAAAAGCCCCTTCTATGCCAGCCTCTCCTCTAAAATCGTCATAACCAATAGTACGTTCTGCAATTTTACCTATAGGATGTGCTCTAACTGTTTTATGCTCTGCAATAAAACCACCACCATAAACACCCAACTTAAAAATTGGAAATGTTTTCATTTTAAGATAATCATTATACCCAACATTTCTAGCAATTAATAAATACCTGTTTTTACGTCTTTTTGCTGTTCTTAATTTATTTTGATAATAATTTGCTGACCCACCTAACAAATTTGACAATTCTTTAGAAAGTGCTGCAATATTTTTTTCAAAAACCTTATTATTAACAGCAGCCATTACATCCATTCTTATGGTGTATTTAGACATAGAAGTTGCTAATAAGTTACCATCAGCTCCATATACATTGCCTTTATTTGCCTTAATTGTAAACTGTTTTAAAGTAAGCTCTGTTGCAAGTTTCTTATATTTTTCTCCCTGAACATATTGAATGTTAACCACACGAAAAATTACCGCAAACAAAATGAGCGTCATAAAAGAAGCCACTATGTAAAATTTGGTAAGTATGCTTTTTTTGTGAGTTGCCAATGTATTAATCTTTAATTGTTACTTTTATTTTCTTTGGGGGAGTTTCTGAAGGCTGTAAGCCTCTTTTTTTTGCTTTTTCTCTTATGCTAGATTCCATTTTTAAGCGCATTAAAATGGTACCAGTATCTACATACTCTGCTCTTAATTCTCGTTTCTTTTTATTTAAAGCAGATATTTCAAATACTTTTTTTTCTGCACTGTGCGAACTATAAATCATTACCAACATTAACAATACCACAAAAATGATAATTCGCCAATTTTTAAAAGCAGACTCATCTGTGAGGAAACTTCCTCTCAAAAAATCATATATCCCTCTTTTAACTTTTATCATTTTAGTTCTTTAAAGTTGCAATTCTTAATTTTGCACTTCTTGCTCTGTTGTTCCTTTTAATTTCATCTCGATTAGGAACAATTAATTTCCCAACTTTTTTTAAAGGTTCATTCGAATTCCCAAACACATCTTTTTCTGGTTCGCCTTCAAACAAGCCTGTTCTAATAAAACGTTTAACCAATCGATCTTCTAAAGAATGATAGGAAATAACACTCAATCTACCTTCATCATTTAACAAATTAGGAATTTGCTCTAAAAATTCTTTTAAAACATCTAATTCTTCATTTACTTCAATTCTTATGGCCTGAAAAATTTGAGCCAATATTTTATGCTCTTTTGCTTTTGGTAAAAAAGCTTTTAAAACTTCTTTCAACTGAAAACTAGTTTCAATCTTTTGATTTCCTCTTTCGTGCACTATGGTTCTTGCTAATTTTCGAGAATTTCTTAACTCACCATACAAAAACAATATTTCTGCTAATTTTTCTTCTGAATAATTATTAATAATTTCTTTTGCAGATTTTTTTGATTTCTGATTCATCCTCATATCTAAATCTGCTTCAAAACGTGTTGAAAACCCTCTTTCTGCTTCATCAAATTGGTGTGATGACACCCCTAAATCTGCTAAAATTCCGTCTACTTTTTTAATCCTATAAAACCTTAAAAACCTTGAGATATATCTAAAATTTTCAGGGATTAGAGTAAAACGTTCGTCATTAATTGTATTCTCTAATGCATCAGGATCTTGATCAAATGCAAATAACTTTCCATGTGCACCAAGTCTACTTAAAATTTCTTTAGAATGACCTCCACCACCAAATGTAACATCAACATAAACACCATCTTTTTTAATAGCTAAGGCATCTACACTTTCTTTTAGCAAAACAGAATCGTGATAATTACTCATTTTCTTCATTTTTTATTTCCCCATCTACCATAACCTTCTGTACTAGCTTTGCGAAGTTTTGTTTTTCGCTTTCTAGTTTCTTTTGATAATCTTCGCTATTCCAAATTTCAATTCTGTCTATAGAAGATACCATTGTAATTTCTTTCTTAATATTTGCGTGATTGCATAAATTTTTTGCAATTAAAAATCGGCCTGTACCATCTAATTCAATTAACTTTACACCTGCAGAAAACCTTCTAATGAAATCATTTGTTTCTTTATCGAACCTATTTTTGGTTGCTACCTTAGACATGGTTGCGTTCCAAGTTTGCATAGGATACAACTCTAAACAACGTTCATATATAGACTCTTTTAACACAAAACCCTCATCTAAAATTGACGTAAGTTGCTTTTTGAAAGACGATGGAAACATCACCCTTCCTTTAGCATCTACTTTACAATTATATTCGCCAATGAGGTTTATCACTTAAAAACATTAATTTATAGGTCAAAAATATATAAAAAATACCACTTCTTACCACTTTTTACCACTTTGTTAATAAAAACAGGGCTAAGGCTCTACAACCCTCATAAACAGCCCTGTTAATAAGTATAATTGACCGATAACGAATTGGGTTTGTATGTTATAAAAAAGAACTACATTTGCGATTAGAGAAAAGAAACAAAAATCAATGACTGACAAGTTAAAAACTGAAGGTAAGTTTACATATGCAGAAGCTGGAGAAGGACCTGCAATCATTGTTTTACATGGATTAATGGGAGCTTTGAGCAATTTCAAACCAACATTTGATCATTTTTCAAAAAATGGTTACAAAATTTTGATTCCTGAATTGCCTTTGTATACGCTTCCACTCATAAAAACAAACGTTAAAAATTTAGCAAAGTATCTAAAAGAGTTTTTAGAATTTAAAGAGTTAGATCATGTAATTCTTTTAGGAAATTCTCTTGGAGGACATATTGCGCTTTATTTTACAAAGCATTACCCTGAAAAAGTGAGTGGCCTTGTTTTAACAGGTAGTTCTGGTTTGTATGAAAAAGCAATGGGAGATAGTTTTCCTAAAAGGGGAAATTATGAATACATTGAACAAAAAGCAAAAGACGTTTTTTATGACCCTGCAGTAGCCACCAAAGAATTGGTAGACGATGTATATGCTACTGTTAACGACAGAATGAAAGCTTTAAAAACTTTGTCTATTGCTAAAAGTGCCATTAGACACAATATGGCAAACGATTTACCAAACATGAAACAACCTACTTGTTTAATTTGGGGAAAACAAGATGGTGTTACACCTCCTGAAGTTGCTAACGATTTTCATAAACTTCTACCCAACTCTCAATTAACTTGGATTGATAAATGTGGCCATGCAGCAATGATGGAAAAACCTGAAGAATTTAATGCTATTCTTGGTGATTGGTTGGCGAAAACTAATTTCTAAAATTATACCGTTTTGAAAATTAAATCTGCTGAATTTGTAATGAGTAACAGCAATGTTATAAATGCACCAAAAGATAGGATTCCTGAATATGCTTTTATAGGACGATCTAATGTTGGAAAATCTTCATTAATTAACATGTTGATGGAGCGTAAAGATTTGGCAAAAATCTCTGGAAAACCAGGAAAAACACAACTCATCAATCATTTTAAAATTAACGATTCTTGGTTTTTAGTAGATTTACCTGGTTATGGTTATGCACAAGTTTCTAAGAAGAAACGTGTTATTTTTCAATACTTTATAGAAAACTATTTTAAAGAAAGAGAACAGCTGGTTTGTACTTTTGTTTTGATTGACTCAAGACACGATCCACAAAAAATTGATTTGGATTTTATGCGCTTTTTAGGTGAAAATCAAATTCCGTTTTGTCTTGTTTTTACCAAAGCTGACAAACTAGGAAGCTCTAAACTGAATAAACAAATTACATCTTACAAAAAGAAATTATTACAACATTGGGAAACTTTACCCACCAATTTTTTAACATCATCTTCTACAGGAATGGGTAGAAAAGAGTTTTTAGCTTTTATTGATGGGGTAAATGAAGATGTTGCTAACGATTTTAAATAAAAAACTTCTAGAATTCGCCTAAAGTGATATGATTTATGCATTCTACCAAAGAAAACTTACAGGTACTTTTTGAAGATAATCACCTTATTATTGTAAACAAACGTTCTGGAGATATTACCCAAGGTGATAAAACTGGTGACAAACCTTTGAGTGATGTTGTAAAAGAGTACATCAAAAAGAAATACAATAAAGCAGGTAATGTTTTTTTAGGTGTTGTGCATCGTTTGGACAGACCTACCTCTGGCGTAATTATTTTTGCAAGAACGTCTAAAGCTTTAGAACGTTTAAACAAAATGTTACGCAATAAACAAATTAACAAAACGTATTGGGCCGTTGTAAAAAATCATCCAAAGCAAGAAAAAGACACGTTGATAAATTTTTTGAAAAAAAATCCTAAAAACAATAAGTCTTCAGTATATCAAAAAGAAATCGAAGGTTCTAAAAAAGCAATCTTACATTATCAAATCATTAAAAAATTAGATAATTATTCTTTATTAGAGGTTGATTTAGAAACTGGGAGACATCATCAAATTAGAGCGCAATTATCTGCTATAGGCTTCCCTATAAAAGGCGATTTAAAATACGGATTTAACAGAAGCAATAAAGATGGAAGCATTCATTTACACGCTCGTAAAATAGAGTTTACACATCCTGTTTCTAAAGAAAATATTCTAATAACTGCACCAACACCTAATGAAGTTATTTGGAATGCTTGCCAACAATAAATTGATTTCTATTACACAAGTTCTTTATTAAAACTACTTTACAATTAAAGAAAATGTTCTTAGAACACAAGAGCTTACTACATTAAAACTGCACATAACAAATGCCCAATCCACGCAAGAAAACCTAATCTTTAGGCCTCAAGATCAATAGATTTTTACTCTTAATAATTTCTGATTCATTTAATTGCATTGGTATAAACTTACCCTCTAAATACTTATGGGTTTGATCTTGATAATACTCACTAAACACATTGCCTGATTGCCCAGTTGGAATGATAGACAAACTGTTTTCTACATCAGAAAAATCGACAACTCTTCTGGTTGATGGACCTGCTGTAACTTTATACACACCTGTGCTATCTAATTTAAAAATTTGATTGTTAATGACTTCATTTCCACCAATCGTTTCAAAAGGACCTACATTAAAAAAGCTACGTAAAAGTCCGCCTGCTTTTCCAATAGCGTGCTCATATTCTACAGAAATCACGCTGTTCCAAGTCCAACTTTCTATATTCCCACCCAATTGCTTTTGTAAAAAAGCAATGGCATTTTGATACGCTTTTGTAATAATTTCTTGCTTTGTTTCTGTTGTATTTGTGGTGGTAATATCATCCCACCAAACCGAATTTTCTCGATTAATTTGGGTTCTTAACACTTGGTCTTGCAATTGCGAGTTTATAAACAACTCAAAACCATCACCCAACTCATCTTTATAGGTATTTTTTAAAAACTCAAACAAAAAACGATTGTAAATGGTAGGTGCAATCGATGTTTTTAAATAATCGCCTTGCCATTTTTCTAAAATGGAAAAAGCTTGTTTTTCAGAAGCAGATAAATCACTTTTAATAACATTTTTTAATAAATCGTTGGCAATAAAATGATCTACTGAAGAAGTAACATCATACATCATTTCAGCAACATCTAGCTTTGTAAAATCGTTTTTATCTTTTAATAAACTAACAATTCTTTTCGATCTATTTTCTGGTTGATAATAACCAGGATACAATTTACCTCTTACAGTATCAGGCTGATGATTGGCAGAATACACATAATTCCATTTCGGATTTATCGATTTAGGATTTTCACTAAAGTCTAATATTTCAGTAATTTCATCATCACCAGAAGCACCATTTAAATAGGTTTTTGTAGACAAGCTATCTCGTAATTGATACAATTTGGCAGAAGCAAACCACGCAATATTATCTTCAGCATCACCATACATAACATTTAAACCTGGTGCATGAATTTTAGAAACCGAATGTTGAAAATCTGTTATCGATTTAGAATGCGAAATTCCGTGAGAAACTTCTAGCATTTCATTTTCTAATTGAGTGTACAGCCAATGCATAGCAATAGGTTTTTCGTTTTTTAAATGTGTTATTAAACCATTCATTATAGGGCCGTGTTTAGAAACTTTTACTTGAAAAGTGGTATCTACATCATCTTTTATTTTTATGGTTTTCGTTACCATTTTATAAGTTTTATACCCTTGTAGCGTTTTATATTCTGATGAATTATTTGAGTTATTCTCTTCTGTATAAAAGTTTAAATCGTCATTAGCCAACATAGTTAAACCATAGGCATATCTTTTATTATGACCCAATAAAGGAAAAGGCATTAAGGCGATATTAAAGCCATACACCTCAAAATTTGGAGTTTTAATATGATTCTGATACCAAACAGAAGGTTGCGAAAAACCAATATGCGGATCGTTTGCAAAAATTACTTTTCCGTTTTTAGTTTTATCTGCCCCAATTACCCAAGAATTGCTACCAATTAAAGGAGCAACAGGCATATTATCTATCATAGCGCTTACACTTTTAGAGAAATTTGCATTGATTTTAGAAACGCTATCCATTCTATTAATGGTTAAATTTTCTGAGAAGCTACCTAATAATTCATTCAAATACGGCTCTCCTAATTTTTCTTTAATTTCTGTTAATAAAGGATCTGTTTTGTGGGCAACTGCAAAACTGAAAGACATGTAACCAAACACGTTGTAAATATCTTTTAAGGTGTATTTTTCTTTTTCAATACCCACTAAAGAAAACTCTAAAGGTGTTTTTCCGTTTGCTATGTATTGATTAATTCCATCTAAATACGCCTGAGTTAGTTGATAAAATTCAGCATTTTTATCTAAATTTTGTATTGTTTGTTCAGCAGCTTCCTCAATACCCAATCCTGCAAAAAACACATCAGTTTTCAGCAAATCTTTGCCAAAAATTTCAGACAATCTTCCTGGCGCAATTCTACGAATAAGTTCCATTTGCCATAAACGATCTTGGGCATGCAGATAACCCAAAGCAATATATGCATCTTTTTGATTTTGCGCATTGATGTGTGGCACTCCATTGTTATCAAAATATACGTTTACAATATTCGATAACTGCTCGATTTCAAATTCTCCTGAATACTTAGGTGTATTGTATTTTGAATATCCTAAATAGGCTGCACACAACAAAACCGATAGTAAAACAATAATTTTTAGGACTTTTTTTAGAAATTTCATCAGGAAAATATTTGAACTTGTCAAAGATAATAGATTTAAATTGTATTTTTGGAATAACAATATTTTCGCGTATTATGAAAAAAATCCAAATGGTTGATTTGCAAGGACAATATCAACAAATCAAGGAAACTGTAGACACTTCAATAAAAGAAGTTTTAGATTCTTCAGCATATATAAATGGCCCTTTAGTAAAAGAGTTTCAAAAAGATTTAGAAAATTATTTAAACGTAAAACATGTAATACCTTGTGCAAACGGAACAGATGCCTTGCAAGTAGCCATGATGGGTTTAGGTTTACAACAAGGTGATGAAGTAATTACTGCCGATTTTACGTTTGCAGCCACTGTAGAAGTAATTGCGCTATTAAAATTAACACCTGTTTTGGTTGATGTAGAAGCAGATACTTTTAATATTGATATTGATGCACTAAAAAAAGCTATTACACCAAAAACAAAAGCCATTGTACCTGTACATTTATTTGGTCAAGTAGCCAATATGGATGCAGTTATGGAAATTGCTAAAGCACATAATTTATTTGTAATTGAAGATAACGCACAAGCTATTGGCGCAAATTACACTTTTAAAGACGGAACTCAGAAAAAAGCAGGAACGATTGGAAATGTAGGCACAACTTCATTTTTTCCATCAAAAAACTTAGGTTGTTATGGTGATGGAGGAGCTATTTTTACAAATGATGATGAACTGGCACACACTATTCGTGGAATGGTAAATCATGGAATGTACGAGCGTTATTACCATGATGTTGTAGGTGTAAATTCTAGATTAGATTCCATTCAAGCTGGCGTTTTAAAAGCAAAACTCCCAAATTTGAATAGTTATTGCAATGCACGTAGAAACGCAGCTCGTTTTTACAATGCTGCTTTTGCCAATCATTCAGCCATTATTACACCAACTGTAAAATCAAACAAAACAAATAATTGTAATGCCATTTGTGATGTTTGTGATTGTCATGTTTTTCATCAGTATACTTTACAAATTACCAATGGAAAAAGAGATGAATTGCACAAACACTTACTAGATAATGGAATTCCGAATGCCATTTATTATCCTGTAGCTTTACATTCGCAGAAGGCCTATCAAGATGATCGTTATAATGAGTCGGATTTTCCAGTAACCAATCAATTGATAAAAACGGTAATTTCTTTACCAATGCATACAGAATTAGATGAGGAGCAGTTGAAATTTATCACTCAAACCATCATCAACTTTTTAAAATAAAAACCCTTAAAACAATCAACAAATGAAAAGAATTTTAGTAACAGGAGGTCTAGGATTTATCGGATCGCATACAGTAGTAGAGCTTCAAAACGAAGGTTTTGAAGTAGTAATTATTGATAATCTATCAAACACAACTATCTCTGTTTTAGATAGCATTACAGAAATTACAGGCATTAAACCAGATTTTCATCAAATTGATTTACGTGTTAAAAATGACGTAAAACACTTTTTTGACACCAATAAAGTAGATGGAATTATTCATTTTGCAGCCTATAAAGCTGTTGGAGAAAGCATGGGGAAACCTTTAGAGTATTACGAAAACAATATAAATAGTTTGGTATATCTTCTGCAAGAAATGAGAGATCGTAACTTAGATAATTTTATTTTCTCATCTTCTTGTACAGTTTATGGCCAAGCTGACGAATTGCCAATTACCGAAAATGCACCCGTTAAAATTGCAGAATCTGTTTATGGTAATACCAAACAAATTGGTGAAGAAATTATAAGAGACGCTAGTAATGCGCATAAATTTAATACCATTGCTTTGCGTTATTTTAATCCTGTTGGCGCACACCCCACTGTAAAAATTGGCGAGTTACCTTTAGGTGTTCCTCAAAATTTAATTCCGTTTATTACGCAAACAGCTGCAGGCATTAGAGAACAATTGTCTGTTTTTGGTGATGATTACCCAACTGCAGACGGAACTGCAGTTCGTGATTATATTCATGTTGTAGATTTAGCAAAGGCACATATTGCTGCTTTACAAAGACTAATCAACAATAAAAATAAAGAAACTTTTGAGTATTTTAATATTGGTACAGGAACAGGAAGTTCTGTTTTAGAAGTAATAAATACTTTCGAAAAAGTAAACAATTTAAAACTAAATTATAAAATTGTGGATAGACGTGAAGGTGATGTTGTTGCTGCCTACGCAGATACCACAATTGCCAATAAAGAATTGAACTGGAAAACAGAAAAAAATCTTGCTGACGCCTTAGAATCTGCTTGGCAATGGCAATTGAAACAATTTTAATTGTTCTATCACAAAAAAAAAGCCTTAAAATTACAATTACTTTTAAGGCTTTTTTTATGCGTATAATGTTATCCTTTTACAGGAACTGAAATCATTGTATTACCCCAAGCCATATGCATTGTAGCACTATCATCTTCACCTTCAAAAACAATAGAAAATGCTTCTATAGGTTTATCTAACTGAGCAACTTTACCTTCAACCCTTACCACATCTTCAGCTTTATCATAAAAATATGACCCCCAAACATTTTTTTGGTTACTTAAAATAATGATCCAATCTCCATCAGTAGGAATTGAAAATAACGTGTACGTGCCAGCTTTTACTTTTTTACCTCCAAAAGTTGCATTTTTATACAAAGTAATTTCTGCGGCTTCATTTGCTCCAGTTCTCCATACTTTGTCTTTAGGTGCTAATTTATCTAGCTTTCTACCCTTTAACTGCGGTCTGCTGTAAACCACCTTTACTAATTTATCTGCATTTCTCCAATTTGTAGGGTAAGAGGCAGCATCCATAGGACTAACATCCATTTTAGGAAAATCTTGAGCAAAATTTTCTGTTGTTGATAGCAAAGCAATAGCAAAAAATGCAATTGATAATATGGCTTTTTTCATATCTTATCTATTAAGTGAGTTTATAGTTTGTATGTCGTCAAAATTAAAAAACCTTACCTGTAAAAAACCTTAATATTCTGTTAAGGTTTTAATGGCAATTACAATCTGTACTACAACTTTTTTTGTTTTTAGTAGAAAAAAAATAGGTTTTCACTAAAAAACCAACTGCCAAAGCCACTAAAACATATACTATTAATTGTTGCATTAACTTAAAATTTGATAGGTAATTAAAGAGGACACATATGCTAATAACCCCATTCCAAATAACTGAATTAGTGGCCATTTCCAAGTTTTAGTTTCGCGCTTCACAATCGCTAAAGTTGCCATACATTGCATAGCAAAAGCGTAAAACACCATTAAAGACATCCCTACAGGAAAATTAAAACGATTTTTACCAGTATCTGGATTTATTTCTGAAGCCATTTTTTGTTTGATTGTAGTTGTATCTTCATCGCCAGCCTCTACACTATATATGGTAGCCAAAGTACCTACAAAAACTTCTCTAGCTGCAAACGAAGTAATTAAAGCAATACCAATTTTCCAATCGTAACCTAAAGGTTTTATAGCTGGCTCAATGGTTTTACCTAACATACCTATGTAAGAGTTTTCTAGTTTTACTGAGGCAATTTTTTGTTGGATTTCATCTTCATTTAAATTTGTATTGGTTATATTTTCTACTACTGATTTTTCTGCATTTTCAAACCCTTCACCTCCATTTGAAGCTAAAAACCACAATACAATAGATAATGCTAAAATAATTTTTCCTGCTCCTAAAACAAAAGCTTTTGTTTTTTCAATAACTTCATACAATACATTTTTAAGAGATGGCACTTTATAATCGGGCATTTCAACCACAAAAAAAGACTTAGATTTTATCTTTAATGTTTTGTGTAAAATGTAAGCCGCTAAAATGGCAGATGCAAAACCTAAAGCATAAAAGAGTAGTAAAACCAATCCTTGTATATTTAAAAAGCCGAAAATCTTTTTTTGAGGAATGATTAAGGCAATTAATATGGCATATACAGGTAAACGTGCAGAACAGGTTGTAAATGGTGTTACCAAAATGGTTATTAATCGTTCTTTCCAACTAGAAATGGTTCTTGTGGCCATAATTGCAGGAATTGCGCATGCAGTACCAGAAATTAATGGAATTACACTTTTTCCATTCATCCCAAAACGACGCATAATTTTATCCATTAAAAACACAACACGACTCATATAGCCAGTTTCTTCTAACACAGCAATGAACAAAAATAAAATAGCGATTTGCGGAATAAAAATAACCACACCACCAATACCAGGAATAATTCCTTCTGTAAGTAAATCTGTAAGTACACCAGCAGGCAAACTGTTTTTTGCAAAGTCTGATAGTTGCGCAAAAGTTTCATCTATAAAATCCATAGGTAGTGATGCCCACTCAAAAATAGATTGAAAAATCAATAATAAAATCAAACTAAACAACACATACCCCCCGATTTTATGAGTAAAAACACGGTCTAATTTACCACGTAACCCAGATGCTTTAGACTGGTCTATTACATAAGCTTTTTTTAAGATTTTATTAATTTCTTGATAACGATATATGGTTTCTTTATGCTGATATTTCTTAACCTTAGAAATATCTTTTTGAAAAGCAATCAATTTTTCTTTTTCTAGGGATGAAATAGCATCTGGAAAATTATTCTGCGTAACCATTAACCACAATTCATACAAAGAATAATTGGGGCTTATAGCTTTTAATGCATGAAAATACTGAGGATCTATTTTAGAATTTATACCACATAAAGGAGATGCTTTTGCAGCAACATGACAACGAATAATTGCCTCTTTAACTTCTTTTATTCCTTCATTTTTTCTGGCACTAATTAAAATAACCTCGGTATTTAACTCTTTTTTTAGTAAATTTAAATCAATTGTAATTCCTTTTTTATCCATTTGATCAACCATATTGATTGCCAAAATTGTTGGAATTTCTAAATCTTTGATTTGAGAAAACAGCAAAAGATTTCGCTTAAGATTCTCTACATCAGCCACTACCAAAATTACGTCTGGTGAGGTTTTAATATCTTTATTTAATAAGGTTTTTAAAACAATACTTTCATCTAAAGAGGTTGGGTTTATAGAGTATGTACCTGGCAAATCTGTAATAACGGCATTTTGTTTGCCAGAAAGTTTACTAGTACCTTCTTTTTTATCTACAGTAATTCCTGGATAATTTCCAACTTTTTGGTTTAAACCTGTAAGTTGATTGAATAAAGATGTTTTTCCGGTATTCGGATTCCCTATTAAAGCTACCTTTATATCGTTTTTAGACATTAAATATTTGCTTTAAGAATTTGAATTAGAGATGCAGTTTCTTTTCTAATTGCCAAATGACTTCCGTTAACACAGATGTATAAAGGATCTTTTAAAGGCGCAATTTGCACAAGCCTTACCTCTGCACCAGGCAAACAGCCCATTTCTAATAATTTTAACGGAATTAAATCTAAAGACTCTTCAGAAATATATCCTATTTCTCCCTTAAGTAAAGATGCAATTGTGCTCAATTTGTTTATGTATAAAAAGATTCCTGCAAAAAGCAGGAACTAAATTTACGACAAAGATAAGAATTTAGAATGATTCTAAACAAGTTATTTTGCGCTATATTCTTCTTTTAACAAAGCCACATCTTCTTTTAGTTTTACCATATCTTTTTTATCAGTTCCGTCATAAAAACCTCTAATTCGTTTTTGTTTATCTACTAAAACAAACTGCTCTGTATGTATAAAATCGTCTTCACCACCATCACCTTCTTCAATAACAGCCATATAACTTTTCCTAGCTAAGTTGTAGATGTGTTTTTTGGGGCCTGTGGTAACATTCCATTTTCCGTCAATCACCCCCTTTTTAAGTGCGTAGGCTTTTAAAACAGAAACACTATCAATTACAGGAGTTACAGAATGAGACAAAAACATTATATCATCATCATTTTTGTAAAATTCTTGTAATTCTCCCATATTATATGCCATTGCCACACAAATATTAGTACAACGCGTAAAGAAAAAATCTGCTATATAAATTTTATTTTTATAGTTTTTTGGTGTAATGATTTCTCCATTTTGATTTGTCAATTCAAAATCTGCAATGGTATGATCTTTAGTAATATGTTTTATAGATTCATGCACCAAACTAGGATTTACATCTGCAGGATTGTACACTTTCAATTTTTTATCAACTTTTACCAAATGATAAAAAACCGGCAGAGAAACTGCAGAAAAAACGACTAGAAAAAGCACTGTAGCTTTACTTTTTTTAAAGAATTTTAAATCCATTATAACAGTTATTTTTGCAAATTTAGGGCTTAAAAAAATTGCAAAAAAGTTGAATGACATAAAATCTTTGTTAAAATAAAAATCAAGTTTCAATAGTTCTTTTTAAACTCTCTATAAAAACGTACATTTGTGCGTTTTTTAAATCTGATTTAACGCTGAATGGAAATATTAATTAAAGCATCTCAATTTATTTTAAGTTTATCTTTATTAATTGTGTTGCACGAATTAGGGCATTTTATCCCTGCAAAATTATTCAAAACTAAAGTAGAAAAATTCTATCTATTCTTCGATTATAAATTTTCGCTTGTAAAGAAAAAAGTGGGGGAAACCGTTTATGGTATTGGCTGGATTCCTTTAGGAGGTTATGTAAAAATAGCTGGTATGATTGATGAGAGTATGGATAAAGAACAAATGGCTCTACCTCCAAAACCTTGGGAATTTCGTTCAAAACCAGCTTGGCAGCGTTTAATTATTATGTTAGGTGGCGTTTTTGTAAACTTTGTTTTGGGTATTTTTATCTATATTATGTTAATGTATGCTTATGGAGAGCAATTTTTACCTAATGATAGTGTTAATGCAAAAGATGGTGTTTGGGTGCAAGACTCGCTAGCAATGAGCATTGGTTTTAAAAATGGCGATAAAATATTGGCTGTTGATGGTGAAAAAGTAAGAGAATTTAGAGGCATTACTCTTGCTTTTATAAACGGAGAAAATGTAACCATAGACAGAAATGGTGAGGTTATTGAAAAAGTATTACCTGTAGATTTTATTTCTAAATTAATGGATAGACGTAAAAATGATGAGGGACCTATACTATCTACTCGAATACCATTTATGATTGCTGAAGTTCCTAAAGATTCTCAAAACAAACAAGCAGATTTAAAACCCAAAGATATTATTGTTAATGTAAATGGCATAGACACAAAATATTATGATGAAGTTGAAAATGCTTTTAAACAATTTAAGGGTCAGAATATTTCTATTACCGTTAAAAGAGATGAAACCTTAAAAGAAGTAGCCGTTCAAATATCTGACAAAGGTAAACTAGGTGTTTTTGGCAACAATTTTAAAATGGATGATTTAGAAAAACTAGGGTACTATGATTTAGCAGATATTGAATACACCTTTAGTGAAGCCATACCTGCAGGATGGCATAAATCAGTAAAAAAGTTAACAGACTACATCAAACAATTAAAAAAGATCTTTAATCCTAAAACTGGTGCATATAGAGGTTTAGGTGGATTTATTTCTATTGGTAAAATTTTTCCATCAACATGGAGCTGGCAAGCTTTTTGGGAAATCACTGCCTTTTTATCTATTATGTTAGGTTTTATGAACTTATTACCTATACCTGCTCTAGATGGTGGTCATGTAGTATTTACACTTTGGGAAATGATTACTGGTAAAAAACCTGGTGATAAATTTTTAGAATATGCACAAATAGTTGGCTTTATTTTGTTAATTACGCTATTACTTTTTGCAAACGGTAATGATATTTTTAGACTATTCAAATAAATTATTCCAAAACAGAATCCTAAATCAACAACAAACATTATTTTATATTTAATCGATGAACTCTAAATGGTACTTTAGTACGCTATTTCTAATTTTATGTATTTGCTTTGGTGCGTTCCAAAAGCAAGTTGTAATACCTAATCAAGAAATTGTTGTAGAGTTCGTTGATGCTACACATAGTAAGGAAGATGTTAGCAACACTATTGCAGATGTAAAAGCAAAATTGGTAAGCATTGGCGCTTCTAACATCAGTATTCAAAACACAAAAAAAGGTACCCTTAAAATTTCTTACTACTCTATTGTACCCGTTGATAATATCAAACAAGTACTTAGTATAGTTCATCAACATCAATTTGCGTTTAATACAAATTCAGATCACGAACAAAAAAACCTTCCTTCATCAACTTATAATATTGATATTTATGAGTTAACGAACGAAACAAACACTACTAATTCACACAACAAATACATTTTTGAAATAAAATACATTTCAGAAAGATCAACAACAACCAAAACTGCTGCTTCAATTAAAAATTTAGAAAATCAAGAAGCAAATCAACTTTTTAAACAAGCATATGCAGCTTACAAAAACAATCCTTTTACAAAGGATAGATCTTCTAACAAAGAACCCGAAGTTAGAGCTGGCCCATTATTTTTCTACAGCTAAAATGTTATAGTTTACATATTTTAAACTACCGTAAATTATTGAGTAACATACTCGTAATAACTATAAAACAATACAAAAAATAATTGTCAAGTTATCTCAGAAGCTATATATTTGCTCGTTTTTTAATAAAATTTGACAACAAAACACAAACAAAATGCAAAATAAAGGACTTATTAAGGTATTCGCTATTCTTTTCGGTTTAGTAAGTTTATACCAATTATCATTTACTTTTTTAGCCAATAAAGTAGAAGATGATGCTGTAGCTTATTCTAAAAACAGAGCTACAGAAAATGATAATGCAAGGCAAATAGCTGGCTACGAAAGAAAATATTTAGATAGTGTTGCCAATAAAGACATTATAGATTTAGGTATTGCACAATACAGTTACAATGATGTAAAAGACAAAGAAATGAATCTTGGTCTTGACCTAAAAGGTGGTATTAATGCTATTTTACAAGTTTCTGTTAAAGAGGTTTTAAAAAGTTTATCTAATGACTCTAAAAACGAAGCGTTTAATAATGCTTTAGCAGCTGCTGATGTAAGATTAAAAGAAAGTAATGCGAATTATTTAGATTTATTTTTCGAAGAATTCGAAAAAATTGCAGGTACTACAAAGTTAAGTGACCCATCTATTTTTGGTACAAAAGCATTAAGCGAAAAGATTACTTTTGATGAAGCTAATGCAACCGTAAAAGAAACGTTACAAGAAGAAATAAACGGTTCTATTGTTACTACCCTAGAAGTTTTAAGAAGTAGAATTGATAAGTTTGGGGTATCCTCTCCAAAAATTCAAAGAATAGGTAACTCTGGTAGAATTCAAATTGAATTACCAGGTGCTAAAGATATAGATCGTGTTACAAAGTTAATTACAAGTAAAGCTGAATTACAATTCTGGGAAGTACATACCAATGCAGAAGTGCAAAACTTTTTCTTTGCTGCCAATGCTAAAGTTGCAGAAATGTTAAAAGACGATTCTGCTATAGAACAAACAAAAGATACTGTTCAAAAAGATGAAATTGACGATTTATTAGGTGAAGAAGCTGATTCTACTAAAGTTCAGAAAAATTTATTTACTTATTTAAGTCCTAACATTGCACAAAGCCAACAACAATTAAGTTCTTTAGTAGCTTCTGCTAAAGTAACAGACACTGCAATGGTTAATGATTTATTAGCTAAAAAAGAAGTAAGAGCTTTATTATCAACTGAAATCAAATACGCGAAATTCTTATGGGATTACAAACCATTTGACACCAATGCTAAAGATGAAAACGCAGAGCCATACATTGGTTTGTATGCCATAAAAGGAAACAGAAAAGACCAAGCAACTATTGAAGGCGATGTTATTTTAGATGCTGCTCAAGTATTTGACCAATTGAACAAACCAGAAGTAAGCATGACTATGAATAGTTCTGGCACAAAACAATGGGCAAAAATGACAGCTGATAATGTTGGTAATTTTGTGGCGGTTGTTTTAGATGATTATGTTTACACTGCACCTTCTGTAAATCAGGCAATAACTGGTGGTAGAACTTCTATTTCTGGTGGAAGTATGACAGTTGCTGAAGCAGAAGATATTGCAACTGTATTAAAAGCAGGTAAATTGCCAGCGGCTGCAAGAATGATTCAAGCACAAGTTGTTGGGCCATCTTTAGGTCAAGAAGCTATTGATGCCAGTTTCATTTCTTTTGGTTTAGCTATTGTACTGGTTTTACTTTGGATGATTTTATACTATGGTAAAGCTGGTTTATATTCAGATATCGCCTTAATTGTAAACATCTTATTTATTTTTGGAATCTTAGCTTCATTTGGAGCAGTGTTAACCTTGCCTGGTATTGCAGGTATTATTTTAACGATTGGTATGTCTGTAGATGCCAACGTAATTATATTTGAAAGAATCAAAGAGGGATTATTTAAAAAGAAAGGTGTAAAACAATCTGTAGAAGAAGGTTTTAGTTTTCAAGGAGCCTTATCTGCAATTATAGATGCAAATATTACAACATTTTTAACAGGTATCATTTTATATGTATTTGGTACAGGACCAATTAAAGGTTTTGCATTAACGTTAATGATTGGTATTTTAACATCATTTTTTACAGCTGTTTTTATTACGCGAATTTTAATTGACGGTGCCGTAAATAAAGGTTCTATTTTAACCTTCAACACTTCAATATCTAAAGGATGGTTTCAAAATATTAATTTAGAATTCTTAAAGAAACGTAAAATTGCATACATTATTTCTGGTGCTATTATTATTGGTGGTTTAATTTCTATTTTCTCAATAGGCCTAAAACAAGGGGTAGACTTTAAAGGAGGTCGTTCTTATGTGGTTCGTTTTGATCAAGACATGAATGCTACCGAAGTTGCAGGCACATTAAAAGATGCTTTTGGTAGTGCTCCAGAAGTAAAATCTTATGGTACTGCAAACCAATTAAAAATTACCACAGTTTATAAGATTGATGAAGAAGGGCAAGAAGTAGATGACCAAGTTCAAAATGCATTATATACAGGATTAAAATCGTATTTAGGAGATTTATCATACGAAAACTTTAAGCCAGGTTTTGAGAAAGCAGGTGCAGGTGTAATGAGTTCTATTAAAGTAGAACCAACCATTGCAGATGATATTAAAACATCAGCATTATATGCTGTATTTGGCTCTTTGTTAGTAGTTTTCTTATACATCTTATTACGTTTTAGAAAAGTATCGTTCTCTATTGGTGCTGTAATTGCAGTTTTCCACGATGTATTAATTGTACTAGGTGTATTCTCAATCACATACAGTTTTATGCCTTTTGATATGGAAATTGGGCAATCATTTATTGCTGCCATTTTAACTGTGGTTGGATACTCACTTAACGATACAGTGGTTATTTTTGATAGAATTAGAGAATTTGCAGGAATCCATACCAACTGGAAATATAGTGAAGTTGTAGACAAAGCCTTAAGTTCTACTTTAGGTAGAACCATAAATACATCATTAACAACATTATTAGTAATGTTAGCCATTTTCTTATTTGGTGGAGATTCTATTAAAGGATTTATGTTTGCCTTAATTGTAGGTGTAGCAGTAGGTACTTATTCATCATTATTTGTAGCTACTCCAATAATGTTTGATACTACTAAAAAAGAAGAAAAAAATAACTAAATTTTCCTAAAATAGTAAACACCGTTTTGATTTTACTGAAATTTCTTTAGTAACATCAAAACGGTTTTTTCGTTCAGTATAATGCAGTTATATTTGCATCCTTATGAGTATTTTACAATTAAACGATTTATATTTTAAACCGTTCATCAATAAAGATGAGATTAATGCTATTGTTAAACATTTAGCAACACAAGTTTATGAAGACCTTCCAAAAAATGAAGTGCCTATTTTTGTAGGTATTTTAAACGGATGTTTTTTGTTTGCAGCAGATTTTATTCGCGAATTTAAAGGCGATTGCGAAGTTTCTTTCGTAAAATTAGCCTCTTACCAAGGCACATCATCCTCTGAAAATGTAAAGCAATTAGTAGGCATTAATGAAGATTTAGAAGGCAGAACTGTTATTATTTTAGAAGATATTATAGACACAGGAAACACACTTCAAGAAATTTATAATATCTTTAGAAACAAAAATTTAAAAGAATTAAAAGTAGTTTCGTTATTCTTTAAACCAGATGTATTTAAAAAAGAATTACCAATTAATTATATTGGTAAAAGCATAGAAGACAAGTTTATTGTTGGTTATGGATTAGATTACAATGGTTTAGGCAGAAATTATCCAGAAATTTATCAACTATCAACAATACCTAAAATGAAAAACATCGTATTATTTGGTCCTCCAGGAGCAGGAAAAGGAACACAAGCAACATTTTTAAAAGACATGTACAATTTGGTACATATTTCTACAGGAGATGTGTTTCGTTTCAACATAAAAAACGCAACAGAATTAGGGTTACTAGCCAAAAAATATATGGATGAAGGCGATTTAGTACCTGATGAAGTTACCATAAATATGCTAAAGGCCGAAGTTGAAAAAAATGCAGATGCCAATGGTTTTATTTTTGATGGCTTTCCAAGAACACAATCTCAAGCAGAAGCTTTAGATGCTTTTTTAGGTGATAAGAACGAGCAAATTAATGCAATGATTGCTTTAGAAGTGCCTGAAGATGTTTTAGTAGAACGCCTATTAGAAAGAGGAAAAACAAGTGGAAGAACAGATGATACTGACGAAGAAAAAATAAGAAATCGCTTTAATGAATACAATACAAAAACAGCTATTCTTAAAGATTATTTTGATGCGCAAGGCAAATATTACGGAATTCATGGTGTAGGTTCTATTGAAGAGATTACAAAAAGAATTTCTGGAGTATTTGACAAATTATAATTCAAAGTTCAAAAGTTCTATATTTAAAGTTCAACTTTGAATTCAAAATTTTGAATTTTAAACCAAAAAAATGACCGAAGATTTGAAATTAAAAGGAGAACAGACAGTGGCTGTTAGGTATTTTGAATCTAAATTTAAAGAATATGACAGAAGGTAACTTCGTAGACTACATAAAAATATATGCTTCTTCTGGCAAAGGTGGGCAGGGTTCTGCACACTTGCATAGAGAAAAATATATTACCAAAGGTGGTCCTGATGGTGGAGATGGTGGACGTGGAGGACACATTATTTTACGTGGTGATAAAAATATGTGGACGCTATTTCACCTAAAATTCAAACGCCATTTTAGAGCAGAAGGTGGTGGAGCAGGAAGTAAAAGTAGAAGTACTGGTTCTGATGGTGAAGATATTTATATTGATGTTCCATTAGGTACCATTGTACGTGATGCAGATACTGATGAAATTATAGTAGAAATTACAGAACATCAAAAAGAAGTTGTTTTACTTCAAGGTGGAAAAGGTGGTCTTGGAAACTGGAATTTTAAATCCTCTACCAATCAAACCCCAAGGTATGCTCAACCAGGCATGGATGGTTTAGAAGGATGGTTTAGAATAGAATTAAAAATATTAGCTGATGTTGGTTTAGTTGGTTTCCCAAATGCTGGCAAATCTACCTTATTGTCTGTTTTAACCGCAGCTAAACCCAAAATTGCAGATTATGCTTTTACAACCTTAAAACCTAATTTAGGTATTGTTGAGCATAGAGATCATTCTACATTTGTAATGGCAGATATACCTGGTATTATTGAAGGTGCTGCAGAAGGTAAAGGTTTAGGTCATCGTTTTTTACGTCATATAGAACGTAATTCGGCTTTGTTATTTTTAATACCTGCAGATTCTGATGACATTAAAAAAGAATATGAAATTCTTTTAAACGAGCTTAAAAAGCACAACCCAGAGTTGTTAGATAAAGATAGAATATTAGCTATTTCTAAATCAGACATGTTAGATGAAGAACTAAAAGCAGAAATTAAGCAAGAATTGCCTAAAAGTGTAGACAGCTTGTTTATATCATCTGTAGCTCAAATTGGCTTACAAGAATTAAAAGATAAGCTTTGGAAAATGTTGAATTAAGCAAAAACAACCCTTTTTGGTACAAATATCACAAAAAGTAAAGAGACTGTTTTCACAGTCTCTTTTTTTGTGATTTAACTCACTCATGATAGATAGTCCCCCAACTTTCTATCAGTTTTTAAGTGCTTCTAACACTTCAATATTTTTTTTGACATCAATCTACATATTAAAAAATTAAGAAACTGCACAAAAGATTGTATAAACTTAAAAAGATTTTAATTTTCTTTGATGTATTTTTAATAACTAATAATAAGACCTTTAATACCTCTCTTTATCTAATCTCAGATAAAATTAAAAGCGTCACAAATATAGTAGATATTTCAGTACAAATCAAATCTGATTTCGACACTAGCTAAACAAACTTTAAAACCCTTTTTTTTCAGCACTTTAACCTCATAAAAACATAAAATATCTGTCAATTTTAAAAAATCATATTGTAAGAAAATACGAAATAATAGATTATTATCTTTTAAAATTAACCAAATTTATTATGATAAATAAAACGTTAAATTATGGTTATCCTTATTGCTAAATTATAGTTCTGCATAAATGCTCACAACTTTTTGTTTAGCCCTTTTAATTCTCATTTTTGTTGCGCTTTCTCCTATTGCTAAAGTATCTTTTATTTCTTTTATACTTATATCATCTTGATATTTCATTAAGAGAATCATTTTATCCTTCGGATTCATTAAGCCTAAAGCTCTTGTTAATTTCTCTGATTTTAAATTAGAAAGTTCTGCCTGTTCGTGTTCTTCAAACCTATCTTGATCTTTAATTAAATCTGTAACTAGCGTAACTTTTTCTCTTTTTTTATGAATATCTCTTTGTACATAATTTACACAAAAATTGTAAGTAAAAGCATATAACCAAGTAGAAAACTTAGCTTTACCTTTAAAAGTATTCAACTTTAAAAACAAACGCACAAAAATATCGTGGGTTAAATCTTCTGCTTCTTGCATATTTTGTGCAAAACCATAACACCTGTTGTACACAATTTTAGCATATCTATTATATAATATAGCAAATAATTGTGAGTTACTTGTTGCTGTAATTTTAAAAATTAATTCTTCGTCTGTTAAGCTATGTAGTGTAGTATTCTTCAACATCTATTACCTTTAGGCTACAAAAAAAAGGAAATTATTATCTGTTTTCTTTAAAAAAAGTTAAGTAGTATAATTTAAACGTTAAATGCTTAAACTATCTCTTTTAAAAAAAATATAACCTTTTTGTAACATTTCTATAAATAGTTACGTATAACTAATTGTAGCAATACATTAATCCTTTAAAAAGTCATAGAGAATTAGATGAGACAACTTAAAATTACAAAGCAGGTTACGAACAGAGAAACTGCGTCATTAGACAAATACTTGCAAGAAATTGGAAAAGTAGACTTAATTACAGCTGATGAAGAAGTAGAATTAGCACAGCTTATAAAAGCGGGCGATCAAAGAGCATTAGAAAAATTAACGAAAGCCAATTTACGTTTTGTGGTATCTGTTGCAAAACAATATCAAAATCAAGGATTAACGTTACCAGACTTAATTAACGAAGGAAACTTAGGATTAATCAAAGCTGCAAAACGTTTTGATGAAACTAGAGGATTTAAATTTATATCGTATGCTGTTTGGTGGATTCGTCAATCTATCTTACAAGCATTAGCTGAGCAATCTAGAATTGTACGTTTACCATTGAATAAAATTGGTTCTATCAATAAAATCAATAAAATGTACGCGTTTTTAGAGCAAGAAAATGAACGCCCACCAAGTGCAGAAGAAATTGCAAAGAAATTAGACATGACTGTTAATGACGTTAAAGAATCTATGAAAAATTCTGGACGTCATGTATCTATGGATGCGCCTTTAATTGAAGGTGAAGATTCTAATTTATACGATGTATTAAACTCTGGGGAATCTCCAAATCCTGATCGTGTTTTGTTACATGAATCGTTAAGAATTGAAATTAATAGAGCACTTGAAACGCTTACTCCAAGAGAAGCAGATGTGGTAAAATTATATTTTGGTTTGGGTGAACACCAACCCATGACTTTAGAAGAAATTGGTGAAACGTTTGATTTAACTCGTGAGCGTGTTCGACAAATTAAAGAAAAAGCAATTCGTAGGTTAAAACATACGTCTAGAAGTAAAATTTTAATGACCTATCTAGGATAAGCATTATTCTAAAAAAATATAAAAAACTCTCAAATTAGCTTTTGAGAGTTTTTTTGTTACATAGCTAAACGATCTACATTAGCTTTATGACAAATAGTTTTTGGTGATAAAAGTGTATATTTATTCACATACTTTTTTCAGTTAATTTACATTTTTACATACCCCAAATACGCCAAAACCACACCTACTAAAAACCCAACAATAACAATAGCTAAAAAGAGTATCGTTAAACCAAGAAGAAAACGAAATAGTTTTAATGTATTTTTCCAAATAGATAAATCATATATTTTTCCGAATGCAAACATATAATAAATGATGTATATTAAAATACTATACATATATATGGATGGATGCACCAGCATTGAAAGGAAAAAGAGTATTAATGACAAATACGTTGTAAAGCCAAAAAAGTAGGCATTAATCACAATATGCTCACCAAAATTATGAGGCTTCCAAAAGGTCCATTTACTTAAAACTGCGTAAATAAAAACGAAAACAAAAGCTAACAAGTTATAAAATTGCAGCATAAAATTCATCATGCCATCTAAAATTTTTAATTGCAATTGCGCTCCTTTCTTTTCAAATTCTAACTTTTGCTTCTCTTTTTTAGAGATTCCTTTAATAGAAGCAATATCTAAATTTGCTTTCTTTTTGTATTCTTCTACTTGCCCTGCATTAATTTCGCTATTTACCGCTTTAAAATCATCAGAAAAATAATTAAATACCAATAAAGAAATTGCTGCACCTACAGCTAAAAAAGCAAAAGGATTCATGTAGCGCTTTCTAACACCACCAATCACCTCTTCTACAAGAATATGAGGCTTTCTGGCAGCCATTCGTAATGTTAAAAAGAATTTACTATCAATTCCGAATACATTAATAAAAACATCTACAAGTAAAGCTTTAAAAGTAATTCTGTCTTGAATTACCTTAGCACCACAGTTTACACAAAAATGTGCACTTTCAGATAATGGATGTTCGCAGTTTTTGCAGTTCATATTACCAAATATAAAAAAAGGAAATTAAAATTGAGTTTCGTTTGTGTTTTTTATCTAAAAACCTGTTCTTCTTATAGATTAGTATTTCTAAAAAAAGAGTTATTGATTCAATTTAACGTTCTAAAGCATTAAATACCCCAAAGAATTTAAAGCTATACTTAGTTTTAGGTACAACACGTATTCTTTTATTTTTGATATAAAATTACCATAGAAATTGCTGGAACTATAATTTTGTGATTTACTTTTTCAACGTCATCAAAATAAAAAGTGTCCTCTAGCACACCAACATTCCAATTGGAATTTAATGTGTAATTCACTGGTTTTGTGTTTGCATTATAAATCACCAAAATAGTAGCCCAAGAATCGTTATTTGCACTATTTTTTATTTGATAAGCAACCAAACCATCTTCAGATTTTAAAAATCTTAAATTTTCTTGAACCTCTTTGGCTGAATACATTCGAAATGCAGGATGAGCTTTTCTTAACTTAATTAAATTCTGAAAATAAGTAACTACATCAGCATTTTTTAATTTTAAATTCCAATTTATTTGATTGATTGCATCTGGAGATTTATATGAATTATGTTCACCGAATTTGGTTCGCATCATTTCTGAACCCGCATGTAAAAAAGGAGTTCCTTGAGCAGTTAATACAATAGCAATTGCCAATTTGTGCATTGCTTTTATTTCTATTTCTGATGCACCAGGTTTAGAAATTTTGAGTTTATCAAATAATGTATGATTATCATGACAAGACACATAATTTATGGCTTGCCAAGGTTTATTTGCCCAAGGTTTATTGGAATAATTTACTTTATTGTAATCTATTTGAGGATGATGTATAGCACCAACAACTCCAAATTTTATAGATGCTTCTTTATTTTTTGCACCACTTACAAACCCCGTACTTTTATCATCAAAAACAGATCCTTTTATGCCATCTCTAAGATCATCAGAAAAAGCAGCTATTTGAGGCATTTGTTTGGTATGTTTTTTTAATGCCCTTTTATTTTCTGGCAGTGGAGAATCTCCAGCAGTCCAACCTTCACCATAAATTAAAGCATTAGGATTTAAATTTTTTACTGCTGTTGCTAATGAATTCATTGTGTTGATGTCATGAATCCCCATCAAATCAAATCTAAAACCGTCTAAATGATATTCTTCTGTCCAATATTTTACAGATTCAATCATAAATTTTTGCATCATTGTACGCTCTGAGGCTGTTTCATTTCCACATGCAGCAGCATCAGAATAACTGCCATCATTATTAAATCGATAATAATACCCTGGATTTTCTAAATTAAAATTTGAGTTTTCGGTTTTGCCTGTATGATTATAAACTACATCTAATATCACACCAATTCCTGCATCATGAAAAGCTTTTACTAAGGTTTTAAATTCCTTAATCCTTACAGATGCATCAAAAGGATTTGTTGCAAATGAACCTTCTGGAACATTATAATTTTTAGGATCATAGCCCCAATTAAATTGTGGAGTTTCTAATTGAGTTTCATCAATAGAGTAATGATCAAAAGTGGGTAATAAATGCACGTGAGTGATTCCCATTTCTTTAATATGATCTATTGCAGTAGAAACATTTTGTTCGGTTTTTGTACCAGATTCTACCAAACCTAAATATTTACCAGGATAAGTAGAGTTAGCTTCTTTTTGAATGGTAAGATCTCTAATGTGTAATTCATAAATTACAGCATCATTTGGCGATTGTAAAACAACGTAATTATCATTTTCCCATTCTTTAGGATTTGTAGTTTCCATATTTAAAATCATGGCTCTATTACCATTTACACCAACTGCTTTTGCATAAATACCTGGTGTTTCGTTTAACCATTTACCATCAATATAAATTTGATAGGTGTAATACACACCCACTAAATCTTTGTGAATAGTTTTAAACCATACTCCGTTTTCATCAATGTGCAAAGCCAACGATTCATATGCCTTAGTATCGTTTCCTGTTTTGTATAAATGTAGTTTTACAGCATTGGCTCTAGGTGACCAAATTGTAAAAGTTGTGGCCTGTTTAGTATAGGTTAACCATAGTTTTTTGTTTGTTGTTGGATAATCATTAAAAGAAGAAAACAGAGTTGTTTTATTTGAGCAGGCGTTTATGAACATAAATAAGAATAAAAATGATAAAATTTTGTTGACTTTCATAGCATTACATTAAAATGAAAGTAGAAAGTTCATCAATTTAATTGAAACAAACAACTCAAATTAAAAAATAGAAGAAGCCGTTTGTGTTGTAAATTGCTCTAAAAACAACATGGCTTTGTAAGAGTTTCCTTTTTTATTTAATTTCGGACTCCAAACTGTTATGCAATATTCATCTGGATGAATGGCCACAATGCCACCACCAACACCACTTTTACCAGGTAAACCTACTCTAAATGCAAACTCACCAGATTCGTCGTAAAAACCGCAGGTAAGTAAAATAGCATTGATTCTTTTGGCCTGACTCATACTTAAAACTCGATCTCCTTTTTGTGTAGTAAAATGATCATCTGCCAAAAAAAGAAAAATTTGTGAGAGCTCTTGGCAACTCATTTCTAAAGAACAGGTATAAAAATAAAAGTCTAAAACTTGATCAATATTATTTTTAATATTACCAAAAGATTTTATAAAATTACACAAAGCAATATTTCTGAAACCCGTTATTTTTTCTGATTGTGCTACTTTATTGTTATATTTTAAATGAGGGTTATTAGAAATTTCTTTACAAAACATCAAAAAATCTTCTTTTGGGTTTTTTAAATGACTCATTAAAACATCACATACAACAATTGCACCAGCATTGATAAACGGATTTCTTGGTTTGCCTAAATCTGCTTCTAATTGCAATAAAGAGTTGAACGGATTTCCTGAAGGTTCAACATCAACACGTTCCCATAACGTTTCTCCTTGCAATTTGTAAGCCATGGTTAGGGTAAGGATTTTTGAAATACTTTGAATAGAGAATTTTTTATCAAAATCTCCTATGCTAAAAGATTTTTTATCAATTGTAGTAATATTTATACCAAAATTATCTGGAGATACATTACCTAATTCAGGAATATAATTGGCTACTTTTCCTGAATCTTCAATATTTTTAACATCAGCATAAATGCTTTCGATTATTTTTTGATAATTATCCATTGGTTAATTTTTGATTTATCAAAACTATTAGAAAATTATGGAATAAAAAAAGGAATTGCATTGCTACAATTCCTTTAAAATATTTTATTAAACTCTAAAATAAGTTCAGAATAATAATTTTGTTATACAATTTCCACAAACAAACCTTCATCAGTTTTAGAAACTTTGGCAACTTCTTTTTTAGTTAAGCCTTTAATGGTTTTATCCCACTTTTTGTTTGACAAGCCAGATTGTGTTTTTAAAGTAACCAATTCTATTTTTTCTGCTTTAGTGATCATTGCTAAAACTGCTTTTTCTTCATCATTCAATTCTACAGCAGGTGCTTTTTTCTCTGGTCTCATTTGCGGAAAAAACAATACTTCTTGTATAGATTGATTATTGGTTAAAAACATAATTAACCTGTCCATACCAATTCCCATTCCAGAAGTTGGTGGCATACCATATTCTAAAGCACGTAAAAAATCTTGATCTATAAATTCGGTTGCTTCGTCATCTCCTTTTGCTGCTAATTTTAATTGATGCTCAAAACGCTCACGTTGGTCAATGGGGTCGTTCAATTCAGAATACGCATTGGCAATTTCCTTACCACAAACCATCAACTCAAAACGTTCTGTTAATTCTGGGTTAGTTCTGTGTTCTTTACAAAGTGGAGACATTTCTTTAGGATAATCTGTAATAAATGTTGGTTGAATGTAATTTCCTTCGCACTTTTCTCCGAAAATTTCATCAATCAATTTACCTTTCCCCATGGTTTCATCAACCTCAATATGCATCCCTTTTGCAGCAGCTCTAATTTCATCTTCAGTTTTATCATAAATATCAAAACCTGTAAATTCTAAAATAGAATCGCGCATGGTAATTCTTTTATAAGGCGCTTTAAAATCAATTTTATGTTCGCCAAAAGTAGCTTCAGAAGTTCCGTTTACAGCTGTTGCACAATGCTCTAAGAGTTGTTCACAGAAATCCATCATCCAGTTGTAATCTTTGTAAGACACATAAATTTCCATGGCTGTAAATTCAGGATTATGTGTTCTGTCCATCCCTTCGTTTCTAAAGTTTTTAGAAAACTCATACACCCCATCAAATCCACCAACAATCAAACGTTTTAAGTACAATTCGTTTGCAATTCTCATGTATAAAGGAATATCTAAAGAATTGTGATGCGTAATAAAAGGCCTTGCTGCAGCGCCTCCAGGAATGGGCTGTAAAACCGGAGTTTCAACCTCAAAATAACCAGCGTCATTAAAAAATGAACGCATGGCATTAAACAATTTTGTACGCTTAACAAACACTTCTTTTACATGCGGATTTACTACTAAATCTGCATAACGTTGTCTGTAACGCATTTCAGGATCTGTAAACGCATCATACGTTTTACCATCTTTTACCTTTGGAATTGGTAAAGGTTTTAACGCTTTAGAAAGCAGTTTAAATTCTTTTACCAACACTGTTTTTTCGCCAACTTTAGTTGTAAAAAGCGTACCTACTACTCCAATAAAATCGCCTAAATCTAATAATGTTTTAAAAACAGTATTGTAAAGTGTTTTATCTTCACCCTCACAAATTTCATCTCTATTAAAATACAATTGTATTCTGCCTTCGCCATCTTGTAATTGACCAAAAGAAGCTTTACCTTGAATGTTTTTTACCATCAAACGACCAGCAATTACCACTTTTTTACCTTCAGTAAAATTTTCTTTAATTTCTTTAGAATTTGAATCTAAAGGAAATAAATCTGCAGGATAAGGATTGATGCCTAAATCTCTTAATTTTACTAACTTTTCTCTACGTACAACTTCTTGTTCTGATAATTGCATTTGCTGTTTAATTTCTGATGTTTAATAAAGTTTGCAAAGATACAATGAATGCGCAAATACACAATTCAGATAAATGTAAAAAAAGAGATAATTATTTTAGGATAACTAAAAAGAATGTATCTTTGCATATCACTTTTTGTTAGAGTGATAATAGTTGTGTTGTTTTGTCACTTTCGTAAAAGTGTCTGGTTTTGTTAACCAATGGAAAGCTTCCCAAACTTGGGTTGCTTTTTTTGTTTTATATCGAATTTAAATCAGTAGTTAACCACTTAAATTTATTTAAAAATTAAAACATAAACTAGTCTGAAAAGCGTCTAAAAATATTTACAATTCTAGCTCAAAGAATTTTATATTGATGTGATTACATCTTAAATTTGTAATTTATAAGCATTTATTACCTCTCTAAAGGAACTTATAATTGCAGAAGATTTTGTTTTAGTTGGTCTAAAACATTAAAAAGACTAAAAATCGATTAATAACTATAGTTGAGCAACTTTAAACAAACCCAAGGCTACCAAATCATCCAAAATTGGATGGAAGAAAAAGGACACGCTCCTTTTAGTTTTCAAGCGCAAACTTGGGAGCGTTATCACAATAATTTTAGTGGAATGGTAGTAGCGCCTACTGGTTTTGGAAAAACATTCTCAGTCTTTTTAGCTGTTGTTATTAATTATTTAAATCACCCAGTAAAACATAAAAAAGGTTTAAAACTCATTTGGATTAGTCCTTTGCGTTCTTTGGCAAAAGATTTGGCAAAAGCTATGAATACTGTTGTAGAAGAAATTGGTTTAGATTGGGAAGTGGCTGTTAGAAATGGAGATACGCCTACCAACATCCGCAGAAAACAAGAACGTTTAATGCCAGATGTTTTGTTAACCACTCCAGAAACTTTACATCTTTTATTTTCTCAGAAGAAAAATTCACGTTGGTTCAAGAATGTAAATTGTATTGCTGTTGATGAATGGCACGAATTGTTAGGTTCTAAAAGAGGTGTTTTAGTAGAATTGGTAATTGCAAGAATTCGATGTTTGTCTCCAAAATTAAGAATTTGGGGAATCACAGCAACTATAGGTAATCTTAAAGAAGCTAAGGAAGTTTTAATGCCTTATCGTGGTTTAAAAACCACCATGATTAAAGCCAAAGAGAAAAAGAAAATCGAGATTGTTTCTGTGTTGCCAGATGAAGTAGAAGAATTGTCTTGGGCAGGTCATTTAGGAAAAAAAATGAGTTCTAAAATCATTCCTATTATTTATGAAAATAACACGACTTTAATATTTACCAATACCAGAAATCAGAGCGAATTATGGTATCAAATTTTGATTGATGAAGCTCCTGATTTAATTGGACAAATTGCAATTCATCATGGATCAATAGATAAAAAGCAACGTAATTTTATTGAGGATGCTATTTCTGAAGGGATTTTAAAAGCAGTCGTTTGCACCTCTTCTTTAGATTTAGGAGTCGATTTTAAACCTGTAGATTGTGTCATCCAAATAGGTTCTGCAAAAGGAATTGCACGCTTTTTACAAAGAGCAGGAAGAAGTGGACATTCTCCTTTTGAAATTTCAAAAATATATGCAGTTCCTACACATTCTCTGCAATTAATTGAAGTTGCTGCTGTAAAAGAAGCTGTAAAACAAAACGAAATTGAAGCCAGATATCCTTATGTATTGACTTACGATATTTTAGTACAATTTTTAGTCACTTTGGCGGTTGGTGAAGGTTTTAAAGCGGATGAAACTTTTCAATTAATTCAAGAAATTCACGCCTTTCATTATCTTACCAAAGAAGATTTTAATTGGTGTATGCATTTTATTACCCAAGGAGGAAATACACTAAAGGCTTATGAAGAATTCCACAAAGTGGTTTTAGATGAAGATGGATTTTATCGTGTAAAAAGCAGAAGAATTGCGATGATGCACAGAATGAATATTGGTGTGATTGTTGGGGAAGTCATGTTGTATGTAAAATTCTTTTCTGGTGGCTATATTGGAATGGTGGAAGAGTTTTTTATATCAAAATTAAAAAAAGGCGAAGCATTTGTAATTGGTGGTAAAGTTGTAGAAATGCAACAAATTAAAGATATGACTGTTTTGGTTAAAAGAAGCAAGTCTAAAAAAGCCATTACACCAAGTTGGTTGGGTGGTCGATTGCCATTAACGTCTTTTTTAACACATTTTTTAAGGTTAAAATTAAGTGATGCTATTTCTGCCAAAAAGAAAGAAAAAGAATTGACATTCTTGCATCCTTTATTGAAAAGGCAAGAAGAAAAATCTCACATACCAAAACACGACGAATTCTTAACAGAATTGATAAAAACTAGAGATGGTTTTCACTTGTTTATGTATCCTTTTGAAGGACGATTGGTTCACGAAATTATGGCAAGTTTAATTGCGTATAGAATTAGTAAAATTACACCCTTAACCTTTACCATTGCTCAAAATGATTATGGTTTTGAGTTACTTTCTGACCAAGAAATCCCATTAAATGAAGAAAATATTGCACAAATTTTATCCAAAGAAAACTTAATGCAAGACATTTCAGGAAGCATCAACGCAAGTGAAATGGCTTCAAGAAAATTTAGGGATATTGCTGTAATTGCTGGTTTGGTGATACAATCTCAACCAGAAAATAAAAAATCAAATAAGAGTTTACAATCTTCATCTGGATTGATTTTTAGAGTCTTAAACGATCACGAACCCAGCAATTTATTATTGAAACAAGCGTATAACGAAGTTTTTGATTATGAATTGGAAAAAGTACGTTTGCAAAAAGCGTTTCAACGGATTGAAGAAAGTACTATTCTTTTAAAAAGAGCCAAAGATTTTACACCTTTAAGTTTTCCACTAAAAGTGGATAGTTTACGAGGCACTATGAGTAATGAAGAGCTCAGTAAACGCATTCAACGCATTCAAAAACAAGCTTTAAAATGATAAAACCACTCACAATTGTAACACAAAACATACATTGTAACCAAGAGGTTTTAACATTAACGAATCAACGTGTGATGTATTGGAAAACACAAGAAAGCTTAATTTTAAGTGATTTACATATTGGCAAAGCTGCGCATTTTCAGAAAAGTGGCATCCCTATTCCTTCCTCAATTTTAGAGCAAGATTTAGAACGACTAGCGCAGTTAATTCATCATTTTAAAACTAAAAAATTAATTATTGTTGGCGATTTGTTTCACGCTGAATACAATAAAGATTTAGACGAATTTAAGCATTGGTTATTCAATTTTAAAGATTTAAAATTAATACTCATCAAAGGAAATCATGATCGACTAAAACAAGCTATTTATGACGATTTTAATATTGATGTTTATCAGCCTTCTTTAGAACTTGAAGCAATACAATTTGTACATGATATCGTTGAAACCCAGAACAATGTTTTTACGATTTCTGGACACACACACCCAGGAGTGTTACTGAAAGGAAAAGGAAGACAACGCATTAAATTGCCTTGTTTTCAGGTAACCAAAAATCAATTGATTTTACCTGCTTTTAGTTTGTTTACAGGTTTAAATACCAAAAACGCTCCTAAAAATTGTACAAACTATGGTTTTACTGAAGATGCTATTTTTGAGGTTTGATTTTATCATCTGAAGTAAAAGACCTCAAAGGTTTTGAAAACCTGTGAGGTCTGAATTATATAAATTAAAAGCTTTTTACTCTTCTTTAGAATCTTCAATAATTCCCATTCTTTTGGCACGAGTTTCCCAAGATTTTCTAGCTAAGGCTTGTAAGTCTGCTACATTATCGGTTTCATCCATAATCTCTAAACCTAACAAAGTTTCTATAACATCTTCTTGAGATACCAAGCCACTTACAGAACCATATTCGTCTACCACTAAAGCAATATGTTCTCTTTCCTTTATCAATTTGTCAAACAAATCAGGTATCGATAAATCTCTATTGGTAATTAAAATATCTCTTCTAATGGTTGCTAAAGACTCCTCTCCTTTTCCGTTAATTATAGCTTCTAACAAACTGTCTTTTAAAAAATAACCTGTAATTTCATCTGGATTTTCTTTAAAAACCGGAATTCTAGAAAAACGTAAATTTTTATGACTATTGTAAAAAGATTGAATATTTTCGGTTTCATCTGCAGTTTCTAAAACTGTTCTTGGCGTCATAACATCGTTGACTTTTATTTCTTTAAAGCCCAACATATTTCGAATTACTTTACTTTCGTTCTTTTGAAAAACACCATCTTTTTCGGCCATTTCTGTCATTACTAAAAAACCTTCTCTACTTAAAATACTACCATGTCCTTTGCCTCCAATCAATTTTGTAGTCAACTGTAAAACCCAAAGAATCCCAGTATATTTTAAAGGGAAAATCATTACATTTAAGGCTTTTGAAGTGAAATTCGCTAAGTTTTTCCAATAGGTAGCCCCAATGGTTTTGGGTATAATTTCGGAAGCGACTAAGATTAAAATCGTCATAATTGTAGAAACAACACCAACCATCAAATCCTCAGTAAATTCAACACCAAAAACACTTATGGTTTCACTTCCATACATTTCTGTATAGGCTACTTTTGCTTGTACCCCCACCAAAATAGCACCCACAGTATGTGCTATGGTATTAATAGTTAAAATAGCTATTAAAGGCTTATCAACATCTTTTTTTAATACTTCTAGCTCAGCTGCATACGTTTCACCTTCGCTTTTTTTTAAGTTGATAAAAGTTGGTGTGATACTCAGCAAAACTGCTTCTAAAATAGAGCACAAAAAAGAAAAGAAAATAGAAATTGTAGCGTAAATAATTAATAGTGTCATCCACAGAAATTTAGAATGTAAAAATAATTAATTATACTGATTAAAATCTAACATCGTGCTAAAAAAGCGGGATTTATTTAAAGGCAAATTATAATTAAGTTATTTGTAATGCCTTAAATTTAGATGAAAATAAAAAAACCTCAAGAAATTCTTGAGGCTCAATTTAATTTTATAGAATTCTATTTGTTTAGTAAGCATAACTTAAACCAAATAACCAATACGATTGCAATTTATTATCTGCGCTTGCCAAATCTACACTTTGAAAGTTTGCAGCTTCTTGTCTGTTGCTACGCAAACCGAACTCAAAACCTAAACCAATTCCTTTCCATATTTTATATCCAAAAGAGTTAGTCCATGTCCAGTTAGATAAATCTGTACTATTATAACTTTGAAACATTGATAAATTAGATTTTACACTTAACCCACCATATTTATTAGTATAATCTGCTACAATTTTTGCACCTAAAGAAGAATCAAAAACAGTTTCTCCACTACTAAATACAAAATTATAGTTTCCTGGATGCATTACCACTACTAAGTGACTTGTTGGTGTCCAAGTAATACCAGCACCTAAATCTAAATAACCAGGATCATTAAAACTACCATCTAATAAAGTTGTCCTATATTCTGCTAAACCAGAGACAGCCCATTTTTTATTTAATCGCTTACCATATAAAGAAGAAATGGTAAAAACATCTGTAGCTGTATCAAAACCTTCATCACCAGTAATAGCTTTATCATCTAACTTTACCCATCCTAAATTTACTGTTCCAGAATTTCTCCAGAAAAAATCTTTTTCAATAAGGTTTGCAAATGCATTAACAGTGATTCCGATATTTCCTGCATTTACATCAGGCGCTTTTCTTGCATACCAGTTGTTAAAACCAGATAAACTTGCACCAATGGTACCAAATGCTCCTTTTCTCCATCCTGGAAGCGCATCAATTTTAGATTGTAAGGCTTTTACCTCTTCTTGTAGTTTTGAAATTTCGGCTTTTTTAGGTGCCATTTCTTTTTTTAGCTCTTCAGCAGTTTGTGCATTTACAGAAAAGCTAATAGATACTAATAATAGTAAAATTGATAGTTTTTTCATTTTTTGTCTATTTTAATTCAACGTGTAAAAATACGATTTTATACTTTAGACAATAAAAATCTTAATAAGTCACTTTATCATGGAAATTATAATTCACGCCTAAACCAAAGAGCTGTCTGAATTGAATTCTACTAGATGCATTGTCATCAATAATAGTTTGAAAAGTCATTAACATTTTGATAGATTTATTCACCTTAAAACGAATATTTGTTTGATAATCAGTATCTACGTTACCTACATTGGCTAAATAATCTGAATACAAGGTTAAAATATTTTCCATCTGAATGTTTTCCATCAAATTAAATTTATAATACCCAGAAAGGTTAAAACCTAAACTAAATGCTGTATTTCTTCCATCGTCTACACCAAATTGCCCAGAAAAATCATCATTAACAAATGTATATCTTGCTGTTGCTGGTGCAATATTTAGATTTAAATTATCAGATTTTTTCCACAACATTCCAGGACCAAAAGTTAAATAAGCAGGTGATAGAAAATCTGACACTGTTTCTTTTGGTTCTTTTTTGTAGTTAAAACCTTCTGTATATTGTGTTTTAAAATTACTGATAAAAGAAAAAAACCAAAAAGTAGTGGTTTTAATACCTAAAACGGAATTCAATTCAAAACGGTCGTCGGTTTTTCTTAAGCCTTTTTCACTTAAATGACTTAAACCATAACCTGTAATTAATCTGGTGTCCCAGTTAATATGCTTTTTTTTGTAATTAAAATCGTAGTTTACATTAAAGTTTCCAGCAACCGTATTTTCACCTCCTGAAGCCCAATTAGAAAATGAAGATTGATTGAATATAAAAGCAAATCTTCCTTTAATTTTCCATTTTGGCTGTGGTGGATCCTCTTTTTTTTTCTTTTGAGAAAAAGTGGTGATAGAAAATAGTATTATAAAAAACAGCAGTAACTTTTTCACAAATAACTTTTAAGACACAAAAATAAGTTTATCCGCCAAAAAACAAAATTATTTTTTAGATTTATATAAAGGAACTGTAGAGCAAGCTTCGCCAAACAAAATCGATTTGGCAATAGGCTGTAACTTTTCTATTAAAAAAGCGAAGGCAGAATCTGGTATAGGTTTATCTGCACAACCCTTAATAATTACAGGTGCGTTTACAAAACTTTTAAAATCAATAAAAGAAATTAACTCTTGATAAATAACGGTTTCTAACAACGTTAAATCGCCCACCACTACTTTATTTGCAAAAGGCATGATTTCTGAAGCTACCAACATAAAAGCCCATGATGGAATAATAGCATCAACAGAACAAGTTACAGCTACAAAGGTATTTTTGTATTGTGACCAATCGTGATTTTTAACTGAAGCTCTAAAATCTTTTTCTTTAAGAATCATTTCTTGAAACAACCAATCTTTAATATCAAAAACTACTCGCTTTCCTTCAGGATAAATTTCTTCAAGATCAAAAGTTTTTAATTTGCTTGTTGCAACTCTATTTATTAGTAACTTCTCCAAAGGAGGAGAGACAGCAGATTGTGGTTTATCTTGTTTTTTCATTTTAATTCCATTGTGTTCCCCTTTGAGGAAACTGGGGCTTTATAACATCCCCAATTCTAGTTTTGCTTCTTCACTCATCATGTCTTGAGTCCAAGTAGGATCAAAAGTAATTTCTACCTCACACTCGTTAATGTCTTTTAAGGTTTTTATTTTATCTTCTACCTCAACAGGTAAAGTTTCTGCAACAGGACAATTTGGTGAAGTTAAGGTCATTAAAATTTTTGCATTATTTTCATCAGACACAAAAACATCGTAAATTAAACCCAACTCATAAATATCTACAGGAATTTCTGGATCATAAATGGTTTTTAAAACTCTTATAATTTTGTCTCCAATTTCTTCTAATTCTTTCTCTGTCATCTTAATATTATAATTTAGTTTGTTGCGCAATGGCATACATTTTTATTTGTTTTACCATAGACACCAAGCCATTTGCTCTTGTTGGCGATAAATGCTCTTTTAACCCAATTTCATCAATAAAATTAGTTTCAGCATTTAAAATATCAGTTGGTTTTTGGCCAGAAAAAACACGTAATAATAAGGCTACAATTCCTTTTGTTAAAATAGCATCACTATCTGCTGTGTACTTTATTGTATCATTTTCTAACTCAGAATACAACCAAACTTTAGACTGGCAACCTTTTATCAAGTTTTCATCAAGCTTGTAGGCATCTTCAATTATAGGTAGCGATTTTCCTAACTCAATGATATACTCGTAACGTTCCATCCAATCATCAAACATAGAAAACTCGTCAATAATTTCTTCTTGTATTTCTTTGATAGTCATTTTTAAAACTTATTTTTGTGGCTTATTATAATAAACAAAATTAGGCATTAAAAGCCACATATTTTGATAAGCAAATAAATATTAACAATGTGTTATAGAATAGAGTTATAATACATTTTTAAAACGCTTCTTAAAAAGAGTTTAACACAAAAATATGAGTAAATTATTAGCAGTTGGTACAGTAGCATTTGATGCCATTGAAACGCCTTTTGGTAAAACCGATAAAATTTTAGGAGGTTCTGGAACCTTTGTAGGCTTAGCAGCAAGTCAGTTTGGTATAGAAACAGGTGTTGTTTCTGTAGTTGGTGGAGATTTTCCTCAATCATATTTAGATATGATGAATGCAAAAGGCATTAACACAGATGGTGTAGAAATTATTAAAGAAGGAAAAACTTTTTTTTGGAGTGGAAAATATCACAATGATATGAACTCACGTGATACTTTAATTACTGAATTAAATGTGTTAGAAAATTTTCAACCAGTGGTACCCGAAAATTTTAAAGATGTTGGTATTGTAATGTTAGGAAATTTACATCCTTTAGTGCAGGCTTCTGTACTAGACCAAATGCAAGAAAGACCTAAATTGATTGTTTTAGACACTATGAATTTTTGGATGGATATTGCACTAGATGATTTACATACTGTTTTAAAAAGAGTTGATGTAATTACCATTAACGATGAAGAAGCACGCCAACTTTCTGGAGAATACTCTTTGGTAAATGCTGCTAAAAAAATTCATGAAATGGGGCCACAATATGTGGTTATTAAAAAAGGAGAACATGGCGCTTTATTGTTTAATGAAGGGAAAATGTTTTTTGCACCAGCTTTACCTTTAGCAGAGGTTTTTGATCCTACAGGTGCTGGAGATACTTTTGCAGGTGGTTTTTGTGGTTATTTGGCAAAAACAGAAAACATCTCTTTTGAAAACATGAAAAACGCAATTATTTATGGTTCTAATTTAGCTTCGTTTTGTGTAGAAAAATTTGGCACAGAACGAATGCAAGGTTTGAAAAAAGACGAAGTAGAAAGGCGTTTGCAAGCTTTTAAAGAATTAACACAATTTGATATAAAATTATCATAAATAAAAAACCGCGCCTAAACACGCGGATTTTTTTTTACATAAATATAACACACAATTAAATGAGTGACGCAATTAAACACGAATGCGGAATTGCATTAGTAAGATTAAAAAAACCATTACAGTTTTACAAAGACAAATATGGTTCTGCTTTTTACGGAATTAACAAAATGTATTTGTTGATGGAAAAGCAACACAATCGTGGGCAAGATGGTGCAGGTTTTGCTAGTGTAAAATTTAATGTTGAGCCAGGCACTAGATATGTAAGTAGAGTACGTTCTAACAAATCGCAACCTATACAAGATGTTTTTGCACAAATAAACGATAGAATTAATGGTGTTTTTGAACAAAACCCCACTAAAAAAGAAGACGTAAAGTGGCAAGAAGAAAATATGCCTTACATAGGTAATTTATTTTTAGGTCATGTGCGATATGGAACTTTTGGAAAAAATTCTATTGAAAGTGTGCATCCTTTTTTACGCCAAAGCAACTGGAAACACAAAAACTTAATTGTAGCTGGTAATTTTAATATGACCAACTCTAATCAAATTTTACAAGAATTGATAGAGTTAGGGCAGCACCCAAAAGAGTTTACAGATACTGTAACTGTTATGGAAAAAATTGGGCACTTTTTAGAAGATGAAGTTGCTAAATTGTATCAACAAGCCAAGAAAAAAGGGTTTAATAAAAGAGATGCATCCCCTTATATAGAAAAAAATCTAAGTCTAAAAAAAGTATTAAAACGCTCTTCTAGAAATTGGGATGGTGGTTATGCTATGGCTGGTTTAGTTGGGCATGGAGATGCATTTGTTTTACGCGACCCAAATGGAATTAGACCAACTTATTTCTATGAAGATGAAGAAGTGGTAGTGGTAGCCTCTGAAAGACCCGTAATTCAAACTGTTTTTAATGTTAAGATTGATAAAGTGCAAGAATTAGAAAGAGGGCATGCATTAATCATTAAAAAAAGTGGTAAAACATCTATCAAAAAAATAAAAGAACCTAGAGCAAATAAAGCTTGTTCTTTTGAGCGCATTTATTTTTCTAGAGGAAGTGATGCCAGCATTTATGAAGAACGTAAAAACTTAGGAAAATATGTGTTTCCTAAAGTACTAAAATCTATAGATTCTGATATTTCAAATTCTGTATTTTCATTTATTCCTAACACTGCAGAAACCTCTTTTTATGGAATGACAGAAGCTGCAGAAGATTTATTAAATCAACAAAAAACAGCCAAAATTCTAGAAGGAGGTTATAAATTATCAAAAGAAAAAGTTACCGAAATTTTATCTGAAAGACCTCGTTTTGAGAAAATAGCTATAAAAGATGCCAAATTAAGAACGTTTATTGCAGATGATAATTCACGCGATGATTTGGTAGAACACGTTTATGATATTACGTATGGAGTTGTAAAACCTACAGATAACTTGGTGATTATTGATGATAGTATTGTACGTGGTACAACCTTAAAAAAGAGTATCATTAAAATTTTAGATCGTTTAAGCCCTAAAAAAATAGTAGTGGTTTCTTCTGCACCTCAAATTCGTTATCCTGATTGTTATGGAATTGACATGGCAAGAATTGATGCTTTTATTGCTTTTAAGGCAGCCTTAGAATTATTAAAAGAAACCAATCAATACCAAATTATTGATGAGGTTTATAAAAAATGTAAAGCACAACAAACCAAAGAAGATACCGCAATTAACAACTATGTAAAAGAGGTGTATAAGCCTTTTACAGCAGAACAAATTTCTGCAAAAATTGCACATATGCTTAAAACTGATGACATCAATGCAGAAGTTGAAGTTATTTATCAAACTATAGAAGGCTTACACAAAGCCTGCCCAGATAATTTAGGCGATTGGTATTTTACAGGCGATTATCCAACTCCTGGTGGTATGAGAGTGGTAAATAATGCCTTTATCAACTTTTATGAAGGAAATAATGAAAGGGCTTATTAATCTTTTTTAAATGTTTATAACCAACAAAAGAGCGAATTGTAAAATCGCTCTTTTGTTTTTATGCTTAAATATTTATTTACCATAATGATAACGACAAGCAGCAATAAATAACTGTTCGCTCTCGTATTTGTAAACCAATCGATGTTCAGAAGTTATTCTTCTAGACCAATACCCTTGCAAATCTCCTTTTAATGCTTCTGGTTTTCCAATACCTTCAAATGGTGTTCGAATGCAATTTTTGAGTAACTCATTAATTCTTTTTATAATTTTTTTATCAACTTTTTGCCAATATAAATAGTCGTTCCAAGAAGAAATAGACCAAGTTAACTTCATTTATTGTATCATTTCATTTTCAATACCATTACCAGCTTCTAATTCTTTAATAGAATTTAACAAAACATCTCTATTTTTTCCTGTAAGTAAATACGTAGTTTCTTTTAAAGAATTGTATTCATCTAAAGAAATAAGCACTAAATCTTTACCACCTTTTCTTTTGATGACAATGTCGCTTACATCATTAAATACTTTATCGAACCAATGTTTTAAATTCGCACGAAAATCTGTATAATTTACTGTTTCCATATCACAAATATACAAAAAAGAACTTATTTAAGTACTTTTAATTTTAAAACTTCATAACTGTACTCCTACCCTTTTTTGAAGATTTTATTGCTGTTTACTTTGCCTTTTCTAAGATCTTTTTGTTATTTGATTAGTATTCAAAAAATTTCTTTTGTAACTGAGCTACAAAAAACTCATTTAAACCAATAAATACAACAAAAAATAAGGCGCTGTTCATCAATGCATTGAAAACTACCTCTCCCCATTTATGGGGAGGCACCTCCCCATAAATGGGGAGCAAAAAATTTCACCATAAATGGGGATTGTGAGAAACTTATTTTCTATGTAGTTTTGAATGGTAAATTAAAAACTGATCACTTTTAATTTACACTGCTAGCAAGAAAAAGAATGTTTATAAAAATTGCGCACATTCTTTTTTAAATGAACTATACCAAGAAGATATTCTTGGATATTTTTTATGAACATATACTTTATGTTCTGTAACTGAATTTAAAAAAATTAAAAAATAAATAAAATGAAGAAAATAATTTTTAGTTTTACTATATTTTTTATTAGTATTACGATTAATCCTAATAATATAGAAGACTTCGAACTGAATATGCCTTGTGAAGAATACGCCACTAATGCTGCAAGGGCAGAAATCAAATATTATGGTGGACATCATAATTGGTACAATGTTTATACTAGCTGGTATAATGATTGCATGGATCCGGATATAATGAATGGTGATCCTTCAGGTTGGGAAGACCCTATTTTTTGTGACTTAAGTTGTTGGCCTAGTTATTATGATTAAAAAAAGATCTGCTACTATTCATTTTTAATCTCTTAAAAATGGATTTAACTTTTGGCTATTTTAGAATAAATTTAATTTAAAACTATAGATATGTTTAATACTATATGTTAGTTTAAACATATCTTTTTTATATAAAAATGAGAAAAATAATATTAATAACATCTTTTTTCTTGTGTATTATATCTTCTGCACAAGAAAAAAATATAAGAGTTCGATATATAAAAGGTCTAAAAAAAATTACTGATACTACTAGTAGGAGACCATTAATGATGAAAAATCTATATTACACTCTTATTACTAATGGTAAAGAATCACTTTACTATTATAAAAACGGATTGAAAATTACCGGGCAAGAGATTAACAAAAGGTTTATTAAATCTGGTAACGATGGTGGTGTTTTTTATAAAAACATTGATAAAAAAGAATATGTACATCAAGAAACTTTTCAAGATGAACTCTACTTAATTAATTTAAAGGAAAAGAATTGGATTTTAACTAAAGAGAAGCAAAAAATTAACAATTATTTATGTTATAAAGCAGTAAGTCAGGAAATATATTTTAATGAATTTACTCATAAAAAAATGACAACAAAATATATAGCATGGTATACGCCTGAAATATCCATACCTTTTGGCCCTAATGTCTTTAATGGCCTTCCTGGTCTAGTTATAGCTGGTCAAATTGATGGCTACTATTATTTTGCTGACAAGATTGAGGTTAATGTTGGAAAAAAAATAATCACAAAACCCAACAAAGGAATATTAATCTCTGAAAAAGAAATGAAAAAGAAAATTAATGAGTTAGGCAAAATGTTATATAAAAAATATGGCAGAAAACAATAAACTAATTTATGTTAAAAAAAAATGCTTTAATAAAACATTACTTATAACTACTTTCTTTGTTATAACTTTTTTTTCGTTAAACTCTCAAAATATATTAATAGAAGGAAAAGTATCTGACACAATCAAAAAACCACTTACTTATGCAAACATAATAGCTGAACCTTTAGGTTTATCAAAAATGGTATATGCTTTTTCTGATAATGAAGGATATTATAAACTATATTTAAAAAAAAATGAAAAATATATTGTTAGGGTTAGTTATATAGGGTTTAAACCTCAAAAAAAATATTTACAATTCAAAAAAGACACTTTAATTAACTTTAAATTAATTGAGAATACTGAATCACTAAAGGAAATAAAAATAGATGCTAGCCTAGCATTAAGTTTTAAAAAAGATACCATTACCTACAAAACTGATAAATTTACTAACGGAAATGAGAGAAAACTAAGAGATATCTTAAAAAAATTACCAGGTATTGAAGTTGATAAAATAGGTAATGTTACTGTTTTAGGTAAAAAAGTAACAAAAGTCTTAGTAGAAAATAAACAATTTTTTACTGGAGATAGTAAATTAGCTGTTAATAACATACCTGCAGATGCTGTAAATGAAGTTGAAATATTAGAAAACTATAATGAAGTTGCAATCCTAAAAGGGTTGGAAGATTCTAATGATATTGCAATGAATATTAAATTAAAAGAAAATAAAAAAAAGTTTTGGTTTGGGGATATTGTAGCAGGCTTAGGAGTTACTGATAGAAAAGTAGTACATCCTAGTTTGTTTTATTATAGCCCAAAAAGAAGTGTAAATTTTATTGGAGATTTAAATAATACTGGCAAGAAATCGTTCACTTTTAAAGATTATTTAGACTTTGAAGGTGGTTACAATAAAATATTACTAAACCCAAAAGCTTACTTTTCAAAATTAAATGATGGCTTTTCAAAGTTTTTAACCAATCAAAATTTTGAAAATAGTAATCATGTTTTTTTGGGGGGTAATATTACAGAATCTATAAGCAAGAAAAGCGATTTAATTGGATATACTATATATTCAAAAAGTGTCAATGAATTAAGGAGTAAGAATATAAATACATTTATTAATAACAATTCTAATCTTAGAGAAGAGAGAATTATAAAGCAAAAAAATAGAAATCAATTTGTTATATCAAAAATAAGTATTGATAACACACAAAATGATGGTACAAAATTTAAAGCTACTTCTTTTGTTAAATTTTCTAATAACTTTAGTAAAAACAGCACCATAACAAATCTTAATAATAATATTAGAAATATTTTCACTACAGCAGATGCTAATAATTTTAGCTTTAAACAAGATGTTGAATTTTATAAGTCTCTAACAGAAAACCAAACATTAACTTTTTTAACTAATTATAATTATTCAAAAAGTAATACAATTATTAATTGGGAAACAAATAATGACATTTTTCAAGATATTATTCCAATTATTGATGAACAAAAACATTCTATTTTTAAAGATAAAAAAACATCTTCTCACAACTTATCTACCCTCTTAAAACATTATTGGGTTATAGCCGATTTCATTCATCTGTACACCACAACCGGCATTGATATTTATAAAGATAAAATTTTCACAGATGAATACCAGTTACTTTCCGATAAAAGATTAAATAACTTTAATACTGCTGGTTTTGGTAATGATATAGAGTTTGATTTTATAAACTCTTTTGCTGGTTCTATCTTAAAATTTCAAAAAAATAAATTTACAATTACAACAAGTTTATTTTATCATAATTATTTAAGACAAGTTGCTCAAATAAATTCAACAAAATCTTTAAACAAAAAATATTTTCTTCCAGAATTTTCCATAAGATTAGATGTCAAAAGAAGTGAAAAGTTAAGTCTAAAATATAATTTAAAAGTTCGTTTCCCTTCAATTAATAAGCTTTTACAAAACTATACATTAACTAATTTTAATAGTGTATATAGAGGTAGAAATGATTTAGAAAACGAATTATATCATCAGTTGCGTTTATATTACTTCAAATTTAGTTTGTTTAAAAAAATTAATTATAATCTGTCTTTAAATTATAAAAAAACTAAATCCGGCATTAGAAATACAAATATTTTAGATGGTATTAACTATATTACTGAACCTGTATTTTTAGATAATGCTAACGAAAATATTTCCTTTAATGGAAGTTTAGGTAAAACTTATGGTAGTTTCAAAATTTCTTTAAATGGAAGTAATTCTTATTCTAAATACTTACAACTATTAAATACAAAATTACAAAGAAATTCCTCGAGAAATTACAGTTTTGGCGGTGGTTTAAAAAGTGATTTTTTGAAATTCCCAAATATGGAAATTTCATATAGAAAATCTCTTGATAAATATATGACACCAAATAACATTTCTAATTTTGAAAATGAAAATTTGACATTTAATTTTGAATATGATTTATGGAATGACTATATTTTAAAAGCAAGTTATTCGTTAGAAAAATTCACAAATAAAAATCAAAATTCTAGTAATCAAAACGAATTTTTAAATACCTCCTTATATTATCAAAAAGAAAATAGCCTTTGGAGTTTTGAAATTTATGCAAATAATTTATTCAATTCAACTTTTAAAAGAAATAATTCTTTTACAGATTTTTTAATTTCTGATAGTAAAACATTTATTTTACCAAGAATTATAATGTTAAAAGTGAGTTATAAATTAGATTAATTGTTTATTAAACATTGACACTATATTACTACTCTTGTTTACAGGTTTAATTGTTATTTAATTTTTCAAAATTATAGTCAATTTATTAAAATAGAATTAAATTTATCAACCTGTTGTGCATTCTGATAAAAATCCTATCAAGGAGTGAATTTTACTATTAAAATGAGTAAAATTTGTGTAGAATTATAATTTTAACTTCTAAATAAATAAGTTTAAACCTGCTTAACCTCAATAATTTTAACAGGGCACGCTTTTTTGGCATCATTAGAACAATCAAAAATAGATTCATCAAAAGATTTTATGGTAAAAAAGCCTTTTTTTTCTACAGAATGTAATAACACAGATTTACTATCTTTTTTAGACATTTGAAATTGTTCTGGTGCTAATTACACACAGTAATTGCAACCAATACATTTTTTATATATAACAAAAATCACGATTTCTTTTCTACCAACTCTATTATTCAACAAAATTATGCGCAATCAGAAAAAATTCTCATTCAAGATAGTGAGTTTTTAAGCATCAATACTAATATAGATTATTACTTTAATTTTATTTCATCGAATTTAAAAATCGATTTAGGATACTCAAAAAACAATTTTAAAAACATCATTAACAATTCCGATTTAAGAGTAATTAGTTCAAAAAGCTATAACTACGGTTTTGAATTGCGCTCAGGATTTACGGGTATTTTCAATTATCACATTGGTACAAAATGGAAAACGAACACCATACAAACAACTATTGAAAATTCATTTACAGACAATACTTCTTTTTTAGATTTGTCATTCTTTTTTAATAAAAAATTTAATATTGATGTACAATCTGAACGTTACTTTTTTGGTAATCTGCAAAATGAAAACACCTATTATTTTTTAGACGTAAATTCTAATTATAAATTATTGAAAGATAAATTAACCCTGAGTGTATCTGGTAAAAATCTATTCAACACTAAAACGTTTAGAAACTTTTCTATTAGTGATTTTGGTAGTTCTACAAAAGAATACAAATTATTACCAAGATATATTTTACTAAAAATGGAATATCGATTTTAATCTTAGTCAATCAATTTTAAACTACACTTGTTTTACCTCAATTATTTTTACTGGGCAAGCTTTTTTTGCTTCTAAAGAACAATCGTAAATAGATTCATCAAAAGATTTAATTGTAAAAAAACCTTTTTTTTCTGTGGAATGCAACAACACAGATTTACCATCTTTTTTAGACATTTGAAACTGTTCTGGGGCAACTTCTACACAATAATTACAGCCAATACATTTGTTTCGTTGTAACGTAATAACTACCATTAGTTGTGTGCAAATTCTGTTTTTACAATTTTGTACAACTTATCAGATCTTCTAATTCTAAAATCTAACTTCATAGTAACCTCATCTCCTTTGGTTGCTTTTTCTGATGGTTTATCATTTACAAACATTTGCTTTAATTCCATTTCTTTTGCACCTGTTGTTGGCCCAGTAATCAGAATTGTATCACCAATAGTTACATTATAAGCATCAATTTTAAACTGACCAATTTTGGCTTTATCAAAATAATGTTCTCCTTTACCTAAATATACTTTTTTTTGTGTTGCGTTAGAACCAGGATCTTTACTCCATTCGCCCAATTTTTGCCCTAAATAATAGCCATTCCAAAAACCACGATTGTACACTTTTTCTAATTCTTGCATCCAAGAAATTACTTTTTCTTTATTGTAAGTTCCTGTTGCTAAACTATCAATAGCAGCTCTGTAACATTTAATTACTTTGGCAACATATTCAGGTGCTCTACCTCTACCCTCAATCTTTAAAACTTTAATGCCAGCATCTGCAACTTGATCTAAAAAATCAATAGTACACAAATCTTTTGGAGACATAATATATTCATTATCCAACTCCATTTCAAAACCAGTTTCTTGATCTATAACAGTATATTTTTTTCTACAATTTTGTTTACACGCTCCTCTATTTGCTGATGAATTTGCAGAATGTAAACTCATATAACATTTACCAGAAACTGCCATACACAAAGCTCCATGACCAAAAATTTCAATTTCTATCAATCTTCCTGAAGGGCCTTTTATTTGCTCTTTTTCTATAGCTTCTGTAATCTTTTTTACTTGTCGTAAACTCAACTCTCTACTCAGCACAATGGTATCAGCAAATAATGCATAAAACTTTACAGTTTCTATATTTGTAATATTGATTTGTGTTGATATATGCACTTCCATTTGCTGCTCTCTAGCCATAGAAATCACTGCCTGATCCATAGCAATTACAGCTGTAATGTTTGCTTCTTTAGCTCTTTTTATCAATGTTTTTACAATTGATAAATCATGATCATAAACAATGGTATTTAAGGTAAGATACGTTCTTACGTTTTTTTCTGAACATCTTTTTGCAATCTCTTCTAAATCATCCAAAGTAAAATTGATAGAAGCTCTTGCTCTCATATTAAGTTGCTCAACACCAAAATAAATAGAATCACAACCATTATCTAACGCAGCTTGCATAGATTCAAAATTACCTGCTGGCGCCATTAATTCGATTTTTTGCATGATTTTATTTTTTAAATTTCAACTTTTCTGAACGTCCTTTCTTAAAAATTTGATTGCTATTTCCCTTTCCTTTTCTTAGCTCTTTTTGCTCTTCGTAAGATAAATGGATAATTTCTTGACAATCAACAGAACAGGTGTTTTCCATTTTTTCTGAACAATCATCACATTGTATAAATAATAAATGGCAACCTTCGTTAGCACAGTTGGTGTGTGTATCACAAGGTTTACCACATTGGTGGCAATTGGCAATTACATCATCAGAAATTTTTTCTGATCTTCTATGGTCAAAAACAAAGTTTTTACCAATGAATTTATTATCGATTCCTTCTTCTTTTACCTGACGTGTGTATTCTATAATTCCGCCTTCTAACTGAAATACATTTTTAAAACCTTTGTGTTTGTAATAAGCTGATGCTTTTTCGCAACGAATTCCGCCAGTACAATACATCAATAAATTTTTATCTTCTTTATGGTCTTTTAAATCGGCTTCTATAATATCTAAAGAATCTCTAAATGTATCTACATCAGGAGTTACAGCACCATCAAAATGACCAATTTCACTTTCATAATGGTTACGCATATCTACACAAACCGTATCCGGATTTGCCAACATTTCATTAAATTCCTTTGCATTTAAATGCACACCTTTATCAGTAACATCAAAAGTTTCGTCATTTAAACCATCAGCAACAATTTTATTTCTAACTTTAACTTTTAACTTTAAGAATGATTTATTGTCTTGCTCTATAGCAACATTTAAACGAATATCTTTTAAAAAAGAAATACTATCTAATTGATCTTTTAACGCATAGAAATTTTCTGAAGGCACAGACAATTGTGCATTTATACCTTCGTAAGAAACATAAATTCTACCCAAAACGTCTAAAGCGTTCCATTCTAAGAATAATTTATCTCTAAGTATTTGAGGGTTTTTGATTTGATGATATTGATAAAAAGAAATTGTGAGACGGTCTTTACCAGCCTCATCTATTAATGCAGCGCGTTCTTTTGCGCTTAACTTATTGTACAGTTGCATGCTATACCAATTAGGTTAAACTTATTTTTTTGCAAATGTAGTTATTTCTTTAAAACTGATTAAGCCAATCGCAAACCCTTTTATTTAACTGATTTTCAAGCCTAAAAAACTACAACGTTTTCTTAAAAAAAATCAAAACCTAACTTTTATCATGTTTTTTTATTTGTATCTCTCTTAAATTTGGTGTGTAATTAAGAAATACATAAAACATTTAATACATAAAGTCATGCAATTAGAAGAACTCATTTTAGAAAAACCACAAGACAAAAATTTTAAAGAAGGAATCTGGAATACAAAAATCAACGTTAGAGATTTTGTTTTCAAAAACATAACACCTTATTATGGTGATGATACTTTTTTAGTTGGCCCAACACAAAAAACGGAAAAACTTTGGGAAGTTTGTAAAAAAGAATTACAACAAGAAAGACAAAACAACGGGTTGCACTCTGTAGATACAGAAACCATTTCTGGTGTAGCGAGTTTTGGTGCAGGTTATATTGATAAAGAAAATGAGGTAATTGTTGGTTTGCAAACCGATGGTTTACTAAAAAGAGCTATGAAACCTTTTGGAGGTTACAAAGTGGTTCAAAAAGCACTACAAGAACATGGCTTAAAACCAAGCGAAGAAATTAACGAATTATTTACCAAATACGTAAAAACGCATAATGATGGTGTGTTTGATGCCTATAATGCAGAGATTCGTAAATTCCGTTCTTTAGGATTTTTAACAGGTTTACCAGATAATTATGCTCGTGGAAGAATTATTGGTGATTACAGACGTGTTGCTTTATATGGTATTGATAAATTAATCGAAACCAAACAAAACGATTTAAACAATATTGAAGGCCCAATGTCTGATGCTGTAATTCGTTTAAGAGAAGAAGTTTCTGAACAAATTAGAGCACTAAAAGATATGATTACAATGGGTAAACATTATGGATTAGAGTTAAATCGTCCTGCACAAAACGCTCAAGAAGCTGTACAATGGACATATATGGCGTATTTAGCTGCTGTAAAAGAGCAAGATGGTGCTGCAATGTCTTTAGGTAATGTATCAACTTTCTTAGATATTTTTATTGAAAAGGATATAAATGCAGGAATTATAAATGAAGATGAAGCCCAAGAATATATTGATCAATTTGTAATGAAATTGAGAATGGTACGTCACTTACGTATGGCTGCCTATGATGAAATTTTTGCAGGAGATCCAACTTGGATTACAGAAGCAATTGGTGGAATGCTAAATGATGGTAGAACAAAAGTTACCAAAACTGCGTATCGTTTCTTAAACACTTTATATAATTTAGGTCCATCACCAGAACCAAATATTACAGTATTATGGTCGCCAACATTACCACAAAACTTTAAAAATTTCTGTGCAAAAGTATCTATTGACACCTCTTCAATTCAGTTTGAAAACGATGATTTAATGAGAGACTTAAGAGGTTCTGATGATTATGGTGTAGCATGTTGTGTTTCTTACCAAGAAATAGGAAAACAAATTCAATTTTTCGGAGCAAGAACCAACCTAGCAAAAACCTTATTACTAGCCATCAATGGTGGTAGATGTGAAATCACAGGAAAGCAAATGGTAAAAGGTATTGAGCCTTGCGATTGCGAAGTTTTAGACTTTGATAAAGTAATGAAAAACTTTAAAATTGCAATGACAGAGGTTGCAAGAGTATACAATGATGCCATGAACATCATTCATTACATGCACGATAAATACTACTACGAAAAAGCACAAATGGCATTGATAGACACCAATCCAGATATTAACATTGCTTATGGTATTGCAGGACTATCTATTGTAGCAGATTCTTTAGCTGCTATAAAATATGCAACAGTTAAACCAATTAGAAATGAAGAAGGTTTAACCGTAGATTTTAAAATTGAAGGAGATTTCCCTAAATACGGAAATGATGACGACAGAGTAGATATTTTTGCACACAATGCAGTAGAAGATTTTAATAACGAATTAAAAAAATTAAAAGTGTATAAAGATGCATCGCCTACCATGTCTGTTTTAACCATTACTTCTAATGTAGTTTATGGTAAAAAAACAGGAGCTACTCCAGATGGTAGAGCAAAAGGTGTTCCTTTTGCACCAGGTGCAAACCCTATGCATGGTAGAGATACCAATGGTGCAATTGCTTCTTTAAACTCTGTTGCAAAAATTGATTATAAAGATTCTCAAGACGGAATCTCGAATACATTCTCTATTGTCCCTAAATCTTTAGGATCAACTAAAGAAGACAGAATAGATAATTTAGTAGCTGCTTTAAATGGTTATTTTGATCATGGAGCACAACACCTAAATGTAAATGTATTAGATAAAGAAACTTTATTAGATGCTATGGAGCATCCAGAAAACCACCCACAATTAACCATTAGAGTTTCTGGATATGCCGTTAATTTTATTAGATTAACAAAAGAACAACAAATGGAAGTTATTTCGCGTTCGTTCCACGAGTCTATGTAGTCTTTTATGTATTTTTCTTAGAGGGATTCAAAAAATAAAATTTACTCGTTATAGAGTTCGTTTATCAGTTAGTATAAACATTTTAAGTATTTTTTGAGTCCCTTTTTTTTCATTAAATTTTTTTATTATCAAAACAAAAGAAAACATATTAAACGTACATTCAATCGAATCTTTTGGTACGCACGATGGACCAGGAATTCGAATGGTAATTTTTTTACAAGGCTGTAAATTAAAATGTCAATATTGTCATAATCCAGATACCATAGATACACATGGAGGTAAAGAAATTCATATTGAAGACCTCGTTAAAAAAGCTATAAACATGAAATCTTATTTTGGAGATAAAGGTGGAGTAACCGTCTCTGGAGGAGAACCAGTTTTACAAGCTAAAAATTTAATCCCCTTTTTTAAACGATTAAAAGAAGAAGGCATTCACACCAACTTAGATACCAATGGCCGTGTTTTAAACCACCCAGTTATTGAATTACTAGACAACTATACAGATTTAGTTATGCTAGATATTAAACACATGACAGAAGAGGGTTTTAGAAAAATTACAGGAAAACAAAATAAAGACACTACATTCAATTTTGCCAAACACAGAGAAACATCAGGAAAAAAAATGTGGTTGCGTTATGTGTTAATTCCTGAAATTACAAACACACCAGAGCTACTGCATCAATTGGGCGAATATTTTAAAAGTTACCAAACTATAGAGCAAATAGAGCTACAACCTTACCATAAACTAGGTATCCATAAATGGGATGCTTTAGGTTGGGAGTATGAATTAAAAGACGCTAGAGAAAACACCCAAGAAGAATTAGAAAACGCTTCAACTATTTTAAGCAACTATTTTAAAAAAGTAAAAATTAATTAAATTAAAATTTAATTTTAAGCTAATTTAACTATTCAACTTCTCATTTTTTAGAGAATTATATTTCCATGAAAACATATAAAGAAGAACACAGGCCTGCTTCAGAATTTGATAGTAGAACAGAGTACCTAGAAAACGAATTAAAAATAATGAAACCTAGAAGATTTAAATTAAATCTTCCTGGAAGAGATTTTAAATTTGAATGGGAAGATTTAGTACCTGCATTAGCAGGAACCTTAGGTATCATTGCCATGTATTCTTCTGTAATGATGGCTTGGGCTGAAGGCCTTACAAATGCTTGGGATCATATTACTTTAGGCAAAGAATTTGCTATAGAAGTTTCTAGAGTAGAAATGATTATCCCTGCATTTCTATTTGTTATTCTAGCCTCTGGTTTTTTTAATCCAAGAGCCAATTTAGCTGGTAATCATGGCCCTATGATTCCATTAATTGCAAGTATTGCTTTAGCTGGTGCACATCCTTTAGCCTTAGCTATTTTAATTGGTGTGTTTGGCTTAGTACTCAGCTTATTAAAAGGTGGGTCTCGTTTAGTAAATTTAACCAGTAAAGGAGTTGCTGGTGGTTTACTAATTTTCTTAGGGTTTTCTGGAGCTCTCAGCCAAATTAAAACCATACAATCTTGGAGCATGGGGCTTACCTCATCTACCATAGAATTGGGTTCTGTAGGATATTTAGGACTCGTAATTTTGGCTGTTACAGTTTTATTGTACAGTTATTTAGCTAGAATTGATAAAAGATGGTTAGCAATTCCTGCTTGTGCCATTACTGCTTTGATAATTGCTTTAATTGGGGGTGCAAGTTTCGATTTACAGTTTACTACAGAAATGGGGCTACCCAACCTAAACCCTGCTTATTGGTGGGGTAATACTGAAGAAGGTTGGATGCTTGGCTTACCTAACACTCAGCATTTTGTGGCTTCTTTACCATTTGCCATTTTAGCAGTAGCTATGTGGTCTCCAGATTTTTTAGGCCATCGTATTTTTCAAGAAATGAATTATCCAAAAAAAACCGAAAAGGTTTTAATGGATGTAGATGATACTATGACCATGTGTTCTATTCGTCAAATGGTAGGTACTGCTGTTGGTGGAGGAAATATTACCTCTTCTTGGGGAACATATTTAATTCCTGCTGCCATCGCAAAAAGACCAATTCCTGCTGGTGCTATTTTATTGGGTATTATTGTGATTGCTGTAGCCATTTTAGGAAGCCCTATGGATGTTGCAGTTTGGCCACCTGTTAGATGTATTGCACTTTTAGTAGGTGTATTTTTACCAATGATTGAAGCCGGAATTCAAATGGTAAAAGAAAGTGCTTCTGCACAAGCTGCAGGTATTTGTATTTTTATGGCAATGGTAACCAATCCTGTAATAGCTTGGGCGTTTGCCATGTTTTTAGATAATAATGGTTTAATTGGCGATAAATTAAGACCAAAAACTCTAAGTGTATTAGATAGGTTAATAATTCCTTTAAGCATTCTAGTCATCTGCGTTGTTGCTGTTTTATCTGTTGGTATGTTTAAAAATATTTATGGTATAGATGCCTTTTTCTAAGTAAAGAATAATCTTAAGAGTTTATAAATTATATCAACTTGTTAAAAATTAAACATCAGGAATTATATTGGTAAATATTTTTTAAAATGATGGTTACTTTTGATTTTGTTATCATCTTTGCATCATAATTAAAATGATATAAATAATAAACTGATGAAAATAGCTGTAGTTGGCGCCACTGGAATGGTTGGCACAGTAATGTTAAAAGTATTAGAAGAACGTAATTTACCAATCACAGAATTAATTCCTGTGGCCTCAGCAAGATCTGCTGGTAAAAAATTATCATATAAAGGAAATGACTACACAGTGGTTACTTTAGAAGATGCTGTAAACCTAAAACCAGACGTGGCTTTATTTTCTGCTGGAGGTGATACTTCTTTAGAATGGGCACCTAAATTTGCTGAAGTAGGCACAACTGTAATAGACAATTCTTCTGCTTGGAGAATGGATCCTGATAAAAAATTAGTAGTACCAGAAATTAATGGTGATGTGTTAACTGCAGATGATAAAATTATTGCAAACCCAAACTGTTCTACCATTCAATTGGTAATGGCATTAGCGCCTTTACATACTAAATACACTATGAAACGTGTAGTTATTTCTACTTATCAATCTGTATCTGGAACTGGTGTAAAAGCCGTTCAACAATTAGACAACGAAGAAGCTGGTGTTGAAGGCGAAATGGCATATCCTCATAAAATTGGTAGAAATGCATTACCTCATTGTGATATTTTCTTAGAAAACGGCTACACCAAAGAAGAAATGAAGTTGGTAAAAGAGCCAAAGAAAATTTTACGTGACGATTCTTTTTCAGTTACTGCAACTGCAGTTCGTATTCCTACAGCTGGTGGGCATTCTGAAGCTGTAAATGTACAGTTTGAAAATGATTTTGATTTGGCAGAAGTTCGTAAATTACTAAGTGAAACTCCAGGAGTTATTGTGCAAGACGATTTGGCGAATAACGTATATCCAATGCCAATAAACGCACATGACAAAGACGAAGTTTTTGTTGGGCGAATTAGACGTGATGAATCTCAAGAAAATACCTTAAATTTGTGGATTGTAGCAGACAACCTAAGAAAAGGCGCAGCTACTAACACTGTGCAAATTGCAGAGTATTTAATTGATAAGAATCTAGTTTAAGATTTCTCTATTAGGTAGAAATGACCAAACACTAATCGTTTCGAACTAAAATACAATGAAGCCGAGAAATCTAAAATTTCTAAAAACAGAAAATATAAAATGGCAGCATTTTACAAAACAACTATTAAAGAAATAAAACAAGAAACCGCAAATGCGGTTTCTCTTGTTTTTGATATTCCTGAAAATTTAAAATCAAATTTTCAATTTACATCAGGTCAATACATTACATTAAAAACAGAAATTAATAGTCAAGAGGTTCGTAGAGCGTATTCTATTTGTTCTACTCCTAAAAGTGGCGAAATTAGAGTGGCTGTTAAAGCTGTAGAAAATGGTAAATTTTCTGTATATGCTACTAAAGATTTAAAAGTTGGTGATGTTATTGAAATTACTGCTCCTGAAGGTCGTTTTCTACTTAATCCGCAAGCTAATAAGAATTATATTGGTTTTGCTGCAGGTTCTGGAATTACACCCATTTTATCTATGGTAAAAAATGTGTTGGAAACTGAACCATCAGCAACTTTTACTTTAATTTATGGAAATAAATCTATTGCTGATACTATTTTCTATGACGAATTATTGGCACTAAATACGAACTATAAAAACTTTAATTTAGAGTTTGTTTGCAGTAGAGAACGCCAAGAAAATATGTTGTTTGGCAGAATAGATAAACCGTTCACTAATTTCTTTATCAAAAATAAATACAAAGAAATTTCATTTGATGCTGCTTTTTTATGTGGCCCAGAAGAAATGATTCATACAGTTTCTGACACCTTAAAAGAAACAGGAATATCTGAAGATAATATTCACTTTGAATTATTTACAGTAACAGTTGATGAAGAAGCTACAGCTGCTATTAAAGAAGGATCTACAGAAATTACAGTATTGTTAGACGATGAAGAAACTACTTTTATCATGCAACAATCTGATGATATTTTAGCAGCTAGTTTACGAAATGATTTAGATCCTCCTTATTCTTGCCAAGGAGGCGTTTGTAGCTCTTGTTTAGCAAAAGTTACTGAAGGGAAAGCAATAATGGCTAAAAACTCCATTTTAACTGATAAAGAAGTTAACGATGGTTTTATTTTAACATGCCAAGCTCATCCAACAACTGCAAAGATTAGCGTAGATTTTGACGATGTTTAATCTTTAAGAAAAGCATATTTAAACGTAAAGGATGGTTTTTCCATCCTTTCTTTTTTACACTTCAATGAAAAAATAGTATTTTTAAACAATGGATATCTACGATTTTAAAAACGCAATTCTTATTGGTTTTTTTATGTCTTTTATGATTGGCCCTGTTTTTTTTATGCTAATTCAAACCAGTATTTTAAAGGGTGCAAAAGCTGCTATTACCTTTAATTTAGGAGTTATTTTTGGTGATATTACTTTTATTTTGATTGCGTATTATGGCAGTAGATCTTTATTAGAAAAAATAAAAGATGATCCTAGACTGTTTTTTATTGGTGGTTTTGTACTTATTATCTATGGATTAATCACCTATTTTGATAAAGAAAATAAAAAAGAAGCCATAGCCTCTGCAAAAACTATAGAGGTACCCATAGTACAAAATAATTATGTAAAACTTTTTTTTAAAGGCTACTTTTTAAACTTTATCAATATTGGTGTTTTGGCGTTTTGGTTGGGTACAGTTTTGGTAATTGGGCCTACTTTAAACATGAATCAAAAAGCGATTTTTGCCTATTTTGGAGTAATTATCATCGCTTATTTTATTACAGATTTGGGTAAAATATTTTTGGCAAAACAGCTAAAAAACAAAATGACTCCAATTATCATTTTTAGGATTAAAAAAATAATGGGTATCATATTAATTATATGTGGGGTGTTTTTAATTTTAAAAGGTTTTATACCTAATGAAAGAATAGAAGAACTTATCAATTAAAGCAAATTTAGTATATAAGTTGTTTAGACAAATTTGTTAAAGTAATACAAGCTATAACTACAGATAAGCCAGTTATCCATTTTAATTTATCGATTTTTATATATTTAAAAAAGATGGTATTTACTGTAATTAAAGTAAAAACTATTAAAAAAACAGCAACACTAAAACCTAAAGAAACTTCTAAAACAGGTATACTGTTATTTGTAAACACCTCTATTTCTGGAATAAAATTTCTTCCTGAACCCAAGCCATTTAAAAAACCAAATACTGCTGTAATTATTAAAAAAGTGTATTCTTTTTTTATTCTGATATACCTATTTTTAAACTTAAAAATTTTAATTACTGCCAAAGAAAAAACAGTAAACAAAATCAAAAATTTAAGATTAGCCGAATTAAAAGACACATTACTAATAAGCCCTACAGAAATTGCTAAAAGATAACTAAAAGACAACACAGTAATTAACAGCAATGCCCTTTGCCAATGTTTCCATTGTAATACAGCCGTTAATAAAATTAAAAACAACAAATAATTGAATAAGGAAGTTTTTAGTACATGCTTTGCACCAATCTTCACAAAAGTTATCAATGAATTGTAACTAAGGTCTAATTTTTTTTTATCCCAAATGCGTTATTATCAGCGTTGATATCTGCCATTAAATTAGCTTTATCTATTTGTACAGATTTTACTGCTTTTGATGCTTCAAAAGCATACGTAGGCATTGCCCAACCCCAATCTTCAACTACAGTTGCAGATGTTGGTTTTACACCTCTCATCATTCGTAATGGAATGTTAAAACTTTCTTTAGTACCATCTGTATAGGTAACTTCTAAATCAATTGGCATTGGCATTTTACCAATTCTCTCTAAAGTAATTTTTTTACCATCAACAGACTTAATTCCGTAATCAATAGTATGAGTTGTTTGTGTCCACTCGTTTAAATACCAATCTAAATGAATCCCCGAAACTTTTTCCATAGAACGTTTAATATCATTTGGTGTTGGGTGTTTAAAACTAAAATCGTCAAAGTATTTTTTTAATCCTTTAGCAACATTATCTGAACCGATAATATACTCTAACTGAGATAAAAACATACTCCCTTTTACATAACTACCTATACTGTAAGCTCTGTTTGTATGATACCTATCTGCGTGTGTAGACAACACTTCTTCTGTACCCGAATTTACAAGGTAATTGTAAGCTCTGTAAGGCCCTGCATTCGGATTTTTATCTCCTCCTTGCATAATATCGTAAGAAGCTTTTCCAGAAATATAAGACGTAAACCCTTCATCCATCCAAGGATGTAAACTCTCATTAGAAGCTAACAAGAATTGAAACCAAGTATGCGCCATTTCGTGTGCAGTTACTCCAAAAAGGCTCCCAAATTTGCGCTCTCCAGTAACTAGTGTAGACATTGCGTATTCCATTCCACCATCTCCACCTTGAATTACAGAATATTGTTTGTAAGGATATTGCCCTACATTTTTAGAATAATATGCCATTAACTCAGCAGTTTTTGGCTGTAATTTTTTCCAATTCGCTAAATAATCTGAATTTAATGTTTTCTTGTATAAGAAATGCAACGTGGGTCCATTAGGCATTTCTAAAACATCGTGATTGTAGTCTGGATCTGCAGCCCACATAAAATCGTGTACGTTAGGCGCTTTAAAATGCCAAGTTAATTTATCGCCTTTTGGCAAATTTAAAGGCTTGGTTTTATCTTGGTAATTATAGCCTACTTCTTGTGCGTTTTGTAAATATCCTGTACCACCCACTACATAGTTTTTATCAATATGCAGGGTTACATCAAAATCTCCCCAAACTCCATGAAATTCTCTTGCAATATAAGGTGGTGTGTGCCATCCTTGAAAATCGTACTCTGCCATTTTAGGGTACCATTGGCTCATAGACAAAGCCACACCCTCTGCACTATTTCTACCAGATCTTCTTATTTGATTTGGTACTTGTGCGTCAAAAAGCATATCAAAAGTTACACTCTCACCTGTTTTTATTGGTGTATTTAAGGTAACTTCTAAAATTGTACCTACAGTTTCGTAAGCTACATCAGCCCCATTTTGTTGTAAAGAATTTACTTTGATGTAGCCGATTTCACTTGGTTTTAACTTGCCGATTTTCGCACCAATTTTACTACTCGGATCTTGGATATTCAAAGATCGAATATCCATTTGTGAACCTGGCTGAAACGCATTAAAATACAAATGATAAAAAACTTTGGTTAACTCATCAGGAGAATTGTTTGTGTAAACTACTTTTTGTTTTCCTTTATATTGATAATTATTTACATTCATATCAATATCCATAGTATAATCTATATGCTGTTGCCAGTAACTATTGGTAATTGTTGACGAAACATTTTTTTCGATATACTTTACCTCTTTGGTTTGGGCACAAGAGCATAACAAGACAACTGAAAGTGTTAAAAAGAAAGATTTTTTCATTATAAATTTTAATTTGATATAAAAATAGGAAACATCTTGGATAAACAAACCTATTTTATCTATTTTTTATTTGATACATAATCTGCCAATTGCAATGCATTATAAGCATTTACAATTCTACCAGAAACCGATAATTCTGAAAACGGAATCATTGTTCCTTCTGGATTTTTCTCATTTTGAGAACCAGGTTTTATTACTTCAAAATTAATTTTTACACCAGAACTCATTAATATATATTTTACTTCTTTTGCTGATAAATTTGGATAATAGCCACGAATTAAAGCTGCTACTCCAGCTGTAGAAGGCGCTGCCATAGATGTGCCATTCAAAGGTTCATATTTGTTATTGGGTATTGTTGAATACACATCAACACCAGGCGCAAAAATATCTACATTAATTTTTCCATAATTAGAAAAATTGGCTGGCAATTGTTTATCATAATGCAAACTGCTTGCCCCTATTGTAATTACATTATCTACAAACTCGGTCAATAAATCTTTTGAATCTGAAGGAAAACTGTTTCGAACATCTATATTTTTACCATCATTTCCGGCTGCGTTTACAATCAATACATCTTTTTCTGCTGCATATTTAAGTGCGTCATAAACCCATTGTTTATTTGGCGAAAAACGTTTTCCAAAACTTGTATTTATAATTTTTGCGCCATTATCTACAGCGTATCTTATACCTAAAGCCACATCTTTATCATGCTCATCGCCATCTGGTACAATTCTTACAGTCATTAATTTTACATTATTAGCAACACCAACTGCGCCTATATTATTGTTTCTAGAAGCAGCAACAATACCCCCAACATGTGTACCGTGTTTTGCAGAATCTTTATCGCCAATAACATTACTGTTTCCGTAAAATTTATCAGAAATATCATACAAATCATCACCCAAAGATTGACGATAATTCATATCTAAATCATAGCCTTTCATGGCTTTTTTAATTTCTTTGGTATAGTTTTCTACTTGATTTTTGTAATCTAACAAATCTGCCTCATTCATGCCTTGTTTTAAGATACCCTCTATATGCTGTTTTTGCATAATACCTTGTAAACTTGGTGGATCTAATTTTTGAACGATGTCTAAGGTTAAGCTATCGGTTTTTGCCATTTCTTTAACTGCATCAAAATTTACCTGAACCTGTTTTAGGTTATATAATGTTTCTTCCATTTGTTGAATTTCTGTGTTTTTTTCAACCAATGTAGCTTTGTATTCTTGATTCATTTTCAAGAATTGTTCGAATTCTTTTTTGTCTTTTTCAGCAATTTCTGATGCTTTTTTAGCGCCAAATTTGTCTCTGCCTCGTTTAACGATTCTGGTAATTTCTAGCTGATCTATACTTACATTATCGCCTGCGGCATTTCCTAGAAAATTCCATCCATAGATATCATCTACATAACCGTTATTGTCATCATCTATATTATTGTCTTTTACTTCATCTTCATTAATCCAGAGTACGTCTTTTAAATCTTCGTGTTCAATATCTATTCCTGAATCTGCAATGGCTACAATTACAGAATTTGCTTTTTTGCCTTCTAAAAATTTATACGCTTTTGCCAAACTCATTCCTGCTACAGAATCGCTCTGCACATCTAAATGAGACCATGTTTTTAGTGCTTTTTCTGTTAAAGTTCCTTTTTTTGCAGGGGTTAAAATAGCTTCATCAAAAGTTGGTGGTGTTATTGCTATTTGCGTAGATTTACATCCCACTAAAATAAGTGCTACAATAGCACTAAAAATCATTGTTTTTAGGCGCTTCATCTCTCTTTTTTCTCTTAATTAAAAATTTCTGAAAATTGGTGTGTAGTATTTATTCTTACTCCTTTTTCTGTATGCTTTACAGTACATATTTCGTTATGAGCATCGTGTTCTAAAAACAAATAAAAGTTTTCATCTGCTGCCCAATTTAAAAATGCTGCTTTTTCTTTAAGTGTTAACAAAGGCCTTGTATCATAGCCCATTACATATGGCAAAGGTATGTGGCCAATAGTAGGCAATAAATCTGCCATAAACACTATTGTTTTATCTTGATAGGTAATTTTTGGCAACATTTGTTTTTCGGTATGACCGTCCATAAACAAGACATCGAAACCAATTTGATCTATATAATTACTGTGAATAAATTCTAACTGACCACTTTCTTTTATTGGGTTAATATTCTCTTTTAAAAAAGACGCTTTTTCTCTTGGGTTTGGTTCTGTTGCCCATTGCCAATGCTTATCATTGCTCCAAACTTTTGCATTTTTAAAAGCGGGCACTAATAAACCATTTTCATTTCTTTTGATGACACCCCCACAATGATCAAAATGTAAGTGAGTTAAGAAAACATCTGTAATATCATCTCTATGAAAGCCGTATTTTTTGAGAGAGGTATCCAAAGAAAAATCGCCAAATAAATAATAATAACTGTAAAATTTATCTGATTGTTTATTGCCTAAACCAGTATCTATTAGAATTAAACGATTACCATCTTCAATGAGCATGGAACGCATGGTCATATCAATCATATTATTGGCATCTGCAGGGTTTGTTTTTTGCCAAATCGATTTTGGCACAACACCAAACATTGCACCACCATCTAACTTAAAATTTCCTGTTTCTATGGGATATATTTTCATATTTTTAAAATCATTTATGAAAAGATTACAAAGGTGTTAAAAAAATGATAATTTAACGTTAATAAAAATTTAAAGTCCTTCCTTTTGTATTTGAGTTAAAAAGGATATAACTAAATACCTATTTTAAAGCATAGGCATCATTTTTTTATATTATTGTTTTCTAGATTCGATTTCAGTTTTAATTTTATTCATTGAAGATATTTGGATGGGTAACATAGCACCACAAGAAACACCAACCACAAATAAAGCAATAAAAGTGGTTTTATTTTCTTTGGTGACTAAACCATAAACACAAATAGATAGTAACAAAAGTATTACAATTGATAACGTAATAGCAACAGCTTTCATCACTTTTAATGTATCTTCTAAATCTTTTGTAGATTTATTTTCAAAATTAAGTTCCATCAACAGCATTTATGTATTAACAACTCTACTTTCATTTTTAGTAAAATGTATTTTAAGATGATGGAGCTTTCCAAGAATCACGCAAACCAACAGTTTTGTTAAAAACCAATTTCTCTGCAGTAGCATCATCATCTACATTAAAATACCCTAAACGTTGAAACTGAAAACGCTCTCCAATTTTTGCAGTTTGCAAACTCGGTTCTACAAAAGCTTCAATAACCTCTAAAGAATTTGGGTTGATAAACTCCATATAATCTCTGTCTTTATGCGCATCAGGTGCTTCATCTAAAAACAGCCTATCATAGGCCCTAACTTCTGCTTTAACAGCGTGTTTTACAGAAACCCAGTGTAAGGTTCCTTTTACTTTACGCAAACTTTCTGGGGTTCCACTACCCGATTTTGTTAACGGATCATACGTACATTGAATTTCAGTAATATTTCCATCAGCATCTTTAGTACAACTATTTGCTGTAATAAAATAAGCATTTTTTAGACGGACTTCCTTTCCTAATTTCAATCTAAAAAACTTCTTATTGGCTTGTTCTCTAAAATCTTCTTTTTCGATATAAATTTCTCTAGAAAACGGAACTTGTCTACTACCAAAACCCTCTTCATAATCATTATAACTAGCCTCTAAGATTTCCTCTTCGCCTTCAGGATAATTGGTAATCACCACCTTTACAGGGTCTAAAACTCCCATAACTCTTGGTGCATTTTTATTTAAATCTTCACGAATTTTAAACTCTAATAAAGCAACATCAATCACGTTTTCACGTTTAGACACCCCAACAGTTTCTACAAAACTTCTAATTGATGCAGGTGTGTAGCCACGTCTTCGTAAACCAGAAATGGTTGGCATTCTTGGGTCATCCCAACCAGAAACAATATTTTCTTCTACCAATTTTAACAACTTACGTTTACTCATTATGGTATAACTCAAGTTTAAACGAGAAAACTCGCGTTGTTTTGGCGGGTTTGGGTATTCGGTTTTACTATAATCAAAAACTTGATCACGAAACCAATTGTATAAATCTCTATGAGGTTTAAATTCTAAAGAACATAAAGAATGTGATATTTGTTCAATATAATCACTTTCACCATGTGTCCAATCGTACATTGGGTAAATGCACCAATCATCACCAGTTCTATGATGAGATTTATACATGATTCTATACATTAAAGGATCACGCATTAACATATTAGGCGATGTCATATCAATTTTTGCACGCAAAGTGTGTTCGCCTTCTTTAAATTTACCATCTTTCATCCCTTGAAACAAGTCCAAGTTTTCTGCAACAGTTCTATTTCTATACGGACTATTTGTACCAGCCTCAGTAGGTGTTCCTTTTTGCACACGCATTTCTTCTGATGTTTGCGAATCAACATACGCTTTACCATCTTTTATTAACAAAATGGCCCAGTCATATAGTTGCTGAAAATAATCCGAAGAATAACATTCGTTTGCCCAAGTATACCCTAACCAAGCAATATCGCGTTTAATGGCATCTACATACTCTTGCTCTTCTTTTGCAGGGTTTGTATCGTCAAAACGTAAGTTTACAGGCGCATTGTATTTTTCACCCAAGCCAAAACTAATTCCAATAGCTTTGGTATGCCCAATATGCAAATAGCCATTAGGTTCTGGCGGAAAACGAAAACGTAAATCATCTTTTGGCATTCCATTAGCCAAATCATCTTCTATAATATGCTCAATAAAATTAAGCGATTTATTTTCTTCAGACATCAATATTTTATTTAGTTAAGTGTCAAACTGTGCTTGTCGAAGTCTATTTACAAGAAAAGACAACCATAACATTAATTTACAAAATTACATAAATATTATGGTTTATTTGGGCGTTCGAGCGGGCTTTCCGTTCCAAATCCTCGCTCATACTTCGCTGTGGGTTTTCCACTGCAATCCCTAACGCACCCTATTTAATAGCTAAAGTTTTTTTGAAAATTGTAACAAACCCTAAAATTCTACTACTTATTTAATAAACAAACAAAACTTATGAGTAGTCAAATACGAAATTACACCTGTCCTAAATGCAATTGTAACACCTATAAATTAGGTGAAATGCGTGCTACAGGAGGCACATTATCAAAAATTTTCGATATCCAAAATCAGAAATTCACCTCTGTAACTTGCGAAAAATGCACCTATACCGAATTTTACAAAACCAAAACCAGTGGTATTAGTAATGTTTTCGACTTTTTTACAAACTAAAAAAACATCAAATTTGTGCTTATTAATTTTTAATGAGATTCTTATTCTGTAAAACAACGAGTAGCAGTTAAAGTTTTCTAAAAAAGAATTTGAAGGCTAGTAATTATTGTATTTTTGCAAGATGAAAAATGATGCAAAAAAACCAGATTTGGTTGTTTTTAATGAAGAAAGTCAGCAATACGATGCCGCTTTAAAACCCTATGGAACTTCTGCAAGTTCACCTGTTATAAAACCATTAAATACAGCAAGTTGGAAAAATGACGGAATTCAACGAGTAAACAAGCAATTCAAATCTAAGTTTGATGAAGTAAAACAGCAATACGAAGAACTGATGCAAAAGTTTCAATACAATGATTTGGTGTATAATGCTAAATTTAGTTTTGAGCCTAATATTGGTGAAACCTATCATTTGTATAAGAACAAAAAAAACGAATCTTTTTTATCTATTATTTCACCACAACAATGTAGCTTCAAACATTTAGGTTCTTTCAGATTAAATTCTGATAAAATGTGGGAAAAATTAGATAAATAATTATGAGACCTTATAGGTTTAAAAATATTAAAATGGGGATTATAAAAGTAAACAACATTAAATTATACGCTTTTCATGGTTGTTTAGAAGAAGAAGCAAAAATTGGATCTTGGTACAGAGTAGATGTTGAGGTGAAAGCAAATTTGCAACAATCAGCCAAAACAGACGATTTAGCAGACACTGTAGATTATGTGCATTTAAATCATATAGTAAAAGAAGAAATGGCTACCAGATCTAAATTGTTAGAGGAAGTTGCACAACGAATTTTAGATCGTTTCTTTAAAGAATTAATAATGATTAAAAAAGCAACAGTTTCAGTTTCAAAAATTAACCCACCCATTGGAGGAAATGTAGAAGAAGTTGTTATTATTTTAACAAAAAAAAGATAAGTTTAAAAAACACTTGCAATACTTATAAAAAAACGTAAATTTGCAATCCAATAATAAAAAGGTGTCTTGGCCGAGTGGCTAGGCAATGGTTTGCAAAACCATGTACAGCGGTTCGAATCCGCTAGACACCTCAATAAAAGACAACCACCCAAATTATAAAAATTTAGGTGGTTTTTTCTTGCTCATTATTTACTTTAAAACTTTATAGATATCCCTAAGTATAATTTAGTTGTAATTTAACACACAGAATAGAAATATTTTTTTCACTAAAAAAGAACATAATTCCATTCTAAAATTAGAATATGAAAAAAAATATAGTTAATATTGCATACCAGAACAGAACAGCATGACTAGGAACGCCATATCATTTAATATAAATCACAATAGTGATGTCCCTAAATACCAGCAAATTGTAAATGCAATTAATGATGGTGTTTCTAAGGACATGATATCCATTGGCGACAATCTACCTTCTGTAAATAGTGTATGTAAAAAATATAAAATATCTAGAGATACTGTGTTTAAGGCGTATTCAATTCTTAAGGAAAATGGTGTTATTGAAGCTGTTCCTAATAAAGGATATTATGTATCAGGCAAAACAAAAAAAGTGCTTTTAATTTTAGACACATTTAAGGCGTATAAGGAAGTTTTGTACCATTCATTTACTAATAATTTACCAGATACATTTATTACAGATGTTCAATTTCATCATTATAATATTGATAATTTTAAGACCATTATAAATAATAGTATTGGTAAATATTATAAATATGTAGTAATGGGTTTTGATGATGACACTATCCCTTCAATATTATCTAAAATTAATAATGATGATTTACTTTTAATAGATTGGAACATCAATGCTACAAAAGAAAATAGTTTTGTTTTTCAAGATTTTGGACAATCGTTTTTAGACGCTTTACAAGAAGGAGTTCATTTATTTAAAAAATATAAAGAGATTCAATTTTTATACCCCCCTTTTACAAGTCATCCTTTTGAAACAGTAAAGTATTTTAAGAAATTTTGTAAACAAAATAATTTTAAATATAAAATTATTAGTGATACAAAAGATTTTCTCGTAGAAAAAAATATCGCTTATATAAGTGTTAGCGACAGAATACTGGGGTTATTTTTAGAGCAGTGTAGAGATAAAGAGTATGAACCAGGAGTTGATGTAGGTTTTTTATCTTATAATGAAACTCCAATGAAAAAATTTATTTATAAAGGAATTACAGTTGTCTCAACAGATTTTCAGAAACAAGGAGAGAAAGCTGCAGAATTTGTAATGGAAGATAAGAAAATACAATATTTAGTACCAACAAAATTAACCATAAGAGAATCATTATAAAGATATGTATTATATAGGGTTTGATTTAGGGAGCTCATCAATTAAAGCTGCCTTAGTAGAAATTTCAACAGGAAAAAGTATTGGTGTTGTTCAAGAACCAAAAACCGAAATGAGCATGCTTGCTCTAAAAAATGGATGGGCAGAACAAAAACCAGAAGAGTGGTGGAAACATATTTGTAAAGCCATAGAAAATCTTAAAAAAACGTATAACGTTTCTAGAACACAAATTAAAGGTATTGGTATTTCATATCAAATGCATGGTTTGGTTTTAGTAGATAAAGAGGGTAAACCACTAAGAAAAAGTATCATTTGGTGCGATAGTAGAGCTGTAGAAATTGGTAAAGAAGCATTTGCAAATATTGGCAGTGAAAAAAGTTCAAGTCATTTGCTAAACTCTCCAGCAAACTTTACAGCTTCAAAATTAAAATGGGTAAAAGACAATGAACCAGAGGTATACAATAAAGCTTATAAGTTTATGTTACCTGGTGATTATATAGCGTATCGTTTTTCAAACAAAATAAATACCACAATTTCTGGGCTTTCAGAGGGTATCTTTTGGGATTTTAAAAATGATACTGTTGCAGATTTTCTTTTAGATTATTATGGTATTGATAAATCCTTAGTACCAGAGATTGTAGATACATTTGGTTTGCAATCTGTTGTGGATGAAAAAGGAGAAGAAGAAAGTACGTTGGCTGCAGGAACTCCTATATTCTATAGAGCTGGAGACCAGCCAAACAATGCATTATCTTTAAATGTGTTTAATCCAGGTGATGTAGCAGCAACAGGAGGAACATCAGGAGTTGTATATGCTGTAACCGAAAGTTTATCAGGAAAAGAAAGTACAAGGGTTAATAATTTTGCCCACGTAAACTATAAAAAATCAGTTCCAAGAATTGGTAAATTATTAAATATTAACGGAGCTGGAATTCAATACAGATGGTTGTTAAATAACCTATCTGTAGATTCTTATGATGAGATGAACCAATTGGCTTTAAATGTTCCTGTAGGTTCAGATGGTGTATGTATGCTACCTTTTGGAAATGGTGCAGAAAGAATGCTAAATAATCGAGAAATTGGAACTAGGTTAGTCAATTTAAATTTAAATAATCATCAAAAAGGACACGTTTGTAGAGCAGCTCTAGAAGGTATTGCATTTTCTTTTGTGTATGGAATGGATATCCTAAAATCTGATGGCATAGATATTAATGTGATGCGAGCTGGAAACGATAATTTATTCCGTTCAGAGATATTTGCGAATACAGTAGCTACATTAATAAATCAAGAAATTGAAATATATAACACTACAGGAGCAATAGGAGCTGCAAGAGCTGCTGGTTTACATGAAGGTGATTTTGAATCGTATGGAAAATTGGTTGAAGATAACGATCATGTCATGACTTTTATGCCTTTTAAAGATAAAGCACCTTACTTAAAGGCATATGAAAACTGGAAAAAAGAATTAAATCTTATTTTAAACAACAAATAAAACAATATAAATTTTTAAAACACAAAACAATGGCATTAATAGGTAACAAAGAATACTACAAAGGTATTGGCGAAATTAAATTTGAAGGAAAAGAATCAGACAATCCTTTAGCATTTAAATACTACAATCCAGAACAAGTGGTTGCAGGTAGAAAAATGAAAGATTGGTTTAAATTTTCAGTGGCATATTGGCACACATTCTGTGGGCAAGGAGCAGATCCATTTGGTCCTGGAACGCAAAATTTTGAGTGGGATAAATCTGGAGATGCAATTGTAGCTGCAAAAGAAAAAGCAGATGCAGCTTTTGAATTTATCACCAAAATGGGATTCGATTACTACTGTTTCCACGATTTCGATTTAATTAGAGAAGGGGCAACATTTGCTGAGTCAGAGTCTAGATTAGCTACGATTACAGAATATTTAAAAGAAAAACAAGCAGCTTCTGGTGTTAAGTTACTTTGGGGTACTGCAAACTGTTTCTCAAATCCACGTTACATGAATGGAGCATCAACCAACCCAGATTTTAATGTGGTTGCAAGAGCTGGTGGACAAATAAAATTAGCTTTAGATGCTACTATGGCATTAGATGGAGAAAACTATGTATTCTGGGGTGGTCGTGAAGGTTATATGAGCCTTTTAAATACTGACATGGGTCGTGAGTTAGATCATATGGGGCAGTTTTTAACAATGTGTAGAGATTATGCTCGTGCTCAAGGTTTTAAAGGAAATTTCTTTATTGAGCCAAAACCAATGGAACCATCTAAACATCAATATGATTTTGATAGTGCAACTGCTATAGGATTCTTAAAAGAATATGGTTTAGATAAAGATTTCAAAATTAATATTGAAGTAAACCATGCTACTTTGGCACAACATACATTCCAACACGAAATTGAAACTGCAGCAAAAGCAGGAATGTTAGGTAGTTTAGATGCTAATAGAGGTGATTACCAAAATGGATGGGATACAGATCAATTTCCAAACAACATACAAGAAACTACAGAAGCAATGTTAGTTTTCTTAAAAGCTGGTGGTTTACAAGGTGGTGGTGTTAATTTTGATGCTAAAATCAGAAGAAACTCTACAGATTTAGAAGATGTTTTTCTTGCTCATATTGGTGGTGCAGATACATTTGCTAGAGCTTTATTAATTGCAGATAAAATTATTACGTCTTCACCTTACGAAAAATTAAGAACAGAGCGTTATGCTTCTTTTGATTCTGGTAAAGGAAAAGAGTTTGAAGCTGGTAAATTAAGTTTGCAAGATTTATATAAAATAGCTCAAGAAAATGGAGAGTTGCCATTACAAAGTGGTAAGCAAGAGTTATTTGAAAATATCATAAATCAATATATCTAAAAATGAACCAACAAATAGATCAAAAAGCAGCAGATAACATAAGAGCCTTAGCTGTTGCTATGGTAGAAAAAGCAAAATCTGGTCATCCAGGAGGTCCTATGGGAGGTGCAGATTTTATGCACATATTATATTCTGAATTTTTCAATTTTGATCCTTCAGATATGACTTGGGCATTCAGAGACCGATTTTTTATGGATGCAGGGCATTTATCAACTTTAATGTATGCACAATACTATCTGTTAGGAAACTACAAAAAAGAAGATGTTGCCAATTTTAGACAATGGGGTTCTATAACTCCTGGTCATCCAGAAGTAGACGTTAAAAGAGGTATAGAAAATACTTCTGGACCTTTAGGACAAGGTCATACCATGGGTGTTGGAGCAGCAATTGCAGCAAAATTTTTACAAGCTCGTTTTGGAGATTGGATGAATCATAAAGTGTATGGTTTTATTTCTGATGGAGGTGTACAAGAAGAAATTTCTCAAGGAGCAGGTAGAATTGCAGGGCATTTAGGATTGAGTAATTTTATTATGTTTTTCGATTCTAACGATATTCAACTGTCAACTTCAACGGATGAAGTGACAACAGAAGATACAGCAATGAAATATGAATCTTGGGGATGGAAAGTTGTAACAATTGATGGTCATAATCATGATGAAATTAGAAAAGCATTAACGGATGCAAATAACGAAACAGAAAAACCAACACTTATTATAGGTAAAACTATTATGGGTAAAGGTTGTGTTACATCCGAAGGAAAAACTTTTGAAGGAGAATGTGAATTACATGGACAACCAATAGGAGCTACTGGAGCAGATTATACCAAAACACTACTAAATTTAGGTGCAAATCCAGAAAGTCCTTTTGATATTTATGCAGATGTTAGTGAGTTCTATCAAAATTTATTAAAAGAAAAAATAGCAAAAGCTGCTCAAAAGAAAGAAGAAATTGCTGCCTGGAGAAAATCAAATGCAGTACTTTCAGATAAATTAGATTTCTTTTTATCTGGTGAATTACCAGAATTAGATTTTGAAGGAATTGTACATAAACAAGGTTTGGCATCAAGAGCAGCTTCATCTGGAGTTTTAGCGTATTTAGCAGATAAAGTAGAAAACATGATTGTTTCTTCTGCAGATTTATCTAATTCAGACAAAACAGATGGCTTCTTAAAGAAAACACAAGCAATTAAAAAAGGAGATTTTTCAGGTTCATTTTTACAAGCGGGTGTTGCAGAATTAACCATGGCATGTATTGCAAACGGAATTGCGTTACATGGTGGAATAATTCCTGTAGTAGCAACATTCTTCGTGTTTTCAGATTATATGAAACCAGCCATTCGTTTAAGTGGAATTCAAGAATTGGGTGTAAAGTATGTTTGGACACATGATGCGTTTAGAGTAGGAGAAGACGGGCCAACACATCAACCTGTAGAACAAGAAGCACAAATAAGATTGTTAGAAAAATTAAAAAACCATAGTGGTAAACCAAGTTTCTTAGCATTACGTCCTGCAGATTCTGCAGAAACAAGCGTGGCTTGGAAAATGGCGTTAGAAAATAAAGATACACCAACTGGTTTAATTTTATCAAGACAAGGAATTAAAGATTTGGCTGCTAAAGGAACTTCAAGATACAATGATGCTTTAGCTGCAGAAAAAGGTGGTTACTTAGTAAAAGAAGTAGAAAATCCAGATGTAGTATTAATTGCAAATGGTTCAGAAGTATCAACTTTAGTAGATGCTGCAGAGATTTTAGAATCAGAAAATGGATTAAAAGTAAACATTGCATCTGTTATTTCTGAGGGTGTTTTTAGATTGCAATCTAAAGATTATCAAAACTCTGTAATTCCTAAAAACAAACCCTTATTTGGTTTAACAGCAGGTTTGCCAGTAAATTTAGAAGGGTTGGTTGGTGATAATGGAAAAGTTTTTGGTTTAGACCATTTTGGTTATTCTGCTCCAGCAACTGTACTAGATGATAAGTTTGGTTTTACAGGAGAAAAAGTAAGTAAAGAAGTATTAGCATATTTAAAAACAATATAAAACAACTAACATGAAATTTTTTATTGATACAGCAAACTTAGAAGAAATTGCAGAAGCACAAGCTTTAGGGATTTTAGATGGTGTAACTACAAATCCATCTTTGATGGCAAAAGAAGGTATCACAGGTGCTGAAAATATTTTAAATCATTACAAAAAAATCTGTGAAATTGTAGATGGAGATGTTTCTGCAGAAGTAATTGCAACAGATTATGAAGGAATGGTGAAACAAGGAGAAGAATTAGCAGCTTTAAATCCGCAAATTGTAGTAAAATTACCTATGATTGCAGATGGTGTAAAAGCATGCAAATACTTTTCTGATAAAGGTATTAAAACAAATGTTACTTTGGTTTTTTCTGTAGGACAAGCCTTGATAGCAGCAAAAGCTGGAGCAACGTATGTATCTCCTTTTTTAGGAAGATTAGATGATATTTCAACAGATGGTTTACATCTTATTTCAGAAATAAGACAAGTGTATGATAACTATGGTTTTGAAACACAAATATTATCAGCCTCTGTACGTCATACAATGCACGTAATTAACTGTGCTAAAATTGGTAGTGATGTAATGACTGGACCTTTATCGTCTATAACAGGATTGCTAAAACACCCATTAACAGATAGTGGATTGGCAAAATTTTTAGAAGATTATAAAAAAGGAAACTAAGTTTTAGAGAGAAATTTTTATGACTTTAAGTAAAAAGTATTCGGTTTTTACCACTATACTTTTACTATCAAACATAAAAAGATATACCTTTTTTATCTAAGAGGTATATCTTTTTATTTTGGCTTAATTACTTTCTCAGTTTTAAATGTAATATATAAGATTATGAACTCAAAACAAATAAAAAATACCTCCATTACTATTTTAGAAGAAGTTTTTGGAACAACCAGAGATAATGTTTCCGTAAAAAGTTTTACTTTAAAAAATGAAAAAGGAATGGAAGTAAGTATTATTACTTATGGTGGAATTATAACTTCTTTAAAAGTACCAAATAAAAAAGGTGTTTCAGAAGATGTGGTTTTAGGATATAATTCATTGACAGATTATGAGAAATCATCACCTTATTTTGGAGCTTTAATTGGTAGATATGGTAATAGAATTGCCAATGGTAAATTCTCTATAGATGGCAAAGAGTATAGTTTAAAAACTAATAACGATTCAAATCATTTACATGGTGGTGTTAAAGGTTTCGATAAAGTAGTTTGGTCTGCAGAAGTTTTAAAAGAAAAAGGAGCTTTAAAATTATCGTATGTAAGTAAAGATATGGAAGAAGGATATCCTGGAAATTTACATACAGAAGTTATTTACACATTAACTAATGATAATACTTTAGTAGTTGATTACAAGGCAACAACCGATAAAAAAACAATTGTAAACTTAACCCAACATTCTTATTTTAATTTATCTGGAGACTTTTCTAAACCTATTTTAGATCATATTGTAACAATAAATGCAGATAAATTTGTGCCTGTTGATAAAAATTTAATTCCAACTGGTAAGTTAAAAGACGTGGCAAATACCCCATTTGATTTTAGACAGCCAAAAACAATTGGTCAAGAAATTAATGCAGAAAATGAGCAATTAAAAAGAGGATTAGGGTATGACCACTGTTGGGTTTTGAATGACCAGAATAAAGGATTTCGTTTTATATCTTCTGCTTATGAACCAAATAGTGGTAGATTGTTAGAAGTGTTTTCTAGCGAACCAGGAGTACAATTATACACAGGTAATTTTTTAGACGGAACGTTACCAAATAAGCAAGATGGTACCTATGCACATAGAACAGGTTTTTGTTTAGAAACACAACATTATCCAGATTCTCCTAATCAAAAAGAGTTTCCATCAACAATTTTGAAACCAGAAGATGTATATTTAACTAAAACCTCATTTAAATTTTCAGTGAAGTAAATTTATAAAAACCTGCATATTAATAGTGTCTAAGAACTCATGTTTTAGACCCTATTTGCAAATGTTACCATCAGTTTAATGGGGATGTAACTTGTTATCTATTTACAAAATATCCGATGTTATTGTCGGCCTAGATTCTAAGTTTATGTAAACACTTTTTACAGGATTTATAAGTAAAAAATAATATTAATTTTGATTAAGATTGTTTATTTTCAAATTCTAAAGAAATTGTTACGAATTCTAATTGGCTCTAAATCTCCATAATTAATTGTTTATTTTTGAGTTGTATTGATAAAATCGCAACTATGAAAACAAAACACAACCTTTTTACTTTCCTTTTTTTTATCCTAATATTTTCTTGTAAAAAAGAACCTGTTAAAACAGATAATATTTACAAGTTTAAAGAATATGTAAGTTATACCACATCAGGAGTAATTTCTGTTACAGAAAGCATTGATATCAGTCTTAGCAAAGATGTAGAAGGTTGGATAGCCAACCAAGAAATTACAGATAACCTGATTTCTATACAACCTTATGTAAAAGGCACTATAAAAACAGCTAGCAATCACGCTTTTATGTTTATCCCCAATGAAGATTTAAAAGCAGACACTGAATATACAGTAGTAGTAAAATTGGGTGATATTTATAATGATATTCCTAAAGAATTCAAAGAATATACTTTTCAATTCAAAACAATTACACCTAATTTTTCAATTCAAACAAAACCTTTACAATCTTACTCTAAAGAATATCAATACATTGCTGGTGAACTAAAATCTGCAGATATCATTACTTTAAGTGATGCCAAAAAAATGCTTGATGCATCACAAAAAGGGACCCCAAAAAATATCGTTTGGAACGATTCTTATCAGAAATCAAAAGTATTCGAATTCAAAATCGATAGTATTCAGCGTTTTATAAATGATAGTAAATTACAAGTAAAATGGAATGGAAATGTGATTCATGCAGATAATACTGGAGAAAAAGAAATTTTAATTCCCGGTAAAAATAATTTTAAAGTGATTAGCGTAAATGTGGTAAACGCAAACGAGCAATACATTTCTATCAACTTTTCTGATGCGTTAAAAAAACAGCAAAGACTTAGAGGTTTGGTGACTATTCAAAATGTAAAAAACCCTAGATTTATCATCAACGGAAATCAATTAAAGGTATTTTCCGATAAAAAGTTTCAGGGTAATTGCACAGTTTCAGTTTTCCCTGGTATAAAAAATACCGATAATTATAAACTCAAAGAAACTTTTAAAGAAGTCATCACTTTTCAGCAAAAGAAACCACAAATTCGGGCAATTTCTAAAGGAACGATCTTGCCAAATTCAAATGAATTGACCTATAACTTCGAAGCTATTAATGTGAAAGAAGTTACTGTTAGAATCATTAAAATTTATGAAGATAATGTTTTGCAGTTTTTGCAAGAAAATAACATCAACACTAATAATCAGTACGAAATTAAAAGAGTAGGTAGAAGAGTTGCAAAACAGCAAATTACGCTTATTAAAAATGAAGCAAACTATTATCAAAAATGGAAAGCGTATAGCATAGATATCTCAAAAATGGTGGCTACAGAACCTGGTGCAATTTACAGAGTTGAACTAAGTTTTAATAAAAGTCAGACACTTTATAACTGTTCTCAAGACAATGCTATATCAGAAGAATCCAATGATTTTGAAGATGAATATGAGGATTTTAGTGACATTGAAGATGAAGAAGCCAAAGAAGAATTGTATTGGGATAATGAACTCTATCAATATAAAAATTACAGCTATAATTGGCGAGAAAGAGACAATCCTTGTAATGATGCTTACTACAAGGAAAACAGAATGATTGCACAAAATTTATTGGCGTCTAATTTAGGAATCATCGCTAAAAAAGGAACCGATAATAATTATTTCTTTGCCATTACCAATATTGTAGACACCAATGTAGAAGCTGATGCAATCATAAAATTATACAATTTTCAGCAGCAAGAAATTGCTTCAGGAAAAACAAATTCAGAGGGAATTGTAACTATCAATTCTCCAAAAAATGCAGCGTTTGCTATTGCTTCAAAAGGCGTTCATAAAGGCTATATTAAATTATTTGATGGCAACTCACTGTCGTTAAGTAAGTTCGATGTTTCTGGGAGCAAAACTCAAAAAGGGTTAAAAGGATATATCTATGGAGAACGTGGTGTTTGGAGACCTGGAGATGCCATTCATTTAACTTTTGTATTAAATGATGCTGATAATAAATTGCCCGAAAATCATCCTATAAAACTAGAGGTTACCAACCCAAGTGGAAAGTTGATTTATAAAAAAGTAACCACAGAAAATGTCAATAATTTTTACAAATTTACAGTAACCACCAATCAAGAAGCACAAACTGGTAATTATCGTGCAAAAGTTTCTGTAGGAGGTGTAAAATTTTATAAAAACCTAAAAGTTGAAACTGTAAAACCAAATCGACTTAAAATTAAGGTTGATTTTGATGATGAAATTCTAACCAGTACCAAAAAAATAAATGGAACTTTAGATGTAAAATGGTTGCATGGAACACCTGCCAAAAACTTAAAAGCAGAAATTAAAGCTAAAGTTTCATCTACGAATTACAGTTTTAAAAAATACAAAGATTATGTTTTTACGGATCCATCAAGATCATTTTCAACTGAAGAAATCAACATTTTTGAAGGTAAATTAAATGAAAACGGAATTGCAAATATCAACAACGATTTAAAAGTAAGTAAGAATGCACCAGGAATGTTAAAAGTACAATTTTTGGTAAGAGCTTTTGAAAATGGAGGCGATTTTTCCATTGATGCCTTCACCAAAAAATATGCGCCTTTCAGTAGTTTTGTAGGATTAAAATCACCAGAAGGAAACAAGTATGGTTCTTTTTATACCGATGAAAATCAAACTTTTCAGGTTGTTTCTGTAGATGAAAAAGGAAACACAGTGCCTAATAGAACCTTAGAAGTTGAGGTATATCAAATTAAATGGCGTTGGTGGTGGAGTTCGTCTTCAGACAATTTATCGAGATACAGTTCTAGCAGTTATCAAGACAGGTATAAAACGCTAAAAGTAACTACAAATGCAAACGGAAAAGGAAGTTTTAAACTCAATATTCCAGAAAGAAATAGAGGGCGATTTTTAATAAAAGTAATCGATAAAAAAAGTGGCCACGCAACAGGAAGAACTGCGTACTTTTATAAAAATTGGTGGCAAAATTCTACTTCTGGCGATAAAGAAGCTGCAAAAATGTTGGTGTTTTCTGCAGATAAAGAAAGGTATATTGTGGGCGAAACTGCTAAAATTACCTTTCCTTCTGGTTCTGAAGGGCGAGCATTAATCAGTATAGAAAATGGTACAAAAGTATTGGAAACCAAATGGGTAAAAACACAAAAAGGAACCACTTCTGTAGAAATTCCGATTACTAAGAATATGACACCAAACGTGTTTGTAAATATTTCTCTATTGCAGCCACATCAAGTTACAGAAAACGATTTGCCAATTCGTTTGTTTGGGGTAATTCCGATTTTTGTAGAAGATGCAACTACCAAGTTAACCCCTCAAATTTCGATGCCAGATGAATTGCAACCAGAAAAAGAATTTACAGTAAAAATATCCGAAGAAAACAACAAAGCAATGACCTATACTTTGGCAGTAGTTGAAGAAGGTTTGTTAGATTTAACACGTTTTAAAACACCAAATGCGTATCATACGTTTTATGCAAGAGAAGCTTTAGGTGTAAAAACTTGGGATATTTTTGATGATGTAATTGGTGCATATTCAGGAAGTATAGATCAAGTTTATGCCATTGGTGGAGATGGAAGTTTGGCCAAAGGGAAAAACCAAAAAGCAAACAGATTTAAACCTGTAGTAAAGTTTTTAGGCCCTTTTGAATTAGAATCTGGCAATACAGCTTCTCATAAAATTACCTTGCCCAATTATATTGGTTCTGTAAGAACGATGGTAGTTGCAGGTGATGTAAATACAGAAGCGTTTGGAAACACAGAAAAAGCAACACCCGTTAAAAAACCATTAATGGTGTTAGCCACCTTGCCAAGAAAATTATCTCCAAAAGAAAAAGTAACCTTGCCAATTTCTGTTTTTGCGATGGATAAAAAAGTAAAGAACGTAACTGTTCAAGTAATTACTTCAGATGGAATTCAAGTAATTGGAAACAAAACGCAAAACATCAATTTTGAAAAACCCGATGAAAAAATGGTGTATTTTGAGTTGGATGTTTTGAACGGAAAAGGAATCAACACAGTTGAAGTTGTTGCCACTGGAGCTGGTGAAAAATCGACTTATAAAGTGGAGTTAGATGTGGTAAATCCAAACACAATAACATCCAAAGTAATTGACGATAATATAGAAGCGAATCAAACCAAAGTCCTCAACTTTACAACATTCGGTGTTAAAGGTTCAAATACAGCAATTTTAGAGTTGTCAACCATTCCGAATATCAATTTTTCTGGGAGATTAGCCTACTTAATTCAATATCCACATGGCTGCGTAGAGCAAACCACATCAAGTGTTTTTCCACAATTATTTTTATCAGATTTGTTTGATTTGTCTTCGGATAAGAAAACAGAAATCCAAAGAAATATAGAAAAAGGCATTGCACGTTTGGGTAATTTTCAAAAAGCAAATGGCGGTTTAAGTTATTGGTTGGGCGAAAGCTATATTAGTGATTGGGGAACAACGTATGCAGGGCATTTTATGTTAGAAGCTGAACGAAAAGGTTTTGTGTTGCCACTTACTTTTAAGAATAACTTTATCAAATATCAAAAAGAAGCTGCTAGAAATTGGCGACCATCTTACAACAGCTATTCAAGAGATTTAGCCCAAGCTTACAGATTGTATACCTTGGCTTTGGCTGGGAGTCCAGATTTATCTGCAATGAATCGTTTGCGAGAATTTACATCAATTTCTAACGAAGCAAAATGGAGATTAGCAGCAACCTACTCTTTAGTTGGGCAAAAAGAAGCTGCTGACGAAATTATGGGGAAAGCCGACTTAAACTTCTCAGGATACAGTTATTACAATTACGGATCTGAAACCAGAAACAGAGCAATGGCCTTAGAAACAATGTTGCTTACAAATAGCAGTGAAGTAAAAGATGTGGCAAAAAGTATTGCAAAAGATTTATCTGGCAATCGCTGGATGAGCACACAATCTACAGCTTATAGTTTGTTAGCCATTGGTAAAATGGTGGTGAAAAATGGAGGAAAAGCAATTAATATAGATTTCACTCAAAAAGGAAATAAGGAAACCATACAAACCTCAAGTGCTATGGTGCAAAGAACTATTGATTTGAAAGAAGGCGCAAATTCCATCACCATAAAAAATAATGAAAGCAATGTTGTTTTTGCAAGAATTATCAATTCAGGGAAATTGCCTTTGGGGGATGAAATTTCGGAAAGTAGAGGTTTTAATGTATCTGTTAATTATGGGGATTTAAAAGGAAACAAAATTGATATCAACAGCTTAAAACAAGGACAAGATTTTGTGGCAAAAATAAGCGTAAGCAACCCAAAAAATCAAGAAATTAAAGATATTGCGTTAACGCAGATTTTTCCTTCAGGATGGGAAATTGTAAATACGCGTTTCACCGATTTTGGAACTACAGCAAAAAGCGAAGCACGTTATACAGATATTCGAGACGATCGTGTAAATTTCTATTTCGATTTAAATAAAAGCAGAAGTTCTGCAGAAGTGAAAACCTTTACAGTGCTCTTAAATGCAGCCTACTTAGGAAAATATTATTTGCCAGGTGTACAAGTAGAAGCCATGTATGATAACGATTATTTGGTAAGAACAAAAGGACGTTGGATTGAGTTTGTAAAGTAAATCAATAATTTATTAGTTCATCCTGCAAGGTCTCCAAGACCTTGTAGGTATAATTGTACAATCGAGTTTTATTCTAAAAAAATAAATTGAAAAAAGAGAAGTTAAATAGCTATACCTACAAGGTTTTAAAAACTTGGCAGGAGAAACACAAAAAGAAAACAATACTTCTTATTATACTGTTGATGTTCTATACATTTTGTTTGCCAAAAAAACTATTTACAAAACCCACATCAACTGTAATTACAAGCAATAAAGGCGAACTGTTAGGCGCATTAATTGCTGCTGATGGGCAATGGCGATTTCCTCATAATGACAGCGTTCCACAAAAATTTAAAACCTGTTTAGTTCAGTTTGAAGACGAACATTTTTACAATCATCCAGGCTTTAATCCGGTATCGATGTTTAATGCGCTAAGACAAAATATAAAAGCAGGTAAAGTAGTTAGAGGTGGAAGCACACTAACACAACAAGTCATCAGATTAAGTAGAAATGACAGACCAAGAACCTATTTTGAAAAATTGAAAGAACTCATTTTAGCATCAAGATTAGAGTTTAGGGCAAGCAAAGAAGAGATTCTTGCTTTTTGGAGTAGCAATGCACCTTTTGGTGGAAATGTTGTGGGTTTAGATGCTGCTTCTTGGCGTTTTTTTAATCGACAAGCTACAGAGTTGTCTTGGGCAGAATCTGCAACGTTAGCAGTTTTACCAAATGCGCCTAAATTGATTTATCCAGGAAAAAATCAACAAAAATTATTAGTAAAAAGAAATCGATTATTAAAAAAATTGTTGACCAAAAACGTCATTGATTCCTTAACCTATCAGTTATCAATTTTAGAAGATTTGCCTCAAAAACCGTATCCATTACCACAAATTGCTTCTCATTTATTGCAAAAAATCAACAAAGAGAAAAAAGGCGAATTTGTAAAAACTACTATTGATAAAAAGTTACAATATCAAACCAATGCCGTTGTTAAAAATCATTATAATCAATTGTCTAAAAACGGAATTCATAATATTGCTGTGCTAGTTTTAGATGTAAAAACAAGAAAAGTACTGAGTTATATTGGGAATTCTCCAACCACAGCAAAACATCAAAAAAGTGTTGATATTATTGACAAACCTAGAAGTACAGGCAGTATTTTAAAACCTTTTTTATATGCAGCCATGTTAGATCAAGGCGAATTATTACCCAATACTTTAGTAGCTGATATACCTACGAATTATGGCAGTTATCAACCAGAAAATTTCGACAAAAAATATGCTGGTGCCATTTCTGCAAAATTGGCATTATCAAAATCTTTAAACGTGCCCACTGTAAGATTATTGAAAGATTTTGGTTTGGAAAAATTCCATCATTATTTACAACAATTAGCATTGAGAAACATTAAAAAGAACCCCAATCATTATGGTTTAACCTTGGCTTTAGGTGGTGCAGAAAGTAATTTGTGGGATTTATGTAAAAGCTACGCATCTTTAGCATCAACCGTAAATCATTATACAGAAACCTCAAGTAGATACTTTACCAACGAGTTTGTAGCGCCTACTTTTTATAGTGATGCAATTATCGATTTTGGCAAAGAATCTAAAGAAAAAACAATTTTTGATGCAGCTTCCATTTACCTCACTTTTGAGAGTTTAAAGGATGTAAATAGGCCAGATACTGAGCAAAATTGGGAATTTTTCGATTCCTCTAAACAAATTGCTTGGAAAACAGGCACCAGTTTTGGTTTTAGAGATGCTTGGGCAATTGGCACAACAAAAGATTACGTAGTTGGAGTTTGGGTGGGCAATGCAGATGGAGAAGGAAGACCGGGTTTGGTAGGTGTTCAAACTGCTGGGCCTATTTTATTTGATGTGTTTGATAAATTACCTACTTCAAAATGGTTTGAGAAACCATTTGACGAAATGCCCAAAGTTGACATTTGTACAAAAAGTGGCTACAGAGCTACAGAAATTTGTGAGGTAAAACATCAAGAATTCATTCAAAATGCAGGTTTACAAACAGCACCTTGTCCTTATCATATTATGGTTAATGTTGATGTTTCTCAGAATTATCAAGTAAATACTTCTTGCGAGGATTTAGAGAATATTAAGCAAAAATCTTGGTTTACCTTACCTCCATTAATGGAATATTATTACAAAAAACAACATCCTTTTTATAAAAGTTTACCCAAGTTTAGAGAGGATTGTTTGGGTGATGTAAAAAACGCGATGAAGTTTTTATATCCGACAGAAAAAAGTACCATTTTTTTACCTAAAGATTTTGATGGCAAAAAAAATGAACTCATTTTAAAAGTCGCACATTCCAATTCAGAAGCTATTTTGTATTGGTATGCAAATAGCAAATTTCTAGGGACCACCAAAGAAATGCATCACTTTGCAATAACACCCCAAACAGGCGCGTATACGTTAACAGTTGTAGATAATTTTGGAAACGAAATTCAGCAAGAAATCACTATAAAAGACTAGATTTTACAAAAAAAAAGCTGCTTTGTAAGATTTACAAAACAGCTTAACATTCAATAATAATAAAAAAGAATCTTAAATTCCTAATGCTTGACCACCACCAATTTGAATGGTTTCTGCTGTGATAAAAGCAGCGTCTTTACTTGCTAAAAATGATACTACTGAAGCAACCTCTTCTGGCTGTCCTAATCTTCCTAACATGATATTGTTTTTCCAAGATGCAAATACTTCTGGCTTGGTTGATTTTATTTGTGCGTGGAATGGAGTATCAATCGTTCCTGGTGATACTGCATTTACTCTAATGTTATATTCAGCCAAGTCTTTTGCTAATGCTCTGGTTATGGCATGAACCCCTGCTTTTGATGTCCCATAAATACCTGCTCCTGGGCCTCCTGCATTCCAACCTGCATTTGATGTATAGTTGATAATGGTAGCGTTTTCTCCTTTCTTTAAAAATGGAATTGCTGCGCGTGATGCAAAAAATACCGAATCTAAATTTAATGCCATTACAAATCTGTAAAAATCTGTGGTCATTTCTTCAAATCTAGATCTGCCTCCTAAACCTCCTGCATTGTTTACCAAAACATCTATCTTGCCATACTTTGCTCCGATTGCATTGATATTGGCTGTTACTTCTTCTTCTTTAGTAACATCAAAACCATAATATTCTGCTGTAATACCTGCTGATGCTAACTCCTCTACTCTTTGAGCCCCTGCCTCATCTTCTATTCCGTTTAAAACTACTGTATACCCATCTTGACCTAATCTTTTTGCAACCTCGAATCCTATACCTCCTGTAGCTCCTGTAACTACTGCTACTTTATCTTTTAATGTACTCATTGTTTTTATATATTTCTATTGGTAATTTTAAACAAAAATGCTGGTATATTTTTAGGATACCAGCATTCTGTAACAAAATTTATTTAAATTAACTAGTATCCTGGATTTTGTGTAATTACTCCATCAGTTGCTAGTATCTCCGAAACTGGAATTGGAAATACATAATAGTTAGGATTTACATTTTCTCCCATTTCTGAATTAACAGAATTTGTTCTAACTAAATCGAACCATCTGTGCCCTTCAAAAGCCAACTCTAATCTTCTTTCATTTAAAATTGCAGTTTTAACTTCTGCTTGAGTCGTTGCTGTAGAATTTGCTAAACCAGCTCTATTTCTGATTTTATTTAATTGCGTTAAAGCACCAGCAGTATTTCCATTTTCATTTAATGCCTCTGCATATAATAAAATAACATCTGCTAATCTTATCTCAATCCAGTCATGTTCTCCACCTAAGCCCCCTTCTTTTGGGAATTTAATAGCAGTTTTACCATCTGCGCTAAGTGTTACTGCTCTTCTTAAATCTGTAGCACCTGTTGCATCGCTTGCATCAAATGCTGCAACTAAATCTGCATCTACAGGAAAATCTGATTTTGAATCATCACCAACAAACCAGTTCCAAAAATCTGAACCAAATGAATATTCATCTACAACACTACTTGAAATTTGAGTTGAGTAAATAATTTCAGAATTTTCAACTTCATGTTCTGCTCCAAAAATCTCGCTATAATCATCTACTAAGCTTACACCTGCAGCAGCTGCCCCATTTACAACAGTAGCAAGAGTTGATTCTGCACTTGCAAAATTACCTGATGCTGCATACACTTTACCTAATAAGCTTTGTGCTGCCAATTTAGAAGCTCTACCATAAGCTACTGATACAGTTAAGCCTGAGATTGCATCTTGTAAATCTGGTATAATTACATTGTTATACACATCTGAAGCTGGTTGTCTTACTAATATAGAAGCATCTATAAGACTTGGAGTAGCTGATAAATTAACCCCTACATCACCAAAAGATTTTACTAATTTAAAATAAGATAACGCTCTTAAAAATTTTGCTTCTGCAACTTGTGTAGCATCAGATGAATTTTCAATAACATTGTTTGCACTTAATATTGATTTATACATTTGAGCATATAAAGGTCTAAAAAATTGCTCGTCCATAGTAATTAAATTACTTGTAAAAACGTCAAACTCTGTATAAGGTGCTTCAAACATAAATGCATTGTCTGCTCTAAAATCTGCCATTACTGCTAGTGGAGTAACACTACCTAATTGATAGTAATAAGCTGCATTTAAAACTCCTTCAAAATCTGTTAAAGAATCTGCATTAGCTATATTAGACGGAGATTGATCTAAGTCTGGTGAACATGCCGTTATAAAAAATAACGATGCTACTATGATATATATTTTTTTCATTTTTATTTTATTTAAAAGTTAACGTTTAATCCTAAGGTAAAACTTCTAACCACTGGACTAGCACCAACTTGTGCTCCGTAAAGTGTAGGGGCAGTTGTATTAACACCTTCTGGGTTATATGATGTATAATCATCTCCCATTATGTAAAGTAAGTTAGTTGCGGCTCCATAAACTCTAATAGAACTAAATCCTATTTTACTAGCTACATCACTTTTAAGTGAATAACCAATGGTAATATTTCTTAAGGCTATATAAGAAGCATCTTGAATCATAGCATCTGTTTGGTTTCTATTTCTTTCATAAAACTCTCCATTATGATCTGCGATACCATCACTATTTGCATCTAAACGCGCATAATCTAATCTACCACCCCACTGAGAACCGTAGTAAAGAGGGTCTATATTATAAACCTCTGCTCCATGAGAACCTTGAACTTGTAGAGACATATCAAATTCTTTATATCTAAAGTTATGAGACATACCCCAATAGAAATCTGGTGTATTTTGACCGATTTTTACTAAATCTCCTCCTTCTTCTACTGTTTTAGTTCTATCAATAACACCATCACCATTTTGATCAACTACATAAGATTCACCACTTTGATTGTTTGGATGTCTAGTACCATCAGCTAAATATTCCATTTCAACATCACCAATAGTTTCTAATCCCCACATTTCACCAATGTTTCCTCCTACATAATTTCTAAATACTGGTCCTCTACCACTAGTTCCAAAAATTTGACGAGATAATTCTGTAACGCTTCCTAAATCTGTAATTTCTGTATTAACAGTAGACAAGTTTGCTGACATATTCCAAGAGAAATCTGCTTTGTTTAACAAACTTCCATTAAATTCTAATTCTAAACCAGAACTTTTTACATCACCTACATTTAAGATAGAAGTTGGATTACCCAAAATTTCAGATTGTGCTTGATTAATTAAAATATCTTCGATATTAGAAGTATAGTAATCTACGCCCAAAGTAAAACGATTGTTTAAAAATCCGAAATCAACACCAAAGTTTGTTTCTGTATTTGTTTGCCATGTTAAATCTGGATTTGGTGAATTATCAGGAATTAAAAAACCTAAACCATCAGCTGTTGGGTAACTGTTTAATAAACTTAATGAATCGTAAGAACCTAAGAAAGATGTTGTACCTAAAGAACCTGTACTAAATCTAAGTTTTAATTTACTTAATAATTCGTTTTCTTGTAAAAAAGATTCGTTATGTACATTCCAACCTAAAGATACAGCTGGAAAAGTTTCATATCTTTGGTTTGCACCAAAACGTGAGTCACCATCTCTTCTGATAGAAGCAGAAAGTAAGAAACGATCATCAAAAGCATAATTGATTCTACCAAATACACTTTCTCTAACTCTAGTTTCATCTGTTTCAGAAACAATAATGTTAGCAGGATCAAATAATTCAAAGTTTGTAATAGCCTCATCTGGCACATTAGAACCATCTAATCTTGTACCGATAAATTTTGTAGTTTGAAATTCTACACCAGCTACAGCAGAAATATCATGTTTACCGATTTTAGTAGCGTAGCTTAAAGTAGTTTCACTTAATACAGATGATACTTTTAAATCTGCTTGATCCATAAAAGTTTGAGAATCTCTTGCTCTTGAATCATAACCTAATAATCTGTGAGAATAGGTTTGTGTATCTCTCATATCTCCACCTAAAACTGTTTTTAGGTTTAGACCTTCAATGATGCTGTATTGTAAATAACCACTAACGTTTCCGAAGAAAGTTTTTTGCCAGCTTTCTACGTTATCAAGTTTAGCAGCAGGACCTGCATCACCAGAACCACCAATACCATTGTTAGCTCTACCATAATGCCAATCTTGTGCAGCCATACCTGGCTCTAAATTATAGATACTATTAGCTTCATAACCTGAACCTCTATACCCGTTATCAAAACCAGTTAGTCCTAGACTTTGAGCTTGTTGATCTAATTGTTGTACAAACGCAATAGACTCTTCTGTATGATAAATAGAATGTACACCATAAGATCTTAATAAATCTCTCATGTCGTGTCCTAAAATATCTCTATCTGATACGAAACCGTTAAAACTTAAACCAGCTTTTAATTTGTCTCCTAAATTTGCATCAATATTTAAACGTGCATTTAATCTTTCAAAACCTTGTGTAATTACAACACCTTCTGCATTTTGGTAACCAACAGATGCAAAAAACTTAGCATCTTCTGTACCACCACTCATACTAAAGTCATGAGCTTGTATACCACCTGTTTGGAAAAGCCAATCTTCTGGACTTATTGCTCCTGGAGAGTTTTCATATGCGCTTAATCTGTACTCTAAAAAAGCTGGATCTTGTAAATTTACAGTACTTGTCCAGTTTCCTGCAGCGATTTGCTCTCTTGAATGTGCTGCCCATTCTGGACCTGACATTAAAATATTATCTCTGTATTTGCTAGATGTACTAGTATAAGCATTATAGCTAAATGTAGTTTTACCAGACTTTCCTTTTTTAGTAGTTACTAAGATAACTCCATTTGCACCCCTAGAACCATAAATTGCAGCAGAAGCAGCATCTTTTAAAACTTCTAAACTTTGAATATCATTTGGATTTACAGTTTCTATACCTCCTGAAATAGGAAAACCATCTACAACAATTAAAGGATTAGAAGCTCCTGAAATTGATGAAGCTGCTCTAATTTGAATTTTAGGCGCAGCACCTGGAGAACCATCTTGATTTTGAATTAAAACCCCTGATAATTTACCTGCTAAAGCTTCATCTACACGAGCTGTTTGCACTGCTGCTACTTCTGCCCCACCAAGTTTGGCAACTGCTCCAGAAATTTGTGATTTTTTACGAGTTCCATAACCAACTACAACGATTTCATCTAACTCGCTAGCATCTTCTGCTAAAGTTACTGTCAAAGTTTTTTGGTTTGTAATAGAGATAGATTTTTGTGCATATCCTAAATAAGAAAATACTAAAACATCTCCGTTTTTTACTTGAATAGAAAAATTTCCATCAAAGTCTGTCTCTGTTCCTTGTGTTGTACCTTCTTTAATTATGGATACTCCTGGAAGAGATTGCTTATCTGCCTCAGAAGTAACAGTACCTTTTAAGGTATAACTGTCTTGTGCATAAAGACAAATGTTTACTAACATTACCAATAATAATGTTATTCTTAATTTTTGTTTCATAATATTATTTTATGTTTAAAATGGAATTCACTTATTTTTAGTGAACTTTTAATTATAGCATAACACAAAAAAATAATTGAAGATATTATAAAGTTGTATTTATAATTTTTTTCTTTAATTACTTGTTTGAGAATTATGTAATTGATTGTAATTTTTTTTCAGATTAAGTTTTTAGAAAAGGATAGGTTGCAGCCTACCCTTTGTGTTTATAATTAATTCAAATTTATAATCATACGCAGCGCTTATTTTATTTAGTTTATTTGGATTACCAAACTGGTTTACCAATTTGGTTGACCAAATATATGTACATAATTTAAATTATAAAAATTTTAAGTTAATTATTTCTTAATATTTTATGATTTAAATAATGAAGTAGATAATTTTTGAGGCCTATAATGGGATTCGTTGTATAAATAAAATTTAAAAGTTGATAATAATAAACGAATTAAGACATAAATGAGGATTGTAAAAGCTAATTTAGTGAGCCAAAAAAACTGCCTTGCAAAAATGCAAGACAGTTACAGTTATTAATCAAAAAAATAAAAATTACTAAATTCCTAATGCTTGACCACCACCAATTTGAATGGTTTCTGCTGTAATAAAAGCAGCGTCTTTACTTGCTAAAAATGATACTACTGAAGCAACCTCTTCTGGCTGTCCTAATCTTCCTAACATGATATTGTTTTTCCAAGATGCAAATACTTCTGGCTTGGTTGATTTTATTTGTGCGTGGAATGGAGTATCAATCGTTCCTGGTGATACTGCATTTACTCTAATGTTATATTCAGCCAAGTCTTTTGCTAATGCTCTGGTTATGGCATGAACTCCTGCTTTTGATGTCCCATAAATACCTGCTCCTGGGCCTCCTGCATTCCAACCTGCATTTGATGTATAGTTGATAATGGTAGCATTTTCTCCTTTCTTTAAAAATGGAATTGATGCGCGTGATGCAAAAAATACCGAATCTAAATTTAATGCCATTACAAATCTGTAAAAATCTGTGGTCATTTCTTCAAATCTAGATCTGCCTCCTAAACCTCCTGCATTGTTTACCAAAACATCTATCTTGCCATACTTTGCTCCGATTGCATTGATATTGGCTGTTACTTCTTCTTCTTTAGTAACATCAAAACCATAATATTCTGCTGTAATCCCTGCTGATGCTAACTCCTCTACTCTTTGAGCCCCTGCTTCATCTTCTATTCCGTTTAAAACTACTGTATACCCATCTTGACCTAATCTTTTTGCAACCTCGAATCCTATACCTCCTGTAGCTCCTGTAACTACTGCTACTTTATCTTTTAATGTACTCATTTTTACTTATTTTTACTTATTGTTATTTGTTACTTTTAATCTTCTACTGATTTAATTTCTCTTGCAAAATAATAGATTGCTCCTAATCCTAATGGTACAAATGCAGCTATTGCAACAAAAATTGGCGTGTATGAAAAGTTTTCTTGTATAATTGGCACTAAAAAGTTCATTAATATTACAGAAAAAACACCGATCATACCAGCTAAACCAGCTAATGAACCTACAGATTTACCACTAAATAAATCACTAGGTAATGTTTGAACATTTCCGATAGCAAATTGGAAACCAAATAATACAAAGAACACTATGGCTACAAAACGTTCTGGAGAATCGCCAAACATAACTGTAGCAACCAAACCTAAAAACATAATTACACCACCTATTAATATGGTTAACTTTCTTCCTTTATCAATAGAGTTTGTTTTCGCTATTATTCTACCAGAAACAAAACCACCAGCAATACTACCTAATGCTGCACCTACATAAGGCACCCATGCAAACATACCTACTTCCTTTACATTAAAACCATACACATCTGCTAGGTATAATGGCATCCATCCTACAAACAACCACCAAATTGGTTCTAAGAAAAATCGTCCAACAACTATGGCCCATGATTCTTTATGCGATAAGATTTGTTTAAGCGTTAGACCTTTCGTTTCTTCTGTAGCAGCTTGATCTGCTTTACTTTGACCTTCTAAAATATATTTTTGTTCTTCAGCAGTAATCCAAGGGTGTTTCTTTGGGCCAGCTTTATTAATCAATAACCATGGAATAATCCAGATTAAACCAAAAGAACCTACTACCATAAAAGTAGTTCTCCATCCATAAGCAACAAATAGAGTTGCAATAAATGGTGGTGCAATTACAGAACCTATTGATGCACCTGCGTTAAATAACCCTTGAGCAATAGCGCGTTCTTTAATAGGAAACCATTCTGCATTACTCTTAACACCTCCAGGCCAGTTACCCGCTTCTGAAAGACCTAGTGTACTTCTAAAGAAAGTAAGCCCTACAAGACCGCGTACTGTTGAATGTAAAAATGAAGACAAACCCCAAACACCAATACTGATTACGTAACCAATTCTAGTACCTACTTTATCAAAAAGTTTTCCTGAAAATAATTGACCAAGTGCATAAAATACCATGAAGATATTTAATATTAACCCATAATCGCTTTTTGTAAGATCTAATGAACCAGAAATCGAATTTGGTTGATCATTACTACCCCACATAATTGCTAGAGCACTTCTATCGATATAATTAATTACTGTAGCTATAAATATAAGCCCAATAATAAACCATCTTAATCCTTTAATTTTCATACTATTACTATCTAAAGATTTATATATTTTTGGTTTACCAGTTTGGTTTACCAAATTTAATACATTCAAATTAAATTCTACTATTTAAAAAAATATTTTTTTTAAATTTTTTATAATGGAAAATAAATAAGTTGTTTACTGTTTTTTTAAAATCTACTCTATATTATAGCAATAGTTGTAAAGCTCTTTAAAATGATCCTTCATTTTTTGTTTTGCTAACTGCGGATTTTGTTTTTCAATTGCATTAAATATTGCTCTATGATCTGCAATACCTCTGTGAGATAAATCAGCATCACATATATGATGTTTCTGAAAATTGATGATAATTTCTGGTGTAATGATTAACATAAACGTATTCATAGTACTGTTACCAGAAGCTTTTGCTATTGCAAGATGAAATAATAAATCTTCTTGAACTGCATCTTTACCATTTAACACCTTACTTTCATAAGCTTCCATGGCTTCTCTCATCTTTTCTAAATCATCTAGAGTTCTCCTTGTTGCTGCAAGTCTTACTGTTTTTAATTCTAATAAAATTCTTGTTTCTACTAAGGATCTAAAATCAGGATCTTCTAACCTTAAAATATCCTCAATCATACCATTCATGGCTATAACCCCAATATTTGCTACGAAGGTACCACTTTGGGGTATTGATTTTAATAACCCATAAAATTCTAACTTTTGAATTGCCTCTCTAACATTGCTTCGAGTTACTTGAAATTTATCTGACAGCATTCTTTCAGAAGGTAATTTATCACCTGGCTCTAAGTTCTTAAAGTTTATTAAGTCTCTTATTTTAGAAATAATATCTTTTTGAATTACTGAATTATCTGACTTTGTAAGTATCTCTAACTTCATAATTAGGTTTGGTTAAATAAATTATACAAAGATAAATATTTATTTTATAGAATTTTAAGAATTAAAATTTGCTTAAATACTTGTTTACTAGAATCCTGGTGTTAAAATATCTATATTATCTATAAACACTTCATTACTACTATCTACTGCTTTTAATGATCTTACATAAATAACAGCTTTATTTGCTGATGCTTTAAAGGTAAATGATGTAGTTGTAAAGGTATCATTACTAGATGAACTTTTACTTGAATTAAAATCATTAGTAATATCATAATATGCATCTACATGATCCATAATACCTACTTCTGTAGTAATTTCTGTATTTAAAATAAATACTTCTGTGTTTATTCCTTCTGCTTCAGATCTTGTATCTATAGTAAATGTATATTCTACGCCTGGTTCAACAGTAACCACTTGATACAATCGTCTACAACTATTACTTAGTTTTACACCTCTTCCACCACCTGCATTAGGCCCAAATTTATTACCATCACTTGTAGAACCTGGTTGCTCATTAGTACAATAGGTTGCATCTATGTATGCGTTTAAATCTGAATTATACCAAAGAGGTCTATAAGGACTATCTACTTCTGTACCTGTGTTGTCTTTAATTGTTGGATTTGGAGTCATGTCCCAAGCATCTGCATTATCTCCAGTAGAACTCGTCCAATCGTTGGCAGTACCATTTAAAACAATTACCTTAAAAGTAGCTTCTACACCACCAACTGGCACTGGTTTAGTTATAGTTCTTTCTACACCTGCATCATTTTCTGTAGTTAAGGTTACATCATAAGTACCTCTAACTGCATAAGTATGTACTGGATTTAATTCTGTTGATGTGTTTCCGTCACCAAAATCCCATCTATGATTTTTAGACAGTAATGATGCATCAGTAAACGTAGCTGTTAATGATGTTGTTGTAAACGTAAAGTCTGGCACTGCAGATAATACTAAACCTTCCACTTTTTTAGTAACAGTATATTCTTTTCCTAAAAAATTAGTTGCTGTTAAAGTAACATCAAAAGTTTCTGCTGTTCTGTAAGTGTGTACTGGACTATAATCTGGATCTGAACTTGTGTCTACAGCCAACCAACCCAATGAATCACCATCTCCAAAATCCCAAACTAACTCACTTGCACCTGTAGTAGCGTTAGAGAATGTTACTTGAGAATCTACTGCTTCAAAACTAAAATCTATAAAAATTGGTGCCACATCTGTAGAAGTTGTTGCTGTTAAACCATCTGAACTTGTAGTAGTTAATGTAACTCTATATAAACCACCAGTAGCATAGGTGTAATTTGGATTAGCTTCTGTTGAAGTATTACCATCTCCAAAATCCCACAAATAAGAGACTGCATCTGTAGAATAACTTCTAAAAATAAGTGTTAAACTATTATCTGCATCTGTACTTGTAGTAAATAATGTACTTGGTTGAATGTCATTTATGTTACCTGTTGGTGGCACAAATTCTTCATAACCGTTATCAATACAAGACACAAAGCTGATAATTAATATTAGTGCAGCTAAAACACTTGTTTTATATTTTTTAATTGATATTTTATTCATGATATTAAATTTTAGCATCAATTTATTGTTTAACTGTTATATCAAAGGCATCTAACCTACTCTCTACACCTGAACCTCTTAGTAAAATAACTACAGATTCATTTTCGCCTGCTTCAAAAGTTATGGCATGTTTCTTAAAAACGTTATCTACTCTGCCTACATTGTCATCGGTTCTTGAAGCAATAATGTTAGCTTCTAACTGCGCTTCTGCCAAATCATTTAAACCTGACTTTACTACAGACACTGTTAAGTCTCCATAAGTTTCTTCTTCAAAAGCACTAAAATACGTTAGCACATAAGTTGCACCTGGTGTAACTTCGATTTCTTGGTATCCTGTTCTAGATCCGTCTGCAGGAAATTTAGCTGCTTGTCTACCATCTGGTAAATTTGGTGCATCTACAGGATTGCTATCTGTATTTATTTGAAAAACAGAACCCCATCTTGAACTGCTTGGTGCTCTCCAAGAATCTCTACCATCACCAGAACCATCAAATAAACTATTGTCCTCGAAACTAGGTTCTCCAATTTCAGGAACTGGAATAGTTGGTATTGCTTGATTAATGGTAATTAACTTTTCTGTTCTTTCTGATTTTCCTAAATTATCTGTAACTGTTAACCCAACAGTATAAATTCCTGGATTTGGAAAAGAAAAGATTAATTCTTGATCTTGTAGTGTTGCAGCTGGTAATTCTGCTATTTGTGCTTCTAAATTACTAACGTTTTGACGAGTTTCATCTGAAACGCTATCATTTACTTCTTGTAATTGTGCTGTAAAATCGGCTAATTGCGCTTCTAAAACTGCCTTTTTAGCTGGATCGCCTTCACAAGGAATTTTAAACTCTAATTTTGCAATTTCGTTTTCAATTGCTCTAACAGCTGCCAATTCTGCATCAATAGATTGATTTAGAACTGATAAATCTTTATTGATTAGCATTAAACCTTCAGAAGGGGTAATATCCCACTGATATTGTGTACCATTTACGGCTAAATTTGATCCTGCTTGAAAGTAAAAATCATAGTTTGCAAAAATCTCTACATCATTACAATCAAACTGTGATGAGGATACATCAGAAAAGCTATAGAAAGGGGTTGGCCCTGTAAAGTCTTCTAAATCTCCAACATCTGGTAAACTATCGTCTACACAAGCGCTAAGCGATATAAATATCCCTAACACTATATATTTTAAATTGATTAAATATTTTTTCATAATTAGGCTATTTTAGTATCCGTCATTTTGGTCGTAAAAATTCGGTAGATTATCCATTTCTCTTTGTGGAAAGGGTAGGTATTTTTTTCCACTTGTATAATTTAAACTGTTGGCTGTAGAGAACTCGCTTAAAACATTATCTGCTTCACCAAAGCGTATTAAATCATATAAACGTTGGTTTTCATAAACAAATTCTAACCTTCTCTCAGCTAATAAATCTTCTTTGGTTAGGTTAGCAACTTCTTCTAAACCTGCTCTTAATCTTACTTGGTTAAATGCATTTATTGCTCTTGTATCTGTGGTAGAATCTGCACCAGCTAAAATTGCTTCTGCGTATAAAAGTAACACATCTGCATATCTTAAAACTATCCAATCATTGTCTCCAATTTCACCATCTGTTGGGTATTTTGTATTGAACACATCTACTGTATTGTCAGCAAGATACGCACCATACTCTAATGGATTTAAGGTTGTGTAGAAACGTACAGGTTGTAATTCTGGCGTTAATACCGTTAACAATTCATTGGTTGCAATGTTAACTCCATTGGATGGCCCTTGTAATGTCATAGAAAAACTATGAGATTCTGAATCTGTTTCTACTTGATCGTCTAAACCACTATCACTAGTTGCGTAGTTATCACTACTCACTAAATCGTACTGAATAGAAAATATTATCTCATTATTAATTTCTAAACCAGAACTATTTGCCCAACTTCCATCAGGCGTACCATCTGTATCAGACAACTGGCCATTAAACTGGTTTCCAAAAACGTGTCCAAAATCTAACACTAAGTTGTAATTATACTCTGCGTCTGTTTGCCCAGCACCTCTATCTGTGTACATTAAGCTGTAATTAAAAGCGGTATTATTTTCTACAACAGATGCTAATAACAACTCAGCCTCTATATAATTAGGGTTAGGTTGGCTTAAATAAGCTTTTGCTGCTAAACAAATTGCTGCCCCTTTAGAAGGGCGATATCTATTTTGTGTTGCCCCATCTAAATACGCAATTGATGTTTTAAAATCGTTTATAATTTTTTCATACACTTCTGCCTCTGGCAATTGTGGATAATCAACTGCTTCACCCTCTGTAACGTCTAAAACTTTATCTACAAAAGGTACATTTTGATAAGCCCTTACTAAGTTAAAATGACATAAAGCTCTCATAAAATAAGCTTCACCAACTGTATATTGTTGACTTTCTGGTGCTAAAAAACGATTATCTATTATAGTATTTGCATGTTTTATAGTATGCATATTATTAGAATAATATGTAGCTACATCACCATTATTAGGATCTACGTTATAAGAGCTAATCAAAGGGAAGTTTCCGTTTTCTGAATTTGCTCTAGAATTGTCTGATCGTAATTCTGTTAAATAAAACTCGTTAGCTGGAACTTTTTGATATGCATCTAAAACTCCGTTTGATAAGGCTATGAAACCATCGTCAGTTTGTAATAATTCTTCTAATGAAAGGGCAGTTGGATTGCTTAGATCTAATTCTGCCTCACAACTTATCAATAAAGTCATTAAAGAAAAACAAACGATACTGTTTTTTAATATATTTTTCATAATTAATTAAAATTGAAAGTTAATTCCTGCTGATACTGTTTTAACAACTGGACCATCTCCTCTTTGATAACCTGCTGTTAAAGGTGTATTTGCATTGTTTGAAGTTTGACCAGCTGCTTCTGGATTAAACCCTTCATATCCTTTAGCTGTAAAGAATAACAAGTTTTCTCCTGTTACATAAAAACGCAAACTGTTGCATTTTAACTTTGATGTGATTACTTCTGGAAACGTATAACCCAGGGTTACATTTCTTAATGCAACAAAGGAAGCGTCTTGAATATGGTCATCTGTAAATCTTCTATGCACAGTTAAATCTCTATCTGGAAAGTTTGAAACTTCGTTTACAGCAGATTCACTTGCATAATACAGTTGATCTAAATCTGCAACTCTAACCTCAGCACCATGAGAACCTTGGAATTGTAAAGAAAGATCAAAATCATAAAAATTAAAATCTGAGCTAAACCCCCATTGAAAATCTGGATAAGGACTCCCTAATTCTGTTCTATCATCACCATCAATAATTCCATCACCATTTAAATCTTTTACATAAACATCTGCATAATCATTATTGAATCTATTAAACGGATTATCTACCCACTCTAAAGGGATTTCTCTATCATATACCCAACCATAAAAAGAGGTAATTGGTTGCCCAACTCTTGCTATAAATTCTGTTGGTCTTGTATCTTGATCGATTCTAGAAATAATTTGCTCATTATTTCCTAAACTTTTTACTTCGTTTCTATTGAATGAAAATTGCCCAGAAGCACTCCATCTAAAGTTTTCTTTAGATATTATTCTCGAATTTAATTCGATTTCCATACCATAGTTTTGAACCTCACCTAAATTCTGTAACCAATTGTCTGTACCATAAGTTGCTGCAACTGGTGCAAAAAGTAGTAAGTCTTCACTAGTTCTTGTATAATAATCTACAGATAAATTTATTAAACCTCTACCAAAAGTAGCATCTATACCAGGGTTGAATTCTATTAATTTTTCCCAACCTAATGCTTGGTTTGCTAACGTTATTCCTTTAACACCTGTTGTATTGTTATAACTTACTGTACTGAATGATTCTTCGAATCTATATAAAGATTCAAAAACATTATTTGATATTTCATTAGATCCAGAAACACCATAACTTGCTCTTAGTTTTAAGAAAGAAATAAATTCACTGTCTTCTAAAAATTTCTCGCTAGACATTACCCAACCTGCTGTTACAGAAGGAAAGTAACCTGTTCTTGAATTAGATCCAAATCTTGTACTTGCATCACTACGAATAACGGCTTGTAAAATATATTTTTCGTCGTAATTATAATCTAACCTACCAAAGTAAGAAACTAATTTATCCATACCATTATCTGTGTATGTTGTTCCTCCATCTGCTAAAGCAATATTATCATTAAAATCATTGGTATAACCAACCGCTTCAGATTCTTGTCTATAGAAATTTCTTTCTGTGTACTCAAAACCTAAAACCGAATTGAAATTATGTTTCCCAAACTCTCTCTTATATTTTAAAGTAGATTCAAATGCGTACTGATTTAACTCATCTCTTCTTTCTAAACGATACGCTTCTTGATCTCTATTTTCTTGACCGTATAAAAAATCTGCTTCAGTTGATTTATTGTGTCTAAAAACACCAGAGATTACCTGTCTAAAATTCAGTCCTTTTGCTAGTTTAAAATCTATGTAAGACGATGCGTTTAATGCTAATTTCTTTTTTAATCGCTCTCTTTCTAAAAAGTGAACTAATGGATGCACATTTTTTGTAGTTGATAATGTTAAACCTCCAGAAGTTAGTGGACTAACTACTGGCAACCCTGTATTAGGATCTCTTAAAATAGAGGTTGGATTTGCAGGGTCTATAGTAAAAACATGATCGAAAGCTCTAGAAAAACCATAACTACCTACCCCTAAATTTTCGAATAATTTACCAGCATCAGTTGAAGTTCCAACAGCTGTAGAAAACTGTGTTACATAATCTAAATGATCTTCATTTAAATACAAAGGCACATGCCCCATTTGTCTTAAAGGATCTGTAAATCTTGATGGTAATCTTTCTTGATCGTTATAATTTACACGAAGATTTACACCATATTTAATTTTTTTGTTTTTTGATTTGCTATCAATTTTTACACGAGCATTATACTTTGTAAAATTGTCTTTTAAAGCAATACCTTGATCTTCTAAAAAACCAATAGAAGCAGAATAGCTTGTTGATTCTGTACCACCTCTTGCAGCAAATGAGTGACTTTGAATAAAACCACCTTCAAAAACTTCATCTTGCCAATTTTTCTCTCCACCACCTAAAGAAGCTATAAATTCCATTGCTTCTAATTCTGCGTAAGCTGTGTTATAATCTCCTGTAATTCTGTCGTAGTTGATACTAGTTGGTGATATTGCATCTACAGTACTTTTAAGACCATTTAATCTAGATCTTTCATCTGCTATAGATGTGTTAAAATTATCATTATTATCAGCATACTTATACCCTGTAAATGAGTTGTACGAAAATACAGTTTTACCAACAACACCTTTCTTTAAATTTATTAAAATAACACCATTTGCACCCCTAGAACCGTAAATAGCAACAGAAGAAGCATCTTTTAAAACACTTAAAGACTCAATATTATTATTATCTATAGTCGCTAAAATATCTGCATCTGTACCCAACACAATACCATCTACCACAATTAATGGTGATGATGAACCTGTTACAGAACCAGGACCTCTTAGTGTTATTTTTGGATCTCCACCTGCTTCTGAAGCTACAGTTTGAATTCTTAAACCTGCAACCCTACCTCTTAAGGCATCTTCAACCCTTGCCACAGATTGTTTTTGAAGATCTTCTCCAGTAACTTTTGTTAAAGCACTGGTAACCGTTTTCTTTTTTTGGTCTCCATAACCAACAATTACAATTTCATCTAAAACACTTGTATCACCCTCTAGGCCTACGTTTAATGTTTTTTCACCATTGTAAGTAATCACTTTAGACTTAAAGCCTAAATATGAAAACTGAATAATTTCTCCTTTTTTTACTTTTAAAATGTAGTTACCGTCAAAATCTGAACTTGTACCTCTTGTAGTACCTACAACCATAACACTCGCGCCCAAAATAGGTTCTCCATCAGCTTGTGAGGTTACAGTTCCTTTTAAAACCACCTGTTCTTGAGCCTGCAAAGCAGAACACAAAAAAAGCAATAAAAAGAATACTGATTTAATTTTTAAATTCATAGTTAACTGATTTAAATAAGCCTGTTTTAACAACAAGACTTTAGTTCTTATCAAAATAATTAGTTTGATTTTAGGGAATAAATTTTACCTTTTCTTATCGTTTACATCCGATAAATTGGTTTACCAAATTGGTTTACCAAATATATGTTTATTTTTTTTCTTAGAAAAGTAATTTGTTAAATATTTCTTAAAGCAATGCTTTACCTATAGTTTAAACAAAAAAAAGCCCCGCTTTTTAAAATTTTAAGCTTAAGAACACCTAAAATTTTAAGAAACTTAGGCTTTTGTTTACCTTATAAGATTACAAAATAAATTGTAATTTATACTGTGATGTATTAAGACTCTTTATCGACAAAATAAGATACCCCATCACCACTTAAAAAATCTTCTCTAACTGGGCTAAAAGTGTCTATTAACTCTCCTTCTTCTAAACATACAGCACTATGCAATAGGTTTGGCTCAATATAAACACCATCTCCTGCTTCTACTATTTGCTTAACACCATCTATTTCAAATTCAAATTTACCAGAAACACAAAATGTTGCCTGCGTATGAAAATGTTGATGTGGAGACCCTAAAGCACCTTCTTCAAATTTTACTCTAACCATCATAATTTGATTATCATACCCTAAGAATTTTCTTGATACTCCTCCACCAAGTTTTTCCCATTCCATATCTTTTGTAATGATATACTTTTCGCTAAATCGTTTCATACTTTTTAATTTGTTTTTATTTATAATAATAAGAACCTTTCCAACTATAATTCTTATTGTTTATATTTAATGAATGTTCTTTGCTTTGACTACTATCTAAATTAGATAGTATAATTGTTTTTTCTTTGCCTTCTTTAAAGTGTATTTTTAACGCTGTGTAATTTGCATTGTCCTGTATTACTTCAATTTTAGAAAAGTTACTATATGCATTAACTGCTACTTCTTTAACAGGATCATAAGTTCCATGAGATTCGATAATAGAAGCATAAACTGTATTTTGTGTATTCTTTTTTCTGATGATAATTGAAGGATCTTTTCGTAGGTTAAATTCAGGATCATTAGCGCCCACTCTAGCTAAAATTAGCTCATCATTTTTATTAGTTGCTGATGTTAAGGTGTAAAATCTTCGGTTGTCTAACCATGTAAATTGAATGCTTTCTGCGTTTGCTTTTCCACTAGCCTCATTCCAAATATGCTGATAACCATATTTATCACCTAAAGTTTTTAATTTATTTGGAATCTTATAATCGAAACTAGTTGATATAATTTGTCCGAAATAATGGAAAGGTAAATCGTATTGGTTTTTTGTGTTAGCTTGTATTTTATTAATATCTACAATAAATGGTTTTTTAAGGTCTTCATCTTTTATCATAATCATAGTTCTGTGCATTTCTGTACCTGGATACGCATTCTTTTCTTTAGCACTAACTATTTGAAAATTAGTATCATAAACATCAAAAATATATTTTTCTGGGTGATTTTTACTACCAAGATCATATTTATATTCAAAATGTGAAATTTCATTTTGTATTATTGTGTTATGCGCAATGGTTTGTTTGGCATAAGTTTTATTCTCTTTTAAATACCCACCACCATTTTTTTGCTCTACATTTACAAAACGAGATAACCCATAATCTTGCAAAACTTCATCGCCATTTTCATATAATGAAAATGACAATTTATCATAATGTCCATGGCTTAAACCTTGTGCTGCATATTTATACACCAAAGCCATAGTTTCCTCAGTGTTATTATATCTTAAGATTCCAATACCACCTTCATCACCTTTTGATCCGTCAGATAATTCCATTGATTCTTTTACAAAAGGTTTTTCTTTACCTTCCTTTAAAGCTAATGCTACTTTTAAGCCTGTTGCATCTAATTGCACAGTACCTTGTTTTTTTGCTACTGACAGCAACCTAGGGTCTTGATTACCATAATAATAGGCAATATCTACAGCAGAAACTAATGATGATGTGTAGTAAGACATTCCTTTCTGACCATCATTTAATGGAAAAAACTCACCATCTGCATCTGTTAAATTTAATAAAGCATCAACCGCTTTTATTAAAACACCATCTTTATATTCAAAAATTTTTAAATCTGGTTTTTTGTTTTGAAGCGCTTCTGCAAAAATTAAAAAAGGATACATTGCATAACGTTGATAATATGGACCTTCTGTATAAAATCCGTCAGGAGAAAAAGGAGAATCGACATTTGCTAAAAAACCAGCTTTGCCATCTTTATCAAATATAAATCCACCATCATTATCTTTTGCAGATAAATCTACATCGTCTTTATTTAACCCATATAAAGCCCTGTTAATTAATTCATCATCATCCATAACCAAACCAATCATACCTACAGCAACATTGCCCCAGGTAGAATGGTTATGGACTCTATTAAAATATTTGGGAGTTTCTATGGATAAAAAATCAGCATAGGGTCTAAATAATGTTTTATTTAAATAATCTGTTTGTTCTTTTGGCAACCAAGCATAAATACAATCGTAAGCCTGACTTGTAAAAACTAACCAATTAGAATCGTTTAAACATTGCCAAAAAAGCTTACCTCTGGCATAACTTCTAATTTGTGGATGCCTAGGTAAAGTAGGAAACATTTTTGCATAGGCTAATAGCATATCTCTTATATAAATAGCGTATTTGTCATCACCCAACAACTGAAATAAAACTCCAGCTTTTTGCATATTTGCGTAATTGAGTTTGTGTTGCGTATGCGTGTAACCACCTGCCATATCTTTTGGAATTGGCACATCTATTCCTTTTTGGATAGCTGCATCTACTGTAGCTTTTGCAACTGACAGGGTTTCATCAAAAACAGGAATAGCACCTAATTTTGATTTAATTTCTGAAACACTTTTAGTTGTTAAAATTAAATTTGGATGTTGATTTCCACCAGTAACAACAACCTCTTTTTCTTGAGTACAAGAAATTGAAATGAGTAAAATGTATAAAAGTGTTTGAAATTGTTTCATTTTAAAATTTTAAAAAATAAGAACCCATAAAATATGAGTTCTTATTTTAATTTAAGGTAATTGATTTATTTGATAATTAGTTTTTTAGAAGCTGTTAAGTTTCCACTAGTTAATTTCATCATATATATTCCTGATGAAAGGTTAGATACATCTAGTCTGTTATTATTTAATGTAGACGTAGTTATAACTCTTTTACCTGTTAAACTATACACATTAACTTTATTAATTTCTCTTTCTGAAGAAATATTTACAAATTGATTTGCTGGGTTTGGATACACTCTTAATTTAGAAGCAAATACATTTTCTACAGAAGCTGCAGTAACCGCTCTTAACTCTATATTATCATAAAATACTTCGTTAGCACTATCAACTGCTAAAGGTGCTCTTACATAAATTACAACTTTACTAGTTGACGCCGTAAAATTAAATGTTGTTGTAGTAAAGTTATTTTCTGTTTCATTTGATTTACTTGAGTTAAAATCATTGGTAATATTCATATACCCATCAACTGTTGAAGCAGTACTACTAAGGCCATCTTCTGATGTAATTTCTGTATTTAAAATAAATACTTCTGAGGGTACATTTTCTGCCTCTGAACGAGATTCAATTGAAAAAACATATTCTTGCCCTGGAGTAACTGCAACCACTTGGTAAAGTCGTCTACAAGCTTCACTAATTTTAACCCCTCTTGTTTTAACTCCATCTACATAGTTACCATCACTAGTTGAACCTGGTTGCTCATCAGCATCACCACAATTTGTAGCTAACCAATCTGCCAAATCAGAATTGTACCAAAGTGCTCTGTATGGACTATCGATATCTGATCCATTTTCATCTTCGATGCTGCTACTTGGGGTCATATCCCAAGCATCTGAATTGTCGTTTGTATCTGATGTATGCTCATCTGCAGTTCCATTTAAAACTAAGTTTTCATCTGTTACCACTGGTGGTGGCGTTACTGAAGCTGCTACTAAAGAAATATTGTCATAAAAAACTTCGTTAGCACTATCAACTGCTAAAGGTGCTCTTACATAAATTACAACTTTACTAGTTGACGCTGTAAAATTAAATGTTGTTGTAGTAAAATTGTTTTCTGTTTCGTTTGATTTACTTGAGTTAAAATCATTGGTAATATTCATATACCCATCAACTGTTGAGGCAGTACTACTAAGGCCATCTTCTGAAGTAATTTCTGTATTTAACATAAATACTTCTGATGGAACATTTTCAGCCTCAGAACGAGAATCTATAGAAAACGTATATTCTGTTCCTGGTGTTACTGTTACGACTTGGTATAATCTTCTACAAGCCTCATTTATTTTTACTCCTCTTGTTTTCTCTCCATCTACATAGTTACCATCACTAGTTGAACCTGGTTGCTCATCTGCATCTCCACAATTTGTAGCTAACCAATCTGCTAAATCTGTATTATTCCAAAGTGCTCTATATGGGCTATCTACATCTACAGGAGTTGCATCATTACTCTTAATTGTAGAGCTAGGGGTCATATCCCAAGCATCTGCATTATCATTAGTATCTCCTGTATGCTCATCAGCAGTACCATTTAAAACTAAGTTTGTTGGATTTGAACCTGTATCTGATCCACCATCACCATTATCACCACCACCATTTCCAGTACCTGGTTCATAAAACTCTATTTCACCAATTGCATTCCATTGGCTGGTTCTAGTATCACCAGCGCTATTGTACCTTCCAAAACCAATTACTTTTACGTAACGTGCATCTACACCATCTTGAATTTCATATTGATTAAATGCAGTTGAGTTGATTTCCGTCAATAAAATATCATCAGTCATAGGCAAAATTTTTGTAAAATCTCCAGCATCAGTTCCTGTTGTTGATACCCAAACTTGATACCCAAAAGGCTCTGATTTACTCGTAGTTGAAAACTGGATCAATCTTACATCTTGGCTTACTCCTAAATCGTAAATAATATATTCTCCATCACCTTTGTAATCACCAGATAAAACATCTCCATCGTCAGCAGCCCAAACACTTGCGTTATCTTTATCTAACGTATTTGATGCAGCATTAAATTTAGTAGTTCCATTTACTTCTTCTTTAGAAAAAGAATGAATAGTTACAGGGTCGTTTGCATCACCTGTATTGATAAGGTCATAATTTGATAAGTCTATTTGACCCCAGCTATAATTAAAAAACATGCTGAATACCAAAAGAGCAATCGATAATTTAATTTTTTTTGTAAAAAATAGTGTTTTCATCATAAGATAAATTTTAAAGTATTGTTTAAGTTAATTGGCAATCCAAATTGGTAAACCAAATTGGTTTACCAAAAATACAAATAATATTGAATTATCAAAATTTATTTAACATAAATGTTATATCATTAATTAATATTGACTTAATAACGAATTAAATGAGATAATGGCATTATTATAAAGTACCTCTACCTCATTTAATTCAATAATTAACAAGGATTATTCTGTAATAATAATTTTCTTTGAAAAGATGTTATTTCCATCATTTATACTTAAAAAATAAACACCATTATTTAGAAAGGAAACATCTAAGCTTGCTGTTTGCTTTGGGTTAAAAAATTGCTCTTCAATAATTTTTCGTCCATTTAGGTTGTATAACTTTACCCCTATTATTGATGTTTTCATGTTTTTAACATAAAGCAACCCTTTTGTTGGATTGGGATAGATTGCAATATCACTTAATGTAGCTACACTATCTACAGATAAATTAGAAGCACCATAAAATTCGATTTCACCAACTGCTGTCCACATACTTTTTCTACTATCTCCCTCACTATTAAATCTTCCAAAACCAATTAATTTTACATATCGTACATCTGTACCGTTTTCAATTTCGTATTGGTTAAAATCTGTTGTACCAGTTGCTGTTAAAAGTAAATCGTCTGAAGTTGGCAATACTTTTGAAAAATCTGTTGCTTCTGTACCTGTTGAAGAAACCCAAACTTGAAAACCAAAAGCATCTGATTTATTGGTAGTTGTAAATTGCACTAAATTTAAAGCTCTTAGACTTCCTAGATCGTAAATAATAAATTCTCCATCGCCTTTGTAATCTCCTGAAGCAACATCGTCATCATCAGCAGCCCAAACTGTACTATTGTCTTTATCTAATGTATTTGTGGCATAGTTTGTTTTTGGACTTGAGTGATTTTCGTCTTGTTGTTTTGAGAAAGAATGTACGCTTACAGGATCATTAGCCTCTCCTGTATTGATTAAATCGTACAAATCTGTTAAGTCTGCACCTAATTGTGTAATATTTAATGTTTTTACAATATCATCACCTCCTGCAACTTGGGTAACAGTAATAGAACCTGTTCTTACCTCTGATGCGTTATTTTCGGTTACAGAAACGGATAAAGTAGTATTTCCTGTACCTGAATTTTTATCAATTGTAATCCAAGAATCGTTAGAAACTGCTGTCCAAGCTACATTTGCTGTGATAGTTACTTCATAACCTGCAGCCTGTGCTGTTAAATTAGACAAACTACTAATTGCTATAGATTCTACCACCTGAATTGTACAATTACCATCTGTTATGGCATTGCCTTGATAATCTGCAAAACAAGCTCCAATTCCATAACCAACCATATCATCGGTTGTTGGTGTATAAGTACCCATATCTGCACCTTTGCCATTAGCACCAGAAAAAGTAAATACTTCTCCATCTGCAGTTGCAGAAATTCCTGATTCTTCAGAAAAACCAGTTGTTGCTGCACCCAATGTAGCCCCAGTGTATACGTTACCTGAATAGGTTAAGCCCTGACCAAGATTATTAAATGCATTTTCGCTATCGCCAGAAATAACCGCTGTTACATTTGGATCTGAATCTGCAAAATAAATTAAGTTATTTGCAACAGTACCCTTAGGATCTGTTGAACCTTTGTCTTCATTATAAAATAAAGGTGCATTTGTATTGACAATGGTATTGTTAGAAAGCTTGATATTCTCAACTTTTTGATAATCACTAGAAACGTTATCTGTTGTACAATCTACATCTGCATTGGCACTACCGCCTAAAAAAGTAATACCATTATTCCATTTTGCATTACTTTGCACTGTAATACAATCTTGTATATAATTATTAGTAATGGTATGCTCGCTATCTACAATTCTAATACCTCCTGTACCCTCTACATCTTCACCTAAAAAATAGTTACCATCTACAGTTGCATAAGATCCATGACGTAAAACTAAAGAACCTCTACATCGTCTAAATGTATTGTTAGTATAAGTATTTCCTTTACTTTTATTGGTGATGATTTCGTTTTCACCATCTGATTGCACAAAATAATTGTTACTTACAATGGCATTACTATTTACCATTTGATATGAACTTGTTCCTATACGAATGGTTTCACTATCGCCAGCATTTGACAATTCATCTCCATTTGCTTTTCTACCATATTTTTCTGTAAGCTTTTCGTAATTATAAAAATAATTGTTCATTATTTTATGGCCTACCTCATTACAACTTGTGTTTAGGTTATCATCATCTTCATCAGGAAAAGCGTTGTATGCATATTCACCTAAAATAATTGCACCAGCACTTACTTTATTCATAAATGAACAATTAATTACAGTATTGTAAGTACCGTATAAAACAATCCACCTGTGTTTTGGTATTTGTTCATCTGCAAGGTCTTCTGCTAATTCACTTGGCTCAATACCTAAACCATCAATTACACAATTTTGTATGGTACTATAATGGGCAAAATCTTGACCATTTCTAAATTCGATAAAATTACTGGCTCCATAACCGCCTTTCCAATGAAAACCATCTACAATTAAATATTCACCAGTTGCAATTTTATTACCTGCATCATCACTTTCTCCTCCTATTGTTAATCTTGGACCACCAGTAAAAATAACTCCACCAGGTGTTTCTGCCCTAAAAGTTACAGGATTTTCTGCTGTACCTGAACCTAAAAAACGCATGCGTTCATCAGTACTGTACACACCATTTTTTAGTATAATTACATCTCCTGGTTGATAGATTACATTCCTTAAATCTTCTGGATCATCTATATTATAAGTAGTTTGACCTACAAATGTAAACGGAATTAAAAAGAGGAATAATAATATAATTTTTTTCATGATTTTGGGATTTAATTTAACTTGTATTTTTGGTTTACCAGTTTGGTTTACCAAAAATACAAATAAAATTAAATTATCAAAATCAAAACTGATAAAAATCAATTTGTTGATTTTTATCAGTTTACAGTAAAAAAAAGTATAAAATTATACTAAAACTGTGTTTTTACATATTATATACTCCTCCATTAATATCTAAAGTTGCCCCTGTAATAAAGCCATCATATTCTGATGCTAAATACAAAACTGCACGAGCAACATCATCTGCATTACCTGCTCTTTGTATTGGAATACCCGCAATTGTTTCGGCTGCAGATTCTTTTGTAGTATGTGTATTATGAAAAGAAGTACCTAAGATAAGTCCTGGTGCAACTGCATTTACTTTAACCCCTTTTGGGCCTAATTCTGTTGATAGTGCTCTTGTATAGGTTAAGATTGCTCCTTTACTAGTTGCGTAAACTAAAGACCCAGGATGCCCACCTTTACGACCTGCAAGAGATGCTAAGTTTACAATACTACTTTGGTTATTTTTTGCCAAATATGGTGCTGCAGCTCGTGTAACAAGTTGCATAGAGGTCATATTAATATCCATAACTTTATGCCAAAAATCTGCTTCTAACTCGTGTAACAATTTACGTGCTACTAATGAACCTGCATTATTGATAAGGATATCTAAGCCTCCCAGTGCTTCTACTGTTTTTTGAACCAAAGCATTGGCATCTTCTTCTTTAGTTAAATCGCCAGAAATAGCGATAGCTTTTTGCCCTTTGTTAGTTGCATACTCTTTTAATTGATTTGCTGTTGCTGAACTAGAAAAATAATGGATAGAAACATTAGCACCACTATCTATAAAATGTTTTGTGATTGCTTCACCTATTCCTTGTGCACCTGCTGTAATTAATACGTTTTTACCAACTAGTTTTTTATTTTGCATCTTCTTTATTTATTTTACTTTGTCGTTTTTATCGAAATAACCTTTGTTTGAAACTGCTGCATCACTTACAGAAATTGATCCTTTTTTAAACCATACTTCAACATAGTTTCCGTCTGCATATTGTTTTTTTACATCACCATTATGTGTTTCTGCACCTGAACACCAATTTTTGTTTACTTCTGGAGATTTTCCATTGGTTTGGTTGTATGCGCCTAATTTAAAAAAACATCCTTCACCTGTATAAGCAGCTTCTCTTTCAACACCATCTTGACCAATAGGCACAAATAATTTTTGGGTTTGTTCTGGAATATCTGCAGTTGTTGCATATTCTGATTTAATTAAATTTTTGGTAAATGTTTTGGTTTCATGACCTTCGCTTTCAAACTTTAATGTCATGATTCCCTCTTTCACTAAAACTTCGTAACTAAACTCTTCTCCTAAAGCAATACCGTCTTTAGGTTCTTCAGGAATCGTTTTGTCTTGAGAAGCAACCACAGAAAAATCATTACCCCAAACTGCTGATGAAAAATCCCATCTTCCAGAATTATCATCCCCTTTTGTATTAATTTCATAATGCCAAAAAACAGATCCTTTTGTATGACCAGGGAATTTTTTATAAAATATTTTTAGCGGCTCATTTTCGTGTTTATCTGCACTATGAATTTGACCAACCACAACAGAATGTGTAGAGGCAACTCTTGGATCTCCAGTTGCTGACACATTCATTACCTTTAGTGTTGCTGTTAATTTATCATTTGCTGTTTTTGGATACCATTTTTTTAGTTGAGCTAATTCAGTTCTGGTGTTATTTGATGTTCCGTGAGTATTACCTCCATTTGGAGTTTTAAAAACAACCCAATCTGTATTATTTTCTTTTACCGTATAAAAATAATCTTTGTCTTCGAAATTAACAGGTATGCCCACGTTTTTACCATCACCTAATATTAATTTCCAATGCTCAAAAAATGGAATGACATCACTTGCATATATGGTTTTATTCGACTCTTCTTTGGTTTCTTTTTTACCTGTTTTAGTACAGCTACTTAATGTTAAAAAAATGCCGAGTATTAAAACTGCTGTACATTTTAAGCTAATCTTGTTTTGCATAATTGTATTATTTATGTTGATTTTATTGAATTGAATCTTTACTTTGTATGTGTTTTGATAATTTAAAAAAGTGGTCTTTCATCACCTTTTCTGCTAATTCTGGATTTTTAGATGCTATAGCAAGATATATACTTTCATGCTTTGTAATTTCAGAACTCACCAAATCTCCTTTACAAACCGTTTCTCTGTCATAGGTTTTTAGAATAGGAGGCATTAAAATAATCATCAATGATAACATCGTATTATTTTTACTAGCTTTAGCGATAGCTAAATGAAACAACAAATCATCTTCTAAATAATCGTTTCCTTCAATAATTTTAGATTTAAAAGCATCTAAATGACTTTTTATTCGCTTTAAATCAATATTTGTTCTTCTTTCTGACGCCAATCGAACCGTTTTTAATTCTAAGGATATTCTTGTTTCTACAAGCTCATTAAAAGAAGGGCTTTCTAAAGATATTATTTCATCTATCATACCATTTGCCCCTGTTAACCCAATTTCTAAAATAGTCCCTTTTTTAAACTCAGATTTTACAACACCATAATACTCTAGTTTACTTATAGCTTCTCTAATTTGATTTCTATTAAAACCCAATTTTTCTGACATAATCCTTTCGGAAGGCAACTTATCATCACGTTCTAAATTTCTTAAATTTATAAAATCTCTAATCTTACAAATTACAAGATTCGTCATTAGTTTATTTTCGTTCTGTTCTACCAACTTTACATTCACCGTGTTTACATTTTAATTGATATCTAATTATAAATCAAAATTTAATATTCTTTAAAAATAATCTAAGAGCGCTAAAATTCCTTTATAAGAAATTACTAGAGAAAAAAACAATGCTGCGAACATCCCAATATAAACTCCTAAACTTGTTTTATAATCGTTCATAACCTTTTTGCTACTCAACATTAAAATGATACCTAAAATTACAATTGGCAATACAAAAACATTGAATACTTGAGATAATATTTGAATTTCAATAGGATTTGCACCAAAAGCAGGCCCAATTAAAGCCACCAAACATGCTATTGCTGTGATGATTCTAAATTGGAGTGAACTGGTATCTAAGGTTCCAGATTGATAATCTGCAATTAATAAAGGCGCTATTAATAAACATGGAAAAATTGAAGACAAACCAGCACTTAACGCCCCAAAAAAGAAAATAGTAACTGCCCATTTACCTGCTACTGGCTCTAAAGTATTAGCCATATCTAGCACTTGAGTAACCTCTTTACCTTCGTAAAATAAAGCACCAGCAGCTACTGCCATAATCACTGCACTTATTACAAATATTAAAATCGCAGCTGTTATAGAATCTTTCTTTTGTTGATCTAAGTTTTTAATAGTCCACCCTTTACCTTTTACAAATAATGGTCTAGATAAAAAAGTGGCTGCTGCCATAGTTGTACCCACAAAAGCTGCAACTAACATTTTACCTCCTGCAACATCTGGAATAGTTGGCAATAAACCTTTAACAACATCTATAGATAAGGGTTGTACAAAAAACAAAGAAAGCACAAATGAAAGCCCCATTAATGTGACAAAAATTACGAGAATCTTTTCAAAAAACGTGTATTTACCAACTAACATTAACAAGTAGAAAGTGATGATTATAATAATTGCTGTTGTTAATACGGTTTCGTATTTATAGCCATTTAAACCCTCAAAATTAATAACCAATATTTCATATATAATATTTGATGAAATACCCAAAATACCCATTAAAGAGTTCCATTGCCCAAAAGTAATTCCAATAATTATTAGTATGGCTAACACTTTACCGAACTTTAAATGTTTTTTAAACCCAAAAAGTGCAGTTTCTCCTGTAATTAAGGCATAATTTCCGTAAGCAAACATTAAAACTCCAGAAAAGAAACAACTTAACAATAATACCCAAAGCAATTGCATATTAAACTTACTACCTGCTACAATCATAGAGGTAACACTACCTGTACCAATGGTATAGCCAATTGCAAAGATTCCTGGGCCAAACCCCAAAACAATTGCAATAATTTTTTTGAGTAAAGACTTTTTTTGAGTAGTTGTTTCCATATGTTTTAGTTGTTATTTATAAGCTAATTGAACGCAGTCAAAACCTAATTGATTTTATAATGTTCAGTGACTTTTCGACTGCGCTCGAGGGGGAAATATATTTTATGAATTCACTTTTTAATTTTGATTACCACTTTGTGTGATAACTTTTTAATGAATCATCATCTAATCTTTGATACGTATGCGCGCCAAAATAATCTCTCTGAGCTTGAATGATGTTTGCTGATGCATATTGGGTTGTAATGCCATTTAAAAACTGAATTGCCTCACCAAAAGCTGGTGCAGCAATATCATTTAACACACATTGAGCAACTAGTTTTTTGGCAGCAGGTCTGTATTGGTTTACAATATCAATTAACTTTTGATTGGTTAAAATATTCGTTGTTTCTTTAAAAACAAGCACTAAATCTTGCATTAATGAAGATTTGATAATACAACCCCCTGTCCAAATTCTAGCAATTTCACTTAAATTCAAGTTCCAAGAAAATTTATTTGAGGCTTCATTTATCAATTTAAAACCTTGATAATGATTGATAATTCTTGCGAATTGATAAGCCTCTAACACTTCATTTATAGATACATTTACTTCTGATGATTTGTCTTGTTTAAAAAGTTTGTGAAGCTGTACACGTTCATCCTTATAAAAAGAAATATACCTAGAAAATAAGGCTGACGCTATCAAAGTACTTGGCACACCCAATTCTGCAGAAGCAATAGTAGTCCAATTTCCTGTACCTTTATTACCTGCTTTATCAAGAATTTTCTTTACCAACCAATCGTTATTTTCTTTTTTTCTGAAAATTGATATCGTAATCTCTAACAAATAACTGTCTGCTGTACTTTTAAAACTTGCTAAAGTGTCTGCAATTTCATCTGGATTTTGCCCTAATTCTTCTAAAATTGTACAAACCTCTGCCAACAATTGCATTTCTACATATTCAATACCATTGTGTACCATTTTTATAAAATGCCCACTACCTTCTGTACCAACATACGTACAACAAGGCAAATTGTTTTGATCTTTTGCTGCAATGGTTTCTAAATATTTTTGGATATTTTGATAGGCGCTAAATTCTCCACTTGGCATTATAGATGGCCCTTTTAAGGCACCTTCTTCCCCCCCAGAAACTCCTGTTCCGATAAAATGGATTCCTTTTGATTTTAAATACTCAAAACGTTCTTTTGTTTTTTTGTAATTTGAGTTTCCGCCATCAATTAGTACATCATTTTCTGATAAATGTGGTAATAAATCTTCAATAACATAATCAATAGTTTTACCTGCATTTACCATCAACATAATTCGCCTTGGTTGTTGCAAAGAATTTACAAAATCAGCAAGATCATCAAAAGCAGCTGCAGTTGACAATTCCGAAAATTGTGCTTTAAAATTTTTAGCAACGTCAACTTCAACTTTATCAACGTGTCTGTTAAACATAGAAATTTTAAATCCGTTATTGGCTAAATTTCTGCACAAGCTTTTTCCCATAACTCCCAAACCAAATAGTCCAAATTCTGATGTATGCATGAGTTCTTTTTTTATATTCTTAATAATTTCTTCTGGTTCTAAACCAATATTAATTGTTATTGCCTCTTTTGGCTCTTCTAAAATATCGAATTGAGATTTCAGCAAATCTGATGGCATAAAATGATTTTTACGACTATTTACCCTATCATAAATCTGCTGAAAAGCACCTGATAGATAAATCCATTTTGTTTCATTTTTTATGGAGTTACTAAGAGTATCTCTATATTTTTGTTTTAAAGCAGAACAAACAATTACACAGCTGTTTTTAGCTAACTCTTTTGTAGCTAAATTACTTAAAACCAACAACCAACCTTGCCTATCATCATCATTTAAAGGCTGTCCACTAGACATTTTCTTGATATTACTTTCAGGATGAAAATCATCACCATCAAAAAAAGGAATGTTTAAATCTTGCGCAAGTAATTTACCAATGGTACTTTTTCCTGAACCAGAAACACCCATAACAAAAAATACCGTTTTTTTACCCAACTCTCTTATTGTTTACTACTTTCATAAATGCTATTTTAAACCACATGGCTTTAAATATTATTTAAAATAATAGCTGCAAATTTACTTTTACAGTTTATTTATTTAATATTGATGACACTCTAATCTGGTTAACCAGTTTTGTTAACCAAATTGGTTAACCAAAAATACAAATATAATTGAGCTTACAAAATTAAAACGGCTAAAAAAATAAAAAACTGATATTTAGACGTTTGAAGTTTTTTAAAAAGTATTAGAATTTATTAGGGGTTGATGAAGTATTTTAAAAAATAAAAAATGATTTAAAGCTTATATCACTTTAAATCATTTTAGTTAATTAGTCAGTACTATTGGTAATTGCAAGCAGCCATTAAAATAACCGCAATAAAATGCCTTTATTGGGTAGCAATTTAAAACGGAATAGGAATAAACTTATTCATCTGTAATTTAAAGACAACTTGTGTAATTAGTATCCCTCTTATACAATGTGCTATTCAATTGTCCATCTTCATAAAATTCTACAATATTGTTATCACAAGAAAACTGGACTTCATAAGTAACAATATTACCAAAATTTAGATCAATGGTTAGTATATTTTCCTGAAAAGTAAATGCATGTTTTCCAGGAATAGGTTCATCAGAAAATACGCTGTTTTCTCCATAATACGTTGCTCTTTCTCCGTTAGCAAATGTATACATTATCGTTTCTTCAAAATCTTTTAAAAGCCACTCCCCATTTTCTAACAACTCAATATTGTTTTGTGTGATGTCTAATTCAGCTTCTTGATTTGTTTCACAACTAGAGCATAACACTAACCCTACTATTGTTACTAAAATAAAAATACTTTTTGATACTGTTTTCATAATCAATTAAATTAAAATTTTTGATTGTTTTGTTAAATACACCCCAAATAAACGTTAATGATTCAAAATCATTGGCAACAATTTGGCTAAAAGGGAAAAAATAGCCTTAAAAAGGAAAAAACTACCTGATTTATGATTTGAAAAATTAAAAACTGAATGAACATCGGTATTTAATTTAACACCAAACAATGTATTAATTTTTAGCGATTTAGTACTTTTATAGAAATTTAAACCAAATCTTTATGAAAAAAATAGCAATGGTATCTGTATTGTTTGCCATCCTAATATCTTGTAATACAAGCAAAGAACAAACAAGTGCTCAGAATCCAAAAGAATTAAAAATTAACTACAAAAAAATTGAACTCGAGAATGGTTTAGATGTGGTCTTTCATGTGGATAAATCTGATCCTGTTGTTGCAGTAGAATTAATGGTACATGTGGGTTCTGCTAGAGAAATTGAAGGCAGAACTGGTTTTGCTCACTTATTTGAGCATTTATTATTCTTAGAATCAGAAAATTTAGGCAAAGGCGGATTGGATAAAATGAGTGCAAGAATTGGTGGTTCTGGAGCAAATGGTTCTACCTCTAGAGACCGAACAAATTATTTACAAACGGTACCAAAAGATGGTTTAGAAAAAATGATTTGGGCAGAAGCTGACAAATTAGGTTGGTTTATAAACACTGTTACAGAACCTGTTTTGGCCAAAGAAAAACAAGTAGTAAAAAATGAAAAAAGACAGAGTGTAGATAACAGACCTTATGGACACAACCAATATGTAATTGGTAAAAATTTATATCCAAAAGATCATCCTTACAACTGGCAAGTTATAGGTTCTTTAGAAGATCTACAAAATGCAACTTTAGACGATGTAAAAACATTTTTTAAAAAATGGTATGTACCAAATAATGCAACTTTAGTGTTGTCTGGTGATATAGATATTGAGCAAGCTACAAAATGGGTGCATAAATATTTTGATGAAATCCCTAAAGGAACAGAAGAGATACCTACAATTGAAAAAAGACCAGGAAAAGTAGATGAAATTAAGTCTTTATATTTTGAAGATAACTTTGCAAGAGTACCACAATTAACTATGGCTTGGCCAAGTGTAGAACAGTTTCATGCAGATTCTTATGCTTTAGAAGTTTTAACTCAGTATTTATCTGATGGAAAATCTGCACCTTTAAATCAGGTTTTGGTTGATGATTTAAAACTAACATCAAACACCACAATGTATAATTATGCTTCTGAATTGGCAGGAGAAACTCATTTGATAATTAGAGCTTTTAACAACGTAAAATTAGATGATGTAAAAGCAGGAATTGAAAAAGCCCTTGCAAAATTTGAGACAGAAGGAATTTCTGAAAAAGATTTAAGCAGAATAAAAGCAGGACAAGAAACTCGATTTTATTCCAGTTTATCTAGTGTTTTAGGTAAAGGAACTCGTTTAGCATCTTACAACACCTATACAGGAAATCCGGGATTTGTAACCGAAGATATTAAAAACACATTGGCTGTTACTACAGAAGATGTAATGCGTGTTTACAATCAATACATTAAAAATAAAAATTATGTAGCTACAAGTTTTGTGCCTAAAAACTCAGCTAAACTTGCTTTAGAAGGAGCTGTTTTGGCTGATGTTGTTGAAGAACAAATTGTTATTGGTGCAGAAGAAAAATTCGACCCAAAAATTGCAGCAACGTATGAAAAAACGCCTTCTACTTTTGATAGAAGCATTGAGCCTCCTTATGGAGAAACTCCGTCTTTGGCTGTACCAAAAGTTTATGAAAGCAGTTTAGACAATGGTTTAAAAGTATTTGGAATTGAAAATGACGAAGTGCCTTTGGTTCGTTTTAATATTACTATTGATGGTGGCCAATTATTAGAATCTATGGATAAATTAGGAGTTGCTAATTTAACTGCTGATTTGTTAAATAAAGGAACCAAAAACAAAACAGTAAAAGAATTAGAAGAAGCAATTCAGAATTTAGGCGCTTCTATTTATGTATATTCTGATGTTGAAAACATCACCTTAACAGGAACAACTTTAGCTAAAAACTATGATAAAACTTTAGCTTTGGTAGAAGAAATTTTGTTAGAACCAAGGTTTGATGAAAATGAATTCGATTTGCTAAAGAAAGCAACCATAGCAAGATTACGTCAGCAAGAAGCAAGCCCAAATTCTGTGGCAAGAAACGCATATAATGAGTTGATTTACGGAAAAGACAACATCCGTTCTAAAAATATTTTAGGCAGTTTGGCATCCGTAGAACAAATTACAATAGAAGATTTAAAGGCTTATTACAACAATTATATTTCTCCATCAGTAGCAAAAATATTGGTTGTAGGCGACATCACCAAAGAAAAAGTAGTAGCTTCTTTAACAACATTAAACGCCAATTGGAAAGCCAAAGAAGTTGTAATACCTGAATACAAAACACCAGAAGCACCAACCAAACCAACAGTTTATTTTTACGACATTCCAAACGCAAAACAATCTGTTTTACAATTTGGAGCTCCAGCATTAGCTGCAACAGATAAAGATTTTTATGCAGCTTCTGTTATGAATTACATTCTTGGTGGTGGTGGTTTTGCTTCTCGTTTAACGCAAGAGTTAAGAGAAGGCAAAGGCTATACTTACGGAATTCGTTCTGGCTTTTCTGGCACAAAAGCCAAAGGTGCTTTTACGATTTCTAGTGGCGTAAGAAGTAATGTAACTTTAGAATCTGCACAATTGGTTAAGAAAATTTTAGAAGAATATCCGACCACTTTTTCTGATAAAGATTTAGAAACCACAAAAAGTTTTCTAATAAAAAGTAACGCACGAGCTTTTGAAACTTCTAGAGCAAAATTAAATATGCTATCTAATATTAGTGATTATGGCTGGAGTGCAGATTATGTAAAAGACAGAGAAAAAACTGTTAATAATATGACCAAAGAGCAAATTAAAACTTTAGCAAATAAATATGTGAACCCTAATAAAATGATTTGGTTGGTTGTTGGTGATGCAGAAACTCAATTAGACAGAATGAAAGAATTGGGTTATGGAGAACCTGTTTTATTAAACAAAAGACAAGAAAAAGTAAAGAATTAAACTCAATAAAAAACCATAAAAAAAGTCCCAATTTCAAATTTGAAATTGGGATTTCTTTTTTGTTTCTTGTCTTCTATTTGTTGTCTTATAACCAACTACAAAGCAACTCCACTAGCAGCCACAGATCTATCTATCTTACGCATTAAACCTTGTAAAACTTTACCTGGCCCAACTTCAATAAATTCTGTACCACCATCAGCAATCATTGCTTGTACACATTGTGTCCATTTTACTGGCGCTGTTAATTGTGCTATCAAATTTTCTTTAATTTCTGTAGGATTTGTAACCGCTTTTGCAACCACATTTTGATACACTGCACAAGTTGGTTCGCTAAAAGTTGTAGCTTCTATAGCTGCAGCTAATTCTTCTCTTGCAGGCTCCATCATTGGTGAGTGAAATGCACCACCAACTGGTAACAACAATGCTCTTCTTGCTCCTTTTTCTGTTAACAATTCACAGGCTTTTTTAACAGCTTCAATTTCTCCAGAAATTACCAATTGCCCAGGGCAATTGTAATTTGCAGCTACTACTACTCCATCAATTTCTGCACAAGTATCTTCTACAACCTCATCTGCTAAACCTAAAACAGCAGCCATTGTACTTGGTGCAATCTCACAAGCTTTTTGCATTGCTAAAGCACGTTTAGAAACTAATTTTAAACCATCTTCGAAAGATAAAACTCCGTTTGCAACCAAAGCAGATAATTCTCCTAAAGAATGCCCAGCAACCATTTCTGGTTGAAAAGAATCACCTAAAACCTTTGCTAAAATTACAGAATGTAAAAATATTGCTGGCTGTGTAACTTTGGTTTCTTTTAACTGTTCAGCAGTTCCTTCGAACATAATATCTGTTATAGAAAAGCCTAAAATATCGTTTGCTTTTTCAAAATATTGTTGTGCTAAAGGTGATTTTTCGTATAAATCTAATCCCATTCCTGTGAATTGAGCTCCTTGACCTGGAAAAATATATGCTTTCATTTGTATTTGTTTAATTGTTGATTTGTTTAACGCTATAATCGCGTGCGAAAATAGTCATTTTTATAAATTTCATTACCCATCTATAGCAATACTTATTTTTAAGTCTAATTCTATTGCTTTTGCTAAAGCTTTTAAATGTGGTTTTCTAACTTTTAATTTGGTAGCTGCGTGTGCTTTTCTGTTTAATTTAGAAAACATATTTGCTACCTTAATTGCAGTTGGCAACAATGCTTCTTCTGGAACAATTACGTCTAAAAACCCTGCTTTTACAGCATCCTTTGGATTAAATATTTCTGCATTATTTACAGCTCTGTTTACATACACTTCAGATAAACGAGATTTTGCAATGGCAATACCTGCATTGTGCATTGTCATACCAATCATAACTTCGTTTAAACCGATTTTAAAATCGCCTTTAACCCCAATTCTATAATCTGCAGATAATAATAAAAAAGCTCCTTTTGCAATTGCATGCCCATTACAAGCTACAATAATTGGTTTTGGAAAAGATAACATTTTTAATGATAATTGCGAACCTTTTGTAACCAATTCTAATGCAGATTCAGGTGATTTTGTCATCACTTTTAAATCAAATCCGCCAGAAAAAATTCCTTGTGTACCTGTAAGAATTACAATTTTATCTTCTTGCTCAGCTTTGTCTAAACTTGTGTTTAAACCTTCAATAACTTCGTGAGAAATGGCATTTGCTTTTCCGTTATTAATGGTAATAATTGCGTAATTTTCTTTTGGTTGATAAGATACGAATTCGTTCATTTATTAGGATTTTAATTGTTCTCGATACAAATTTTTTTATTCTTGATAAATTCACACGAACTGACATTTATATAAATTTCACCAAATACATTCCTGCAAAGACAGCTAAAAAGCCAACCACAAAACTTGCAATTGTATAAAAGGCAAAAGAAGTAAAATCTCCTGATTTTAGAAAGATATGGTTTTCATAAGCAAAAGTAGAAAAAGTGGTAAACCCACCACAAAAACCAGTGGCTAATAATAATGTATTATTTTGACTAAGAGCATCACTTTTTGCTGCATAGCCTAAAATAAAACCAATAAAAAGACTGCCTAAAATATTGGCTGCAAAAGTACCATAAGGAACTCCGTTTTCTGAATTATTAAGCCATTTACCAATTAAGAAGCGTAAAACACTACCAAAACCACCACCAATAAAAACGAAAATTAAGTTTTTCATTACAATTCTATGTCATCAATATCTGTCCAATTTTTTTTCTCTACAATGGTTCCTTTATTTAAAATCATAATTCCAGGATTGGCTCTAATCATAGTTTTTAGTGTAGTTTCATCGCAAAATAAAATTTCGAAAGGAAGTTTGAATTTGTTTTTTGTAAGTTGAATGATATCAGAAAATGAAGCAGAAACACCATATACTGTATAGCCTTTTGTAATAGCTACATCTGCCATTTTTTTAATTTCTGGGAAAGCCTCGTATTCTGATTTTTCTAAACTAGACATTAACACCAAAATAACTTTATCCATTTTTAAAATTTGAGGTGCTAAATCATTCTGAGCATCCTCTAAAAAGAAATCATGAACTGGAGGGATTTCTCCATCATCTTTATACTCCATTCCCTCAGGAATACTTTTGCCAATGGCATACGCTCTAAAATCTATTATTGGCAAATGCGCTAAAGAGTAATACGTTATGCCACAAGAAATTAATAAAGATAAAAATACAATGATACCATTGTTATTTTTTGAAAAAATAGGTTTGATCCATTTGATTTTAAAACCGATAAAAAAGATTAAAACAGTTAATACAACATCTTTATAAAACGTTTCCCAAGGTTTTAGTTTTATAGCATCACCAAAACAACCACAATCTGTAACTTTATTATAATACGCTGAATACCAAGTTAAAAACAAAAATAATAAAATAATAATTTTTAAGCTATTTACAGTAAATTTTGCTTTCCAACCTACCAATAATGCAACTCCTAAAACAATTTCTGCTACAATTAAAATTATAGAAAATGTTAAGGCAAAAGGAATTAAAAACTCTAGGTTTAAAACACCTTCAGAAAAATATTCTTCGAATTTGTACTGAGAACCAATAGGATCTACCAATTTTACAAAGCCCGAGAAAATGAATAAGGCACCTACTATTATTCTTGATAGTTGTATTAGAATTTTCATAATTTGTAGTTTAAGACTGTATAATCTTAAAGATTATTCGTCCACTTATATAAGTAGTACAAATATTGCAAAATTTCTTGTTTTATGAGCTTATTTAATTCTTAAATAAAAAAAAATCTATTATTTTTTCACATTTTTTACAAAACCCCAACTTGCATCATACAGGTTTCATCATTTAATGAGTTAATTCTATATTATTATCTAGTCCAATTAAGAAACGAATTAACCGATTAGAAAGCCCCATTGCGACTTGTTCATCTTCTGGAATTTCTGATGATGTAGAGCTTCCTGGAACTGAATACAACGTTTTGTAAAACCCTAAACTTATTGCCAAATGGCCTAAATTTTTATGCTGCATCAATTCCATGAACTCATTTGCCTTTTCTATAGACTCAACATCTAAAGTCAACATTCCTCCAAAACCATATTCTGCATTCAGCATCGATTTAAATAATTTGTGAGAAGTGTAAAGGTTACGTAATTCTAGGACAAAATTTAATACTTTTCAGACAGCCTCTACTCTACTTAAATCTTTTTAAGGATCATTTTTTCTGACTCTTTTTGCACTAGTTGGTTATAAAAATCTTTTAAAAAGATGTAATTATCAACTGAAATCATAGTATTATTGATTTGCAAAGATGATAATACTTTTATTTTATTTCCAAATTGAGTTACTTCATATGTAAAAAAGCCTAAATTATTTGGAAGAGCTATTTTTAATGCAGAAGGCATCTTTTCTAGTGTATAGCCTTTAGGAATTTCTAAAGAAACTCTGTTAATCTTAGTCCAAGGTGCATCAAATTCTACTGGATAAACCCTTTTATCTGCCTTAAATGGATTTACTTTGGTTTTTAAAAAAAGCAACGGTTCTATATATAATTTACCTTTAATCTTTTCAATAAAATTATACCCTGTTAAATCGATAGTGCTATATATTGGTAGATTTGCAGCTAACTGATTCTGCAAACTAAAACTTTCTATTTCTATATTATTTTTAGTTTCATAATCTGAGATTAGCATATTATTATTGATGTGATTTTTAGTTTTTCTGAAATTTAGGGCTTTAAGATTTTCATATTTAGTTCTTATTTTACCTTTAACTAAGGTGTTTTTGGCATCAATTTTTACAAATAAGGTATTACTTTCTAAAGCATAATTATCTGGTGTTAGCTCTTCCCAATACGAGCTGCCATCTTTTTCAACAACTCTGCCTCGCCAATTTAAAATTCTAGAAGATATTAAATTAATAGAATTATATTGGTCTGTAGCATCTAACAATATACGTTTACCTTCTAAATCTACCTTACAAATCACATAATTAAAACTAAAGCGAGAAGGAAATATAGGGTAACCATTTTTTTTAGTACTCACCAATATTGGGTTGGCATTTAAACCAGCCGAACGAAGCATCGAAATTAAAACAAAATTGATATCTGCAACATTACCCACTCTTTCTTTATAGGCTTTTTTTACTCCATGCTCTGCATAAATATCGTCATATGAATTCCACTTTATTCTGTTTTTTACAAATTGAAAAATAGCGGTTATTTTTGCTTCATCTGTTTTGGCTTTACTAACCAAAATTTCTAAATCTTTTTTATAATAACTACTCTTATTTATTTGATTACTAAAATTGTTCGATTTGCTGATTATTGTACCAATATCATTCCATGTAGTGTAGTCCTTTTTTAGAACACCTGGAATTTTTTTACCGCTTTTTAACTTTAAATCAAATCTTATAGCACCTCTATAATCATCTATATTTTTAGTATATAATTCATCATTTTTTATAGCTGGTATATTATCATCTTTAAAAGAAAAAACGTTAATATTATAATTGATATTTAAATCATAATTATATAATAAATCTCTAACTTTTTTTGATGCTTGTAAAGGCGGAGCATAGTATCCTTTACTGATTTTATTGTAATCGAAATATTCTGGAGCTTCAAAACTATATTCAATCTTTTTTATAGGGATAGCATATTGGAATTCAAATGGCCTGATATAAGAAATATTCTGACTTCTAATTCTATATTTAATTTCTATTATAGCACCTGCTTTTACTTTTGGAAATGCAATTTTTATGGAATTTAAATAATTATTCAGTTTATCCTTAAAAATATTTGTTTTTGAAAGTTCTATAGATTTAATTTGATCATTTTCAAGATAATATGTTGCACCCTTAATGGCACTTACACTTTCTTCAATTCTAGAATTTAGATTATAATAATTGATTATTCTATTCGCTTCATCTAATCCGTCTTTATTATAAATTTTAATTCTTTCATGAACATCGGTATAACAGTTTGTTTCTAATACATTCAACCTCATATAAGTAGTTCGCTTTTTATATAAATAAACTGCAGCAGCTCCAGAATCTTGAGGATAAAAATTTTCTTCTAATTCTTTTTTAGAGATTTCACCAAACTTATAACTTTGTGTATAAAGTGATATTGATACAAATAAAATAAGTGTTCCTATAATTTTCTTTAACATCAGTATTTTTTAATTAATGCAATTCTTAAATTCTCTGATTTAGCAATTTTTCTTCTAAAAGTTCTATAACTCTTATAATCTTCTTTTGGATAAACCCCTTCATTAATTGTAATACTTTTATTGTATGTAAAAGAGGACTCATCAACCCGTACAAAACTAATTTTATAGGTTCCAAATTTTGAATTGATTTCTCTATTTTCTGGTAAATATTCTATTGTATAAGTTGATGGAATTGTAAACGTATACTTGTCTACATCTTTATAACCTCTACTTATTTTTAGAGGTAAGTTTCTGGTTCTATACCTTTTAGGCACATAGCTTTCTTTATTAAAAACATTTACACGAAACAGGTATTCTGTTTCGTTAATTGAAGCGTAATTTTTTATAGAAAGTTCTAAATCTTCGGTAAAAACAATATTATCTTTATCATTATTTAGGTTCGCAGCATTAACTTCTAAATTATTAATATAATCCCAAACGTTAGATTTGTAGTTTTTTATAAGTTCTTCTGCTGTGTATCTATCAAAATATGCCTTACCATCATATTGTGTTCCTTCAGAAATTCTTTGCAAAACTGCTTTTGCATGACCTTCTTTTGTTAACTGAATTTTTGCAATACTCTTTTGAATACTTTTTTCGTTTTTATAAGAAGGCGTTCTTTTTATAATTCCTCCTTCTGGTGTAACCACCAAAACATTTCTATCGTCTGTAAAATCTCCTAAAAACCCAAAAGGCATAGTTTGGCTGGTGCACTCTAACCAAATATCATTGCCATTATTAGGAATATTTAAAATAACATGATTTCCTTGCATCCCGAAAAAATCTTTTTCAATATCTCTTTTTTCAGAACCCGCCCAAATTACTGAATAATGAGATTTTACACCAACAGCATCTAACAATGTTTTGGTATAATTGGTTAGTCCTTTACAATCACCATAACCCACTTTATCAACTTGATTGGCTGGGATTGGTTCCCAACCTCCAATACCTTCTTGTACACTTATATACCTTGTTTTATTTTGCATAAATTGATATATAATTTTTGCCTTTTCTATAGGGTCATTAATTCCTTTTACTAATGCTTTAGCCTTTAATTCTATTGCGTCAGATAATTTATCATTGCCATTCTTTAAAAAATCATACCTCCATTTTCCAAACTCTTTCCAATTTGTAGCTTCGCCATAAACCCCTTTTAAAGAAAATTTATTCAAAGCTACTTTTACCATTGGTAAAATATCTCTTGCTGGCAGAGTACTGTGTTCGTATTTAAATATAGGTTGATTTTTTAATGAGTAACTCAACTCACTATCTGAATTAATCTTTTCTATTTCAAAACCATTAAAATTGGTTTCTTTTTGACGCCAAGGAATTTTGGTTGGATTTTTTATAGTGTAACTACTTTTTTCTACAGATAAATAATAGCTAGAAACCGGAAACCACCAAGGAATAAAACCTGTAGTTGAAGTTTTATATTCAGATTCAAAAACCAAGGTATATGGATACGAAATGGGTATATAATTGATATATTTTACTCTAGCATCTGAATACAATGTACCACCATCTACTGCACTAACATCTAAAAAATCTCTTTCTCTAATTTTTTTTATTTGATTGCCAAATGCATCGTAAACTACTGCAGAAAGTTCTGTAATTTTTGTGTCATTATCATAACTTTCGTACAATCCAGCATAGCTATTACCAGATTCATTTAATATTGTAATTACTTTTCTTTGAGATACAATCATTTTTTTTGCATCTTCAATAGTTATCGTTAAAGAATAATCTCTGATTACTGCATTGGCATTTTCTTTTAATGCTACAGGAATTGTAAAGGTAGAAAACTCAGTTTTTTGGGCTAGTATTGTAAGTGATAAGAAAAGAAAACATAATAGGATTTTTGGGGAAACTTTCATGGACTTTTTTACTTTTAAATAGCATAACAAGGTAAAAAAGAAAACCCAAAACAAAAAGTTTTGGGTTGTAAAATTAAGAAAGTGATTTCTTTATTTGTTTACGTGCGATCCATCGCAATTTCCATTAGGATCTGATGTTAATCCACATCCACAAGGTCTTGCTGCTTTTTTAAGTTTCATATTAAATCTATTTGTTTAGGTTGGTATTTAAGCTTTTGTTTTAACAGTAAAAGACAATTCCATATTATCATCGATAAATTTATCCTTTAAGTCGCCAAAGAATGATTTAGAAGCGTATTTTACATTAAAATCTGCTCTGTTTACCATAAATTTTTCGCTTTGAAAAGTAGTTACACCACCTTCTGTAGAAACAGTTGCAGGAATTGTAATACTCTTAGTTACATCTTTTAAAGTTAAATTACCAGTTACATGAATTTTGTCTCCTTTATTTTCTACACTTGTAATTACAAATTTAGATGTTGGGTATGTAGCCACATCAAAGAAATCTGCACTTGTTAAATGGCCTACTAATTTACCATTACCTTCTTTATCTGCAGGAATGTCTAACACTTTAATAGATGCCATGTCAATTACAAATTCGCCTCCTTTAACTTCTCCAGATTCTACCAATAAATCTCCATCTTTGATCATTACTAATCCATTGTGAGCACCTGTTGGTTTTGTACCTTTCCAAGTTAATTCAGATGCTGCTGTATCTACATTATTTAAATCGGCAATGTTTGTTTCTACTTTTACCTCTTCTTTTGTTTCTATGGCTTTTTCTTTTTTCTCTCCTTTACAAGCAGTTACTATTGATGCAATAACTACTAATGATAAAACTAATTTTTTCATGTTTTTAAATTTGATTTGATTTAGAATTTATTTTCCATGGCAAATATATGATTTATTTATTTTCCTTGGAAAGTATTTTAACCTTTTTTAATATAACTTTAACAAAAGTCTTTTATTCTTTGTTTTTTGAATCAATCATGATGGTCACAGGGCCATCATTAAGCAATTCCACTTGCATATCTGCACCAAATTTTCCTGTTTGGACTTTGTGAGAGATTTCTTTTTGTAAAGTAGCCAAGAACTTTTCATACAATGGTATAGCTACATCTGGTTTTGCAGCTTTTATATAACTAGGTCTGTTGCCTTTTTTTGTTGATGCGTGTAACGTAAATTGACTTACTACAATTACCTCTGCATTTTCAGTTAAAAGCGAGGTGTTCATCACTCCGTTTTTATCGTTAAAAATTCTAAGATTTATAATTTTACGAACCAAATAATCAATATCTTCTTGAGTATCTTCATTTACGATACCTAAGAGAATCAATAATCCTTTTTGAATTGATGCTACTTTTTCACCTACAATAGTAACACTTGCTTTTGATACTCTTTGAATTACAACTTTCATTCCCCTAAATCCCCAAAGGGGACTTTTACTTTTAGATTCTTTAAAACTTTATTTTATAAACTTACAAATGTTTTTTTAAGAAAACTATTTACAAGTCTTATTTCAATTTGGAAAGATATATAAAACACAAATGGACTAATCCTCTTCTTCGTTCCAAATGTCTGTTCTGTAGTGCTCGGTTTCTTCCTCGCCTTCTAAAATTTGCAAATAACTTCTGTACCTTGACCAAGAAATTTCTTCATCTTCTAAAGCTGCTTTAACAGCACATTGGGGCTCTTTTAAATGCAAACAATCGTTGAATTTACAATGTTGTTTTAGTTCAAAAAACTCTGGAAAATAATCACCAAGTTCGTATTTATCCATATCTACCACTCCAAAACCTTTTATTCCTGGAGTGTCTATAATTCTGGCATTAAAACTTAAATCGAACATTTCTGCAAATGTTGTGGTATGTTGCCCTTGTTTGTGTTGCTCAGAAATTTCTTGAGTTTTTAAATTTAAATTTGGCTCAATTGCATTTACTAATGTTGTTTTACCAACCCCTGAATGCCCAACAAACATAGAGGTCTTTTTGGTCATTAATTGTTTGATAGCATCTATATTTTTATTTTGAGTTGCAGAAACTTCTAAACAAGTATAACCAATTGCTTGATAAATATCTTTTAGATATAAAATTTCTGCACGCTCTTCAATTTCGTATGCATCAATTTTGTTAAAAACCAATACAGTATCTACTCTATAGGCTCTTGTGGTAACCAAAAAACGATCTATAAACGCAGTAAATGTTGGTGGATTGTTAATGGTAATTAGTAAAAAAACCAAGTCTACATTAGCAGCAATGATATGGGTTTGTTTAGACAGGTTTACAGATTTACGCACTATAAAGTTGTCTCTATCTTTTATTTTTTTGATAACACCAATCTCTTCATCACCTTTTTTTTCTAGTTCGAATTCTACGTTATCGCCAACTGCTATAGGATTGGTACTTTTAATACCTTTAATTCTGAATTTTCCTTTAATTCTACATTGATGAAAATTACCTTTTTCGTCTTTTACAAAATACCAACTTCCTGTAGATTTATATACAACTCCTCTCATTATTACAAAGATGCAGAATTATTTTAGAATAAAAAGCCACGAATACACGAATTAAATTGAAATTAAATTATAAAGACAAGACCTTTCAGGTTTTAAAAACCTGAAAGGTCTGAAATATTTCTAAAAGTCAATTTTTATAACTTCCATTTTTAGTCGGCAATACGCGTTAAGGATTGAAGCGACATCCTTTTTGTTTTTCACAAAAAGATATAGCGAAAAGCCTGACCAAGCTTTTTTGCTTGGTAACGCCCATAAAAAAACCACGAATTCAGAGAAAATCGTGAATTCGTGGCTGTAATTTTAATTATAGATACTGAAACAAGTTCAGCATGACAATCTAATTAAATTATTATCCGTTAATAATTTTTTCTTGATGATTGATAGATTCTTGATGAATGGCTTTAAACATTTTTAAAACAAACTCTTCACTTAAACCTTTACTACTGCCTTCTAAAACCATGTTTCCTAAAATCTCGTTCCAACGTCTAGATTGTAAAACAGCAACGTTTTTCTCTTTCTTTAAAGCACCAATTTTATCAGCAACTTGCATACGTTTTCCTAATAAATCAATCAATTGATCGTCTACTACGTTTATTTGAGCTCTTAAATTATCTAAAGACTCTCTGTAATCTGCTGCAGTTTCAGTTGGTTTCTTAATTTTTAACTCCTCCATAATTGATTTCAATTTTGTTGGTGTAACTTGTTGTGCTGCATCAGACCAAGCATTTTCTGGATCCCAATGTGTTTCGATCATTAAACCATCGAAATTTAAATCTAAAGCTACTTGAGATACATCTTGAATCATTTCTCTGTTACCTGTAATGTGTGATGGATCACAAATTAATGGTAAATCTGGAAATTTATTTTGGAATTCGATTGCCAATTGCCAGTTTGGATTGTTTCTGTATTTAGATTTATCATACGTAGAAAACCCTCTATGAATGGCTCCTAAATTTTTGATTCCTGCTGTATATAATCTTTCAATACCACCCAACCATAAAGCTAAATCTGGATTTACTGGATTTTTTACTAAAACAATTTTATCTGTACCTTGTAAAGCATCTGCAATTTCTTGCATAATAAAAGGAGATACTGTAGAACGTGCACCAATCCATAATAAATCTACATCATTTTCTATCGCTAATTTACAGTGTGCTGCGTTTGCAACTTCTGTACAGGTTTTCATACCTGTTTCTTCTTTTACTTTTTTAAGCCATCCTAAACCTAAAGCCCCAACACCTTCAAAATTTCCTGGTCTTGTTCTTGGTTTCCAAATTCCTGCTCTATAATAGTTTACATCAGAATCTTTTAATTCGTGCGCAATTTTTAAAACCTGTTCTTCGGTTTCTGCACTACAAGGCCCTGCTATTACTAGTGGGTGATCTAATTTCATATCATCCAACCATGTTCTTAATGCTGCTGTATTCTTCATTTTTAATAATTAATTTGTGTTGTTTAACTTAAGATTTCTCCACAAGGTCGAAATGACAAGTAAAGACAACGATTTTGGCTTTTATTTTATGCCGTTTAAAATTTGTTTTATATAATTGGTACTCTCCATTTCGTTAAAAATTTCAGAGAAATTATCTTGTTGCATCAACTCTTTAAATTTTTGTAAATTGTTGATGTATTCTTCTAATGATTCTATGACGTTTTCTTTATTTTGATTAAAAATTGGTGTCCACATTGCTGGGCTACTTTTAGCCAAACGTACTGTAGATGCAAATCCTGAACCAGCCATATCAAAAATATCTTTTTCGTTTTTTTCTTTTTCTAACACTGTTTTACCTAACATAAATGAACTGATGTGAGATAAGTGCGAAACATACGCAATATGCTTGTCATGAGAAACAGGATCCATGTAACGAATACGCATTCCAATGGCTCTAAAAAGTTCTAAAGCTTTTTCTTGCAACTTAAAAGTTGTTTTTTCTACTTCGCAGATAATGTTCGTTTTCCCTTTATATAAGCCAGATATGGCTGCTGTTGGTCCAGAATTTTCTGTACCTGCAATTGGGTGACAGGCTAAAAAATTACGTCTTCTTTTATGATGTTCAACCCCTTTACAAATGGCTTCTTTTGTTGAACCTGCATCTATAACTAATGTATTGTCTGATATTTTATCTAAAATGGTTGGTAATAATTTTACAGTAGCATCTACAGGAATGGATACAATTACCAAATCTGCATTTTCTAAATCGTCTAAAGTTGCTTTTTTATCAATTAAATTTAATTCTAAAGCTTTATTTAGGGTTTCGTCTTTTCTACTAATTCCGTGAATGACAGCTTCTGGATTATGGTTTTTAATATCGATGGCAAAACTACCACCAATTAAACCAATACCAATCATGTAAATATTCTTCATTTTTTATGCTTTATGCTTTTGGCTTTAGGCAGTATGCCTGAAGCTTATAGCTTATTGCTTATAGCCTTTCAATTGCTTCTTTAATTACATCTGTTGTTACACATAATGAAAAACGAATGTATCCTTCTCCTTGAGATCCAAAAATGGTTCCTGGGGTAATGAAAATATCATTCTCATACAACACTTTATCAGTTACTTCTTCAGATTGTTTTCCTTCAGGTATTTTAGCCCAAACAAATAAACCTGTTGCGTTTTTACTGTAAGTTGCTTCTAATTTATCTGCCAATTGCCAAATTAATTTTCTGCGTTCTTCGTAAATTTTGTTTTGTTCTGCAAACCAATCATCAGATAAATGTAGAGCTTCTATGGCACCTTTTTGAATGCCGTAAAACATACCAGAATCCATATTAGATTTCACTTTTAAAACTTCGTTGATAAAAGCTGCATTCCCTAACAGCATTCCAACTCGCCAGCCAGCCATATTAAAAGTTTTACTTAAAGAGTTTAACTCTAAAGCAATGTCTTTTGCGCCTTCTACTTGTAAAATACTGATAGGCTTATCATTTAAAATAAAACTATACGGATTGTCATTTATAATTAAAATATTATGCTTTTTACCAAATGCAATTAACTTCTCGAAAGTTGCTAAAGTTGCATTTGTACCAGTTGGCATGTGTGGATAATTTACCCACATTATTTTTACATCAGTTAAATCTTGTTTTTCTAATGCATCAAAATTTGGTTGCCAATTTGTTGCATCACTTAAATTATAAAACAACGGTTCTGCACCTACTAATTTTGTTACTGACGTATACGTTGGATAACCAGGATTTGGAATCAAAACTTTATCGCCTTCATTTAAAAAAGCCATAGAAATATGCATAATGCCTTCTTTGCTTCCCATTAAAGGTAAAATCTCATTTTCTGGATTTGATACCACAGAAAATTTGCTTTTATAAAAACTAGAGATTGCAGCTCTTAGCTCTGGTAATCCTTGATAAGATTGATATTTGTGCGCAGTTACATCTCCTAAACTTCCTTGAATTGCTTCAATTACTTTTGTTGGTGGTTGTAAATCTGGCGAACCAATGCCCATATTGATAATTGGTTTTCCTGCAGCAACTAAGCCTCTAACTTCTCTTAATTTTTTAGAGAAATAGTATTCTTGAACTGTGTCTAATCTTTTGGCTGATTGTATCATACTAAATTATTTAGATTCTGAAACGAATTCAGAATTCGGCTTAAGCCTACCATTTTTATAAGTTCCTAACACTTTAAATTCTTCTGCCATTATTTCTAAAATGGACTCTGCTTTTTGGTAATCTTTATATTCATCAAAAGTAATGTCTACAAAAAAGGAATATTTCCAAGGAGTTTCGATTACTGGTAAAGATTGAATTTTGGTTAAATTCATTTTGCAATCACTCAACACATTTAAAATGGCTGCTAAACTTCCTCTTTTATGATTTAATTGAAATTTTAGTGATGCTTTATTAATTTTATCAATTCCGTTCTTTGGCTCTTTAGTTTGCACAATTACAAATCTTGTAGCATTGTCTTTAATAGTCTGAATTTCATCTTCAATTACTTGTAAATCAAAAATTTCTGCTGCAATTTTTGGGGCAATTGCTGCAATACCTATTAAATTTTGTTTAGAAATTCTTTTAGCAACCTCTGCAGTATCTACATCCTCTACTAATTTTATATGCGGATAATTTTTAAAAAACTCTTTGCATTGTAACAGTGCCATTGGATGTGACCAAACCTCTTTAATATCTTGGATATTTTGCCCTTTTAATGCCATTAAATGATGGTGGATATTTAAATATTCTTCATCAATAATATGTAAATTATACTTATCTATTAACGCATAATTGGGTATAATTGAACCTGCAATGGTGTTTTCTAAAGCCATGACACCTAAATCTGCAGATTTATCTAGCAGACTATCTACCAAAACATCAAAAGACATGCATTCTTTTAACTGAATTGTTGAGCCATAAAAATCTCTTGCAACTTTATGGTGGTTTGAGCCTTCTGCTCCTTGTATGGCGATTGTTTTATTCAATGATTTTTAACTTAATATCAAAAAAAAAGCCTCGAAGTAAATTCGAGACTTTATATATTTTAATTGTTTGTTAACAGCATACAAAGTCTCTCCTTTTATTGTAAAAATAAAAGTAAAAGAAGAAACGAGTATTGATGTTATTTAACATTTTGGTTTTCTCTTAATTATGCAACAAATCTAAAAATTAAATTCTGATACACAAATATTATTAATAAATAATATGAATTTTTATAGATTATTTAAAATTCAGGTTATTTATTGATTTAATTTCACTAAAATTAAAAGATTAAATTAAATCTTTCAATCTTTTGGCTGCAATTTCTGCAGTAATATCTCTTTGTGGCGTACCAAACATTTCGTAACCTACCATAAATTTCTTAACGGTTGCGCTTCTTAACAAAGGTGGATAGAAACTCATATGCCAATGCCAATGACTATTGTCTGCCCCATTTGTTGGTGCTTGATGAATTCCGCTTGAATAAGGAAAAGACGTATTAAATAGTTTATCGTACGCTTTTGTAATTACTGAAATTGCTTCTGCATAATTTTTTGCACCTTCATCAGATAAATCTAAAATACTTTTCTGCTGTTTTTTTGGAGCAATCATCACTTCGAAAGGCCAAACTGCCCAAAAAGGAGTTAACACCACAAAATCATCATTTTCATAAATAATTCTTTCTTTTGCAGCTATTTCTTGCGTTAAATAATCTTCTAAAAGGCTACTATTGTGTGCTGCAAAATACTGGGCTTGTTGGGTATCTTTCTTTTCTACTTCATTAGGCAAGGTAGATTGACTCCAAATTTGTCCATGAGGATGAGGATTACTACAACCCATTACAGCCCCTTTGTTTTCAAAAATTTGCACGTAATTAATCATTTCATTTTCTCCTAAAGTAGTGTATTCTTTTTGCCAAGCTTGTACCACTTTTTTAATATCTTCTACCTCCATTTCTGCCAAACTCTTAGAATGATCTGGACTAAAACAGATTACTTTACAAATCCCTTTTTCGCTTTGTGCTTTAAATAATCCGTCATTAACATTAAACGTTGGTGAGTCTTTTTGCAAAGCCGCAAAATCGTTAGTGAACACAAACACGTCTTTATAATCAGGATTTACATCACCACTAATTCTTGTATTTGTTGCACATAAGTAACAATTTTGATCATAACTTGGTCTTTTTTCTTTTGAAACCTCTTCATTTTGACCTTGCCATGGACGTTTTGCTCTATGTGGAGAAACCAAAACCCATTCTCCTGTTAAAATGTTAAATCTCTTATGAGAATAATCTTGTAAGTTTGTATTTTCCATTATACTATTTTCTCGTTGATTGTTTATTGCACAATGTGTGTTCCTTCTGCCAATTCAATAAAATACACAGAACACTCTTTATCAAATTTATTTTTATATGCTTTAGATGCTGATTCTGCAAATGCTTTTACCTCATCTCTAGCAATTAAATTAATGGTACAGCCTCCAAAACCACCACCCATCATTCTAGCACCTAAAACACTTTTATTTTTTTTAGCTTGATCTACCAAAAAATCTAACTCGCTACAACTTACTTTATATTGATGTTGTAAACCATTATGAGAACCGTAAATTAAAGCCCCTAATTTTTCCAAATCATTATCTTCTATGGCTTTTGCTGCTTTTTGAGTTCTTGCTATTTCTTGAATTACAAATAATGCTTTTTGATAATTTTCTGGTGTTACTTTATCTATAATTTTTTCTAAATCAGCTTCTGTAGCCTCTCTTAAAGTTTCTATATTTAACAATTTTGCAATGCTTTCGCAAGCCGATCTTCTATCATTATAAGCACTATCAGAAAGACTGTGTTTTACATTGGTGTTGATTAATATAAGTTGATGATCTTTAAAATCAATTTCGTAAGGTTTGGCTTCTATGGTTCTACAATCTAACAACAACGCATTATTTTCTATGCCAAACATGCTTGCATACTGGTCCATAATTCCACAATTCACGCCCACATAATTGTGTTCTGCTTTTTGAGAAATTAAAATCATTTCTGTTTTGGTTAAGCCTAAATCAAATAATTCATTCAACCCAAAAACCACACTGTTTTCTAGAGCTGCAGAAGAAGACATACCAGCACCACCAGGAATATTTCCTTTAAAAATGATGTTAAAATCGCCAACAACTTTATTTCTATTCTGAATTTCTGCAACAACACCAAAGACGTAGTTTTCCCAACTGCCTTCTTTTGAAGGCTTTAATTTATCTAAATCAAACTCAATTGTACTATCTAAATCTAAAGCAATTGCAGTACAACTGCCACTATCGCTTTTTTGAATAGCAGCTGCAATACCTTTATCTACGGCTGCAGGAAAAACAAAGCCTCCATTATAATCTACATGTTCACCAATAATATTTATTCGTCCTGGTGAAAAAACCAACAGAGGTTGCTCTTTAAACGTTTTAATAAACTCCTCTTTTACATCTTTTATTAATACTGCGCTCATTTTGTTTTGTTTAATCGTTAATTAGTTTAACCTTGCAATTAAACACATGGGTTTGTTTTGGTTCTAAAACTTGTAGTCCTATTTTATTATTAAAACTGTTAGAAACACCTGTCATGGGTTCAATTGCAATTGCAGGGATATCTTTTGGTGTGTATAATTGTAAAAAACTATTTACAGAATTTTGTGTTATTTCTACCTTATAATCTGGCGTTGAAAATGTTACTGTATTATCGTTTAAAACAAAACAATCATCCAATTCTTTTTTATGAATCTCAAAAACTTCGGGTGTTTTTTTAGCAACAACTTCTTTTGTAATTAAATTTTCATCTAACAATACTTTTTCATCACTTTTAAAAGATAAATGACTGTTTTCAAAATCATTGCAATTAAAATATGGATGCCAACCTAAGGTAAAAGGAAAAGACAATTTATCCATATTTTTTACTGTAATACTTATTTTTAAATAATCTTCAAAAAGTGTGTAAGTCACAGAAAAAAAATAGGTAAAAGGGAAACCTACACTTCTCTTTTTTTCGTAATAATTAAAGGTTGCAAAACAACAGTGGCCATGCTCTTCTGGTTCAAAAAGCTCAAAAGGTTTATCATACACTAAACCATGCAAAGCGTTATTACCATCATTGCAGTTAAATTTAAATTCTTCTCCTTGAAAGGTATATTTTCCATTTTCAATTCTACTTGCGAACGGAAATAATATTGAAGATGCATAAGAGGTTGCATAATCAAAACCTTCTTGTTCTTTAATTAGGTAAATATCGTTAAACTTTAGCTCTTGTAAACGCGCACCTTGGTCAAGGTTAATTTTTGCTGATGTGGTTTTTGATGCGTTTACCAGTTCAATAATTCGCATTCCGTTTTCTGTGGTGGTGTTAATTTTGTACACTTTAAATAGATTTTCTTAATATTAGACGACTAGGGTTTGCAATTTGTTGATATGTGTTATTTACTATCATTTCTGCTAATTGTGCACCCATTAAATTAAAATCAGTAGAAATTGTTGTTATACCATTTTCAACTACTTCTTTAAGTATGGTATCATTTACAGAAATAACACCAATATCTTTAGCCAAAACAAACCTTCTTTCTTTGATTTTTTTTATGATTCTTATTAAATTTTTATCTTCTAAGAGAACATAAACTTCTCCTTTTTCTGGAATTCTTTTATCTATAGAAGATAGCACCTCAAAATTGATATTATATTGGTTGCAAAATAACAAAAAGCCATCTAAAATACCCTTAGGTTGTTTATCTTCTGAAAACAATAAAATTATTTTTTTATAATTTACAATTTTCATTAAAATAGATGACAGCCCTTCAAAAATATCTTTTTCGAAATTTTGATAAATTGCAGGATATTTCTCTAAACCTTTTTGAATTTGATCTAAAATATACACTTTATCATCTGGTAAGTTTTGTATTACTTTTTGTGTGTTTTTTAAATTTGCAGGCATAATTACATAGTAACTATAGTCGCCAATATTATCATTAATAAGCTTTGTGAAAATGGTATTATTAAAGTGATGAAAAAAAATATCTATCTGAATATTTTTACCTAAATTCTGTAAAAATGAATTGTACAAATCTTCTTTAAAAGAGTTTAACTCATCAAAAAGCAAAAATATCTTTTGCTCAATTTCAACATTTTCGGTAGATACATAATACCCCTTGCCAACTACTGAATGAATAATTCCACGATTCTTCAGTTCATTAAAAGCAGTTAAAACAGTATCTCTAGAAAGTTTATGCTTACTTTTAATTTTATTTAAAGACGGTATTTGATCTCCTTTTTTTAAAACACCATTAGCTATTGCTTCTTCAATAGAAGCAATAATTTGTTTATATTTAGGCACTCCTGATTTTTTTTGAAGAAAAACAATTTCCATTAAGCAAATATACGATTTTTTTAAACCTACACAACTAGTATATACTGGTATGTTTTATGATTCGTAAAACACAAAATAAAACTGCTTTTAAGCTTTTACAAAAGATAAATTATTACTTTTATCACCTAAATAAAACACATAAAAACAATATGATATATTTTCATAAAAAAAAGTTTTTCAACGTTACTTTTTTCACTTTTATTTTTCTTTTTACTGTAATAAGCTGTAAAGACAAAAAAGAAAACACCATAAAACCACCTAAGAATATGGTTTGGGTTGAAGGAAAAACATTTTTAAGAGGTGCAAAAGAAGGTGATAAATTTGCTATGCAAAGAGAAAAACCTGCACACAAAGTTACTGTTGATGGATTTTATATAGACGCTACAGAAGTTACCAACAAACAGTACAAAGCATTTGTAAAAGCTACAAAATATATTACTGTAGCTGAACGTAAAATTGACTGGAAAGAAATGAAAAGCCAGCTACCCCCAAACACGCCAAAACCTCACGATTCTATATTACAGCCAGGTAGTTTAATTTTTAATAAAAACGTAAACGCTGTTGCTAACATGAACAATTATGCACAATGGTGGACCTGGAAAATTGGTGCAAATTGGAAACATCCTTCAGGACCAGATTCATCTATTGAAAATAAAGACGATTTTCCTGTAGTACATATTGCTTTAGAAGATGCTTTGGCCTATTGTAAATGGGCAAATAGGCGTTTACCTACTGAGGCTGAATGGGAAGCTGCAGCTCAAGGCAACAACTCTAATACCATTTTTACTTGGGGAAATGATGCTTCAATTTTAAACGCAAACGCAAATACTTGGCAAGGTGTTTTCCCTATAAAAAATGAATCTAAAGATGGTTTTGAATTTATTTCTAGTGTAAAATCGTATCCTCCAAACAGTATTGGTATATATGACATGTTAGGAAATGTATGGGAATTAACGTCTGATTTATTTAACGTAAATCACTATCAAGAACTAGATCTCTCAAAACCGATATTAAATCCAAAAGGAGCAAAAAAATCATATAGCCCTAGTAATCCTTACCAAGCTGAGCATGTTATGAAAGGTGGTTCATTTTTATGTCACGAATCGTATTGTGCTAGTTTTAGAATATCAGCAAAAATGGGTGTTGCTTTAGATTCTGGCTCAGATCATATGGGTTTTAGAACAGTAGCCACTCCAGAAATGTTAGCATCAGAATAACAACCATTATGAAAAAAATAAAAAGTAGATTCCTATTCATCTTATTTTTAGTGGCAAGCCAATTTGGGTTTTCTCAATTAACAGGTAAAATTGTTGACAAAAATGACATGACACCTTTAGAATACGCAACAGTAGCTTTGTACAAACAATCTCCCAAACAATTAATTACAGGAGTAGTTACCAACGCAAATGGTGTTTTTTCTTTTGACAACATTAAAAAAGGAACCTATGCTATTGAGATTTCGTTTATTGGGTATCAGCCTAAAAAAATAGTTAACATTCTTTTTTCAGGGGATAAAAAAGAGCTAGGAAACCTACAATTAAGTTTAGGAAATGCTTTAAACGAAGTTGTAATTACTACTGAAAGAGCAGCTATAGTTAGTAAAATTGATAAACAGGTTTTTGATGCCACCAAATTTAGAAATAGTCAAGGAGGTTCTGGTACTGATGTTATTAGAAATTTACCTTCTGTTTCTATTAATGGAACTGGCCAAATTGCAGTTCGTGGAACAACAGGTTTTGTTATTTTATTGAATGGAAAACCTGTTCAAGGAGATCCTACCACAATTTTAAGCCAATTGCCTGCCAATGCTATTGATAAAGTAGAAGTAATTACTGCACCATCTGCAAAATACGATCCTGAAGGAAAAGCAGGAATTTTAAATATTTTTACCAAAAAAGGTGCTTTAAACGGAACTTTCGCGCAAATAAATACTAGAATTGGGGCGCCTTCTATTGAAGATTATAACAATTCTGAAAGCGCAAAACGTTATGGATTAGATGCAACTTATAACTATAGAAAAGACAAATGGAATTTTTCTTTAGGCGCAAGCTACCAAAGAAATGACAAATCTGGAAGACGTGAAGGCGATGTTTTTACCATTATCGACGATGTTAAAACCAGTTTCCCTTCTGATGGTGAGCGTTCTTTTGATGAAGAAAATTACAGTGGAAACATCACTTTAGATTTTACTCCAAATAAAAATAACGAATTTTCTTTGGGCTTTTTTGCAGGAAAAAGAAGCAAAGATCGTAGAGCCGATATTGTATATTTTGATAATAACGCTGTACAACCAAGCAATAGCAATAATAGATTATATACGTTTCAATATTTTAATGAAAACTTACGAATTAGAAAAAGTGATTTTGCTTTAGGGAGTTTTGACTATGCACACACCTTTGCAAATGCTTCTAAATTAGCTGCTACTTTTTTATATGAGTATACGTTATTAGGTGGCCCAACTACAAACAGAAATTTAGGATTTCCTGACACTACACAAATTATTCAAGACGAATTTAACACCAACGATAACCCATTATATGGAACCTTATTTAGAGTTGATTATGCGTTTGCCAACTTTTCTTTTGGGAAATTAGAAACAGGTTATCAATATCGATTTTTAGATCATCAAGGAGATTTTTTATATACCAGAAGAAACAATGCCACTGGTATTTTTGAAACTGTACCCGAATTTACGAGTGAAATAGACCTAAAAAGAACATTACATTCTACATACATCAACCTTAGTAACAAAAAAGAAAAGTGGCAATATGCAGCTGGGATACGTTTAGAAAAAATGGATAGAGAATTGACTTTACAAGGTGCAGATCAAGTTTCACCAGAAGTGATTCCTTTTGATTATTTACAATTATTTCCTTCTGCAAGTATTGCGTATTCTTTGAAAAATAAAACCAAATTAAAAGCGGCTTACAGTAGAAGAGTTCAAAGAACAACCACTTTTAAAATGAATCCTTTTCGTGAAAGAGAACATTCTGAAACGTTAGAACAGGGTGATAAAAATTTACGTCCTGAATTTGTAGATTTGGTAGAAATTGGGGTTTCTAAAAATTATAAAAAAGGGAATTCTGTATACGCTACTGCCTATTTACGAAACGTAAAAAACTTGGTAAATAGAGTAAACCAAGTATTTAATGATACCATTTTAGATAGAATTTACTCTAACGTAGGTAGAGGTAGATCTTTAGGTATAGAATTGGGTGCACAACTAAAACCTACTGAAAAATGGAGTAATTTTATTGGTGCTAATATTTTTAATTTTGATATTGATGGCGCTTATAATGGCGATAAAATTGACACCAATGCTACTCAATATTCCATTAATATAAATTCTACATACCAATTTAACAACACAACTTCTTTGCAATTTACCTTAAATTATTTGTCTGACAGAGTTACAGCACAAGGTGAAGATGGTCAATTTTATTCGCCAAATCTCACCCTTCGAAAAACATTTTATGACAATCGATTAGCAGCAACTTTACAATGGCAACATATGGATTTAGGTTTGTTAAACACTAATGAACAACGGATTACAACATCCAAAGCTGATTCTTTTTTTACAACTACCAACTATGTGTATGAAGTAGATATGATTACCTTAAATTTATCGTACAACTTTAATTCTAATAAAAATAAATCGAAGTTTATTAAAAGTGAGTTTGGTGCTAAAGAATTTTAAGCTCTTGTTTTAGTATCTTTATACTTTAAAAAACCATAAGATTTGGAATTAAACGTACTCAATACACCTTTATTATCTTGCTGTAATGATCCGCTTACTGGGTATTTTAGAGACGGATTTTGCAGAACTATTAACGAAGATTTTGGCACACATACTGTTTGCGCTATTGTTACCAAAGAGTTCTTAACTTATTCTGCATCTAGAGGAAATGATTTAATGACCCCCATACCACATTATAATTTTCCTGGATTAAAACCTGGTGACAAATGGTGTTTGTGCATTTCTAGATGGCTAGAAGCCGAAAAAGTTGGCAAAGCGCCTTACATAATATTAGAAGCAACACATATAAAATCTTTACAATACACTACTTTAGAAATCCTTAAAAAGTATGAATTTGTTGGTAGTTAATTATTTTGGGGTAGCACAATTTACTGCGATTAGTCAACTTATTATAGATTTTGGTTTGGTGGTTTTAATTTGGATGGTACAGTTAATTATATACCCAAGTTTTTTGTTTTATAAAGGGACAAACTTAGTAGTTTGGCATCAAAAATACACACAACGCATTACAGTTATTGTAGTTCCGTTAATGCTATTACAATTGGCAATTAGTATATTTAATGTATTTTTTCGCTTCAATTTTGCAACTCTTACAACTTTAATTGCGGTTGTTTTTCTGTGGGGTTTTACCTTGTTAAGTTTTGCTCCTATCCATTTTAAAATATCCGAAGGAAAATATTCTCAAGAACTTTTAAAATCTTTAATTTCAACAAATTGGTTGCGCACTTTTTTATGGTCTGCACTCTTTGTTTTTAACCTTTTTTATAATATTACTGTTTTTCTTAAATAATTACAGTTTATTTGTTGACGATGAAAATCTCTATAAAAATGACTATATTTGAGTGATAACCTAAATTTCTCTTGGCATGAAAAATAGATCCATTTTTATTTTTACCACGTTTATAGTTTTATTAACTATCAACAAAATTTCGTTACATAGAGATATTAAACGCCAAAGTAGAGATTTATCTGCAGTAAATATTTCTGGCAGACAACGCATGTTTTCTCAGAAAATTTTAAAACTTGCATTACTTTTAAAGGAAAATACTACTAAACAAAACACATTAAAAAACAGCGCAAAACTGAAAGCAATTACTGAAAATTTTAAAAAACTACAGCAAGAACTAAAAGAAAATTATTTAACAAAATATGATGATTTCTATTTAAAAGGTTTATATAAAGAATTAGAACCTTTTTACTTAGCCATTGTAACCAATAGCAATTTACTTACTTCTAATAACATAAATAAAAAAGAAATCATCAGTTGTTTTTTAGAAATTAGTAAAGCCTCAGATCATTTTTTACGCATTATGGATAAAATTGTAAATCAACATGAACTAATTGGAAAAAATAGAGGTAAATTAATATTAAGAAGAGAATTTACATTTAATGTAATTATTGGTTGCTTATCTATTTACGGAATATTTTTTGTTGTTGTACCTATGTTTCATTTAATAAATCAAACGAAATAACTTAGCCTAAAAAATCGCAAACTTCTTTATAAAAATCTTTCGGGTTTTCGGCATGCAACCAATGCCCAGATTTTGTGATTTCAACAACTTTATTGTTTGGAAAGTGATTATCTATAATCATTTGTTCTTCTGCAACAATATAACCAGAGCGCTCTCCTTTTAAAAATAAAGTTTGTTTATCAAAAGAGGTATTTTGAGGCAAAGGTTTCCCAACTTCTGGATTTTTATCTGTGAGCGATTTTAAATTAAATCTAAAATCTAACACTCCTTTTTCTTTCCAATATACATTTTTCATCAAAAATTGACGAATACCTAATTCTGAGATGTAGGTTGCCAATTGCGCATCAACCAATTTTCTAGAGTTTTGAATAGAAAAATCTACAGAATTTAACCCAGCTAAAATAGCATTATGATGTGGTTCATAGGCTTTAGGAGAAATATCAACAACAATTAACTTATCTACTAAATTAGGATAAGTTACCGCAAACAACATGGCAGTTTTACCTCCCATAGAATGTCCAATTATTTGTACATTTTTTAATTGATGATGTTGTATGTAATGGTATATATCTTCAGCTAATAAATTATAATTAAAATCATCGGAATGAAAACTACGTCCATGATTTCTTTGATCAATTAAATGTACTTGATACTCTTCTGCAAATTGATTTCCTAGGGTTTTCCAATTATCAGACATGCCAAAATAGCCATGTAAAATTAATAATGGTTTTCCTTCACCTTTTATGGTTGAGTGTAAAATTTTATTAGACATTTATATGAATTGATTATTAGATGAAAAATGGCTTAAAAGTGCTCATTACTAAATTACCCTTGTAACTGACGACTGACAACTGATGACTGATGACTATTTCAAACGATGCAAATACATGCTCACCACATTTTCTAAGCCTAAATACAAACTTTCTGCAATTAAAGCATGGCCAATAGAAACTTCTGCTAAATTGGGAATATTCTCTTTAAAAAACTTGATATTATCTAAACTTAAATCATGACCAGCATTGATACCTAGTCCTAATTTGTGAGCCAAAACAGCAGCTTCTGTATACGGTTTTACCACATCTTTATTACCTTTATCAAACTCACTAGCAAATTGCTCTGTATATAACTCAATACGATCTGCACCCGTTTTTGCAGCAGCTTCTATCAATTTTAAATCGGCATCAATAAAAATAGAAGTTCTAATGCCGTTTTTTTGGAATTCAGCAATTACTTCTCGTAAAAAAGATTGGTGCACAATAGTGTCCCAACCTGCGTTAGACGTAATCGCATCTACAGCATCTGGCACTAAAGTAACTTGGGTAGGTTTGGTTTGTAACACCAAATCCATAAACGATTGAATTGGATTTCCTTCAATATTAAATTCTGTAGTTACTGTATTTTTTAAATCGCGTGCATCTTGATAACGAATATGTCGTTCATCTGGTCTAGGATGAATGGTGATGCCCTGAGCTCCAAAATTTTCAATATCAGAAGCCACCTTTAATAAATTAGGCACATTACCACCTCTAGAATTACGCAAAGTTGCGATTTTGTTAATATTTACACTTAACTTTGTCATGGTCTAAAATTAGGCTACAAAGATAATTTATTAAATCATTTTATCCTATATTCGTAGAGTATGAATATTAACGATTACATTTTAAAAGAGATTAAAACTTTTCATTTAAATGATAAGGTAAAAAAAGGGCAAAACCTTTTTAAAAATTTACCCATAACTCATTTTCCTGTAGTTGAAAATGGCAGGTTAATAGGTTCTTTTGCAGAAGAAGATATACAAACCATAGAAAATCAAGAAGCAGAATTAGGTAGTTATGCACATTTATTAAACTCTTTTTTTGCCGATGAAAAAGCAACAGTTTTAGAATTATTAAAGATTTTTGCTGATAATAACACCACCATAATTCCTGTTTTAAACAAAGATAAAAATTACATGGGTTATTATGATTTGTGTGATGTTTTAGACGCGTTTTCTACAAGCCCTTTTATGATAGAACAAAGCGAAACTTTAATTATAGAGAAACTAGAACTGGAGTATTCTATGAGTGAAGTAGCTCAAATTGTAGAAGCCAATGGCGCAAAATTATTAGGTTTATATGTGTCTGACAAACAACATGATTTTATACAAATAACCCTAAAAATTGTTTCGGAAGAGATGAACGAAATTATACAAACTTTTAGAAGATATGATTATAAAATTATTTCTGCTCATGAAAATGACATTTATTTAGAAGATTTAAAAAACAGATCAGAATATTTACAAAAGTACTTAGAAATGTAATCATCTAAGATGTTCTATTATAAGCTAATGCATTAAAAATGAAAAAAGTTGCAATTTACGGTCAATCTTATTCAATTTCAGCAGAAAAAGAAATTAAGATTCTACTAAAAGTTCTCGAAGAAAATAATATTGTAAGTTTTATTGAAAAAGAATTCTATGATTTATTGAGAATAGGCAATATTTTAACCAAAAAATACCCCACATTTTCTCATTTTAACGACCTAAATTCATCTTTCGAAACTATGTTTACTTTAGGTGGCGATGGTACTATTTTACGTGCGGTTACCTATATTAGAAACTTAGATATTCCCATAATAGGTATCAATACAGGTAGATTAGGCTTTTTAGCAACCATCAATAAAAAAACAATTAAAGAAAGTATCAATCATATTTTAAAAGGAGAATTTACTATTCAAAATAGAACTATATTAGAAGTACAAACTTCGCCCAAAATACCAGAGTTTAGTGAACTAAATTTTGCTTTAAACGAAGTTACCATAGCCCGAAAAAACTCAACATCTATGATTGGGGTTAACACCAGCCTAAACAATGAATATTTAACCAATTACTGGGCAGATGGTTTAATTATTGCAACTCCAACAGGATCTACAGGCTACTCACTAAGTTGTAATGGCCCTGTAATTTCACCAGATTCTAAAAACGTATTAATCACTCCTATTGCGCCTCACAATTTAAATGCTAGGCCAATGGTTATTTCAGACAATACTAGCATTAAATTAACTATCGATTCTAGAGAAAAAGACTTTTTAATTTCTTTAGACTCTAGGATATCTTCTGTACCAAAAAACACAGAAATCTTTATTAAAAAAGCAGCATTTACCATAAAAACAATCATCCCAAATAATCAGTCTTTTTTACAAACTTTAAGAAGTAAATTGTTGTGGGGAGAAGATACAAGAAACGAAACCAACCTTTAAGCATTTCACAACAATAAAACACTAAAAAAATAGTTATTCAAAAAAGACCGAATATTAACTTTATAAAGCAAATTGAAATACCTATATTTGCTCGCTATTTTTTAAGATGAAAAAAGAGATAATAATAATAGTTTTTGTATGCTTTACTAGTGTTTTATCTAGTCAGGTGTATGAAGTAGGCATGTTTTTAGGAGGCTCTAATTATATTGGAGACATTGGTAGCACCAATTACATATATCCTAACCAAGCTGCTGGAGCTCTTTTTTTTAAATATAATAAAAATCCTAAAATAGCTTATAGAGCAACTTACAGTTTTTTACCCATTAAAGGAAACGACTTGGAAGCTGATACAGATTTTAAAAAAAATAGAGGTTTACGTTTTTCTAATACAATACACGAATTGGCAGTTGGTATAGAATATAATTTTTACGAATATGATTTATCTACACCAGGTAAAACATGGACACCCTATATTACAATAGATCTTGCTGCTTATAATTACAATTATATTACTGCTGAACCAAGACCAGACCAATACGAATACGATACAAAAAACGCGATTACCATTCCTTTTGGTATGGGCTTTAAATCTAAATTAATAGGCAACCTAGCTTTTGCAGTTGAAACAAAATTTAGATATTCACTATCTGACGATTTAGATTACACTACAGAAACCATTCCTGATTTAAATTTTGGCGGAACTGGTAATGATTGGTACACTTTTACAGGAGTTTCTTTAATATATACTTTTGGAAGACCCCCTTGTTACACCACAGGATTTTAATATATGGACAAAAAACTACGCATCGATTTACAAAGAGTACCAAAACACGTAGCCATTATTATGGATGGTAATGGACGTTGGGCTAAAGGTAAAGGTATGAGCCGTGTTTTTGGCCATAGAAACGCATTAACTGCTGTAAGACAATCTATTGAAGCAGCTGCAGAAATTGGTACAGAGGCCATTACTTTGTATGCATTTTCTACAGAAAATTGGAACAGACCTGCTGGAGAGGTAAAAGCATTAATGACTCTTTTAATCAACTCATTAAATAACGAGTTAAAAACTTTTCAAGAAAACCAAGTTAAAGTAAATGCCATAGGTAATATTAAAAGTTTACCAGAAAAGGCGCAAAAAACACTAGCCAGTGTTATTGAAAAAACCAAAAATAATAAACGAATTGTATTAACACTTGCCTTAAGTTATGGTGCAAGAGAAGAAATTGTTAACGCAATCAAAAACATATCTAAAAAAGTTGTTAATAAAGAACTTGATTTAGAAAAAATAGACGAAAATACTATTAATAACCATTTATATACATTTAATTTGCCCAACGTAGATTTGATGATAAGAACTAGTGGCGAAAAACGTATTAGCAATTTCTTATTATGGCAAATGGCGTATGCTGAATTATATTTTACAGATGTACTTTGGCCAGATTTTAGACAAGAACATTTCTATGATGCAATCATAGATTATCAGAATAGAGAAAGACGATTTGGAAAAACAAGCGAACAAATTACAGAATAAGTTACCTATTAATTTAATTTCTGCAACAGTAGTGCTAATGGCACTATTTTTTACTTTTAGTGCACATGCACAATCTAAAAAAGATACTATTTCTAATGCTAATCTTTCTTATGAAAAAGGCAAAGAATACATTTTAGGAGGCATTACAGTAACAGGTTTAAGAAAATTTAGTGAAGAAACTGTAAAAGTTTTTACAGGGCTTAGAAATGGCCAACCTTTAAAATTACCTGGCGATAAACTAACAAGTGCTATAAAAAAACTATACGAAAGTAAGCAATTTAGCAATGTAGATGTTTATCTAGCAAAGGTAGATGGCAATACTGTTTACCTTCAGTTTGATGTACAAGAACTACCACAATTAAATGAAATTAAGATTTCTGGTATAAAAAAATCTAAAGCTAAAGAGCTTAAAAAAGAGGCCGAATTAAAAACAGGGGCAATGGTTACAGACAACTTGGTTGTAACTACAAAAAACTACTTTACTAAAAAATATACAGATAAAGGTTTTTTAAAGACAAAAGTAAATCTTGATATCAAAAAAGATACTTCAGATATGAATGCTGTAAATATGAATGTATTTATAGATAAAGGGTCTAAAATAAAAATAAAATACATTTTTTTTAACGGTAATAAGGCACTTTCTGACAAAAGATTGCGGAAAGCAATGAAAAACACCAAACAAAAATTTGTTGGTCGTTTTTGGAAAGGCTCTAAATATATAGAAGAAGATTACCAAGAAGATTTAGAAGAAATTATTAAAACCTATAGTAGACTTGGGTATAGAGATGCAAGAATTTTAAGTGAAGGCATTACTTGGAATGATGACAATACCATAAACATTACTATTGATTTAGAAGAAGGTAAACAATACCGTTTTTCAGAAATATTATTTGTTGGTAATAAAGAATACACAGACAACCAACTGAGAAAAGTATTAAAAATTGAAAATGGTGACGTTTATAATGGTGAAGTTTTAAAAGAACGCGTTAAAGGTGATGGATCACCAACCTCTGAAGATTTATCTACTTTATACCAAGATAGTGGTTTTTTATTCTCTCAAGTAAATGCTGTGGAAACTAAAGTAGAAAACGACTCAATTACTGTAGAAATTAGAATTCGAGAAGATGAAAAAGCACGTATTAAAAAAGTAACGGTTTCTGGAAATGACAAAACCAACGATCATGTAATTTTTAGAGAACTTCGTGTAAAACCAGGCGATTTATTTAGTAGAAGCAACATTATAAGATCTATTAGAGAAATTGGTCAATTAGGTTTTTTCGATCAAAATGTAACACCAGATGTAATTCCAGATTATGGAAACAAAACTGCTGACATCAACTTTAATGTTGTAGAAAAAGGAGGTAGCCAAATAGAGCTACAAGGTGGTTATGGTGGTGGAGCTTTTATTGGTACACTTGGTTTATCATTTAACAACTTTTCTATCAGAAATTTATTCAACAAAGAAGCATACAAGCCTTTACCTATGGGTGATGGACAAAACTTAGCATTACGTTTACAAACCAGTAGAACGTTTAGTACGTATAGTTTTTCGTTTACAGAACCATGGTTAGGAGGTAAAAAACCACAATCGCTATCATTTTCTGTATATCAATCTAAACAATTCCAATTAAATCCACGGACTTTTGATGTTGATAGAGATAGAAGTTTAGCCATTACAGGAGCTTCTGTTGGTTTAGGTAAACGTTTAAAATGGCCAGATGATTATTTCCAATTATCTCAATCTATTAGTTATCAAAGTTTCCAATTGAATGACTACGGATTTAGAGTTGGTGGAAACATTCTAAGCAATGGTACCTTAAATAATTTATCTTATAGTGCAACATTGTCAAGAAATTCAGCTGGACCAAGCTTAATTTTTCCAACTTATGGATCTGAATTTACCTTTGGTGTAAAAGCAACTTTTCCATATTCTTTAGTAAACAATAAAGATTATTCTATAGCTGATGATTTAACAGATGCAGAAGCTAGTGCTAAAATTGCTGACAATTATAAATGGTTAGAATACTACAAACTAAGTTTAAAAGGAAAATGGTACACCGCTTTTACTGATAAATTAGTTTTAATGACCAATGCAGAAATGGGGTATTTAGGATATTACAACTCTGATGTTGGCCTATCGCCTTTTGAAAGATATTTTGTTGGGGGTGATGGTATAGCTGTTTTTCAATTAGATGGTAGAGAAGTTGTTGGTTTAAGAGGATATGAAAACAATCAATTATCGCCTTTAGAAGGGGGCTCTATCTACAATAAATTTCAGTTAGAATTAAGATATTCTATTACAGATGCACCATCTGCCTCTATATATACACTAGGATTTTTAGAAGCTGGTAACTCTTATGACAATTTTGAGACATTTAATCCGTTTAATTTGAAACGTTCAGCTGGAGTTGGAGTTAGAATCTTTATGCCTGCATTTGGTTTATTAGGTATAGATTTTGCTCACGGGTTTGATCCTTTACCAGGGTTTACCGAAAAATCTGGCTGGCAAACGCATTTTATCATCGGAAGACAATTCTAGGAAAACTGTACATTTGTAATGTCGAAAGTTTTTTTGGCACGGTTTTTTCTAAATACATAATACAAATGAAAAAAATATTTTTAGTAGTCGTTCTTTTATTTACGGTAACAACTTTTTGGTCACAAAGGGGGCAAATTATTGCATATATAGATATGGAATACATTCTAGAAAATGTTCCAGAATATATACAGGCCCAAAATACTTTAGACACTAAAATTGCAAAATGGAGAAAAAAACTAGATGAACAAGCACGTCATATAGAAGTTTTAAAATCTGATTTAGCCAACGAAAAAGCTATTTTAACCAATGATTTAATTGAAGAAAAAGAAGAAGAAATAACAATTAAACAAGAAGAACTAAGAAGATTAGAGTCTTTGTACTTTGGCCCAAATGGCGATTTGTTCTTAGTAAGAAAGCAATTGGTTAAACCAATTCAAGATCAAGTTTATAATGCAATACAAAATATAGCAAAAAGAAAGAAATATGATTTTGTATTTGAAAAATCTAGTGATTTGGTTATGCTATATTCAAATAAAAAATACGATATTAGCGACCTTGTTTTATCAACCATAGACAGAACGAGATTATCAAGTCAAAAAAAGGAAGAAAGAAAGAATAGAGCAGCACAAGCAAACACAAGTAAAGAACTAACCAATACACAAAAACAAGTTCTTGCTAAAAAAGAACAAGCTAAAACTGATAAAGAAGCTGCTTTAGCTAAAAAAATTGCAGATAAAGAGGCCAAAAAGAAAGCTATTGCAGATAAAAGAAAAGCCTTGTTAGAACAAAGAGCCGAAAAAAGAAAATTATTAAGAGAAAAAAAAGAAGCGGCTAGAAAAAAGAAAGAACAAGAGCAAAAAGAAAAAGAAGATAGTTAACAAAAGACAAGAATAATAATTAAATTAAAACAAAAATGAAGAATTTTAAAACGTTACTATTAATTGCTGTATTTACTTTAGGAGTGGGTGGTGTTGCAAATGCACAAAAGATGGGTCATATTGACTTTGAAAAATTAGTAGCTGAGATGCCACAAACTACCCAACTAAAAGCGGATATGGAAAAGTTAGGAAAAACTTACCAAGACGAAGTAGAAAGTATGGGGAAAAAGTTAGATGCTAAAATGAAAAAGTATACGCAAGAACAAAATACCCAAACAAAAGAAATTAACGAAATTAGAGCTAAAGAAGTTCAGCAAGAAAATGCTAGATACGAACAGTTGAGACAAACTGCGTATCAAGATATGCAGAAAAAACAAGCTGAAGGCCTAAAACCAATCATAGAAAAAGCGCAAAAAGCCATAGAAGAAGTTGCTGCAACAAAAGGAATTTTATATGTTTTTGATGCCTCTGTAGGTAAAGGTTTACTAGTTAAAAAAGGCGAAGACATTTACGCTGCAGTAAAAGCAAAATTAGGATTTTAGTAAAATAAAAATCAGTTAATATTTATAGAAAACCTACTTTTTAAGTAGGTTTTTCTATTTTTACAACAATATGAAATCAAATAATTTTCCTATTGGTATTTTTGATTCTGGAATTGGTGGCACATCTATCTGGAAAGAAATTACGACGCTTTTACCCAACGAACAAACCATTTACCTTTCTGATAGTAAAAATGCACCTTATGGTATAAAAAGCAAACAAGAAATTATAGATTTATCTATAAAAAACACCGAATTTTTAATCCGTAAAAACTGCAAAATCATAGTTGTTGCCTGCAATACAGCCACAACAAATGCTATTCAACTTTTAAGATCAAATTATAATGTACCTTTTATAGGTATTGAACCCGCTATAAAACCTGCTGCCCTTAAAACTAAAACAAATACTATTGGTATTTTGGCTACTAAAGGTACGTTAACTAGCGATTTATTTGCAAAAACATCTAATACACTTCATAAAGGCATAACCGTTAAAGAAACTATAGGAGAAGGACTTGTAGCACTTATAGAAGCTGGTAAAATTCAATCAGAAGAAATGCATAATTTACTCAAAAAATATCTTAAACCCATGGTAAACAATGGTGTAGATTGTTTAGTGTTAGGTTGCACGCATTACCCCTATTTAATTCCGATAATTAAAGATATTATTGGCGATAAAATTGAAATTATCGATTCTGGCTTAGCTGTTGCAAAACAAACAAAACATATCTTAGAAGAAAATAACCTTTTAAATAATACAGATAAAGCTGGTCATCATCAGTTTTTTATCAATAAAAACAAAGATATATTATGTTCTATAATAGCACCAAACTCAAATATTAAAATTAACGAACTCGATTTTTAAAACCCACCAAAGGCTGTATTGATATTAGGACACGCAGCTGCTCTAGCTTTAGTTGTCCATAAATTTATACCTACAGAAACCTGATGAAAACCAGAAGTTGTTAAAACAGTTTCATTAGTTTGATTGGTGTAGGTATATGAAAAAAGAAGGTTATTATAATTCACTCCAATTATAGGAGATATAAATTCTGCATTCTGAATGGCATTCGTATCAAAAGTTCTTCTGTAAGATAATGCTGCCCAAAACTGTGTTTTAGAAATGGTTTTATAAGCCTTTATATTAAAATCAGCTATTCTAGCGCCTGTTCCTTGCCTAGCTTGAAACATAATTGAAGGTTCTAATTGAAAAAACAAGTCTTCACCAAAATAATAGCCCGCATATAAAATATAGTTTTTCAAATCTAAGGTTTGTTGTACATTCAAATTATTTTCATTTGTAGGCAGTAAATTCTTTGCTGTAAAATAAGAGGAAAAACCACCATAATGATATGCAACACTAAAATCTGCATTATAATAAGTAGTACTAACAATACTTTGTGCTGTACCTTCTCCAAAAGTTCGTTGATCTGATTGATTTTGAAGAAAAGTAAATGCTAATCCAAAAGATAGTTGGTTAAAAAGTCTTCCATCGCTCATTGGTAAATGATATGCATAAGTACCTTGAAGTCCTTTTTGCGAATGAAATCCATTTTTATCATTAAATAAAACAAAACCATAACCAGCATTTGAATATTCATTAAACCTAGTATGAAAACTTAACGTTTGTAGTGCAGGGGCATTAGGGATACCTGCCCATTGTTGCCTAGCAGTAAAACGTAATTTGCTTGAATTACCAATTCCTGCAGCAGATGGATGTACTAAATACACATTATCAGAAAGGTAATCTTGATATATTGGCAAAGTTTCTTGAGATTGACTTTTTAACGTAAAAAGTAACAAAAAAATAAAGATGTAATTTAGAAACGGTAACTTCATTAAGGCTCTATTAAGTAGGTTCTCAAAGATATTCATTTTAAAAGAATTATTACTTTTTATACCAAACTTTTAACACAAATATAGAACGTAAAAATACAATGAATCGTATTTGTAATTAAACTGGCAAATAAAATTCAAGCTCATCAAACTTCTAGCTTTTAACCTATTCAAAATAAATCTCTTTAAAGTATTAATTGCTGTAAGACAAAACTGTAAACTAGAGCTTAACAATGTAAAAATTATTTAGAATAGTTACACAAAAGATACAAAACTTCATTTTTTTTCTAAAAAAATAAATCATTTTATTATATTTGGTTTGAAAGAGAAAATTAATTGAAATTGCTACAGGGCTTAAAAATTAAGCAGTGTGCTAACAAAATAGCATGAAAATAAAATCAAAGCTTTTACTACTACTCCAACAAAAGGTATTTTTAATCACACTATTTTTAATAGGTTGCCTTTTAGTTAATGCTGCAAATAAAAATAATTTTACTTTTTTTAAAAGTCCGTTTGAAATTGATGCCACTATTGCTGTAGCCGATGAAAATATTTGTATTGATGAAATTACAACCATTACTTTTACAGGTTCAGGTGGTACAGGACCATATGACTTTACATACCAAATAAATAATATTACACAACCTCTAAAAAGGTCTGGAAGTAATGATCAAGCCGAAGTTACTTTTGATGATAGTAATATAACAGGTGATTACACAATTAAACTTATAAAAGTTGAAGATGCAGAAGGTGTAACTCAAAACATTACAGACAAAGAAGAGACCATTACTGTAAATGCACCACCAACAGTAGATTTTTCATTTGACAACAACAATGCCTGTGCAGGGGAAACTGTACAATTTACCTTAACAAAGCCTGAAGATACTAGTGAAGAGTTAACCTATCTATGGGATTTTGGTGACGATACAACTTCTACTCAGAAAAACCCAGGCCACCAATTTAATACTGCTTTAGGATGTGGTCAGCGCGATTTTGATGTACAATTAACGGTAACCGATAAATTTGGTTGTAGCGCATCTACTACAAAAAGAGTTCGGGTAATAGAAAAACCAGAGATTGTCATTTTCGATATAAATGATAGAGATTTTTCAAATTGTAATCGTACAACACCAGAACCAAACTATGTTATTAATGTTGGGCTAGATGCCACAACATCTGACTGTATTAATGAATTTTTAATTATTTGGGGTGATGGCAATCAAGAAAATGTAACTAGAGATTCCTTTCCTTTAACTTATGAATACTCAGAACTTGGAGTTTATAACTTAATTGTTAGAAGTACTTCTTCTAATGGTTGTACAAATCAAATCATAAAAGAGGTCAAGAATATTTCAAATCCTTCGGGTTCATTAGTAAATCCAGGTTCAACTCAAAATATATGTACACCTACAAATTCTATTGAATTTTCGATATCGAAATGGGGTGTCAACTCTCTTGATACAGAATATTTTATAGATTATGGTGATGGCAATACGATTTCTCTAACGCAAGTAGACTTAATTAATTCTGATTTAAACTTATATAACGTTTCAGATCCTGAAAGTTCTCCAAATTTTCCTGTTCCTCATATTTACGAAGAATCTAGTTGTCCAAACACTTTTACCGCTTCATTAGATGTTGTTAATGCATGTAGTTCTACAAAATCATTTCTTACAGAAATTCGTATTATTGATAAACCAAAATTAGATTTTGAAATACCTGAATCTGCCTGTGCTAACTCCTCAATTTCATTTCAAAATAAATCTGTATATGGTTCTGGTTCTAATTGTTCTCAATCAGGAAGGTTTACTTGGGATTTTGGAGATGGAACTACCACCCCTTCAACTACACAAATAACTTCTCCAAATCATATTTATGCTTCTCCTGGTAATTACACTATTACCTTATCTGCAACTAGTTTCTGTGGAGCAATTGAAATCACCAAAGAAATCTGTATAGAACCCGAAATTACTTCTAAATTTACGGTAGATAATGAAGATGGCTGCATACCTCTTAATGTAGCAGCAACAAATACCACCAACGAAACCGACCTTTGTGACATTCCACAATATAGGTGGGCTGTAGACTATGAAGCAGATAACTGTGGTGTTTCTTCTGATTGGGAATTTGCAAACGGCACTACAGAAGCTTCAGAAAATCCTGAGTTTTTATTCAAAAAACCAGGAAAATATACCATTACACAAACCATAATTACAAGTTGTGGGTCTGCAACAAGTACAAAAGTTGTAGATGTTAAAAAACCACCTACTGTTGAAATTACTGCTATTGATGATTTCTGTGGATCTGCAACTATAAATCCTGTGGCTACAGTAGAAAACTGTACATCAGACATTTCAGGAATTTCTTACAACTGGACATTTACAGGTGGTAATCCAATATCTGCAAACACTTTAGATCCTGGCAATATTGTATATGACACTCCAGGAATTTACGAAGTAAAGTTAGAGGTAACAAATGAATGTGGTATATCTAACACAGCAACACAAACTTTTGAGGTTTTTGAAAAACCAAAATTTACAAATACTGATACAACACAACAAATATGCTCTGGCCAAAATACTACACAAATCGTACTTAACACAAGTATTGCAAATACTACATACAGTTGGTCTGCTGTTTCTAGTGGCAATCTTTCAGGTTTTATAGAAAGTGGAACAAACAATACCATACCTTCTCAAAGTATTGTAAATACTGGCAGCAATACAGAAACTTTAACCTATACTGTAATACCAACTTCTGGAATTTGTGATGGAGTTTCTTTAAATTTTGTAATTACTGTAAACCCTGCACCAATAATAACCACACAACCCACCTCTTCTGAAGTTTGTTTAAATGGTGATGCAACAATACTAGAGGTTGACTTTACAAACACTTCTGAAACACCAAATTACCAATGGTTTACAAATACAACTAACTCAAATACTAATGGCAACCCCATTTCAGGTGCAACAGCAAACTCTTACAATCCACCTACAGATACAGTTGGTGAAACATTTTATTATGCTGAAATAACATTTTCTTCTGGAGGATGTAATAAAATTGTATCAAATGTAGCAACAGTTACTGTTACTGAGCAATTAACAGTTAATACTGTGCCTGTTCCTCAAACGCTTTGTATTGGAGGTACTGCTAATGAATTAGAAGTTACTTTTTCAGGAGGTACTGGAAACCCAACTTACCAATGGTATGCTAATACTTCTGAAGCAATTACTGGTGGCACTTTAATTAATGGTGCAACAGATAGCAATTATACACCTCCTGTTTATACTACAGATGGTAATTTTTATTATTATGTAGAAATCGCAACAGATGGTAATGGCTGTACTACTGTTTTTAGTGATGTATTTAAGGTTACTGTAGTTCCCAAACCTACTATTGATGCTCAGCCAATTGTTAGTCAAGAATTGTGTCAAAATGCTACTCCTGATAATTTAGCAATTACAGTTTCAGGAGGAAGTAGTTCTGCACAAGAATATCAATGGTATGTAAATACTATAAACTCTAATACTGGAGGAACTCTTGTTAATGGAGCCGATTCGGAAAATTACACACCACCTACAAATCAAATAGGTACATTTTATTACTATGCTATCATTACCCAACCTGAGTCTGGTTGTTCTATAACAAGTAATATTTCTACTTTAATTATTAACGAAGCTCCAATTTTTACAACTCAACCAATTTCTTCTAAAATTTGTATTAATGGAAATGCCAATCTTTTAGAAGTCGATTATACAAATGGAACTGGAACACCTACTTATCAATGGTTTTCCAATACAACTAATTCAAATCTTGGTGGCACTATACTTACAGGTGAAACCTCAAGTACATATAATCCACCAACAGATACAGTTGGAGAGCAATTCTATTACGCTGAAATATCTTTTGAAGGTGGAGGAGGTTGTGATAAAATTACTTCTGAAGTTGCTAGTGTAAATGTTGTTAAACAATTAACTGTTAATCCTATTGATGCCCCACAAAGCTTATGTGTTGGAGGAACTGCAGATGCACTAGAAGTTACTTTTACTGGAGGAACTGGTACTGCAACTTATCAATGGTTTTCTAATACAAGTGATTCAAATACAGGTGGTAATTTAATTGGAGGTGCAACAGATAGTAGTTATACGCCACCTGCTTTTTCAGTTGATGGAACATTTTATTATTACGCAGAAGTTTCTTTAAACGGAAATGGATGTACTAATGCAACAAGTGATCCTTTTGAAATTAATGTAGTTCCTAAACCTGTTATTGATGTTCAACCTATTGCAGCCCAAGAATTATGTCAAGGTGCAATCCCTACAAATTTAGCTGTAACAGCTTCTGGAGGAAGTTCCTCAGTCCAAAGTTATCAATGGTTTCTAAATAATACGAACTCAAACTCAGGAGGGAATCCTATTAATGGGGCTAATGCTTCTACATATACACCTCCAACAGATACAGTTGGCACTTTTTATTATTATGTAGTGGTTTCTCAACCTGAGTCTGGTTGTAGTGTTATTAGTGAGGTTTCTACTGTAAAAATCAATGAAGGTCCAGATTTCACGATTCAACCTACACCTTCTGAAATATGTTTAAATGATACAGCAACAACTCTAGAAGTAGCTTATGAAAATGGCACAGGAACTGCAACTTATCAATGGTTTTCGAGCGATATTGATTCTAATTCTAATGGAGATGAAATCCCTGGTGAAAATAAAGCTACTTACAACCCTCCTACTGATACTGTTGGCGAAATATTTTATTATGCAGTAATTTCTTTCAGTGGTGGTGGTTGTTCTGAAATTGTTTCAGAAACAGCTAGAGTTAAAGTAAATGGAATTCCTGTAATTGCTAATGATAAAATTACAATGTATAGTGAAGCAACTTTCAGTTTTGATCCTAATAGTATTGCTACGAATACCATTCCAGAAGGTACACAATACACTTGGTCTGCTCCTACTTTTAGTCCTGCTGGAAGTATACTTGGTGCATCAGCAGCAACAACTCCACAAAACACTATCAGTCAAACTTTAGAAAATACAGGGACATCACCTATAATAGTTACTTATGTAATTACACCTACTACTGCAAATTGTGTGGGAAATCCTTTTACTTTAGAAGTTACAGTTAACCCAAATATTAGTTCAAATACAGTAGTTACCAATATTACTTGTTTTGAAGCAAATGATGGAGCAATTTCAACCAATATTCAAGGTGGAGTTCCTTCTTCAACAGGTAACCCTTATCAAATTACTTGGTCAGGCCCTAATGGATTTTCATCTACAGATGCATCCCTATCAAATTTAGAAGCGGGTATTTATACATTAAGGATAGAAGATAGCTCTGGCTTTTTTATTATAGAAGAATGGACTGTTACGCAACCTGATCTTTTAATAATTTCAAGAGATGTAGTACAAAATATTTCTTGTTTTCAAGGTAATGATGGTACTATAGAGGTTTCTGTTACAGGAGGAACCAAACCTTACTCGTATAACTGGTCTACAACTGATGGTAGTGGAATTATTGCAGGTACTAAAGATCAGAATACATTAACAGCGGGAACTTACGTTTTAGAGGTTGTAGATGCCAATAACTGTATAACCCAAGAATCTTTTGTATTAACTGAGCCAGATGGATTGAATATTAGCACGACCTTTAAACAAGACATTCTATGTTTTGGTGATGCTACAGGCGCAATTTCTATACAAGTTACAGGAGGTACCCAAATTGAAGTTTCTCCCGGCGTTTTCGATTATAACTACAGCTGGTCTGGCCCTGCTGGTTTTACAAGCACCTCAAAAAACATTACTAATATAATTGCGGGTACTTACACTGTTGCTGTAACAGATAATCTTGGATGTACAACAAATACTGATATTGTTGTAGCGCAATCACCTGAAATTATTGTTGATTATACCAAACAAGATGTTACTTGTTATGGCGAAGCAGATGGTGCTTTAGAGGTTATTGTCTCTGGTGGTGTTGCACCTTATCAGATTTCTTGGAGTAATTTTGCCAACGGATTTTCGCAATCTAATTTATCAGCAGACACCTATATTGCAACCATAACTGATGGTAATAATTGTGTTAAAGAAATTGCTATAGATATTAATCAGCCGATATTTTTTATAGATCCTGTGGTACAGCCTATATCTTGTAACAATGCGAATGATGGATCTGTAGCTTTAAATTTAACAGGTGGAGTTGCCCCAATTAAAGTAACTTGGAGTGATGACCCCACTGCAGGTGTGCAAAGAAATAATTTACCAGCAGGTACTTATACAGTAACTATTATTGATAGCGACCCAAAACAGTGCCCTATTGAAGAAACATTTACATTTACAAATCCGCCTGCAATTGCAGTTTCAAGTATTGTTACTGATGCTATAGATTGTAACATAGAAAATAGTGGTAGCATAGACATTACAGTTTCTGGAGGTACAGCACCCCTTGAATTTGCTTGGAGTAATGGCGCAATTACAGAAGATTTAGAAGATATACCACAAGGAGATTACAGTGTAACCATTACAGATGCTAATGGATGTGAAGTAAATAGGCAGTTTTCTATTTTTAGACAAGATCCTATAGAAATAGAATTTATAGAAAGCTATATTACAGATTGCGACACCAAAACAATCATTAAAAAAATAGAGGCGAAAACCTCTGGAGGATACTTACCTCATAAATTACGTTGGTCTTCTGGAACAGTTTCTGGTGAAAATAATGAAATTATGACCACCAATCAAACTGGTGCTTATGTGTTAACAGTTATAGATAATTCTGGCTGTGAACAATCAAAATCTATTTTAATAGATGAAATACCAACTATTGGTGATCCCGATTTTAGGTACAACGCTTTTGCTTTAGACAATTATGCCTATTTATCTATTGACGATCCAATACAGTTTACCAACCTTTCTTCTGGTAATTTTACAAAACTTACTTGGAATTTTGGTGATGATAGTTTACCCGTAAATGACGAAAACCCAATTCATACCTACAATGCTGTTGGCAAATATGTAGTAACACTTACTGTTGAATACGAATCTGATTGTACATATACTTTAACAAGAACTATTGATATCACCATAGGTTATAAACTGGTAAACCCAACTGCTTTTACACCAAATGGAGATGGATATAATGAAACGATAAGACCTAATTTTACCGGTTTTACAGAAATTGAAATGAACATTTACAATACTTGGGGCGTACTTGTGTATTTTGAAAAAGGTACTTCTTTAAAAGGTTGGAATGGTTTTATAAAAGATACACCTGCTGAAAATGGAAATTACATTATGGTGGTAAACGGAATAACTTTCCACAATAAAAATATTACCACCTCAACACCTGTAACATTGCTCAAATAATATGAAAAATCTTATCCTTTTAGTTTTTTTGATGTTATCTGCAACCATGTTTGCACAAGATGTTATTTTTTCTCAAAATTTTTTAGTCCCAGAAACCTTAAATACTTCATTTACTGGAGCCCTAAGGTCATCTAAAGCAGGAACTGTGCATAGATCTCAATGGAGAAATTCAGGATTAAAAATGAGTTCTAGTTTTGTTTTTTTTGATACTTGGTTTGAAGGTTATAAAACAGGCTTAGGAATTAGTATGTTAAACCAAACAGAAAGTGCTTCATCATATACATTCAATCAAATTAATTTTAATTATGCAATGGCCTTTCAAATTAGCGATACGTGGTTTTTTAGACCAAGTATTTCTGCTGGATATGGTACTAAGAATTATGGTTTTCAAAACCTATTGTTAGAAGATCAAATCAATTTAAATTCAGGTGTTATCAACACCTCTACCCTAGACCCACTTTTATTGAGTCAATTAAGAAATTTTTTCGATTTTAGCTCATCAATATTATTTAATAATGATGATTCTTGGATTGGTTTAACTGTAAAACATTTAAACAAACCCAATATTTCGTTAACCGAAAACGGCAATATTCCTTTAGATGTTTTTATATCTGCCCACTCAAACATGCTCATTCCAATATTTAACAATTACAGAAATGATTTTATAGGCATGAGTAAACTATATTTACTTACTAATTTTATGAAGCAAGGTGAGTTTAATCGTTTAGATGTAGGCGCACAATATGTAATTGATGATCGTTTTTCTTTAGGCATTTTAGCCTCTACAAGTCCCATGAAAAATGCAAATCAAAGTTCATTAATTTCTGGTGTAAATGCTTTTGCTGGTGTTCGTTGGAATGGTTTTAGGTTTGGCTATTCTTATGATTTAAATACCACTCAACTTTTAAATACTGGTGGTATTCATGAGTTTTCTATCTCTTACGATTTTGTAGTAAACATTAGAATGTTACAGCGTTACAAATGTGTACCTTTCTTTTGATAGTATTGTAGACCAATTAAATAGTACTGAATTCTACTTTTTTTTTGGTTCTTTTTTTTAAAAAAACCTAAAAATCAACCCACGTATTTAAAATATTGCGAATACACAACAAAAGACAATAAAAGAGGGTTACAGTAATTATACCTTAAAGAATTAAAAATACATATTCGTTTTCTTTGTGAAATATCCAGTAAAACCAATTAAAAATACCCAAATACTAACAATTAGCTCTATACCACCACCTAGAAGCTTCTTGAAGAATTTAAATAGTTTTCCTGATCAGTATTTTAGCATCATTTGTCATATTAAATGAACCTAATTTATCAACAATAAAAATAAATCTGACTGTTAAGACAAAACCTGACCAAATAAAACCAAATAATCATAACAAGCATCTAAAGAAATTCGAGAGGTGTTTTTTAATTTAAATTCATAGCCTAAACCAAATTGACATTCTAAATCTATCTAACTAGGTAAAGTTATTCACTTAAAATCATACTACTACAACTAGACATTCCAGCTTTTTTTAAGATTGAATAATAGAATATCATCCATAATAGATTTATAATTAATAAATTCTAAATTAATAGCTTAAAAGTTTAAAAGAAGCCCTAAATTTCTCGCTTAATTTAATTATATTAGCTTTTTCATTTGCTATGAAATCAATAATTCTACTTCCCAATACTCATAAAAATCATCCTATTATTATGATGAAGTTTCCTTATGATGATGAGATTAAAGATCATTTATTGTTGTTATCAGAAGTTAAGTGGAGTAGAACATTAAAATCTTTTTATATAAAAAAGAATAAAACAAATTTACATTTAGTTTTTAAACATCTAAGGCAAAAAAACTGGTTTGTTAATTATGAAAAACTAAAATATGAATTTAAGAAAGAGATTAAGGTTAATTATAAATTAGTTTTACCTGAATTATCTAAGGAGCTGAATACAGAACTGATAAAATTTAGAAAATGGTTACAGCAAAAAAGATTGAGTGACAATACCGTTAATAGCTATACAGAAGTAACTACATTTTTCTTAAGATATAAAACGTTAAAAAAGGTTGAACATTATTCTGTTAAATTAATTGAACAATTTAATTACGACTTTATTTATAAAGCCAATAGGTCTGTTTCTTATCAAAACCAATGTATTAATGGGATAAAAAAATTTCTGTTATTTAAAAATTTAGAAATTAATCCTTTAGATATTGAAAGACCAAAGAAAGTAAAACAATTACCAGCAGTTTTGAGTTTTGAGGAGATAAAAGCCATTTTTAACAATCTTACAAATCTTAAACATAAAACTCTTTTAAGTTTACTTTATTCTGGAGGACTTAGAATAGGTGAAGCGTTGAATTTAAAAATCGAAGATATTGACAGTAATAGAATGTTGATTCATATTAAACAAGCTAAAGGAAAAAAGGATAGGTATACCTTATTATCTAGTACATTTTTAAAACTTTTAAGAGAATATTACTTGGCTTATAAACCTAAGATATTTCTATTTGAAGGGCAAAATGGCAATAAATACAGCAATGCAAGTGCACAAGCAGTATTGAAAAAAGCACTAAGAAAAACTAAGATTAACAAAAGAGTCACTTTACACACTTTAAGACATTCGTTTGCAACACATTTGTTAGAAAACGGAACTGACATTAGGTATATTCAAGAATTATTGGGTCACAATAGTCCTAAAACCACAATGATTTATACTCATGTTACCAATACAAGTTTAAATAATATAAAAAATCCGTTTGATGAATTATAGAAAAACAGTATATTTATTACAAGAAATAAAAATATACAAACATCAGTATATACAACCAAATAAGCTGCATACACTGAATTAATATAATTATATATACAAGTTGCAAGTAATTGGCGGAAACCACTCATACTCAAAAGAAATAATATGGAAAAGAAAACGAATAAATTAAAAAATTGGATTAACTTAAGTTTCAAACTACTTACTATCGGAATGTTAGGTTTTTCAATCTCTTTGTTAATTAATCAACAAAAGGAAATAAAAAAAATAAAAGGAAATTTGAATGATCTTGAATACAATTTTGACTTATCAAATATAGAAAATAAATTAGATGATGTTGAAAGACAATTGTATGATGTTGAATCCAATTTAAGCTCTGAAATTGAAGAAGCCAAAAAAAATATTTTATTATGGAATGATTAATCTGTAATTTTTATTACTATTTATAAAAACTAATGTCCGAATACAAAACTTACATTTTTTGCGATGAAACAAAGTTTTATCTAAATAACAACGATTCTGAAGAATCAATTTATTATTTAGGAATTTCAATAGAGGTTAAAGAATATTCAATATTGAACAATAGTCTTTTAAATTTATTCAAAAACAGAAGAATAAAATCAGAAATATATCATTCTAAAAATATTTTTAGAAAAAGAAGACCAAGAATTGAATTAATGGATGATTTGACAGATTTTATAATTAATAATAATCTACAATGTTTTCAACATAAATATAAAAAAAATGACTTATTCAATAAAGCCAAATTATTAGAAAAATATAATAATGAAATCATAGACTTTAATAAAGTAGAATTTCAAGCCCTTTTCTTTTTTATGACGACACTTAACTTGTATGTAAAAGATTTCAATCCAAATTTATTGAAAAATAAAATCAGTATGTACTTTGACAGGAATGTATATGGTACTAAAGAAACAGAAAGCTTCAAATTTCCAAGCGAAAAATTTATTATATCAGATATGACATTTTGTGAAAAATCAAAAATAGAATTACTTTTTTTACCTGATTTTTTAGGCTTTCTATTAAAAAAATCAAGAGAATTTTTAATACAAAAAAATGACAATAATGAACTAACTAGAAATGCTCACAAAAATTATTTGAAAATTAAATCTTCTATTAACTTTCATTCCATTAATATTAGAAATGAAGTTATTGAAAATACTATTAATTTAATTAAATAAAAGGAGGTGAAAAACAACTACTTGCAACACCGTGTAAAAAAAATTGCTGGTTTTAGCCAACTTACGAAAATCCTCTCGGATTTTCTTGGTTTGTGTTTTATTTAGTAACTTTAGTGCTTAAACCACGCAACTTTTCATACACAACAACGTTAGTGGTAAGGCAAAACGAAACGATTTGTTGAGTTAGAACATTGAATCCAAGAAACTCAAGAATATTTAAAATTTTAATATGAAAATGAATAATTTTTTTAGGGGATTTAATTGGTGGTTATTTTCATCAGCAATTATATCATTTGTACTTATATTATGTATTAATTTGTGGTTTTCTAATATGCCAGAAATATTTGAAAATGCAAGTATAATTGGTGATATAAATACTGCTTTATTATGTTCATATTTAGCTGCATATATTTTTTATTTAATTACTTCTTATTATGCAGAATTTAAAAATAGAAAAAACTCAAAAATTCCATTATCCTATCATTTAAATGAAATTTTAAACACACACAATAATTATTTAAAAGCAATAAATTTAGCCATAAAAAAAGATTTCCTTGAATTAAAAGAAAAGGAGAAACGTAATAGTCTTAGTTTATTAAAAATTGGAGATTTACCTCCAAAAATCCATCCAAGTATAACACTTAATATGCCTAAAACGTGGAATGACTATCTAACTTGGCATAGAGAAGTTCAAGAGGGTAGTATTAGAAAAGTTTATGATCGCTACGCATTTATAATGGAAAATGAATTGAGTGACATTTTAAGTCAAATTGAAAATTCTAAATTTCACGAAGAAATTAATAAAGCTTATCAACGTCCTGATATTTTTCAAAATCTGAATTCATTATTTAAACCAATGCAGGAATACATTACTTTTTTTGAAAGACTGAAAAATTATATAGAGAGAATGTAAAGCCCTACCACTAACAACATATATAATTTATTGCTAGTTTTTTGCTTACTTACGAAAATCCTCGCGGATTTTCTTTGTCAGTAATTATTTACTAACTTTAATACTTAAACAACGCAACAAACCATATACAAACACGTTGGCATTAATAAAAATGAGAAATAAATTGAGTAATTAATGAATAATATAATATCAACTTTTTTCTTTTCATTAATCATTATTATATTCATTATCGGAATAATTTACACGTTGAGAAACAACTCGAAATTGAAGAAGTTGCTTCTTAATGAGAAAATATTATTTAAACAAAATGAACTTGAAATAATTGACAAAGAATCTTTAGGAGTTGGCTTTTGGTTGGGGAATATGACTATTTATGAAAACTATATTCGAATTGAAAAAGCAACAATTCCGAATACTTATTCCCACTTTATAGTTGGAAATAAGAATAAGAATTCTACAAATAAAATTTCTGGAACAATTACTTTGACTGAATGCTCTATTGGAAAAAATAATGAATTAAACCTTAAAGGAACAAAATATAGAGTTTTACATAAAAGCGGAATAAATATAAGACTCAAAGGCGAGAACAAATTTGTTATGATAAAAATTAATCAACTGATAAACGAAAAATTTTTAGTCTGAATAAATTACTAATGCCAACACCTTGTATAATTTATTGCTAGCAAAAAGCTTACTTACGAAAATCCTCGCGGATTTTCTTTGTCTGTGTTTTATTTACTAACTTTATTGCTTAAAATCGCAACAAACCATACAAAAACACGTTGGTTGTAATATCCGCTGAAAATCAACACATTGAATAACCTAAACCAAATTAATTATTATGAAAAGAATTTTGACAATTTCAACACTTTTAATTTTAACAATTGCATTTTTTAATTCTTGTGCTTCTTCCACAAAAGCAATAGATGTAAAAGTTGAAAAAATAAGCAAGATTTTTCAAGTAGAGAATTCAAAGAATGAATTATACCTGAAAGCAAATGACTGGATGATTAGTACTTTTAAAGACGCTGAATCTGTAATTCAGTTTTCTGACAAAGAATCTGGAGTAATAACTGGAAAATACTTAATGGGAAAATCTTTAGTTCCAGTTGGAAACTCTCATACTTTTAGTCCTTCTTATGAAAATGTCTTTGCTATTATTAAGATACAGGTGAAAGATAAAGCAGCAAAAATAACTATAACCCCAAATACTTACAAAAATGGAACTATAACTATTGCTGGAAAAGTTGATGAAGGTTACACCAAAGAAACTGCTACAAAGGAAATTAATTCATTAATTGAATTATTTGGAGAATATTTGAAGAATGAAAATGACGACTTTTAACAGATTCAGAAAAAATACTACAACCAACAATGGCTATATTTAATTGCTAATGTATTTTTCCTTCGGAAAAATACGCAGGCACAAAGTTGTTTGTTTTTTTGCTTACATTTAGCTAGACAAAACCGCAACTAAAACATAGCCTAAAACGTTAGTATACATTGGCGAATTACCTCATCAAACTTCTTGATTGCTTAACGGTTTTATGGCTTTCTTGGGCTAAGTGAAGCAGCTAAAAGCTACCCTATTTTTGTTGTTGCAAACCAAATACTTTAAAAAAAAGTGATCAAATCTGTTCGCAAGTAATTCGTGTGACTAAATCCCTTTTTTTTTTCGAGTTTTTATTAACGCAACTTCACATAGGAAAGTCTTTCTTTAATTAACTTAGTGAAAACTAGCAATGGCTTAAAATTGTTTTTTCAAATCTCAACGAAAGCAACACTCCTAATCTCAATGTTGTGAAGAAGAAAAAAAACAATTTTAATCTGCCTATTTGGAAAATTAATTAGGCTATATTTAGCCAACGAATACTAACCTGCTGTATAATTAATTACTGCTTATTACCTACTTGCGAAATATTTTTTCTAAATTTTTTTTTTAGTCATTATCAAGAAAATAGTATCTTTAAAAAACGTAACTAACCATACAACCCGTACGTTACCTGTAATCTGAAAAAACTCATATGGCTTAAATGAAATCAATTGAAGAAAAAATAAAAGGGATCAATTTAGTTTCAAGTAAATTTGATGACTTAAGAGATGAATTTGTTTCAAATCAGAAATTAATAGTTGACATACTAAAAGAATTAATTGACAAGTATGCAGATGATTTTTTCTTGACAAGAGATAATAGTGTGAGAAAACTAAAATTTTACGGGATAGTAAATCGTGTAAAAGAAAAAGGTAGCTTTTCCGAAAAACTAATAAGGAATAATCATTATAATTTATTTGTTGACAATTTAAATGACCTTGAAAAGGTAGATCAACCTCAATTAAAGTCCAAAATAAAAGAGATAGATGATTTAATTGGAATTAAAATACTTACAGATCTGAATATAGACTCAATTAATATGTTTAAACTGATTAGTTCTTCTAAATTCATTAAAGACTTATCAGATAAAGGCATAGAAATTAATAAATCAGATATAGATCTTCAACCAGTTCCAATGAAAAATGGATTAAACATTTTTAAACTACGATGTAAATATGAAACGTGGAATTTCGAACTTCAAATAAAGAGCAAATTAGAATCTGCTTGGGGAGATATGGAGCATTCCATTTTCTATAAAGATTATAAAATAACACCTGTTAGAGATTTAGCTCAACAATCTATGAATCATATAGGAAAACTATTAATTCAAATTGATGAGTTCTTGCAAGAAATTAGAGAAGCTAATAGTAATTTTTCTATAAATTCTAATATTATACTTTTTGTAAATGAATTTGAAAAATTATACGCAGAAAAAGTAACTAAAGTATTAAATGGAATTAATTATAATTTCAAAAAGATTGCTGCTTTAACATATAATATAAATAATGCAGGCAATAACGTATTAAAAGATATAGATTTAAATACAAAACATCTATCACTTTTATGTCCTAAATATTCATTTTATATAAATTCAAGAAATCAAGATTTTGATCTTCAAATTTTCGAATCAATTATTCTTACAAGTTTTGAAGTAGAAATTACTGAAGATAATATAGAAACTGTTCTTGACAAATTTTTCGATTTAATTAAAAGTTCTTATCTCAAAATGTTCCTTGATAATAAATTAGTACAGGATGAGGAATTAGCTGAAAGATATACAAATCTGTTTTTTGATACTTGTATTAACTATAACTGTAAAGAATATATTTTAAATACAAAAAATGTTTTTAAACATATCAATAACATAAAGTTGTTTGAAGAGGGCATAGAGGTTTTGGAACTTGAAGATAAAGAAAAGGAAGATTTGCTCAAAGTTTATTCAATCTATTGTTTTGGTGGTAACCTAGATTCTTTCATATCAAGTATAGACAAATATCAATTATTAGACAATTTAGAAAAATCTAAATCAGAACTTGGAAAAGTTGATACTTTAGCCGACAAATTATCTAAAAACTTAAATTCTTTAATAAACATTCTAGGTTAATATGAATTATCCAGCAATAAAATATAATCAATCAAATTATCCTTTAATATCAACGGTATTACCATTCAATTTAATAAATAATAAAAGTAAAACTCTTATTTATGGTATTGATGAAGGAGGCTACCAACGAATTCAAGACGAAAGACACTATCAAAATATTAAAAGATATATTGAAACCGAAAATTTTGTTTTTCCGAACTCTATAATTTTAGCAATTGACGAAGATGAATTTGAAGAAATAGTATCAAACAAAGAAGAAGATTTAGTCTATTTAAAACTAGATGAGAGACAAGAGAATTTGTTTAGAGTCGTTGATGGACAACATAGACTATTAGGAATAGAACAAGCCGTATTGAGCAATAAAGATCTAAATTCATTGAAATTACAAGTTTCAATTATAATTACACCACCGAATAAAAGATCAATTGAAATGGAAATTTTTAGTAACATTAATTCTAAAGCCAAAAGATTAAAAACTGATTTAATCGAATTAGCTAAATATGATTTTAGGATTTTAGAAGAAAAAATAGGAGCAAAAGATTTAAATGCACATATTGCAATTAATACAGCCTTCAAGTTAAACGAGAATAATTCAGAAAAAGATAATGTTTGGCAAAATGCAATAAAAATAGGTATACACTCAGAAAACAAAATTGGCATTATTGGTGTTACAGCATTTATTCAATCAATTTCCGGAATTGTAACTAGTTATATAAATCTTCATCAAAATCAAATAACTGATATGAATGAGAAACAACTTATTCAATTCTCTAGAGACGCTGCTAGAGAAATTTCAGATTTTTTAATTCGAGCTTGGAGAGTTATAAATGAAAGATGGCAACAAGCATTTTTAGACCCTTACAAAACTTTAGATATTGACAATCAATATAAGTCAATTGTTTATGATCCAAATTTTTATATTCAAAAAACATTGGGTTGTAAATCAATTAATTATTTAATCTCTGATCTTTTAAAAGAAAGATATGATTTAATGTTTAATGATTCAGTATTAAATGAATTTAAAGATGTTATCTATAATTGTAAATTAAGCACGTTTGATTGGAAATTAGGTAAAACATTAAGCGGAATTAGTTCCGAATCAGGCTTTAGAAAAGTAACAAGAATCTTGAAAAACGAGGAAGATTTCGTAAGGAAAGAATAAAGACTACAGGTAACAATGTGTATAATTCATTGCTAGTTATAGCCTACTTACGAAAGTCCTCGCGGACTTTCTATCTGTGATTTATTTGCTAACTTTAGTGCTTAAACACGCAACGAAATCATACACTAGACCGTTGGCGGTAATTAAAACAAAATTCTCGAAATGAACAGAAAAATTGGAATCTTAAGAGGAATAAATGTGGGAGGGAAACGAAAAATCCTAATGGCTGACCTAAAATCAATGTGCGAAGAATTGGGGCTAAAAAAGGTAACAACATACATTCAAAGTGGAAATCTGGTTTTTAATTCAGACAAACCAAATTCCGAGTTGGAAAACAACCTTGAAAAAGCGATTACTGAAAAATATGGATTTGATGTTCCTATAATCGTGAGAACACAAAAAGAACTTGAAAATTCAATAAACAACAACACTTTCTTTGAAAAAGATGTTGATATTAAGCAACTGCACTTGACATTTTTGAAAGAAAAACCGAGCAAAGAAAATATTGAAAAAGCACTAACTTTCAACTACAAATCAGACAAATTCAAAATTGACAATAAAGACGCATTTATATTTTGTGCAGGAAAATATCACGAATCAAAATTGACCAATAACTTTTTTGAAAAACAGCTAAAAGTCGGCGCGACAACAAGAAATTGGAAAACTGTAATGAAATTATCGGAACTAAGTAAAAATTAAAAGAATGGACAAGAACCTTATAGCTTCAAGCAATATCAACATTAAATCAACACCAGAAAAAGTTTGGGATGTTCTCACAAATCCTGTAAAAATCAAGGAATACTTGTTCGGAACGGAAGTAATAACTGATTGGAAAATTGGAAGTTCAATTATATTTCAAGGAGAGTATGACGGGCAACAATACAAAGACAAAGGGAATGTAAACCAGAACAAGAAAAATGAGTTGCTTAAATACGATTATTGGAGCGTATTTACAGGATTGGAAGATAAGCCAGAAAACTATTCTTTAGTAACTTACAAAATCGAGAATTTGGATGACAATTCTGTAAATTTCTCTTGGCACCAACAAGGCTTTTCAAGCGAAGAGGGAAAGTGCCATACCGAAGAAGGATTAAAAGCAATGCTCGAAAAAATAAAAGAACTTGCAGAAGAATAACTACCGCCAACACCGTATAAATTTTATTGCTTTTATTGGCGCATTTTGGAAAATTCTCGCACACTTTTAATTCAGTAAATATTTATTAACTTTACGCTTAATCAACGCAACAAAACTTTATACAACAACGTTGTGTGCAATTAAAAAATCGTACGAAAAATGAATTTAAAAGAATTAATTGAAATTGTTAAATCCAATTTAAACATATTATCTTCTTTAGATAATCCAGATTTTAGAATAGAACAAGCTGAATTTTTTCCTGAAACTGGAAATTGGGAAATTATTGTGTCCTTTCTAGTAGAAAATACAAATCCAAAAGTAAGTTCTCCTTTAATGGCTATGGCAACTCAATTCAAATATCATAGAACTTATAAAAAAGTTCTTATTAACAATGAAAAAGAAATTGTAGGCTTTTTTATGTATGAAAAAGAATGAAATTAATTGATACAAATGCTTTAATAGTTTTAATAATTGGCTTAATAGATCCAAGACTAATTAATAAACATAAACGAACTTCAATTTATGAGGAAGAAGATTTTGAGGATTTGATTTCTTTTGTTGGAGACTTTAATGAATTAGTAGTTTTACCAAACGTTTGGACAGAAGTTGATAATCTTTTGAATAATTTCAAAGGAAATAGAAAAACTGAATATATAGAGCAAATAACAAGTACAATAAAGTTAACAACAGAAAAAATTCTGGAAACAAAAATAGCAACTGAAAGCGAGACATTTTATGATTTAGGAATAACTGATTCCTTGTTATTCGAATATTCAAAAAAATGTGAATTGTTAATCACATCTGATTCTAGTCTATCAGATTATGCAATTGCGAATGGTGTGAAAGTTTTTGATTTAGTAAAAAACAGGAATGAAAGAATTTAAAAAACTGCACACAACACCGTGTAAAATTTATTGCTTTTTAAGGTTTTTCTGGCGAAAAACCTCGCAAGCGTAAAAGTCTGGTTTTATTACTTATTTTTCGCTAAATTTACGCAACAAACCTTACACAACAACGTTGTAAATAATGCGTGAATCCACTCAGACTCTTGAAAGTTGGAGTTTTAAAAATGGTGGAATTTGAGCAAATTGTGTGAATTTTGAAACGCTCTAAAAATGGAATTTAAAAAATTGCTGAACAGACTCTCGATAACCTTGAATTTTGAATAAATTGAGAATTAAAAATGTTGGAATTTACTCAAACTCGGAATTGCAAAACGTGGGAATCTTAGCAAAGCGTGTGAATGAAAAAATGGAATTTAGCATCTTGGGGAATTGAAAATCTTTGCGGAATTTTCTCTCAAACTCTGAATTTGGACAAAATTGAAAACAAAATGAATAATAAATCTTATAAAAAGCACTATTTACAACAATGCCTATATTTAATTGCTGCTTTATTTTTCCTTCGGAAAAATACGCAGGCACAAAGTTGTTTGACTTTTTTTGCTTATTTTTAGCTAAACTAAACCGCAACTAAAACATAGCCTAGAACGTTAGCAACAAGGCAAAACCAACAAACCGAAAAGTAAGTTATGACAGAATTTTTACTTGATGAAAAGTTTTTAATACCATTTCTTTCAACACTTGGAGCTTCTTTAGCAATTATAATTGGACAACAAATATTTAATTTCTCATCACGACAAAGACAAAAATTATATTGTTTAAATTACATAACCAATATCGCTGATAAAATATTATTCTCAAACTTATTAATTAAGGAAAAGACTATTATTCCACATATAGAAGCCACAAAAAATATTTTAAAAGGAGACAAAGAGTTGCTAGAAATAATGTTTAAATCAGATGAATTTGACATTCTAACTTCACCAAGTATTGAATTTAACCATTTACCTCAGGAATATAAATTACTAATAGGATTTGATGATATGAAAATGTTGCAAGCTATTGAATTTTTGAGTTCTTTGATTATTGACAATTCTGCCAAGAATAATTTGAATGAATTCGTAAAGAAAAACCTGAAAAGTGAACTAGCTTTTTACTCAAAATCTGAAAAGGAACAAACTGACTTGTTGCAAATTTATTGGGATTATTTAGACCAGATAGATTACAATGTTGACCGAATAAATGGATATATTATTAATGTTTTAGTTCCAACTATAAAAAAATACAAAAAGAAAAAGAGCTTCTTCTTTTTTCAAAAAAAGGAGATTAATAGTAATTTAAAAGAATTAATTCAATTAAAGAAAAAGTTCAAATCCATCATTCCAGACATTAATGATTTAAAAAATAATTTAGATAACGGAATTCAAAAAGTAGTAAAATAGAAATAAAACCCAGTTGCTAACACCGTATATAATTTATTGCTAGTTCTAGCCTACTTACGAAAATCCTCGCGGATTTTCTATTCGGTTTTTATTTGCTAAATTACGTGCTAAACCACGCAACAAACCATATACAAACACGTTGTGTGTAATTTAAGAGTGCGTTACAAAAAATATGAAAAGAAGAAATATGATTTTTTTAAGATTAAGTTTTTATATACTGCTAACTTTTTTTTTGTTTAGTTGTAGTGATGAGGAACAAACAATTGACAATTCAAAAGATACTATTACTCAAATAACAATTAATCAAACTCAAAATGAAGTCCACGAATATTTAAGCATAACATATAATAGTTTTAATGATTCTATAAATAAGAATTCTGGGTTTTTAGGTTGGCGAAATGTAAGAGATTATTTTTCTTTAGGAAAAGAAACGATGAAAGAGAAATCGGCTCGTGTTTGGTATTCTATTTATGATAGCATAAAAGTTACCAATATTGTTAAAAATAATTTAGAAGATGCCTACATTAGTTTAGATAAAGACCCAAATCAAATAAATGTAAATTATATCTCTGCAAAAGAAGAAATTGGTTTATACTCTCATAAAATAGGATTGTCAATAATTGCAAATATATTTGAACATCTTTTAGAATGGTTAGCTGAATTTATAGGAAGTATAATTATTTCTTTTATAGTAGTACTTATTTATCTTTTTTATCAGTTTGGTCCTGGTGGTTGGATAAGATGGAGTAAAAAGAGACACGAAAAAGTTGACAATTTAGTAATTACAGTTTTAAGATGGAGTGGGAATCTATGTATTGTAATAATAATAATAAGTATGTTTTATAGAGGGGATTTGACTGAAAATCAACTAAAAGAAAAAATTCAAACAAATATATTAGAACAAGTAGAAAGCCAAATAAGAAACAATTTAAAATAATGAAAAGAATTATAATACTTGCATTATTAATTTTATTTCCAAAATTAATAAACTCTCAAATATTAAAGACTGTTAAAAACATTTCTGACGATGTGTTAGAAGTCGTCCATAAAAAAAGTGATTTAGATAAAAAAACAGGAAAAATTGCAAAAAAACTATTTATAAGTTCAGAATTAAAAAAATGGGGTCTAGACAATGGTTTTGATTTAGTTGCTGGCAAATATTCTACAAAAATTTATAGTAAATCTGGCGAAATGCTGGGTACTATTACTTCAAAGGGAACAAAAAAAACTATAAGTACCTACAGTTTAATAGGAAGAAAATCTGTAAATCCTTTATTGAATGCGAAAGTTTTTCCAAGTGCAACTTATAAAGTAGATAATACTATCTTTAAAACAGATCGACATAGTCGAGTTTTAAAAGCAAGGTCACCAAGTATAACAAACAATAATCCAAATAGAAAATCATTGACTAATACATATAGAAAACACTTAAAAGAAATAGAAAAAATTGGTGGAATAAAAAATAAAGACCAAAGAGGTCATTTAATTGCTCATTTTTTAGGAGGTAATTCAGGTGCCATAAATATTGTTGCTCAATTAGGAACTTTAAATCAAAAAAAGTTTAAGTGGATTGAAGAGTTAGTTGGAAAAAATAGAAAATTTATCAAAAACTACGAAGTAGATGTAATTTACAAAGGTCAGAGTAAACGTCCTTATGCTTTTAAACAAAAATTCGAATTCAGAGGTGATTTAAGAGAATTAAAAAAAGAACAAATTAAAAACCCGACTTTAAAATACATAAAGAAAATAGATGAAAATGGAAATACTTTTTACAAATGTATAACTTATCATAAAAATAGTTAAGAAAAAAAACTACACACAACACCGTGTAAAAAAAATTGCTGGTAAAAGCCTACTTACGAAAATCCTCGCGGATTTTCTTGGTTCGTGTTTTATTTACTAACTTTATTGCTTAAACCACGCAACTTTCCTTACACAACAACGTTAGTATACATTGGCGAATTACCTCATCAAACTTCTTGATTGCTTAACGGTTTTATGGCTTTCTTGGGCTAAGTGAAGCAGCTTATTGTTTGTTTATTTTTGGTAGTGAAAACCTAATACTTTAAAAAAAAGTGATCAAATCTGTTCGCAAGTAGTTCGTGTGACTAAATCCCTTTTTTTTTTTGGAGTTTTTAATAACGTAACTTCACATAGGAAAGTCTTTCTTTAATTAACTTAGTGAAAACTAGCAATGGCTTAAAATTGTTTTTTCAAATCTCAACGAAAGCAACACTCCTAATCTCAATGTTGTGAAGAAGAAAAAAAACAATTTTAATCTGTCCATTTGGAAAATTAATTAGGCTATATTTAGCCAACGAATACTAACCTGCTGTATAATTAATTACTGCTTATTGCCTACTTGCGAAATATTTTTCTAAGATTTTTTTTAGTCATTATCAAGAAAATAGTATCTTTAAAAAACGTAACTAACCATACAACCCGTACGTTGTGCCCAATTTGACGAAAACTCGAAATTCAAACAAAAATTAAGAAAAAAATAGAACATTCCATATTTTTGGACTAAATTTGTCCTAAACATTTTGTCGAAAAATATGGTTACTACATTTGGAGAATATATTAAGCAACGCAGAACTGAATTAGGTTTTCCTTTAAGAAAGGTTGCTTCGCATTTAGATATTGACACATCCACTCTTGGAAAAATTGAACGTGAAGAAAGAGTTTTGTCAGACGAGTTAATTCATTTATTAGCAGAAGTTTTAAAAACTGAACAAAAAGAATTATTAAACCATTATTACTCTTCAAAAGTCATTCAAGAACTTAAAGATTATTCAGATTATAAAGACGTTTTAAACATTGTCAATGAACATATGGATTTATATGTTTCAAATCAGATACGTCTCTCTTTTCAAAAAAAATGGACTGAAAAAGAAATTGAAAACCCAAAAAGCACAACACGAGTTGCCACTCTTTTTTCAGGAATTGGAGGAATAGAGTATGCTTTTAAAAGACTTAATTTAAATACGGAAATTGTATTTGCAAGTGACATAGATAAATATGCAAAACAAAGCTATTTTGCTAATTACGACATTGACGAAAGTAGATGGTATGATGATGTAAAAGACGTTAATGGGAGAAAATATAAAGGAAAAATAGACCTTTTAGTTGGCGGAAGTCCTTGTCAATCATTTTCAATGGTTGGGAAAAGAAAAGGATTTAAAGACACTAGAGGAACTTTGTTTTATGAATTTGCAAGAATTGTAAAAGAAAGCCAACCAAAAGTTTTCATTTTTGAAAATGTAAAAGGTTTAATAAACCACGACAAAGGCAACACTTTTGAGACCATTAAAGCAACTTTTGACGAACTTGGTTATAAATATTTTTATCAAGTTATGAATGCTAAAAATTATGGAATGCCTCAACATAGAGAACGTATTTTTGTAATTGGCTTTAAAGACAAATCAATTAATTTTGAGTTTCCTGAACCAATTGAACTAGAACATAAAATGCAGGATTTCCTTGAAGATTACACAGATAGTAAATATTATCTAAAAGAAAAAGGAGTGAAATTTGTTACAAGTTCAAAAAACAGAAAAAAAAGATATACACAAATAAATGGAGAAATTGCAATTTGCCAAAAGGCAAATCAGCAATTCAATTGGCACGGAGATTTTGTTTTTGAAAGTCAAGACAAAAAAGAATTTGACGAATTCATTTTTGATGTAAATGAAGTTGAGGAAAAATATTATCTCTCTGAAAAAACGACAAAATATGTTCTTTCGGAAGGTACTAAAAATTTCAAAACAAGAATAAAAACAGATTTGGAAGTCGCAAGACCTCTTTTACAATCTATGCACAAAATGCACAGAGCTGGTGTAGATAATTATGTAACTCACAACAAAGGAAGAATAAGAAAATTAACACCTAAAGAATGCTTACGATTAATGGGTTTTAGAGATGATTTCAAGCAAGTTGTTAGCGACACACAAATGTATCGTCAAGCAGGAAACAGTATTGTTGTGGACGTTCTAATTGCAATTTTAAAACAAATGGATATTACAAAATTTACTGAAAAATAGATGGAGAACTTTCAAAAAATAAAAATTGCAGGATTAGAATACTATATTATAGACTCTATTCAAAATTTAAGAGCAGAAGACAGTTTTATTTACCGAAAGAATAAACTTGAAATGTTCAAAGGAAATGGAGAATCAAGAAAATATGTTGGTAGTTATACAGGAAACAATGGAGAAAGATTAAAGGATTTTTTTGAATACGATAATTGGGGAGAAACCGAAGTTGATGGAGAAAGAACTTACCCAATAATTCAAGAAAATTGCTTTTTCAGTAAGTCAAATTTATTGAAATATCTATATGATGCTCGAATTGAATACCAAAAACAAGAGCAGGTATATAAATTTGATATTTCAGAATTTTATGCAGAACATTTAAACAAGATAGATGCTTTAAAAGAAGATAAAATTTTCTTTTCCATTTATGATGTTTCAGATTTAACAAAAGACAAAAAAAGAAATAGAGGTTATATTCGTTCAGATAATGAAATTTGGGATTTATGGAGAAAACTAATTTTACCAAAAATTAGCTATCTATCAATATTAAAATTGATTCCAATTGTTAATAATGGAGAAATTTCAAAACCTCTATTCTATTTTAGAATTTTAATAGATTATCAATTCCGCTCAATTGTGCACCCAAAACTTTCTGTTTCTTCAACAGAAATAGAGGTAATTGAAAAGGAAAAGAAAATAGCAAAAAGAACACCATCAAGAGAAGGTGCTCAAAAATACCGAAAGAACGTAATTGAGCATATGCCACAATGTCCTTTCACAAAAATATCTGATGAAAGGTTATTAATTGCAAGTCATATCAAGCCATACAGAACTTGCATAAACGAAGATAAAGTTGAAGAAGCGATTGATTATCTGAACGGACTTGCTTTATCACCAACTTATGACAAACTCTTTGACCAAGGTTATATAACTTTTACAGACAAAGGGGAACTTATTTGTGGAACTCAATTAACACCTTACACTTGGGAAAGATTAAGTATAAATCCGAATGCTAAAAATGTATTAAGAATTTATCCGGAGAAAAGAGAACAGTATTTAGATTATCACAGGAAATATGTTTTTCAAGATGATATTAACGATTTGATTTAAAAAAACTGGGCACAACAATGTATAAAAATAATAGCGGTTTAATCGCTAAATCGAAAGTAAGTAATTATAAAAAAGGTCTATGTTTAACCGAAAAGTTAGTGCGTGTAAATCCGCTACTATTCTTATACTTGACCGTTGCCCATTATTAGAAGGAAATCCAACAAACATAAAGAATGAAAGAAATTAAGCAGTTATTATATGGAAAAGTTTCTAAAGAGAAAATGGAATTATTTTCAAGAGAAATTAAATTACTAAACGAAAAATTTGAGTTAAGAGAATCTGAAAAAATCGAAAATAATATCTTGGTAAATTGGAATGCTGGTATCAATAAAAATCAAATTAAAATAACAGATTTAGATAAAAAAATTGAAAATGAAGTCCTTTCACTTTTTAATCAAATTTATAAATAGCTATGAAAAAAAATATACTACTGTTTATTTTTTCTATTACGTTTACAAATTACGTTTTTTCACAAAAAGTAATAGAAATGAAATATGAAAACGGAATTTACACAATCCCTTGTAAAGTTAATGGAGTTCCAATGAAATTCATATTTGACACTGGAGCTTCAGATGTTTCTATTTCAGAAACAGAAGCTAAATTTTTAATTAAACAAGGTTTACTTTCAGATAAAGATGTAAAAGGAACTATAAAATATAAAATTGCAAACGGTGACATTGAGGAAGGAACTAAAATAAACCTTAAAGAAATAAATATAGATGGATTAATTTTAAAAGATGTTGAAGCAAGTATCGTTCATCAGTTAAATGCGCCTTTACTTTTAGGTCAAAGTGCAATTTCTAAATTAGGAACCTTTGAATTAGATGGAAATAAACTAATAATTAAATCTAATGAAAATAACAAATTTGAATTTTTAGGCATTGACTTAACAAAAGACATTGAAGATTTTGGTTTAAGTCGTGTTAATTTAGAAAATGCAGACCCAATAATTTCTATTGACTTTAATGATTTGAAAATAGATAAAAATCATTTTTTGAAAGATTTTGAATTCGACAAACAAAAAGTAGTATTTGGCAGAGATGGAAATATAGCTATGATAGTTTTACAAAAAACATTTTCTGGAAATAATTACGAAAAAGAAAATAAATCTAAAGAAGTTTATAAATCAATTACAAACATTTTAGATTCAAATTTTTGGATTACAAAAACAAAAAAGACAAGAAACTCAAGTTGGAAATCGAAAAGTTTAGAACTTTTACTAAATATCGACAATGACAAATCTATAAACATTGTTTACGTTCCTAAAATTCTAAAAAATATTAACTCAAAATTGTTAAATAACAATTCTAAAAAATTGAAACCAATTGATAAGTCTAATAATAAAAAACTAAACGATTTAAGATTAGGTACTGAAAAAATAGTTACTGAAACTTTAGAAAATCAATCATCAATAAACAAAAGACAATTTGCTCGAATTTCAAATAATAATTTTGAATTTCATAATGAAATTAAAATCGCCTACGAAGGCTCAAAAAAAGAAACAAGTAAATTAAACGAATTGGTTTCGTATTATTTAATGTTACAATTTATTTCTTCAAACGAAATGAAAGAATTATTTGTAGACTGTAATTTTGATTATTTAGTTTTCAAAGTACAATTAACTGATAAATATCACAAAAAATTTTACAGTGAAAGGAAAATTTCGAGAAAAAATCTTGAAAAATTAAAAATACCTTTTTCTGAAAAAGAAATATTAGATATTATAGAAAAATAACAATGGGCAACAACGTATAAACTTTATTGCTTTTTATTGGCTTACTTGCGAAAGTTCTCGCGAACTTTCTTTGTTAGTTATTATTCAGTAACTTTACTCCTTAACCACGCAACAAAGCTTATACAAACACGTTGTAAATAATGCGTGAATCCACTCAGACTCTTGAAAGTTGGAGTTTTAAAAATGGTGGAATTTGAGCAAATTGTGTGAATTTTGAAACGCTCTAAAAATGGAATTTAAAAATTACTGAATAGACTCTCGATAACCTTGAATTTTGAATAAATTGAGAATTAAAAATGTTGGAATTTACTCAAACTCGGAATTGCAAAACGTGGGAATCTTAGCAAAACGTGTGAATGAAAAAATAGAATTTAGCATCTTGGGGAATTGAAAATCTTTGCGGAATTTTCTCTCAAACTCTGAATTTGGACAAAATTGAAAACAAAATGAATTATAATTCTTAAAAAAAGCACTATTTACAACAATGCCTATATTTAATTGCTGCTTTATTTTTCCTTCGGAAAAATACGCAGGCACAAAGTTGTTTGACTTTTTTTGCTTATTTTTAGCTAAACTAAACCGCAACTAAAACATAGCCTAGAACGTTATGTTTTATTGCTCAGGAAAATCTAAACGCAGGAAAAAAATGCTAAACAGTCTCTCGCGAATTTTAAAAAATCAAATCAAAGCGGAAATTTTACGCGGGAATTTTCTCTACTTTGGAATTCTTGACGTTTTGGGAAAAAATTAATTGGGGAAAATATCGCGCGAATTAAAAATCAAAGCAGAATCTAAACGTAACAATTAACTCTAAAAAAGGAATTTAACAGAAATAATAAATAAAAAAAGCTCAAAAAAGGAAATTAAAAATAGGAAAAAAAATGAAAACGGAATCTGAACTTACTTACTCAAACGTATCACAACAAAACATAACACCGTGTAAAATTTATTGCTTTTTCTGGTTTTTCTTACGAAAAACCTCGGAAACGCTAAAGTTTTAGTTTAATAAACTATTTTTTTCGCTAAATTTACGCAACAAATAATACACATAAACGTTATGTTTTATTGCTCAGGAAAATCTAAACGCAGGAAAAAAATGCTAAACAGTCTCTCGCGAATTTTAAAAAATCAAATCAAAGCGGAAATTTTACGCGGGAATTTTCTCTACTTTGGAATTCTTGACGTTTTGGGAAAAAATTAATTGGGGAAAATATCGCGCGAATTAAAAATCAAAGCAGAATCTAAACGTAACAATTAACTCTGAAAAAGGAATTTAACAGAAATAATAAATAAAAAAAGCTCAAAAAAGGAAATTAAAAATAGGAAAAAAATTGAAAACGGAATCTGAACTTACTTACTCAAACGTATCACAACAAAACATAACACCGTGTAAAATTTATTGCTTTCCCTGGTTTTTCTTACGAAAAACCTCGGAAACGCTAAAGTTTTAGTTTAATAAACTATTTTTTTCGCTAAATTTACGCAACAAATAATACACATAAACGTTAGCATACATTATGAAAAAAATTACGTTCTTATTAATATTCATCTGTGCATTTGCAAATGGACAGAATATCGAAGAACTCTATACAGAAAAATTTGAAAGTGATTGGAAAGTGTACGAAGATGAAAACTATGTTAAAAAATTTATCGACACTACAGTTGTTTACAAACTTAAAAGTGGCAGAAGTCCTGAACAGGAATTGCTCTATAAAGCAAAAGATAATCTCAAAAAAAGAGCCGAAAGAATTTCAAAAATTTTTTCGAGTTTAAAACTGAACTTAAAAGAATTGGACTCTCTTGTTTTTATAGAACAACGCTCAACCAATGTAAATCTTGAATATGATTTTGTGAAAAAAGGAGCGATAATTACTAAAGATAGTATTTATGGATTCAGATATGACCTGAATGTAGAAAAAGTAGAAATTGATAAATATGATTATTTTAAAAATTCGGAAAACGAAACAATAAGTCAAGCGAAACAAATTATCAGAAATTTAATATTATCTGCTAAAACAAATTATTTGGACACAATTGCAAAAGTGGAATCTGATATGTTTGCTGGTCCTTTAAAAGATTTAAGACCTGAAACCGAATTTGAAATTTTGATTTACAATAAAAATAAAGCTAACGAATTAAAACGAATTTACTTGCACGAAACATTTGTTCGAATAATGAATCAAAAATAACGTATGCTAACACCGTATATATTTTATTGCTGGCTTCTTGCCTACTTGCGAAAGTCCTCGCGGACTTTCTTTGTCAGTAATTATTTACTAAATTAGTTGCTTGAAACACGCAACAAACCATATACAACAACGTTAGCAGCAATATAACACTCAACCGAACAATGAATAAAAAACAAACATTTTCAAAACGTAATGGACATTTTTCTATAAAGGAAAAGGAAATAACGATTCGTGAAGATGCTCCTGAAGGATTACGTGGATTTATAAGAATGGTATTTTATGACTTAAATAAAAATCCTTCAGACCTTCGAGACATAACTAGTAGAGTTTTAAAAATTGCTCCTGACTCAAATAATTGGTCGGAATTTCCGAATATTGACTATGAAGTTAGTGACCATTTGGATAATTGTGAATGGTATTTAGTTTATGATATTATTGAAGTTATAATTCAAAAACTGAATGGAGCTGAAAAAGAAACTTTTATAAGTGAAATAAACGAATATTTTGTAACAAACGGAATCGGTTGGAAGATTGTCAATGAAGAAATTGAAACTCGTGGAGACGAAGTATTTGAAACTGCTGTTAACACAGTAGTAAAAGTACTCGAATCTGCTAAATTACAAACTGCTAAAACGGAAATTAGAGAAGCTTTGAATGATTTGTCGAGACGACCAAGTCCAGATATAACTGGAGCAATTCAGCATTCTTTAGCGTGTTTAGAATGTGTTTCAAGAGAAATAACTGGCGACAAAAAAGCAACTTTAGGCGAATTAATGAAAAAATATCCTGGAGTTATTCCTTCTCCTCTTGACCAAGCAGTAACAAAAATTTGGGGATTTACATCTGAACAAGGAAGGCATTTAAGAGAAGGAGAAGCTCCCGAATATTTAGAAGCTGAATTAGTTGTAGAGGTAACTGCTGCAATTTCAACGTATTTAGGAAAAAAACTCGGAGGAACAAGTGAGGAAATAGAACCAGATGAATTTCCTTTTTAAAATTAAAATACAGCTGCTAACACCGTATATAATTTATTGCTAGTTCTAGCCTACTTACGAAAATCCTCGCGGATTTTCTATTCGGTTTTTATTTGCTAAATTAGGTGCTTAAAACACGCAACAAACCATATACAACAACGTTGGCTGTAATATAAACCGAACGCAAGTGAAACATCTGAAAATAATATTAATACTTTCTATATTATCTTTTTTTTCAATCAATAGTTATTGTCAAAAGAAATTTAAAGTCAAAGTTGAGGAAAAATATGAGACAGTAAATCAATATTATCTTGTTGACGAAAAAGAAAATATTTTGCGTGAACTGGATACATCAAAATACTATGCTTTTTTAGCCGAAAATTCATTGAAATATTTCGCCGTTTTCGGAATAAAAGGAAAATCTGGTTGGTCAGCAATAGACGAAAATGAAAAAATTCTTTTTCAAGTTTATAATTCAATAAATAGAGAACCTTCTCCTGACAATTTAATCGAAAATAAAATCAGAATAATTAATGAGAATAATAAAATCGGTTTTGCAAATGAAAAAGGAGAAATTATAATAAAACCGCAATTTGAAATAATTACTTCATTTCAAAACAACAGGGCAATATTTGGAAAAAAATGTGAAAAGGAATATTGGGAAAAGGAAAAACACGAGAATGGCTGTAATCATTATTCCATTAAATGCTCTGAACACGGATTTATAAATGAAAAAGGGGAAATAATAAAATTTGGAAATTACACTTTTGAGGAAATTGCTAAAGAAATTAATTGGAAAAATGAATAAAATACTACAGCCAACACTGTATAAACTTTATTGCTTCTCAATTTTTCCTTCGGAAAAATACGCAGGCACAAAAGTTGTTTAATAAATTGCTTACTTTTAGCATAAACAAACGCAACAAAGCTTATACCAAAACGTTATGTTTTATTGCTCAGGAAAATCTAAACGCTGGAAAAAAATGCTGAACACTCTCTCGCGAATTTTAAAAAATCAAATCAAAGCGGAAATTTTACGCGGGAATTTTCTCTACTTTGGAATTCTTGACGTTTTGGGAAAAAAATAATTGGGGAAAATATCGCGCGAATTAAAAATCAAAGCGGAATCTAAACGTAAGAATTAACTCTGAAAAAGGAATTTAACAGAAATAAAAAAAAGCTCAAAAAAGGAAATTAAAAAAACGTGAAAAAATTGAAAATGGAATCTGAACTTGCTTACTCAAACGTATCGCAACAAAACATAACACCGTGTAAAATTTATTGCTTTATAGGGTTTTTCTTACGAAAAACCTCGGAAACGCTAAAGTTTTAGTATAATAAACTATTTTTTTAGCTAAATTTACGCAACAAATAATACACATAAACGTTGTACACAAGCTGAAAAAAACGCAAAGGCAGCCGCATAAATAGCACATTTGTTTTTTTTTGCCAATGCAAATCCAACGCTAAAAAAAACAAAAGAGCTATTTTAGCCAACGCTCAACCGAATTAAAAGAATGAAAAATGAAGCTCACGCAAGAATAAAAATCAACCAACTGCTCGAAGAAGCGGAATGGAGGTTTTTTGACAATGAGCAAGGTTCTGCGAATATCTTACTTGAAAATCACGTAAAAATCACCCAAACTGAAGTTGACGCTTGGGGAAACGATTTTGAAAAAGTTAAGTCTGGTTCTTTAGACTTTTTACTTGTTGACAGCAACAATAAACCAATTTGCGTTTTAGAAGCAAAGAAAGAAAGTCTTCATCCACTTGTTGCAAAAGAACAAGCTAGAAAATACGCAAAGACAGTTGGTGCACAATTCATAATTCTTTCAAACGGAATTGTACATTTCCTTTGGAACTTGGAAAAAGGAAATCCTAAACCAATTTATAAATTTCCTTCACCAAGCGAAATTGGTGCAATCAAGGAATGGAATCCTGATAGAAGCTCATTAGCTAACGAAGAAATCAAAGATGATTTTATCGCAATCGTGCAAATGCCTGATTATGCAGAAAGACCTGAATGGAAAGGAAATCCGATTGACAGTAAAGACTTTGTTTGGAATAATGGTTTACGATTTTTAAGGCACTATCAATTAAAGGCAATCCAAAAATTACAACAAGCTGTTGCAAGTAAAAAAGACCGTTTCCTTTTTGAAATGGCAACTGGAACTGGAAAAACACTTACTGCTGCTGGAGTAATTCGACTTTTTCTAAGAACTCAAAATGCAAGACGAGTATTATTTCTTGTAGACAGATTGGAATTAGAAGACCAAGCTTGGAAAGCTTTCACTAATTATCTTAAACCCGATTACACAACATTTATCTACAAAGAACATAAAAGCGATTGGAGAAAAGCAGAACATAGTTGTTACTACTATTCAATCTTTAATGTTCGACAACAAGTACAGATACGAATTTAAACCAACAGATTTTGACTTGTTAATTTCAGATGAATCTCATCGTTCAATTTCTGGTAACGCGAGAGCAGTTTTCGAATATTTTCACGGTTATAAATTAGGATTAACAGCAACACCAAAAGATTATTTAAAAAGTGTTGATATTGATAAAGTAAAAGAAAACGACCCAAGAGAAATCGAAAGACGTTTACTAAGAGACACTTATGCAACCTTCGGTTGCGAAGGTGGTGACCCTACTTTTCGATATTCCTTGTTAGATGGTGTTAAAGACGGTTTCTTAATTAACCCTAGGGTTTTAGATGCTAGAACAGAAATAACAACACAATTACTTTCTGACGAAGGCTATTCTGTTGCAATAACAACCGAAGAAGGAGAAGAAACAGAAACCTTTGTTTCAAGAGATTTTGAGAAAAAGTTTTTCTCAGAAAAAACAAATCGTGTTTTCTGTAAAACGTTTTTAGAAAATGCTTTACGTGACCCAATTACAAAAGAAATTGGCAAAACAATCATTTTTGCAGTTAGTCAAAATCACGCAAGAAAAATAACTGAAATTCTAAACGACTTCGCAGAACAATTATATCCAAATAAATACAATTCAGATTTCGCAGTTCAAGTGACTTCACAAGTTGGTGATGCTCAACAAATGACTATCAATTTTACAAACAATAACCTTAATGGAAAATCATCCTGGTTAGAAGGGTATAAAACTGGAAAAACTAGGATTTGTGTTACAGTTGGTATGATGACCACAGGTTATGATTGTCCAGACTTACTTAATTTATGTATGATGCGACCAATATTCAGTCCTGCTGACTTTGTTCAAATCAAAGGAAGAGGAACTCGTAAACATACTTTTACACATAGTTATAAAAACGAACTTGACGAAAAAGAGATAATAAAGGAAGAAAAAGAAATATTTAAACTTTTTGATTTCTTTGCAAACTGTGAATATTTTGAAGAAAAATTTGATTATGACGAGAAACTAAAACTACCAAAACCTAGAAATGGAAACGCAGAAAGTGGTGGCAGTAGCTTTGATATTGACAAATACAATAGTTTAAGACCAGACCCGATTTTCTCTTTAAATGAAGAACAGATTGGTTATGATGGAATGCGAATTGATAGAGAACTTTTCAAAAAGTTCGAAGACCGAATCGCAATGGATGATATTATAAAAAAGAATGTAGAACTTGGAAATTGGGAACACGTAGTCAGTCATATTCAAGCAGAAATATTTGATAAACCTGAAGAATATTTTAACTTGGAAAAACTGCGTAAAGCGGCTAAAATTGATAGGAAAGTTTCAATTCGAGAAGTTGTTGAAAAAATATTCGGAATTATCCCAAAGTTTAAATCAAAAGACGAATTATTAGAAGAAGAATTTGACAAATTCATTTCACTTTATCCACCAAATGAAGATGATATTAATGTTAGAGCTTTAAAATACTTTTTTAAAGCCTACATAGTAAACCAAGATATTAGAAAAATAATTGAAACAAAAGATTTTCAAGCATTACAAACAAATCCCACATTAACTATTTCACAGTTTAAGGCAGTTGCTACCAAGTACCGTGAAGTAATTCCAGTGTATATAAAAGATTATATAAAATTAGAGCAGTTTGCTGCTTAAAAAATATTTATGTTAGATACAATAACTAAAAAAAGAATTAACGATTGCCGAGATATTTTAGTAGGCAAATTACCTGACCCAAAAGGACAAATAGAACAAATTACAATTGGCTTGATTTATAAGTTTATGGATGATATGGATAAAGAATCCATTGAATTAGGAGGTAATGCAAAGTTTTTTTCTAATGATTTCAAAAAATACAGTTGGGATAGTCTATTTGATGCAAGAGTTACAGCGTCTGATATGCTAAGTCTATATTCAGAAGCTATTGAGAATATGGAAAAAAACCCAAATATTCCTCAACTGTTTCGAGATATTTTTAATAACGCTTATCTGCCCTATCGCGACCCAGAAACATTAAAAATGTTTTTAAAAACCATTGGTGAATTTGAGTACACTCACAGTGAAAAACTCGGAGATGCTTTTGAGTATCTACTTTCAATTATGGGTTCACAAGGTGATGCTGGACAATTTAGAACACCAAGACACATTATAGATTTTTTAGTTGAAATAGTTGAACCAAGTAAAACAGATACAATTCTAGACCCTTCTTGTGGTACAGCAGGTTTTCTAATTTCAGCATTTAAATACATCAAACAAAAAAACAACAATGAATTAACACCTGAACAACGTAAAAAGTTAATTCAAAATTTTGTAGGATATGATATTTCACCTGATATGGTGCGATTAAGTTTAGTTAATTTGTATTTACACGGTTTTTCTGAACCTCACATTTATGAATATGATACACTAACTAGTGAAGAACGTTGGAATGAAAACTTTGATGTAATTCTAGCAAATCCGCCTTTTATGACACCTAAAGGAGGAATTAGACCGCATAAAAAATTTAGTATTCAAGCAAATAAATCTGAAATTTTATTTTTGGATTATATAATTGAACATTTATCAGGCACAAAAAAAGCTGGTATTATTATTCCTGAAGGTGTTTTGCACAATAATTATGCTTCATATAAATCGATACGAGAAAAACTAATAAAAGAAAATTTATTATACGCTGTAGTTGAACTTCCACACGGTGTTTTTAAACCTTATGCTAGTGTTAAAACACATATATTGTTTATTGACAAAGATATAGCGAAAATAAAAGATGAAATTTTATTCGTACAAATTGAAAATGATGGTTTCACTCAAACTGGAGCAAGAAAACCCGTAAAACAAAATGACTTAGGTGAAGCAAAAAGACTTATTCAAGCTTTCAAATCAACTAATAATATTACGAGTAAATTAGTAAAATTTAATACAGTACATAAAACAGAGATTTTAAATGATAAATGTTTGAGTTTAGTTGGTAGAAGATATAAAGCTATTCATTATGCAAATAGCTCAAATTACCCAACTCGTAAACTAGACAAAAAACTAATCAAAGTATTTAAAGGAACTTCAGGAGCACAAAGTACAGAGGAAGGAAATTATAGATTTGTTGTTACTGCGGAAAATTTTAGAACTTCAAAAGATTACGCATTTAATTGTAAAGCTATTTGCGTACCAATAGTTTCTTCAACTGGACACGGACACGCTAGTGTTAGAAGATTACATTATATAGAAGGAAAATTTGCTTTAGCAAATATAATGTGTGGAATAGAAGTATTAGATGAAAGTATTTTACTTCCGAAATACTTGTATTTCATATTATCTGCAATGAAAGAGGAAATATTAGCTTCTTTAATGACTGGAACTTCGAATGTTTCTTTAGACAAAGATGATATTTATGATATTGAGATTCCTTGTCCTTCAATAGAAATTCAACAAAAGATTATTCAATCTCAGTTAAACACAGAAAACGAAATTTTTGAAATGAAAAAAAAGATAAAAGCTAATCTTAAAAAATTATCAAACGAAGGAAAAAAAATCTGGAATTAGTCCAACGCTTAAAGCCATACACATTTGCAATTCGCACCAGCCAACGCTAAAGCCAAAAATTGCAAAAGAGTATGTCTTCTGCCAACGCTAGCAAGTTTGCGGAAAGAAAAAGCCAGTGTACAACAACGTGTATAAAACATAGCTATTATAGGCTTTCCGAGAGGTTTTTGTATATTTACAAAGTACGCCAAATTTTTTATTTGGTTATATTTAGAAAAGAAAATTAAACATAAAAATAAAAAATTCGGCTCGTGCTAAATCCGAAAAGTTAGCGTTTATTTATACGCTACGTTTCATACACAAGACCGTTAGCTGTAATTGCTCACTCAAACTCTGAAAAATGAATACAGAAGAAAAACTTAATGAATTATTATTCCGAATTGACTTAATCAGAGACAAAGGAGAATATACTATGAATAATTTGCAATTAATAGCCGAAAAAGCTGTTAGAATAATTAACAAAGTAAACCCTAATTCTGAAAGTATTTCAAAACTTAAAAAAGCTATTGACAATTCAAATGATTGCCATAAAAAAAGAGTACATACTGATGGAGATAACATTATGGAAGTTTTACGTCAGACAAAGTTTGCAATTGAATCATTTCTTGAAGAAGAGATTTAAAGTTTCTTGAAAAAAAAATATTTCTTGAAAGCATAAAAACTAAATCTTCAATGGAATTAATTTTAGAATTATCTATCAAAGTTCTTTGTAAACCTTTTTTATTTTGAGCTTGAATAGAAATAATTGAATCACAGGAAACGATGTTTATTTGAATTTCTTTTCCTTTTAAATAAAAACCGTTGAAATCTGATTTTGAATGAATTTTGAGATCAAAACCAACTTGAGTTAAAAATGAATGAATATTTATCATAATATTTGAATTTTAAAAATTTATAATCTGAATTGAAAAAACTACAGCTAACAACGTACAAAATTAATTGCTTGCTTCTAGCATACTTACGAAAGTCCTTGCGGACTTTCTACTTGGTTAATCATCAAATAATCTAGTGCCTAACCACGCAACTAAATCTTGTACAAAACCGTTGTAAATAATAGTGGAAAACACTCAGAAACGTGAAAATTTGAATATCCAAAATGTTTGAATTTAGTTGTTCGTGGGAATTTTTTAATCGCTTAAAAATGGAATATAACAATTGTTGAATTATCTTTCACTCGTGAAAAAATTATTGTGGGAATTTCATCTTGTTTGTGGAAATATTAAACGTGTGAATTTACTCAGACTGGAAAATTAAAACGTGGGAAAATTAGCAAGACTTGAAATCAAAAACTGGAATTTAAGCAACTTTAGGAATTGAATTTCTTTGCGGAATTTATTACTTAAAATGCTGAATTAAGCAAAGTGCGAAAAATTACAATGGAATTATTAACTGGAAAAAAATCTACTATTTACAACACCGTGTAAAAAAAATTGCTAATTTTAGCTTAACCAAAAGTTGTTGCTTTTTTTGCAATCTTATATTTTCCTTCGGAAAATAACGATGGCACAAAATCGCAACTTTTAATACACCAAAACGTTAGTATACATTGGCGAATTACCTCATCAAACTTCTTGATTGCTTAACGGTTTTATGGCTTTCTTGGGCTAAGTGAAGCAGCTTATTGTTTGTTTATTTTTGGTAGTGAAAACCTAATACTTTAAAAAAAAGTGATCAAATCTGTTCGCAAGTAGTTCGTGTGACTAAATCCCTTTTTTTTTTGGAGTTTTTAATAACGTAACTTCACATAGGAAAGTCTTTCTTTAATTAACTTAGTGAAAACTAGCAATGGCTTAAAATTGTTTTTTCAAATCTCAACGAAAGCAACACTCCTAATCTCAATGTTGTGAAGAAGAAAAAAAACAATTTTAATCTGTCCATTTGGAAAATTAATTAGGCTATATTTAGCCAACGAATACTAACCTGCTGTATAATTAATTACTGCTTATTGCCTACTTGCGAAATATTTTTCTAAGATTTTTTTTAGTCATTATCAAGAAAATAGTATCTTTAAAAAACGTAACTAACCATACAACCCGTACGTTGGCAAACATTAACCAATCACACTCTGAAAAATTGAAAAATAAAATTGAATTTTTTATAATAGTTTTTATAGTTTCCATTATTGTTGGTTGTAATAATGTGAAATATGAAAATATAAAAATATTAAATACTTATTCAAAAAAAGGTCATTATGGATATGATAAAATATTTTTTAGAGTAAATAATAAATTTACAAGAACGAATAGCTTGTTACCTTTTTATAAAAAAGAGTTTTATGGTTCATATTTAGAAATAGATGATACTATTTTCTTAAACTACGAAAATAAAAATCCAAAAGATGAATTATTATTTTTCACACAAATAAATTCGGAACAAATAAAAGTGTTTCAAATCTATGAAAGATGGAATTATGACACTATCTCAAAAGAATCAACAGAAATGATAATAGATACAGTTGGAATAAAATATATCAAAATAAAGGAAAAAAACACAAACTAAAATATTGAAAACAAAGGAGAAATTATATGTGCGAAATTATTTTGGAATCGCAATTTTAGTAAATGTTATTTTACCAATTTTATCAGCGATTATCATAATTGGAAAAAAAACGGGAGAAGTTCAATTAGGATATGTTTTTGTCGGAGTTTGGGGAATAATTTGTACTCTTCTTTATGCTATTTACTTTGCAATTCATAAATTTAATGAAAATTGGGAAAAAATAGTAGGAATTTTATTACCATCAATAATTTTAAGTTTAGGAATAATTGAATCCTGGTATTTTATAATTATTGTATTAATTAATTTAATAATGAATGGAATTTTTATCTGGCATTTGAAAAAGAAAACGTTTGCCAACACCGTGTAAAAAAAATTGCTTGTTTTAGCTTACTTGCGAAAATCCTCTCGGATTTTCTTGGTTTGTGTTTTATTTACTAACTTTAGTGCTTAAACCCGCAACTTTCATTACACAACAACGTTAGTATACATTGGCGAATTACCTCATCAAACTTCTTGATTGCTTAACGGTTTTATGGCTTTCTTGGGCTAAGTGAAGCAGCTTATTGTTTGTTTATTTTTGGTAGTGAAAACCTAATACTTTAAAAAAAAGTGATCAAATCTGTTCGCAAGTAGTTCGTGTGACTAAATCCCTTTTTTTTTTTGGAGTTTTTAATAACGTAACTTCACATAGGAAAGTCTTTCTTTAATTAACTTAGTGAAAACTAGCAATGGCTTAAAATTGTTTTTTCAAATCTCAACGAAAGCAACACTCCTAATCTCAATGTTGTGAAGAAGAAAAAAAACAATTTTAATCTGTCCATTTGGAAAATTAATTAGGCTATATTTAGCCAACGAATACTAACCTGCTGTATAATTAATTACTGCTTATTGCCTACTTGCGAAATATTTTTCTAAGATTTTTTTTAGTCATTATCAAGAAAATAGTATCTTTAAAAAACGTAACTAACCATACAACCCGTACGTTGTACGTAATTCCCAGCAAATGAAAAGAATACTTATAATTTTATTGATTTCATCTTGTTTTTCTTGTCAAAAGAATATTGAGAATGAAAATAATTTAAAACTGAAAAATATTGGAAAAATTGACAGTTTGAATTTAAAAATCAAATCTTTTGAAAACGAAATAAATAACTTGAAAAGACTTTTCAAAACAGTAGAAACAATTTCTTCTGGAGAATTTCAAAGTCTTGAAAATAAAGAAAATGAAGTTTATGGAGAAAAATATAGAGTTGAAATATACTTGAATGAAATCTATAAAACTATTTACATAAGTCATATTGAATATTTTGGAGAGGGAGGGCAAAAAATTTCCTCAAGAGAAAAACTAGACTTTGAAAAATTGACTGGAACAAATGAGGAAGTGACTAATAATCTTGAATTTTTGAAATGGAATAACTCAAAATATTTTGAACTAAAATTGAACGAACAAATTTATGGAGTGAATATAATTAGCCCTAATAAATTTACTATTTCTGAATATTAAAACTACGTACAACAGTGTATAAACTTTATTGCTGCTAAATTTTTCCTTCGGAAAAATACGCAGGCACAAAGTTATTTAATAAATTGCTTACATTTAGCATAAATAAAACGCAACAAAGCTTATACCAAAACGTTGTGCACTATCCCTCATAGAGTCCAAAACTCTTCAGTACGTAAGCTAACGTAAAAATGAGTAAATTGAGTTTCAAAATTTAAGAAAATATGAGAAATTTGAATATTTTTAAACAGCTGATTTTCAGTAAAATAATTTTACGTTAGTCAGAATTTGAGAAAAAGACGACTTTAAGAAAAAACATCCAATAATTATGGGAAAAATGGCTTTAGGATATGGAAGTGAATTTCACCTTTTAAGATGGTTAGGAAGGCATCGAATTGAATTTAATGAAAGAATTAAAAATACAATAGGTGCAGATAACATTACTTGGCTAGATTTCAACTTCGATAAATCAAATGAAATTCCTGACAAGGAATTAATAGGTTTAGAGTTTTTAGAAAATGAACCTGAATTTAATGAATTATTAAATTGTTGGAAAAACGAATGGCCACAATCTGGAAATTCTATGAATTGGGATTTAATTGGTTATACAATTAATAAAAATATAAAAACTTGGATTTTAATAGAAGCAAAAGCTCATTTAGGAGAAATACAACAAAGTTGCGGAGCAAGTTCTATAAAAAGCATAGAAAAGATTAAAAATGCACTTTCTAATACAGCAAAGAACAATGGAATAATAATTAAAAAGGATAAACCTTGGACGAATAAATTTTATCAATTAGCTAATAGATTATATGTTTTAGATTTACTTAAAAGAAATGGAATTAATGCTAAATTAATTAACATATATTTCGTTGGAGATATGATTTCACGCAATCGAAAATCACCTAGAAATAAAGAAGAATGGAAACCAAAAATAGATGAGATGAAAAACTACTTATCTATTGAAAATAGTGATTTAGAAATTTATGAATTATTTTTAGATGTTGATAAATAAAAACAGTGCACAACAATGGCTATAAGTAATTGCTTGTTCTCGCCTACTTCTGAAAATCCTCGCGGATTTTCAGCTTGGTGTGTACTTGCAAAGTTAATCGCTAAACCACGCAACTACTCATAGCCGAGACCGTTGTAAATAATGCGTGAATCCACTCAAATTCGTGAAAGTTGGAGTTTAAAAATGGTGGAATTTGAGCATAAAGTGTAAATTTGAAAAGCTCTAAAAATGGAATTTAAAAATTGCTGAACAGACTCTCGCTAACGTTGAATTTTGAATAAAATGAAAAAGAAAAATGTTGGAATCTACTCCAACTCGGAATCACAAAAAGTGGGAATCACAGCAAAACGTGTGAATAAAAAACTGGAATTTGGCTACTTATGGAATTGAAAATCTTTGCGGAATTTTCTCTTGAAAACAAAATTTGAATGAAACGAAAAATAAACTGAATTATGAATTAAAAAAAGCACTATTTACAACACCGTGTAAAATTTATTGCTTTTTCTGGTTTTTCTTACGAAAAACCTCGGAAACGCTAAAGTTTTAGTATAATAAACTATTTTTTTCGCTAAATTTACGCAACAAATAATACACATAAACGTTGTAAATAATGCGTGAATCCACTCAAATTCGTGAAAGTTGAAGTTTAAAAATGGTGGAATTTGAGCATAAAGTGTAAATTTGAAAAGCTCTAAAAATGGAATTTAAAAATTGCTGAACAGACTCTCGCTAACGTTGAATTTTGAATAAAATGAAAAAGAAAAATGTTGGAATCTACTCCAAATCGGAATCACAAAAAGTGGGAATCACAGCAAAACGTGTGAATAAAAAACTGGAATTTAGCTACTTATGGAATTGAAAATCTTTGCGGAATTTTCTCTTGAAAACAAAATTTGAATGAAACGAAAAATAAACTGAATTATGAATTAAAAAAAGCACTATTTACAACACCGTGTAAAATTTATTGCTTTTTCTGGTTTTTCTTACGAAAAACCTCGGAAACGCTAAAGTTTTAGTTTAAGTAGCTTTTTTTCGCTAAATTTACGCAACAAATAATACACATAAACGTTATGTTTTATTGCTCAGGAAAATCTAAACGCAGGAAAAAAATGCTGAACAGTCTCTCGCGAATTTTGAAAAAGTCAAATCAGGGCGAAAATTTTACGCGGGAATTTTCTCTAATTTAGAATTCCTGACGTTTTGTGAAAAAATTAAATGGGGAAAAATATCGCGCGAATTAAAAATCAAAACGGAATCTAAACGCAAGAATTAACTCCGAAAAAGGAATTTAATAGAAATAATAAATAAAAAAAGCTCAAAAAAGGAAATTATAAAAGCTTGAAAAAATTGAAAACGGAATCTGAACTTGCTTACTCAAACGTATCGCAACAAAACATAACACCGTGTAAAATTTATTGCTTTTTATGGTTTTTCTTACGAAAAACCTCGGAAACGCTAAAGTTTTTGTTTAAGTAGCTTTTTTTTCGCTAAATTTACGCAACAAATAATACACATAAACGTTGTGCTTCATTATCAGAAACCGATAACCAATGATAAAATTCTTTAGAAAAATTCGCCAAAACTTGCTTATGGAAAACAAAACTGGAAAGTATTTTAAATATGCGATTGGTGAAATTTTACTTGTTGTTATCGGAATTTTAATAGCGCTGCAGATTAATAATTGGAACGAAAACCTGAAAAACAAAAAGGAAGAAACTTCTGTACTTAAGGAATTGTTAAGTGATTCCAAAACAAATCTTTTAAGTTTGGAAGAAGATATCTTTTTAAACCAAAGAGCTATTAATTCTAATATGTTAATTAGTGATATTCTTATAAACAAAAGACCTTATAATGATTCTTTGGACATACATTTTGGAAACATTCAATATAACACACAGTTTACCCTTAATACTGGTGGTTATGAAAATCTAAAGTCCCGTGGATTTGAAATAATATCAAACGATTCAATAAGGAAGTCCATTATTAATGTCTATGATAGGTGGTTTGATTTTATTGATGATTTAGGCGATATGAACAACACAATAAGTTTAGAGCAATTTAATCCTAGTTATAAATTTTATTTTAAAAATTTTAAACGTGATTTTGAAAGGTTATATGTATCATTTAAACCTCAAGATTATGAAAAACTGATTCAAAATAATGAATTTTTAAAATTGATTAAAGAACAGAAGTATAATAACGAGTATACCATTCAGGCTTTAAACATGGGCATAACTCAAATAAAAGAACTTATAGTTCAGTTGGAAACTGAATTAGAAAAATAACGAAAGCACAACACCGTGTATAATTCATTGCTAATAAAGGCTTACTTACGAAAATCCTCGCGGATTTTCTATTCGGTTTGTATTTGCTAAATTAGTTGCTGAAACACGCAACTAACCATACACAATAACGTTGGCATTCATTGAGCAGAACCGTTAAAAATGAAAAATATGAAATATGACATTATAAGACCAATAGCAATGACAGTTATTGCAATTGGAAGTTTAAAAAATGCCGAAGATAGAACTGAATTATTAAATGGAAACCTTTGGTTATGGTTTATTCTAATTGTTTTTATTGCAAGTTGGGTTGGTTTTTTTGTTAGGAAAAGTAAAGAAAATAAAAAGTAAATAGTTAATTAAAGGAAAAGTAGTTTAAAGTCAGAATTGAAAATTGAATTTAAAACAAAACGTTTGAATTTTAGCTCGTTTGCGGAATCGGAAACTGAACTGAAAAGCAAAACCCGAATTGATTGCGGAATTTAGCCAGTTGCGGAATTGTTAACTCAATCGGAACTAACAATTATATAAGAACAAAAAGTTAATAAATTTAATCTAAAAAGAGAAATATGAATAAATCCCAGATTATTGGAATAGGAATTGGAATTGTCGGAATTATGGCTTACTTTTTAACTGAAAATGGTGTAATTCACACAATTTCAGGAGCATTATGTGCAGTTTTTTTAGGTTTTATTTTTAAATATATACCTTTTAAAAGGAAAAATATATCGGAATAAAAAACAACGAAATGCCAACACCGTATATAATTTATTGCTGGCTTTTTGCTTACTTACGAAAGTCCTCGCGGACTTTCTTGGTTGGTAATTATTTACTAAATTAGGTGCTTGAAACACGCAACAAACCATATACAACAACGTTGGCAACAATACAAAAAAAACACATCTATGTACAGAGGATTTAATTTAGTAATTCCAGAAACCCTAAATGACAGCTTTACAGAGAAAGGAAAAGAAATCCACTCTGAAATGACCGAAAAAATAAATGATAGGTTTGATGATTTGATTGCCTTTAATGGAATTATAAATGGAAATAAAGTAATTGAAAAATGGTTCCCAATAATTGAATGTGATATATTTTTATCTCATTCTCACAAAGATCAGGATAAAGCAATAGCTTTAGCGGGATTACTATATAAAAATTTTGGTTTAAAAACATTTATTGACTCTACTGTTTGGGGATTTTCGGACAACCTTTTAAAAGCTATAGATGATAAATATTGTATGCACGAAAATCAAACTACTTATAGCTATGAAAAAAGAAATTTCTCAACAAGCCACGTGCACTTAATGCTAAATTCTGCTTTAAATAAAATGATTGATTCTTGCGAAGCAATTTTTTTCCTAAATACACCTAATTCAGTCTCTGCAATTGATACAATAAAAGACAGTACAAATTCACCTTGGATTTTTTCAGAAATTGCAACAACACAAACTATAAGAAAAAAAACACCAAAAAGATTAAAACAAGAAACTCGAACCTTTTCGAGTAGAATATCTTTAAGCGAAAGTGTGAAAGAGCAATTAACAGTTGAATATGAACTTGAGTTATCACATTTTACAAAATTAACTTTGCGTGACATACAGCTTTGGATAAATAAAGCAAAATTTTCAAATTCAAATCCCTTAGACGAGCTTTATTCATTGAATCAAATAAATTCTAAATTCTTAATAGATGGATAATAATAAATTAAAACATTTGGAATTTATCCATAATACTATTAATAGAATGAGTACTAATTCATTTTTAATCAAAGGTTGGTCAATAACTATTGTATCTGCTCTATTCATATTTTCAGACAATAAAATGAACGAAAGAATTTTAGGAATTGCAGTTTTATCAATAGCAGTTTTCTGGTATTTAAATGGATACTTCTTACACCAAGAAAGAAAATTTAGAGGTTTATATGATAAAGTAAGGAAACTTCCGGAAAATCAAATAGATTTCTCTATGTCAACAAAGGAATTTAAGAAAGATGAATATAGTTTAATAAGTTGTATTTTCGGAAAAACAATTTGGCCATTATATTTTTCCATAATAGTTATGATTATTATAATTCAGTACATTGCAGAAAGTACTGTTGCCAACACCGTATAAAAAAAATTGCTGGTAAAAGCCAATTTACGAAAGTCCTCGCGGACTTTCTATCTGTGATTTATTTACTAACTTTAGTGCTTAAACCACGCAACTTTTCTTATACAACAACGTTAGTATACATTGGCGAATTACCTCATCAAACTTCTTGATTGCTTAACGGTTTTATGGCTTTCTTGGGCTAAGTGAAGCAGCTTATTGTTTGTTTATTTTTGGTAGTGAAAACCTAATACTTTAAAAAAAAGTGATCAAATCTGTTCGCAAGTAGTTCGTGTGACTAAATCCCTTTTTTTTTTGGAGTTTTTAATAACGTAACTTCACATAGGAAAGTCTTTCTTTAATTAACTTAGTGAAAACTAGCAATGGCTTAAAATTGTTTTTTCAAATCTCAACGAAAGCAACACTCCTAATCTCAATGTTGTGAAGAAGAAAAAAAACAATTTTAATCTGTCCATTTGGAAAATTAATTAGGCTATATTTAGCCAACGAATACTAACCTGCTGTATAATTAATTACTGCTTATTGCCTACTTGCGAAATATTTTTCTAAGATTTTTTTTAGTCATTATCAAGAAAATAGTATCTTTAAAAAACGTAACTAACCATACAACCCGTACGTTAGGCAACATTTGGTGGAATGAAAAAAAACACATACCTTTGGCGTTAGTAACGTAAAACAAGAATATGATAATTTCTTTTGGAACGAAAGAAACTGAAAAAATTTGGAATGGAATTCGAGTAAAAAAATTGCCGTACGAAATCCAAAATGTAGGTAGAAGGAAAATGAGAATGCTTAATAACTCGCAAGATATTGCTGATTTGAGAATTCCACCATCAAACCGACTTGAAAAGTTAACAGGAAATCTGAAAGAATATTATAGTATTAGAATTAATAAACAATGGAGGATAATCTTTATTTGGAACAATGGAAACGCAAGTGAAGTTGAAATAGTTGATTATCATTAAATAAGAAAATTATGGAAAAATTAGCAAATATTCATCCAGGAGAAATTTTATTTCACGAATTTCTTGAACCTCTTGAAATTTCTGCATACAGACTTTCTAAAGATTTGAAAATTCCTCAAACAAGAATTTCGGAAATAATAAAAGGAAATCGTAGAGTAACAGCAGATACAGCTTTGAGATTGAGTAAATATTTTGGAAATTCAGCAAAATTCTGGCTTGGTATTCAAGATGACTTTGATATTGAAAATCAAAAGACTGAAAAAGAGGCTGAATTGAATGAGATAAAACATTACGAAAAAAATAACGTTGCCTAACAATGGCTATATTTAATTGCTAGCTTCTAGCCTACTTGGGAAAATCCTAGCGGATTTTCCATTCAGTAATTATTTGCTAACTTTAATGCTTAAACTACGCAACTAAAACATAGCCTAAGACGTTGGCAATAATTTACCAGCAGTCTCAAAATTGAAAATTATAAAGTATGAATTTTTAAATTAATGTTAGAATTTGGAATTTAAGAATCATTGTAAAAATGAAAAAAAAACTTCTGTTAGTTATTATCTTGAATTTAATACTAAGTTGTTCTTCTTTGAAAAAAGTAAAAGAAAGTCCTTCGAAAAACCAACCGAATAAATTAACTGAGATTAACGAAATAAGAAAAAGTTTGAATGGATATTGGGAATCAAAAAATCAAGCTGAAAATTCTGAGATTTTATGGCTGAATTTTAACCCAAAAACTAATGCAAGTTGGTTTTTAATAGTCCCAAAAAAGAATAAGTATGAAAATATCAATGATGTTCCTGATGAATATTTAAATACTGTAGTTAAGCTCATAAAAGAAAAAAACGAAATATATTTTGAGATAAGTGTTGTAGGAATTGAAAACTCGGAAAAAACTATTTTAGAATATATTACAGCCTCTGAATTTAAAATTTCTGATTTGACTTTTAGAAAAGTAGAAAACTAAAAAAACTATTGCCAACAATGTATAAACTTTATTGCTGCTAAATTTTTCCTTCGGAAAAATACGCAGGCACAAAGTTGTTTAATAATTTGCTTATTTTTAGCATAACAAAAACGCAACAAAGCTTATACCAAAACGTTGCCATTCATTGACCAACGAACTTCAAAAATTATGAATATAAAAAAAACGAAAATGAAATTAAGAGAATTAGAAAAGCAAAAGTGTATAATTTTAACATCAATTATTTTAGTATTATTTTTTTCAAAAAACAATATTTACTCTCAATCCAAAGACTTAAAATCTAAAAATATAATCAGTATAAAGAAAAATATTTTTAGCACACTTTTACTGAAAGATAACAATAGTCTTATTTTTAATCAATCTAAACCAAGCTCTAATTTATTTAATAATACTTTTTCGGATTACAATATCTCTTTCCAAAGAAGAGTAAACTCTCGTTTATTTTTAGGAATAGATTATTATAGCTTTAATTCATTTAATGAAATAGATCCTATTAGTCTTTCTTTAAGTCTTGCTGGATTAGAAAGAAAGAATTTTTTATCTAAAACAGGAATTCAACAAGTAAGGATTAGTGGATTTTATACTATTCTAAATAACAATAATTTTATAATTAGAGCTGGATTATATATTCCATTTTTTCAAGAAAAAACGACAGATTTAACTCTAATTTATCAAGAAAAAATGAATGAAAATAATTTAGTTTATAATTCTGCATCCGACAAAGACAGTAAGTTATATTTAGGAATTGTTACTCCTGAAGTTGCAGTTGATTTTCTATATAATTTTAACTTTTTAGAAGCAGGTATTTCTACATCTTGGAATTCAACTACAAGTGAAAATGAACCAATAATAAGATTTTCCGCAGTTTTAAATATTAATTTATAAAAAATATGAGTTTTAGAAAACAAGATTTAAAATTGGGAAAGTTTACTTTAATCCGAAATTTTATTTTTATAATAATTGTATCTTTTAGCAGTTGCATAGAAGAAGAAATTTGCACTAAACAAGTCAATATACCAATATGGAATGAACAAGAACAAATATTTGAGGATAATTTTCAAGAACTTCCTTGTGATGCTTAATAAAACAATTCGAATTAATGAAAGTATAATTATAAATTGAAAAAACAACGAAATGGCAACACCGTATATAATTTATTGCTGGCTTATTGCCTACTTACGAAAGTCCTCGCGGACTTTATTTGTCCGTAATTATTTACTAAATTAGGTACTTAAACCACGCAACAAACCATATACAAACACGTTAGCCACAATATGACGAAACTAAAATCCCTATGGAAAAAACCGACTGAAACTTTTGAATCAATTTTGTCTGAAAAAATTAATTGGTTTAAAGTTTTTTTATTTTTTAGTTCTAATGGAACTATTTTTATTTACTATTTAGCAAAATCAAAAGGAGCGCTAGATATTGAAAGTATTGAGGGAACAATAGGTTCAATTTTAGGAATGATTTTTTTAGGTATAATTTATGGTTTAATATCTAATTTTAGTGTTGGTGTTTTTATTAAACTAACTGGAAAAATATTTGGTGGAAAGAATGACTTAAAAAAAATATACAACGCTTTAAGTTGGTCATATTTACCTTCAACTTTTTCTGTATATCTTATAATTGTAAATATTTTAATTGCGAGAGTTTTGACTACGGAAATTGAATCTATTGTTGCAATTATTTTAGCATTATTAGTCGGAATTTTTTCTCTTGCGCAAGCAATTTTAGGAATTTGGCAATTAATTTTAATTTATAAAGGTCTGAAAGTTGCGCAGGAATTGAATAGTTGGAAAACAATATTGAATTATATAACTGGTGCAGGAATTTTTGGAGTTATTTATTATTATTTAATATTTCCACATATATGAAAAAAATACTGTGGCTAACACCGTACAAAATTAATTGCTTGTTTTTAGCCAACTTACGAAAATCCTCGCGGATTTTCTTTGTCAGTAATTATTTATTAACTTTCTTGCTTAACCAAAGCAACTAACCTTGTACAAACACGTTAGCCACAAGTACCAATCAGAACTCAAAATGAATGAATTTAACGATATTGAACTTCTCTTTTTAAAGAAACTTTTAAGTAAAGTCAAATATGAAAATTTGAATTTATTTGAATCAAATCAATTCGCAAATAGCCCAATAGGAAATTCAATTCTCGAGAAAATAAAAATGAAATTTGAAACTAAACTCTCTGGAATTAATAAACGGAATAATAACACCAAAATACCTGAATTTCGATTTGAACTTGACAATTATATTGGAAAATCAATTGTGGAAAGATTGAATGAAATGGATAAAAACTCTTTTCAAGCCATCTCTGAATGGAGTCAAACTGAAACCGAAAAGTTTGCAAAAGATATTTTAGGACCAATAGAATATAAAAAAACTGAATTAACTAAACTGACTGAATTTTTAACCCAAAAAGCGAAAGAAAAAAATGAAATTAAGTAATTCCTTTAGTGGAGCATTAAGAACATTTTCTTACTTCATTGCTAGTGGAACACATTATCAATTAGAAGGAATTAATTATTTAGAATTATTTGGAAATGAACCAAGTGCAATAGAACAAGCATTTGCAATTTTTGTAAATGTTATTGAATTGAATGAAGATGGAATTGTGCTTAATGCAAAATATGCTGAAAAAAGAGCTGTTGATTACATTAGGTCTTACTGTGATTCTGAATTTGAAGTAATCCCACCATATGAAGATTGGGAAATTGAATTACATTATCCTCCACCTCTTAAAGATATAAAAACCAGTGGCTAACACCGTGTAAAAAAAATTGCTGGTAAAAGCCTACTTACGAAAATCCTCTCGGATTTTCTTGGTTTGTGTATTATTTAGTAACTTTATTGCTTAAACCACGCAACTTTTCCTACACAAACACGTTGGCAACAAGCACAAAACCGCACGTTGAAAAATGAAAATATTGAAAAAAATAAAACGAAATTCAATAATTCTTACCGTAATTCTACATTCATTTATAATTCTCGGAGTTGGACACGGAATTGGTATAATGGGAATTATAGATATTGCGAGTATTCCTAATTTAATTGATAATTATGGTTTTACATTAAGTGGCGAATTTAATGATAAAATTATGACAATTGGGTTTATATCTTTAATTGGAAAAATATTGTTAATCTTTAGTTTATTTCAAAAAAAAGAATTGTCCGAAAAAATATTTGAAATTATCGGAATTGTTCTTTTGTGGATTTCAGTTTATTTTTTGTCGTCTGGAAATTGGAATTATAATTTTGTTTATGCAATTGCATTTTGGACAAGTATTCCATTTTTAATTTCATCTTTAAATTTAGCTTTTCTTATATTTAAAAAACAAAGAAAAAATAAATTGGAATGTTAGAAAAATCAATAGAACAATTAGAAAATAATTATTGGAAAAAAGAATCTGAATTTCCAACTACTTTAATTGAAAAATGTTTTGAATATAGGAAAATCAAACTTTCTGAATTGTCAACTGAACAAATTAGACTTCTAATCTCACAAGAAATAGGAATTGATTTTTTAATTGAAATTGCAATAAAGAAACTTGAACAAAATATAATCGCAGAAGGAAATTTGTATGAAGGAGATTTATTAGATTCTGTTTCAAAAATATCAACTGAATTTTGGAGTAAAAACAAATTTGAATTAAAGAAATTGAAAACTATTATTGAAAAAAATAAAGAGACAATAAAAACTGAAATGGGAGAAAAGGAATATGAACGAATTTGGGAAAGAATAAAAGCCAGTTGCCAACAACATATATAATTTATTGCTGGCTACTTGCTTACTTGCGAAAATCCTCGCGGATTTTCTTTGTCAGTAATTATTTACTAAATTAGTTGCTTAAACCACGCAACAAACCATATATAAACACGTTGTAAATAATGCGTGAATCCACTCAGACTCTTAAAAGTTGGAGTTTTAAAAATGGTGGAATTTGAGCAAATTGTGTGAATTTTGAAACGCTCTAAAAATGGAATTTAAAAATTGCTGAACAGACTCTCGATAACCTTGAATTTTGAATAAATTGAGAATTAAAAATGTTGGAATTTACTCAAACTCGGAATTGCAAAACGTGGGAATCTTAGCAAAACGTGTGAATGAAAAAATGGAACTTAGCATCTTGTGGAATTGAAAATCTTTGCGGAATTTTCTCTCAAACTCTGAATTTGGACAAAATTGAAAACAAAATGAATTATAAATCTTAAAAAAAGCACTATTTACAACAATGCCTATATTTAATTGCTGCTTTATTTTTCCTTCGGAAAAATACGCAGGCACAAAGTTGTTTGACTTTTTTTGCTTATTTTTAGCTAAACTAAACCGCAACTAAAACATAGCCTAGAACGTTAGCAACTATTTAGGACGAAAATTACGTTTGAATAAAATGAATGAAATTTTATATAAAACTAAACCAAGATTAATTCTTTCAGGAGGACTTTTCTCTAGTTTCATTTTCAGTTTTGTATTTATGCTTTTTTGTCTTCAAGTTTCAACTGGGGAAAATAAAATCGTTGGTTATCTCTTTGTAGCTATTTTCTCTTTATTTTCTATTTTATGTTTGTATCAATTAATTAAAATCAAAATATTGAAAATATCTAAAAATGGAATAGAAATAAAAAAATATTTACTTCCTCAAAAAAGGAATTTAAAGTTTGAAGAAATAAAAACCATAAAACAAAGTGAAGTAAAAACAAGAATTTATCCAGGAGTGAATATGTTTGAGAAAGGATATTTGTTATATAATTATAAGACTACAATCTCTTTGAAAAATTCAGAAAACATTGAACTAATGAGTTTGAGTGAGACTGACTTTTATGAAGTTGAAAAACTTTTTTTTAAACTTAAAAGAAAAGAAGGAAAAATAAGAAAAATTGAGAATAAATTTTCTCTAACTCTTTTCATACTTGAGAATATAGGAACATTAATTTTTATAATAATTATTAACATTTTGAGTATTGGATTATTAGTTGAAATAATAAAAAACAGTTGCTAACACCGTACAAAATTAATTGCTTGTTTTTTGCCTACTTACGAAAATCCTCGCGGATTTTCTTTGTTAGTAATTATTTAGTAAATTTAGTGCTTAAACCACGCAACTAACCTTGTACAAACACGTTGGCAATAATAAACACAAACCTATGACTAAAAGGGAATTACAAGAAGAAAGAAATAAAATAAGAAAAGAAAAGAATAACTATAAGTCTTTGCTCACAATGCTTATTATAATTGGAATTGGAGTTGTTTTATTCTACAATGGCAATACTCAAACAGACAAATTTTTAGCTTCAATTTACACGAGCCTTGGAGGAGCTATATTATCTGCTGGAGTTATAGGTTTTGCATATGGCATATTCTTAAAAAGAAGTTTTTTAAAAGAAGTTCAAGATTCGATTGACACTCAATTTGACATAAGGTATGATGAATTAAAATCATTTAAGGAATCCGGCATTATTTTTTCTTATAATCAATTTCCAACAGAAAGTATTAAAAATAAAATAAATACATCAGAAAAAAGCATAAGGATACTTGATACTTGGATTGGAAATTATATGGAACTGGAAAGCACATTAGAATCAGCAATAAAAAAAGGCGTGGAAGTTGAAATTTTGCTGTTAAATCCAGATTGCCAACAAGCAATTCAAAGAAGTGACGATATTGGAAAAACAAGCAATACCTATGTCAAAGACCAAATTAGAATAAATCTGGAATCTATTTCCTTAATGTATGATAAATTAAAAAAGCCAAGTAATTTAAAAGTTCGGATTTATGATGCAACACCTGTATTCACATCATATTCAACAGATAAAAGTACATTTATTGGGTTTTATTGGAGGAAAAGTAATGCTGAAAAAGGGAACTATTTAGAAGTGAATAATTCTAATTATGGTTTTGGAAAGAGAGTTAAAATACATTTCGTTGATTTATGGAATTCTGTTGAAAATGAAGTTGATTTAAATAATTTTTTAACTGAATAAAAATTACTATTGCCAACAACGTGTATAATTAATTGCTTTGGCAAGTGCTTATTTGGAAAATTCCTTCGGAATTTTCTCGCGTTCGTTTTTGTTTACTAAATTAGTTGCTTAAACACGCAACTAACCATACACAAAACCGTTGTAGTGCATTTGAGCGCAACCAATCGAATGTGAAAGCATCTAAATAAAAACCTGAATTATGAAAAAATTACTTACTCTTTTTTTAATTGGAATTTTATTCACAAGTTGTTCTAATGACGATGACAGCGGAATTGACTGTTCACTTTTTGACCCAGCATTTCCTGAATTGTATATTAGATTAGTTGATGAAACTGGTGCCAATTTAATTGAAAATGGAACATTCGACCCTGAAAATATAACTGTTGAAGGTGACTTTTCAAATCCAGACTTTCGATATATTCCGCCCAGTGAATATGACGATGAATATATAAGAAAGTATGACAATACTATTTATCTATTTATTCCTAACGAATCAAATTTTGAGTACACAATTAATTTGGACAACTCGACATCAATCATTTTGAACTTAGAAGCAAGATTTGCTGAACTTCCTTGTGGAGTATCTTACTTTATACCAACTAAACTGACTTATAATGACCAAAACGTGGAATCAGAAAATGCAGAAACTGATGAACTGATATTCTTAGCGGAAATTGAAATATAAAAACGCACTACAACACCGTATAAAATTAATGGCTAGTTCTCGCCTACTTACGAAAATCCTCTCGGATTTTCTATCTCGCATTTATTTGCTAAATTAGGTGCTTAAACACGCCACTAATCTTATACAATCACGTTAGCGGTCATTTGAGAATACATTAACCATAAAATAAAGTAACTAAATAATGAACAAAAGGTATTTAGAAATATTCAAAATTAAAGCAGATAATTTCATTACCGATTTAGAAAGAGCAAAAAGTTTATACGAAGATTTGTCAAAGAAAAATAACCTAATACATTCTGGTGAATATGGAATGTACAAAGAGAGAACTTTACGCGAATTGTTAAAGTTTATTGTCCCTTTTAAATACGAGATTACTGATGGTTATATTATCAATTCATCTGATGAAACTTCAACTCAATGTGATATTATATTGTTTGACAAAGTAAACACACCTTTAATAGAATTTGGAAATAGATTTCAATTTATACCTGTTGAATCGGTAGTTGGAATTGGAGAAGTTAAATCAACACTTACGAAAAATCAATTAATCGATACTGCTCTTAAACTTTCAAAAAACAAACAAATCTGCAAACCATCAAGCGAATACTCTAAATTAAATCCTAATTACAAATTAGAATTATTCGCCCCTTTCTCATTTATTATTTGTGACAATATTATCGGAATAAATGACAACTATACTTTTAAAGACTTGGTAAAGGATATTGCTAAAAAATATAAAGAAGAAAATATCGAAGTAAATAATTTTTTCAACATAATTATATGCTTGTCTGAATTGAAAGCGATTGGATACCGAACTTCGTGTGAATTCAAAAATCCAGACGTAGCTGAAGGAACAAAAATTTATTATCCATTTAGGTGGGGAATAGAAATGAATGGCTCTATAGTTAACTGTTCTGACAAATATAATCTTATAAGAGAATTCGCAAGTTCTTTGGCTCAATCATTAAATCAAAGGCGGGAATATTTTCCAGACCCTGTTGATTATCTTTGGGAATAATTTTTAACCCAAATGTTGAACATAAGAAAATATCGGAACAAAAAACGAACCGCTAACACCGTGTATAATTAATTGCTGGTTTTAGCCAATTTACGAAAGTCCTCGCGGACTTTCTATCTGTGTTTTATTTACTAACTTTAGTGCTTAAAACACACAACTAATCATACACAAAAACGTTATGTTTTATTGCTCAGGAAAATCTAAACGCTGGAAAAAAATGCTGAACACTCTCTCGCGAATTTTAAAAAATCAAATCAAAGCGGAAATTTTACGCGGGAATTTTCTCTACTTTGGAATTCTTGACGTTTTGGGAAAAAAATAATTGGGGAAAATATCGCGCGAATTAAAAATCAAAGCGGAATCTAAACGTAAGAATTAACTCTGAAAAAGGAATTTAACAGAAATAAAAAAAAGCTCAAAAAAGGAAATTAAAAATAGGAAAAAAAATGAAAACGGAATCTGAACTTGCTTACTCAAACGTATCACAACAAAACATAACACCGTGTAAAATTTATTGCTTTTTATGGTTTTTCTTACGAAAAACCTCGGAAACGCTAAAGTTTTAGTTTAATAAACTATTTTTTTCGCTAAATTTACGCAACAAATAATACACATAAACGTTATGTTTTATTGCTCAGGAAAATCTAAACGCATGAAAAAAATGCTGAACACTCTCTCGCGAATTTTTAAAAAGTCAAATCAGAGCGAAAATTTTACGCGGGAATTTTCTCTACTTTGGAATTCTTGACGTTTTGTGAAAAAATTAATTAAGGAAAAATATCGAGCGAATTACAAATCAAAACGGAATCGAAACGTAAAAATTAACTTTCAAAAAAAGGAATTTAACAGCAATTAAAATAAATAAAAAAAGCTCAAAAAAGGAAATTAAAAAAACGTGAAAAAATTGAAAACGGAATCTGAACTTGCTTACTCAAACGTATCGCAACAAAACATAACACCGTGTAAAATTTATTGCTTTATAGGGTTTTTCTTACGAAAAACCTCGGAAACGCTAAAGTTTTAGTATAATAAACTATTTTTTTAGCTAAATTTACGCAACAAATAATACACATAAACGTTAGGTGCAATTCCAAAAAAATGAAGAAAACGACTATAATTCTTTTATTGATTATCAATTCTTTTGTTGTTTACTCACAATCTGAAATTAGAACTTCTGACAAAAGTGAAAAAGATATTTATAAATGGATTACAACTATCAGCAAAGGAGAATTATTTATCCCTGAAAAGGAGAATAATGAGGAATTTCCAATTGGAGAATTTTTATAGAATAATTATTACAACATCAGGAATATATAACGGAATTTATATTGAAAAAGGAATAGAAAGCGAAAACGGAGGAGGAACAAAAATCATATGGAAAAGATTAGTAAACGAAGATGACTTTTACTCAAATTTTTCTTTGAAAGGAGAATTTTCAGGCGTGGAATTTATTAAATGGAATTCTTGGAATTCGTTTATTGTAAAAATACAAGGAAAAGAATACCAATTTAATGGAATTGAAAAAACTGAAATTAAAGTTGAAAATTTGAAAATTTGAAAAAGTTGAAAAAATAAAAAACTGCACCTAACACTGTGTAAAATTTATTGCTTTTTAAGGTTTTTCTGGCGAAAAACCTCGCAAGCGTAAAAGTCTGTAATTATTAGTTATTTTTAGCTAAATTTACGCAACAAACCTTACACAACAACGTTGTGTGTCATACTGAAAAACAGCACTTTGACACTAATGACGTAAGAATGACATAGTAAAGACGCTATCAATATGATAAAAAGGAAATACTTTTACTTTGAATAAAAAACATATTGAAATGAATAATTTGAATTTAGCAGAAAGAGTAAAAGAATTAAGAAAAAGAAAAGGAATTTCCCAAGAAAATTTAGCGGAAAAATCTGGTTTAAGTTTAAGAACTATCCAGAGAATTGAGAATAATGAGACAATTCCTAGAGGAGATACTTTAAAAAGACTAGCTGTTGCATTAGATACATCACCTGATGAACTAATAGACTGGAAAATAAAAGAAGATAGAAACTATTTGTCTTTAATGAATCTCTCTACTCTGGGGTTTTTATTTTTTCCATTACTTGGAATAATAATTCCTTTAATAATGTGGACTTTTAAAAAAGACAAGGTAAAAGGTGTAAACGAATTAGGAAAATCAATATTGAATTTTCAAATATCTTGGTGTCTTTCATTATTCTTATGTTACATCTTTATATTTGGGAAAATATTTTTATTCAGAGGAGGAATGTCGAGTATTTTTATAGTTTATATTCCAATAATAATTCTTTATGGATATAACGTAGTAATAATAATATTTAACACAATAAGAATTAATAGTAACAAAACATTTCAGTATAGACCAGCATTAAAATTGTTGAGATAAAAAGTACGTCACACAACAACATATATAATTTATTGCTTGCTTCTTGCTTACTTGCGAAAATCCTTGCGGATTTTCTTTGTCAGTAATTATTTACTAAATTAGGTGCTTTAACCACGCAACAAATCATATATAAACACGTTGTGCATAATTAACCAAACTCTATGAAAGAAGTGAATTGCCTTACCGCAGTTTTTTATTTAGAAACTGAAAAAAATTTATCTTTAGATATAATAGAAGAAATTGGTTTCGGAATATCAAGCAAAAAATCTCTCGTTGAAAAAAAAATGAATCGACGAAATATTAAAGAAATAATTGGACTTGCAGAACATCATAGTATTCTAAATATTGGACTAATACTTTTTCTGAAAGAAGATGAGAAAGATTATCCAACTGAATTTGACGAACGAAACTATTTAATTCGTTTTTTAAAGCTATCTGAATTCTTTTGTCAGGCACTTTGGATGGTTAAAGATAATTCTGTACACTATGAATTAGGACACTTATTCTATGAAGCGAATAACTCATTAAATGTACATTCGAATATGTGGAATTCATCTTACAGCACTTCAATTGGAACAGTTGAACCCACTTATTTTAATAAAGAAGAAATTGTTGAAGCTATAAATATTTTACCTGCTGTTATTTCTATAAATCTATTAAAAAAACCATTAGAAAATGAATCAGTAAGATTAACATCAAAAATATCGAGATTAAGTCGTGCATTTTATTTTCTAACATCTGCCAGAAACACAGATGATATCGGAACAAAAGTTTCAATTTATTGCTCTGTGTTAGAAAGTCTATTTTCAATTTCAAATTCAGAACTACGACACAGACTTTCTGAAACTGTAAGTTTCTTTTTAGAAAATGAATATGAGAATAAAATAAAGCTTTACAAGATTCTAAAATTAGCATATGATATTAGGTCTTCAGTTGTACACGGAGACGGATTGTCATCAAAATTTTTGAAAAGTGAATCCAAACTATTGTTATCAACGGCTAAAGATGTTGACGATATAATTAGAAGATGTTTTAGAAAAATTATAAGTGACGAATTTTTATATGAGCTATTTACAGAAAAGGATAAAGACGAAATTGGCTTATATTTCCAAGAATTAATTTTCAAATAACTATGCACAACACCGTGTATAATTAATTGCTTGGTTTTAGCCAATTTACGAAAGTCCTTGCGGACTTTCTATCTGTGTTTTATTTACTAACTTTAGTGCTTAAAACGCGCAACTAATCATACACAACAACGTTGTAAATAATGCGTGAATCCACTCAAATTCGTGAAAGTTGGAGTTTAAAAATGGTGGAATTTGAGCATAAAGTGTAAATTTGAAAAGCTCTAAAAATGGAATTTAAAAATTGCTGAACAGACTCTCGCTAACGTTGAATTTTGAATAAAATGAAAAAGAAAAATGTTGGAATCTACTCCAACTCGGAATCACAAAAAGTGGGAATCACAGCAAAACGTGTGAATAAAAAACTGGAATTTGGCTACTTATGGAATTGAAAATCTTTGCGGAATTTTCTCTTGAAAACAAAATTTGAATGAAACGAAAAATAAACTGAATTATGAATTAAAAAAAGCACTATTTACAACACCGTGTAAAATTTATTGCTTTTTCTGGTTTTTCTTACGAAAAACCTCGGAAACGCTAAAGTTTTAGTATAATAAACTATTTTTTTCGCTAAATTTACGCAACAAATAATACACATAAACGTTGTGTACAATACCCAAGCAGGGTGGAAAAAGGAATGAATGGAAAAATTGAATTATGACAGATGAAGAAATAGAAAACTCTTTACGACAACCTATTTTAAAGTATATAGATAATATTGAAAAAGAAAGATTAAAGTCTGAAAAATTTATTTTTAATTACTTAACGAAAAAAGGAGGAAAAGGTAAAATAGATAATTTATTGCTAAAGGTAAATGGTATTGATTTATCAGTAAAATATTTCTTGGAAAGTATTGAATTTTATACAAAAAAAACACCTTTAATAAAGATACTAAAACAAAGTAAAGATAAAGCAACTCTTGAATTAACATTAAGTGGTGAATTATTTTACAAAGACAATTATAAAATAGAAGTTAAAATTCCTTCTTTACTTTTAAGGTTAAAAGTATGTTTAAGAAATACATTTAATATTTTATGGATATGGTTAGAAAAGTTTGACAAAAAGGTTCAAAAATTTTGGAAAAGTGGGATTATGTTAGTTATAGTTTTTATTATTGGTAATTTAACAAAAATTGATTTTTTTAATTCTAAAAGTAATAACCAAAAAGAAACACAACAAATAATTGATACAATCCGTAAATTGAAGTATTTTCAAACCTTTTCAGACTCTCTTTTGAGAGAAATAGAGCAAAAGGAAAAGATAATAAAGGAATATAAACAGGCTCAAAAAGAGAGTATTTTAACACATCAAAACGACTCTTTAAAAAAGAAATAAATGATTTCAATAGTACTGTACACAACAAGGTGTATAATAAATAAGGGTCTTTGTTGTTAACTTTTAATTAGTACTTTATTTTTATCTTTTTGCATTAGCCGAATGGTAATTTATACACTTACCCTTACTTACCATACACCTAATACGTTCTACACAATTTGACCAACAACACGAATAAATGACTATAAAAGAAGCTATTTTAAAAGTATTAGAAGACAACATTGGTTCTTTCACATATTTGGAAGTTCTGAAAATGATTGACGAAAAGAATTATATTGATTGGGGAAATGCAAAAACTCCTTCTGATACAATTGGAGCTCAATTAGGCCATTTTATTAGACAAAATGACTCAAGAGTTAAGCGAGTTAAAGGGAAAAAAGGATTTGAATACTATTTAGCAAAATACGAAAGCGAGTTAAATTTATCCGAAGTTGTTGAAAAGGAATCTTTAATTAAAAAACCAGCTTCAAAAAAGTATCAAGAACGAGATTTACATAAACTTTTAAGCTCTTATTTAAAAAGTCAAAATATATACTCGAAAACAATATTCCACGAAAAATCAGCGAATAGTAAAGATGACCATCAAAAATGGATTCATCCGGATATGTTAGGAATTGACTTTTTGAACCTTAAAAACTCATCAAGTAATGCCTTATTAAAAGTTATAAATAAAGCAGACGCATTTAACTTGATATCGTACGAATTAAAAAGAGAAATAAAATCTGACTACGAATTGAAAAAATGCTTCTTCCAAGCTGTTTCGAATTCAAGTTGGGCGAATTATGGATATTTAGTTGCATTTGAGATAAGTAAAAACTTAATGAATGAAATGGAACGACTTAACCAATCTTTCGGAATTGGAATTATAGAATTAAACGGAAACCCATACGAAAGCAAAATTTTGTTTCAACCAACTTACAAAGAATTGGATTTTAAGACAATTGACAAGTTGTGCGAAATAAATACTGAATTTGAAAAATTTATTGGACAAACCGAAACTATGTTAATTGCTCCCGAAAAGTATGTAGAAGGAACAAAAAAGGAATTTGAAAGTTTTTGTGACGATTATTTTAAAACAGATTCCGAAATTGAAAAGTATTGTAAGGAAAAGAATATTCCTTTAGAAGAAGAAGAAAAAACTGTGTAGAACACCGTATATAATTTATTGCTAGTTCTAGCCTACTTACGAAAATCCTCGCGGATTTTCTATTCGGTTTGTATTTGCTAAATTAGTTGCTTGAAACACGCAACAAACCATATACAACAACGTTACCCATAATTAAAAAAACATACGCAAATGAAAGAACCTCTTCCAATCATTGAACCTTTAGTTACTGGTTATAAAGAATTAAATATTGGAGAGTTTCTAAAAACAAAGCAATTTAAAAGATATTGCAACAAAGTCGGAATTGCTGACTTTTGGAGGCAAATCTTTGAGCACGTTGAAAACTCACGAACTTTTTACTCTGTTGGAATGGATACTGTTCGTTGGGATTCTATTGACACATTTGTTATTCTATTAAATGAACTTTTTGAAAAAGAGAATAATAATTTCTTCAATTTCAATTTGGACTTTCTAACTATTTATTGCGATTGGGAAAAAGAAGAGACTGATTTATCAGAGATAATTGAAGACTTAACAATTCTTTCTGCACCGAACTCAATTTTGGAAAAAATCAAAAAACTGAATAACAATGGAATTTCACCTGTTCCAAAAACAAAAATTTCGGAATACATCTGGAACGCTGAAAAATTGGAATTGTCAATAAATAAAATGGACGATTCAATTAAAAATGGCGAATATAATCTGACTTTGACTTATGCTTATTCTTGTTTAGAGGGTTTATTTAGAGCATTTATAGAAAAGAACATTCCTGAAAAAACGGGAGAAACTGACCTATCAAAATTATCTAAAATCGTTAAAGACTATTTGAAATCCGATTTTGATAATAACGACATTGAATACCCTGAACAAATGATAAACCTTATTGGAACAATGACAAATGCAATTTCTAACGCTCGAAATGGATTTAGCGAATCACATTTTGACCGTAATTCTGACAAATGGCTTGCGGAATTTTCAAGAGATTGTGTAAACTCAATTGGACGGCTGATAATAAAATTTGTAGAATAACTATGGGTAACAATGTGTATAATTCATTGCTAGTTAGAGCTTACTTACGAAAGTCCTTGCGGACTTTCTATCTGTGATTTATTTGCTAACTTTAGTGCTTAAACACGCAACGAAATCATACACTAGACCGTTGTAAATAATGCGTGAATCCACTCAAATTCGTGAAAGTTGAAGTTTAAAAATGGTGGAATTTGAGCATAAAGTGTAAATTTGAAAAGCTCTAAAAATGGAATTTAAAAATTGCTGAACAGACTCTCGCTAACGTTGAATTTTGAATAAAATGAAAAAGAAAAATGTTGGAATCTACTCCAAATCGGAATCACAAAAAGTGGGAATCACAGCAAAACGTGTGAATAAAAAACTGGAATTTAGCTACTTATGGAATTGAAAATCTTTGCGGAATTTTCTCTTGAAAACAAAATTTGAATGAAACGAAAAATAAACTGAATTATGAATTAAAAAAAGCACTATTTACAACACCGTGTAAAATTTATTGCTTTTTCTGGTTTTTCTTACGAAAAACCTCGGAAACGCTAAAGTTTTAGTTTAAGTAGCTTTTTTTCGCTAAATTTACGCAACAAATAATACACATAAACGTTGTAAAACATTAAAATGAAATCGAATTAATAATTTAAATAACAAAATATGAGTTTAAACGTAGACTGCCCAAAATGTAATTCTGAAAGTGCTTTTTTTAATGGAGTGTGTTATGAATGTCCTAATTGTGACCATGAATGGGGAGAAATTGAAATTGAGGACTAATAAATTTTAAAGATAAATAAAATGGTATTTACATTAACAACGTTAGTAATAAGTTCAATTGGTTTCCTAATTATTGGTATAGTTTCTGCCCGTTTTTTTTATTCAAAAAAGAGTTACAGAGATGGGAAAGAAGAAGGAGCGTATGAAAAAGAAAAAGAACTTTTTTACGAACAAAATACAAAAAGTTTGAAAACCAAACTTGAATTAAAGGAACTTGAATTAAAATATAGAGACGGTATAAAAGCAGGTAAAATAGAAGAAAGAAAAAAATTAGATATTCTAATTACACCTCAAATTTTTGTTCGAGACAATTTATTGAGTAAATCTTTAACAAGCGGTTATACTAAACAAATTACATATGATGGATTCCCTATTGGCGAAACTAAATTTTATATTGAAGAAGAAATAGAGAAATTTAAAGATGAAAATCTGAAATATGTTGTAGATAAGCTTCAAGAAACTGTATTACAAATATCAGATAAATTAATTGATAGAGGATTTAGTGTATTAGCGAAAGCGACACCATCAAAACCGACAATTAAAAAATAACGTTTTACAACACCGTATAAACTTTATTGCTGGCTAATTGATTACTTACGAAAGTCCTCGCGGACTTTCTCGGTTCTTAATTATTTACTAACTTTACTGCAAAACCAACGCAACAAAGCTTATACAACAACGTTATGTTTTATTGCTCAGGAAAATCTAAACGCAGGAAAAAAATGCTGAACAGTCTCTCGCGAATTTTGAAAAAGTCAAATCAGGGCGAAAATTTTACGCGGGAATTTTCTCTAATTTAGAATTCCTGACGTTTTGTGAAAAAATTAAATGGGGAAAAATATCGCGCGAATTAAAAATCAAAACGGAATCTAAACGCAAGAATTAACTCCGAAAAAGGAATTTAATAGAAATAATAAATAAAAAAAGCTCAAAAAAGGAAATTATAAAAGCTTGAAAAAATTGAAAACGGAATCTGAACTTGCTTACTCAAACGTATCGCAACAAAACATAACACCGTGTAAAATTTATTGCTTTTTATGGTTTTTCTTACGAAAAACCTCGGAAACGCTAAAGTTTTTGTTTAAGTAGCTTTTTTTTCGCTAAATTTACGCAACAAATAATACACATAAACGTTGTAAATAATGCGTGAATCCACTCAGACTCTTGAAAGTTGGAGTTTTAAAAATGGTGGAATTTGAGCAAATTGTGTGAATTTTGAAACGCTCTAAAAATGGAATTTAAAAATTGCTGAACAGACTCTCGATAACCTTGAATTTTGAATAAATTGAGAATTAAAAATGTTGGAATTTACTCAAACTCGGAATTGCAAAACGTGGGAATCATAACAAAAAGTGTGAATGAAAAACTGGAATTTAGCATCTTGCGAAATTGAAAATCTTTGAGGAATTTTCTCTCGAAAACAAAATTTGAATGAAATGGAAAACAAACTGAATTATTAATTGAAAAAAAAGCACTATTTACAACAATGGCTATATTTAATTGCTAATGTATTTTTCCTTCGGAAAAATACGCAGGCACGAAGTTGTTTGATTTTTTTGCTTACTTTTAGCTAAACAAAACCGCAACTAAAACATAGCCTAAAACGTTATGTTTTATTGCTCAGGAAAATCTAAACGCAGGAAAAAAATGCTGAACACTCTCTCGCGAATTTTAAAAAATCAAATCAAAGCGGAAATTTTCTCTACTTTGGAATTCTTGACGTTTTGGGAAAAAATTAATTGGGGAAAATATCGCGCGAATTAAAAAGCAAAGCAGAATCTAAACGTAACAATTAACTCTGAAAAAGGAATTTAACAGAAATAATAAATAAAAAAAGCTCAAAAAAGGAAATTAAAAATAGGAAAAAAAATGAAAACGGAATCTGAACTTACTTACTCAAACGTATCACAACAAAACATAACACCGTGTAAAATTTATTGCTTTTTATGGTTTTTCTTACGAAAAACCTCGGAAACGCTAAAGTTTTAGTTTAATAAACTATTTTTTTCGCTAAATTTACGCAACAAATAATACACATAAACGTTATGTTTTATTGCTCAGAAAATCTAAACGCTGGAAAAAAATGCTGAACAGTCTCTCGCGAATTTTAAAAAATCAAATCAAAGCGGAAATTTTACGCGGGAATTTTCTCTACTTTGGAATTCTTGACGTTTTGGGAAAAAAATAATTGGGGAAAATATCGCGCGAATTAAAAATAAAAGCGGAATCTAAACGTAACAATTAACTCTGAAAAAGGAATTTAACAGAAATAAAAAAAAGCTCAAAAAAGGAAATTAAAAATAGGAAAAAAAATGAAAACGGAATCTGAACTTGCTTACTCAAACGTATCACAACAAAACATAACACCGTGTAAAATTTATTGCTTTTCCTGGTTTTTCTTACGAAAAACCTCGGAAACGCTAAAGTTTTAGTATAATAAACTATTTTTTTCGCTAAATTTACGCAACAAATAATACACATAAACGTTATGTTTTATTGCTCAGGAAAATCTAAACGCAGGAAAAAAATGCTGAACACTCTCTCGCGAATTTTGAAAAAGTCAAATCAGGGCGAAAATTTTACGCGGGAATTTTCTCTAATTTGGAATTCTTGACGTTTTGTGAAAAAATTAAATGGGGAAAAATATCGCGCGAATTAAAAATCAAAACGGAATCTAAACGCAAGAATTAACTCCGAAAAAGGAATTTAATAGAAATAAGAAATAAATAAAAAAAGCTCAAAAAAGGAAATTATAAAAGCTTGAAAAAATTGAAAACGGAATCTGAACTTGCTTACTCAAACGTATCGCAACAAAACATAACACCGTGTAAAATTTATTGCTTTTTCGGGTTTTTCTTACGAAAAACCTCGGAAACGCTAAAGTTTTAGTTTAAATAGCTTTTTTTTCGCTAAATTTACGCAACAAATAATACACCAAAACGTTATGTTTTATTGCTCAGGAAAATCTAAACGCAGGAAAAAAATGCTGAACACTCTCTCGCGAATTTTAAAAAATCAAATCAAAGCGGAAATTTTACGCGGGAATTTTCTCTACTTTGGAATTCTTGACGTTTTGGGAAAAAATTAATTGGGGAAAATATCGCGCGAATTAAAAAGCAAAGCAGAATCTAAACGTAACAATTAACTCTAAAAAAGGAATTTAACAGAAATAAAAAAAAGCTCAAAAAAGGAAATTAAAAATAGGAAAAAAAATGAAAACGGAATCTGAACTTGCTTACTCAAACGTATCACAACAAAACATAACACCGTGTAAAATTTATTGCTTTTTATGGTTTTTCTTACGAAAAACCTCGGAAACGCTAAAGTTTTAGTTTAATAAACTATTTTTTTCGCTAAATTTACGCAACAAATTATACACATAAACGTTATGTTTTATTGCTCAGGAAAATCTAAACGCTGGAAAAAAATGCTGAACAGTCTCTCGCGAATTTTAAAAAATCAAATCAAAGCGGAAATTTTACGCGGGAATTTTCTCTACTTTGGAATTCTTGACGTTTTGGAAAAAAAATAATTGGGGAAAATATCGCGCGAATTAAAAATCAAAGCGGAATCTAAACGTAAGAATTAACTCTGAAAAAGGAATTTAACAGAAATAAAAAAAAGCTCAAAAAAGGAAATTAAAAATAGGAAAAAAAATGAAAACGGAATCTGAACTTGCTTACTCAAACGTATCACAACAAAACATAACACCGTGTAAAATTTATTGCTTTTTCTGGTTTTTCTTACGAAAAACCTCGGAAACGCTAAAGTTTTAGTTTAATAAACTATTTTTTTCGCTAAATTTACGCAACAAATAATACACATAAACGTTGTGGTTAATTTACCCAAACCAATGAACAGAAAACTGATTTTAATATTTCTACTTACAATTTTCCAAATTTCTTGGGCTCAAAATTGCGATTTTGAAATACGAAATTTAGCGAATAATCTAAATGGGAAATCGGAACTTATTGAAAAATCGGAATACGAAAAAGTTGTCGGTATTTCAGAAAAACTCATTGAATTTGAGCCAAAATCTGAACTTGATCTGACCAAAAAATATCCTGAAATTTTCAAACTTAAAGATTCTTGTTATACATTTTCTGCAAACCAAAATATTGGAATTGGAATAAAAACGCCTGAATTAAAAGCGTGCAGAAATAAAGTTCAAACAAAAGAATATTCAGATTATAAATTCATAGGGACTTATTGTGGAAACGCACTGATTGAAATAACAGGCTACGAAAGTTGGGGATTTCTATCAGTTAACTTGAAAAATGGATTGACTTGCTTTACAATGGGAAAACCTTTAACTTCTGACGGAGAAACAGCTATTTCTTATTCAAACTATTATGGAGAAGAGGAAATCGCATTAACGGATTTGAAAACTAAAGAACAATACGTTATTGGAATTGAGGGTTATCACACAACAGAAACAATAATATTTGAAAATAGTTACTATTTAAAATTGACATCTGAATTACATTCAAGTTGTGAAAAAAATATTAAATATCTGAAAGTGGAAATAAAAAACTAACCACAACACCGTATAAAATTAATTGCTAGTTCTAGCCTACTTACGAAAGTCCTCGCGGACTTTCTATCTGTGATTTATTTGCTAACTTTAGTGCTTAAAACACGCAACTAATCTTATACAACAACGTTGGCATTCATTGAGCAGAACCGTTAAAAATGACAATTATGAGTAATTTAAAAGACATTAAATCGGAAATTGAAAAATATGAGAATGACTCAAATCTGACTGAATTGAACATAAAGAATATAAAAAATCCGAATGAACATAAATTCAACATCTGAATTTAACTCGTTTGTGGAATTGAAAACTGAATTGAAAACCAAAACCCGAATTGAATTCGGAATTTAGCATATTGCGGAATTGCTCACTCAATCGGAATTGAAAACTAAAAAGTAGAATATGAAAAACATCTTTATTTATTACTTGACAATTTTAACGCCACTTGCAATTATAATTTGGCTGAACAAAACCGAATCTATAAATTCCACATATTTTGTGGGACTTTTATTTTTCTATTTATTAATTTTTAGAACTTATATAGATGGAAAAAGACTGTCTGACAAAAATGTAATTCCTAAAAAAGATATTTGGAAAATGATAATTCCAGGAAAACACATTGAGTATTTTAAAGAACTATATCTGAAATAAGATAAGAACTAAAAATATAGCGGAATAAAAACAACGAAATGCCAACACCGTGTATAATTCATTGCTAGTACAAGCTTACTTACGAAAATCCTCGCGGATTTTCTATTCGGTTTGTATTTGCTAAATTAGTTGCTGAAACACGCAACGAAATCATACACAAACACGTTGTAAAACATTAAAAACGAAAATCCATAAATGAAGAAAAATCCAAAATTATTTTCAATTTTAATCACTTTAATTGTTTCAGCGATTTTAGGATATATAGAAATTGGAGTTTTTAAAGAATATGGCTGGACTGTATTTCTTGTAATTCCATTCATAATTGGATTTCTTCCACCATATATTAATGGAAAATTATCGAAAATAAGCAAAAAAGAGAGTTACAATTTGAGTTTTATAACGCTTGGAATTGTTTTAATTGGGCTTTTAATTTTTGCAATCGAAGGAATGATTTGTATTGCAATGTCTTTACCTTTAATTGCTTTGTTAGTTTGGCTTGGTTCTTACATTGGATTTAAAGCCAATTTTGGAAAATGGATAAATCCGACAAATACAACAATTGGACTTTTTATTATTTGCATCGGCTCAATGAGTTTTGACTATATAAATGAACCTGAAAATTTAATTCCAGTAAGAACAACTGTAATAGTAAATTCAAATATTGAAAGTGTTTGGAAAAATGTCGTGACTTTCGAAAAAATAGAAGAACCAACAGACTGGATTTTTAAAACTGGAATTTCATATCCAACAGATGCTACAATTAAAGGAACTGGAGTTGGAGCAGTAAGATATTGTAATTTTACAACTGGAAGTTTCATCGAACCAATAACAACTTGGAACGAACCGAATTTATTACAATTTGACGTAAAGGAACAGCCAATTCCTATGAATGAATTTAATCCATTTTGGGAAATTCATCCACCACATTTAGATGGTTATTTTAAGTCATATAAAGGTCAATTTAAGTTAACGAAAATTGGAGAAAACAAAACTGAATTAGAAGGAACAACTTGGTATAAAGTAGATATTACACCAGAAATTTACTGGAAAACTTGGTCTGACTTTATAATTCACAGAATACATAAAAGAGTATTGAATCATATAAAATTAAAATCTGAAAAGAAATAACGTTTTACAACACCGTATATAATTTATTGCTGGCTTCTTGCCTACTTGCGAAAGTCCTCGCGGACTTTCTTGGTCGGTAATTATTTACTAAATTAGTTGCTTGAAACACGCAACAAACCATATACAACAACGTTGTAAATAATGCGTGAAACCACTCAAACTCGTGAAAGTTGGAGTTTTAAAAATGGTGGAATTTGAGCAAAATGTGTGAATTTTGAAACGTTCAAAAAATGGAATTTTAAAATTGCTGAACAGACTCTCGCTAACGTTGAATTTTGAATAAAATGAGAAATAAAAATGTTGGAATTTACTCAAAATCGGAATTGTAAAACGTTGGAATCATAGCAAAACGTGTGAATAAAAAACTGGAATTTAGCTACTTGTGGAATTGAAAATCTTTGCGGAATTTACTATTGAAAACAAAATTTGAATGAAATGAAAAACAAACTGAATTATTAATTGAAAAAAAAGCACTATTTACAACAATGGCTATATTTAATTGCTAATGTATTTTTCCTTCGGAAAAATACGCAGGCACGTAGTTGTTTGATTTTTTTGCTTACTTTTAGCTAAACAAAACCGCAACTAAAACATAGCCTAAAACGTTGTAACACATTTGTGAGAAAAATAAACCTCAAGTAAAATAATTAATTATGGGAATGGGACTTGGTCACTTGATAGACTTGAGCAGAAAGCTTGAAAATAATAAAAATTTACTTTCTGCTAGAAGAGCTAAAACCAAATCATTAAAATTATCAAGAAAAATAAGTCCGAAAGGAATTAAAAATAAAAAAACACCTGATAAGATTTCTGAAAAAGAGCTGAATCAAATCAAAAAAAACATAAGAGAGCGAATTCAGAAAGAAAAAAGAAAAGAAAATATTATCACAGGGATAGGAATCTTAACATTTATTGGAATTATTTTAGCCTGTTGGTTTTTACTATGAAATAAAGTAAGTGAAAAATTAGAGTTTATTAAACTTTAGAAAGACAGAAATAATAGAATGAAAAACAGGAAAATATCACTTGAATTAATAAAAGAAGCTAAAAAACATCCAAATGGATGGGTTTATGTTTTAGATAAAGAATATGAAGGAAAAGAAGAAGTTCCTGCTAAATTTATAAAGGGTGCTTGGAAAGTAAATGAAAGTGGTGAAATAACAGGAGAATTTGAATCAAATCCGAATTATCACGAAAACAAAAAATAAAACGTGTTACAACACCTTGTATAATTTATTGCTTGCAAATAGCTTACTTGCGAAAATCCTCTCGGATTTTCTTGGTTAGTTAATATTTATTAGCTTTATTGTTTAACCCCGCAACAAACCATACAAAAACACGTTGGCATTCATTGGCGGAACGCACTCAAAATGTAGAAAATATGATTAAAAGAAATTTAGGATTAATATTAGTTATCATAGCTATGGTTTTAAACATATTGAATTTTGGTTTTTCAAATATGAGTACTAAACCACTTAGTTTTTGGTTATTTTTAGGTTCTATTTTTGTACTTATTGCTGCTTTTATAAAAATACTTATTACTGAAAATAAGGAAAACAAAAAATCTAGATCTGACTAAATAATGAATAAAATTAAGTCGGAATTTTAGTTTGTTTGAGGAATCTTAAACTGAACTGAAAAGCAAAACCTAAATTGAATGCGGAATTTAGCAAGAAGCAGAATTGCTCTCTCAATCTGAATTGAAAAAGTTTGAGGAATAAAAGGCAAATCGAATTCACTCATACGCTGGAAAACAAAAAAAACTGAATTAAGCCGAATAAGAATAAGTCGAAATAAAAACAACGAAATGCCAACACCGTATAAACTTTATTGCTGTTTTTAGCTCACTTGGGAAAATCCTTCGGATTTTCTGCCGTTCGTGTTTTATTTAGTAAATTCACTGCTTAAACAACGCAACAAAGCTTATACAACAACGTTATGTTTTATTGCTCAGGAAAATCTAAACGCAGGAAAAAAATGCTGAACACTCTCTCGCGAATTTTAAAAAATCAAATCAAAGCGGAAATTTTACGCGGGAATTTTCTCTACTTTGGAATTCTTGACGTTTTGGGAAAAAATTAATTGGGGAAAATATCGCGCGAATTAAAAAGCAAAGCAGAATCTAAACGTAACAATTAACTCTGAAAAAGGAATTTAACAGAAATAATGAATAAAAAAAGCTCAAAAAAGGAAATTAAAAATAGGAAAAAAAATGAAAACGGAATCTGAACTTACTTACTCAAACGTATCACAACAAAACATAACACCGTGTAAAATTTATTGCTTTTTATGGTTTTTCTTACGAAAAACCTCGGAAACGCTAAAGTTTTAGTATAATAAACTATTTTTTTCGCTAAATTTACGCAACAAATTATACACATAAACGTTGTGGCACATATGAGAGCAGGAATATTATTCATATTTTTAACAATAATTTTTAATTCAGTAAATAGACAAAATTTGAACGGAAAATGGTTACTTAAAGAAGTTGACACAGGAAATAACAAAAAAGGATATCCTGGATTTCAATTGTTAGAAATTAAAGATTCAATTGTGAAATTTTATACAGATTTATCACTTGAAAAAACAATGATGAATCTTAAAGTATTGGATAATCAAATTGTAACTACGGAAAAGAAGAAATTTGCCGAATATAAAGTTGTTAATGAAAAACATTTGAAATTATTTATAGATGGAAAATCAAATGATGAAGATGCCGTTTTTGAGTGCGACTTTTATCGACTTGAACCGACAATCACAACTCTGAAAATAGAAGATATTGAAAAACTGAATTTCGTAATAGTCGAAAATGAACGTGAAACTGAATTTATTTTTAACAAAGAACTCTGGGACAAGGAAACTTTAGAACTATTTAAGAGAAAAGAAGGTGAAAAGAAAATAATTGAAAAAATTGACTCGACTTTTTTCGTTTCAATGTATTATGATGGAAAAAGAAATGGTTCAATCCCAATTAAAGAAGTTACGACTGAATTATTAAAACTTTATGCAATCCCTACTGGACCGATGGAAATGACTGCATACCGAAAAAAATAAAATACGTGCCACAACACCGTACAAAATTAATTGCTTGCTTTTTGCCTACTTACGAAAATCCTCGCGGATTTTCTTTGTCAGTAATTATTTACTAACTTTATAGCTAAACCACGCAACTAACCTTGTACAAACACGTTGTAGCTAATTAAAAATCAGAACTTAAGAATGAAAAAAAGCAAGTTGAAAAAAATATTAATTTATACAGTTATTTTTATTTCTGTATTTACACTTTTTGACTTGTACATTTTGAGAGGATTAAATTCTTCTTATTTTATCTTTAAAAAAAATATTGACTTAAAAAAAACTGAATTTATAATTACAAAAAAAGAAGACGGAATTTTTAATTTCTCTATTAAAAATAACTCTATAATACCAGATTACTTTATGTTCTACAGAGAGGGAAATATTTTTTTGAATAATGTAGAACAAATTGTCTTTATGGGAAATAGATCACGAGTTTTGAATACAAAAAATAATATTGAAAAAATTAATTTAAGTTTTGGTTGCAGTAATGGTTTGGGATTATGTTCAATTAATCCGTATGAAAAATTTGAAAAAGATTATAGCTATAAAGAAGTTCTCAATGAAATAAATTACATAAATAATATTAGTGACAATAAGAATAATGACTTACTATTTGGAGAAAAATTATTTTTAGATAAAGAAAATTTAATTTTTAATCACGAAAGTAAAATCACGAAAAAAGACTCGCTTGAAATTGAATTTTATTATGGATTGTTCTCTGAAGGATTGAAAGAACAATATCCAATCAAATCAAATGTTGTGAAAATTGGATATTTAGATTTAATAGAAAGTTATATTGAAAAAGAATTAAAATGGAGAAAGGAAAATAACTAGCTACAACACCGTGTAAAAAAAATTGCTAGTAAAAGCCAACTTGCGAAAATCCTCGCGGATTTTCTTGGTTAGTGCTTTATTTACTAACTTTAGTGCTTAAACCACGCAACTTTCCTTACACAACAACGTTATGTTTTATTGCTCAGGAAAATCTAAACGCATGAAAAAAATGCTGAACACTCTCTCGCGAATTTTTAAAAAGTCAAATCAGAGCGAAAATTTTACGCGGGAATTTTCTCTACTTTGGAATTCTTGACGTTTTGTGAAAAAATTAATTAAGGAAAAATATCGAGCGAATTACAAATCAAAACGGAATCGAAACGTAAAAATTAACTTTCAAAAAAAGGAATTTAACAGCAATTAAAATAAATAAAAAAAGCTCAAAAAAGGAAATTAAAAAAACGTGAAAAAATTGAAAACGGAATCTGAACTTGCTTACTCAAACGTATCGCAACAAAACATAACACCGTGTAAAATTTATTGCTTTATAGGGTTTTTCTTACGAAAAACCTCGGAAACGCTAAAGTTTTAGTATAATAAACTATTTTTTTAGCTAAATTTACGCAACAAATAATACACATAAACGTTGTATACAATTAAACGAAAATGAAAAAGTTACTATCTATTTTAATAGTTTTTATTTCTTGTAAAGAGATAAAAAAAACAGCCCCAAAGCATAAAACTATCTCTGGATTATATAATCTTATTGAACCAAAAAGAGAATTGAAAAACATCTATATTTTTGGCAATGATGAATTTTATCACATATCTGGAAGCAATTCAGTAAATGTAGATTATTCAACTTTTAAATATTATATTGAGGATAATAAAATTTACTCTTGTTTAAAAGGAGTTATGGAATGCAATAATGAATCCAAATATGATTTACATTATACTATAAAATCAATAGATACGTTATTTAATGAACAAATTGTAGTTTTTAAAGAAGGTTATAAATTAAGCAAAATAATCGATTAATGACAGAGAGCAAAAGGCAAATTAAACTGAAAGATTATACTGAAAGAAATACCAGATGGACAGACAAAGCCATTAGTCAATTAGGTTATTCTATTAATTTATTCACTACATTAGGAGTTTCTTATTTAATTTATTTAGTTACAAACAATGAAAAGTTTCCTAAAAACGACTTTAATGGTGAATTCAGTTTTTTATTAACTATTTATTTTATAAGTTTTATACTAATTTTTTTCTCTGTATGCTTTGGTTTCATATCAATTTTAAGCAGATTATATGACTTTAGATTAACTAGACATCTAACATTTATTAGAATGAAATATTTTAAGTTAAATGGTAATACCAAGAATATAAGCGATAATTTAATAATTGATATTTCTAAAGAAAGTAGATTAAAAATATTCTATAGAACAGTAATTAGAACTACTAATTTAATTTCTCAAAAGGAATTAGAGTCTGAATTAATAAAATCAAGATTTGAAGAATTAAGAAAGAATGCTAATGTATTAGGTGAACTTACTTGGAAAGCACATAAAAATCAGATATTTTGTCTTTTATTAGCTTCTTTTTTCTATGGAATTATAGTTTTCATTAATTAAATAACTGTATACAACACCGTGTAAAAAAAATTGCTAGTAAAAGCCTACTTACGAAAATCCTCGCGGATTTTTTTGGTTTGTGTTTTATTTACTAACTTTATTGCTTAAACCACGCAACTTTCATTACACAACAACGTTGGCAAACATTACTCACTCAAAATCTGAAATTCTAAAAAACTTAAAAAAACATGAAATATGAAAAAGATATAAAAGCATATTCTGAAATATTTAAAAAACCTCCGTTTATTAATTTAAATGAACACGTTATAATAACTCATTTAGTAGATAAAGCAATCGAATACGAAGCAGAATGGTATTATGGAGTTAGTCAAGATTCTGAAATTAAAAGATTTTTACCAGATGTTTATCCAGAATCTCCAAAAGACGCAATGAAAAAAGTAGTTGGAATTTTAGGAAAACCAATTTTTAAAGAAGGATTAATGTTATGCATAAGAAGTGCTGAAGATAAATATGCTGTTGGTTATATTGTATTGGATTCTCCTTTAGCAAATACTGGTTCTGAAGAATGGACAATTACATATTGGTTAAAAAAAACTCAACAAGGAAGAGGACTAATGACAAATTCTATAATTGCAGTTTTAGAATTTATGAAAAAAATGAAAATTTCGAAAGTTCAAGCTTTTGTTGACTTGGAAAATATAAAATCAGAGAATATTTTGAAAAATTTAAACTTTAAAAAAGTTCCTGGAGAATTTGGAAAATATCATAAAAAGGAACTTAAGAAATCTAATCTTTATGAATTAAATTTATAAGAATTAAGATTTGAAATAAAAAAACGATTTGCCAACACCGTGTAAAAAAAATTGCTGGTAAAAGCCTACTTACGAAAATCCTAGCGGATTTTCTAGGTTCGTGTTTTATTTACTAACTTTATTGCTTAAACAACGCAACTTTTCTTACACAACAACGTTATGTTTTATTGCTCAGGAAAATCTAAACGCTGGAAAAAAATGCTGAATAGTCTCTCGCGAATTTTAAAAAATCAAATCAAAGCGGAAATTTTACGCGGGAATTTTCTCTACTTTGGAATTCTTGACGTTTTGGGAAAAAAATAATTGGGGAAAATATCGCGCGAATTAAAAATCAAAGCGGAATCTAAACGTAAGAATTAACTCTGAAAAAGGAATTTAACAGAAATAAAAAAAAGCTCAAAAAAGGAAATTAAAAATAGGAAAAAAAATGAAAACGGAATCTGAACTTGCTTACTCAAACGTATCACAACAAAACATAACACCGTGTAAAATTTATTGCTTTTCCTGATTTTTCTTACGAAAAACCTCGGAAACGCTAAAGTTTTTGTTTAATAAACTATTTTTTTCGCTAAATTTACGCAACAAATAATACACATAAACGTTACCACACATTTGAGAAAAATCGAACGTCCATACAATACAGAAGAAATTAAACTGTTGAAAAGCAGGAAAAACTCGCTTTGGGACCATTTTGAAAATTTTGGACTAAAGTTTATTGGAATAACATTTGTTCTTCTCGCACCTTTATTACTTTATGATAAATTTATTGGTAAAGTCTCGTCTGAAACGCAACTTCTGATTTTAATTCCTTTACTTATAATTTCAATAGGAACTGTAATTTATTGGATGAATAAAAACGGAGAAATAGGCTGGAATAAAAAAGTGAATAACGAATTAAAAAATGGAAAAGCGCAAGTTCTGAAAATACAAACGGACAAAGTATTTAAGCGAAAGCAAACCTATGACTTGGGTTCTGGATTTTATATAAAAATTTCGGATAACGAGACATTGTTTTTGCAAGGACAATATTTTGACGAATTACAATATGGGCGCAAATTTCCGAATACTGACTTTGAGATTGTTCGAACCAAACTGACTTTTAATGAATTGATTGACATAAAATCTTTTGGAGAATACTTAAAACCTGAAAAGAAATTAAAAGCTTTTACGAAAGAACAATTTGACAAAAATGAAGTTCATTGGGATGGAGATTTATTGGAAATACCAATTGAAAAAATAAAATAAAAACGTGTGGTAACACCGTATATAATTTATTGCTAGTTCTTGCCTACTTACGAAAATCCTCGCGGATTTTCTATTCGGTTTTTATTTGCTAAATTACGTGCTAAACCACGCAACAAACCATATACAACAACGTTGTGCGTAATCCCCCATAGAAACCAAAAATTCTTAAGTACGTTGGCTAACGTAAAAATTAGTGAATTGATCAAAAATTAAGAGAAAAATGAAAATGCATAACTTATTGATTAACAGTAAAATAATTTTACGTTAGTCAGAAGCTAAAAAAAATCCGAACTAAAAAATGACAGTTGAGAAAGTAGAAAAAGCTATTGCATTATTAGAAGCAATAAATCCCGAAAATGAATATGCATATGAAAAAGCTGTTCTTGCATATTTAACAATCGGAAGTCTTCCTGTTTTACAATATGAAATTCTTGAAAAATCAATTTTTTTTAGAACACGAACTCACGAAACAAATGATTTTTTCCAATTAATATCAGACATTTCAATTACACCAAATCAATTTGTGAAAAATTTTGCAAGATGTAATCGTCCGAATCAATCAAAATTCTACTGTTCAGAGAATAGACCAACTTCATATGCTGAATTAGTAGAATATTGGTCTGACACAAAAGATTTTGGAGACAAAGTTTATGTTACAATCGGACGTTGGCAATTAAAAAAACCTTTGGTTGGAATTATTATAACTACACCAGACAAAGAAAACAGAGTTTCAGAATATGACAAAGAACACGGAACTGTTATGGAAACTTTTCTTGAACAAACAGATCCTGAAATAAGAGGAGCAACAATTCTATTCTATAAATTTCTATTTGATAAATTTCGAAAATCTGCAAAAAATGACCCTAAAACTTATATAATAACAACTGCTTATTGCAATGTAGCTCTTGCTCATTCAGAAGGAAAAGCAGACGGAATTTACTACCCAAGTGTTCCTTTTGGTGGACAAGGAATTAATTTTGCTATAAATTCAGATTATGTTTTTGAAAACAACCTTGAACTTACACATATTATCAGAAACGAATTGACTGTATCAGAAAATGATAATGGAAAACACGAATTTACAGAAACTGGAAGAGTTGAAGCTTCTGGATTTGATATTGAAAATAATTTAATAAATTGGTAATTAGGAAAGAAAAAGCCTACGCACAACACCGTATATAATTTATTGCTTGCTTATTGCCTACTTACGAAAGTCCTCGCGGACTTTCTTTGTCCTTAATTATTTACTAAATTAGTTGCTTAAAACACGCAACAAACCATATACAACAACGTTACCAACAATTAGAATGACCAACATAAATCCGAATAGAATCAAGTTTTATCAATTCCTAAACGATGACATTTCATTGGAATTATTTGAAAGTTGGGTTTATAAAAACAAAGAGCTTGAAAATATAATTCAAGAAGACGATTATAATGATTTATTAGCTTTTAATTTTAAAAGTAGAGAAACCAAGAATTTTATAAAATCGATTGTTAAGAAACATTTTGACTGGAAAGAATATGAAAAATGGAGAACAATTGAATTACTTAAAAAGATTAAATCTGGTAAAATTGAAATTGTTTTGGCAACTCGAAAATTAAGAGAATTATATCTTGAACAAGAAGAAAAAATTAAAAGACCATTTCTGACAATTGGTCTTGCAATAGGTTATGAAAGCGTACTTGATAATTGTCCAATAGAAACTGAATATAATCAATGGAATTCTGACGTTTTGAAAAAACAACTTGAACCTGTCGAATGGTATAAAAACCGAATTTTAGAAGACGTTGAACAAGAACTTAACGAATTACTAAACCCTGAAATAAAAACTATTGACCTTGGGAAAATTGTGAGTATTAAAGATTTTCACGACACTTTTTCGGAAAGACTTTACTTCCCTGAATTTTATGGAAATAATTGGGATGCTTTTTGGGATTCGATAATTGGAATCGTTGAAATGCCAAAAAAATTGACCTTAACGAATTGGGGGAAATTCGAAAAAACATTTAAAAAAGATTCGAAAATTTTGAAAGAAATTATAAAGGATTATAACAATCAAAATACTGAAAATAAAAAAATAACTGTTGGTAACACCGTATAAACTTTATTGCTGGTTTTGGCTCACTTGGGAAATTCCTTCGGAATTTCGCCGTTCGTGTTTTATTTAGTAAATTCATTGCTTAAACAACGCAACAAAGCTTATACAACAACGTTGTGCGTCATTAACCCAAAACCCTTGAAAGAAAACAATTTTAAAGAAGTATTAAGAAAATCTGCTCATAAGATTATTCAAAAGTTACCTGTTGAAAACATTCTAAAAGATGATTTTACTAGACCAAAAACAACTGAAAAAGAAGATTTTGTTATTAATGGCTTTCTAGCATTGGGAGAAGTTGAAACGTCAATTGAACAACTAAGACAATCGAGTTATTTCATATCAAATTTCAGATTAACAGAAAATTTAAAGAAAAATAATATATCTCGTTTTGACCACATAATTTACCATATTGAGGCCCACTTATTGAGAACAACAGGTATTTTAGATAGAATATTGATTTTGACAAGTTTATCTTTTGACTTAAAAATAAGACCAGAAAAATGTAAACCAAATAATTTTCTAGTTGATTACAAAGGTAAAGAAGGAAAATATGCACCTGTAATAAAGAATCGGAATTCTGTTTTATTTGAGGTACTTGTGAATCTAAATGAAACTATAAATGATTATAGAGAAATTAGAAATGAAATTGCGCATCAAAAAAGATATAAATCTGAGGATTTAAAAATAATTGAAATGTTAGATTTGGGTTTCAGAGACGAAAATCACAAACTAAAAGACAAGAATTTGAATTATCAAATAAAACGAGTTTTTGACCTAGCAGTTTCAATGTATAAAAAAGAAATGATTGACTTAAATAATAAAATATCTGAACAAATTTTGAATATCTATAATGAACTTGAGAAAGTTTGGTCAGAGGAATATGAAAAAAAATAACGAACGCACAACACCGTGTATAATTCATTGCTAGTACTCGCCTACTTACGAAAATCCTCGCGGATTTTCTATTCGGTTTGTATTTGCTAAATTAGTTGCTGAAACACGCAACGAAATCATACACAACAACGTTCTACACCATTTAAACCAAACATCGAAAACATTATGAAATTCAGCCAAATATGAGAATAAGTCAGTTTCAAAAATACTCTCAAAAAGAAAATACTGTAACCAACAACATATTGTTAATGCTTTCGAGGCTGAACGATTTGAAAGTGGAATATTATAAAAGCATAATCGAAAAATTATCTGATGGAGGACAATCCTACGAACCACAAGCAAATTTTTTACAACAAGTTGGTTCCAATCGTGGAATAATTGATGGATTTATTGAAGTTAAAGCTTCCAAAATAGTTATTGAAACAAAATTATCTCAACGAGAATTAATAAAAAAACTAACTAAATATGGAGCTGTTTTTAAGAAAGGTGTACAAAACCAATTATGGCATTTAAGTTCTAATTGCTATTCAGATGAAGAAGTTGAAATCATAAACGACAAATTAAAGAAAGAATATCCGGAAATACCGATTGAATTTAACAACTTACTGTTTTTAAATCTAATAGAAAATTTAGAGGAAATTTACGAAGAGAATGTTCACGACTATGAGTTAAAATTACTTTACGAGGACTTTAGAGATTACTGCTATGAAGAAAGATTAGTAAATGATAGTGCATATAAACTTCTATTTGTTCCAACAGGCTGGTCATATGAATGGAATCTAAAGCACAAAATGTATTTTTGTCCAATTAACTGGCACAAACAAGAATTTTCGTATTTCGGACTTTACAAATCAAAATCTGTACGTTCATTTTCAAAAGTTGAAAACGTAATAGAAGCAGATTATGATTTCCCAAGCAAAACTCTCTCTGTGAAAACTAAAAATCATACGGATAGACAAATAGAGCGATTGGAATTAGCATTATTAAATTATGGAGAATCGCAGTCAGGTCTAAAATATTACATACTTCCAGAAGATGAATTTTATATAACAGATTTCAAAAAAGACTCTAAAGGTGGAATTCAAGGTTTCCGTTATAAAGATTTAAGACATTTTATCAAAGAAGAAAACCTTGTACATCTTGAGAATCAAAATACTGAACGAATTGCGGAAATATTAAAAAATAAGATATGGAAATAACATCACGTAAAAAACGGTGTAGAACACCGTATATAATTTATTGCTAGTTCTAGCCTACTTACGAAAATCCTCGCGGATTTTCTATTCGGTTTATATTTGCTAAATTACGTGCCAAACCACGCAACAAACCATATACAATCACGTTGTGTGTAAGCTAAAAACTGAACTCTATTGAAAAAAAATGTATACATTATATTTCTAATTATCTTGATAATTGGAATACCTTTTTTCTACTATTTGTCTATAGATACTTTAGTTAGTTTAAAATATGAAACAGAATTTGGAGAATGTATTTCTAATATAACTGGAACTGACTTGTGCCTTCAATATGATATATTTCTGGGTTTAACTTATTTCCTTGCTTTATTAACTTTAATATTTATAATTTTTTACAAGAAAATTGTTAAAAAGGAAAAAATTATAAGTCCAATTAATTTGAATTCTGCATTTGATGACCTAAAGTTATCTTTTGAAAAAGGGCTAACAATTGAAAATCATAAAGCTGGAATTAGATATTTAGGTCTTGAAAAAGTAAAAGAATGGAAATCTAAATTTGGTTACACTTTTAATATTTATAGTAATGATCATTTTATTGAAAATAAACCACATTTTCATTTTGATAATAAAGGAAAAGGAGTTTCTTGTAAAATGAGCTTTGAAGGAAAAATATTTGAAAGTAATGGAAAATATGAAATCGACAGAAAAGTATTGAAAGAATTAAGATACTTTTTATCATTAGAAAAAACTCAAGAAACAATTATTTACGAATGGAATACTAAGAATCCAAAATTGAAATACAAAAAAAAAGCCTACACACAACAACGTATAAAAAAAATTGCTAAATTAGTGCTTAACCAAAGTTAGTTGCATTTTTTGCTGCTTCTGAATTTCCTTCGGAAATTCCTCGCACACAAAAAACGCAACTTTCTTTATACAACAACGTTACCTGCAAGCTGAATGAACAACAAGCTGAAAAAAATAACACCTTTCCTGATTTTATCAATATTGTCTATAATTTATGCGATATTCATTGTAATTAAGGAAAGAAATTTAGGTTGGGGATTTTTTGCTGTGATAGCATTAATTGTAATCGGAATTTTACTTTTTGTAGTTGACTTTGGATTAAAAAAATGGCTTAAGAATTACAAAAAATTATTTCTGACTGAATTAGCTTTATTACTACTTGTAGTGGTAGTTTACAACTATAAGTTCAATCGGACTAAAACACTCATTATTCCAACGGAATTTAACAAAAGTTATGTGACAATAATTTATGGAGTTGAAAACTCGAAAGACTTGTCCATATCAGCTTTGACTTGGAATAAAAAAATAGACATCCCAAAGAGCGGAATTTTATTAACGTCTTCTGACTTTAATCAAAACCTTCGTGAAACCGATATGAAATTGGATTCTGGAATATATTTAAACTCTGACGAAACCGAAAAAGGATTTACTCGAATGACAGAATCTGAATTTGAATCAAATGGTCGGAATTATAAATTTAGAACTTGGAAAATACAAGACGGATTTTGTTGTTCTTATTCATCAAAAGAAGTTGAAAAATATAAAACGGAATTAAAAACGGAATTTGAAAAAATAAAAGCCAGCAGGTAACACCGTATATAATTTATTGCTGGCTTCTCGCCTACTTACGAAAGTCCTCGCGGACTTTCTTGGTCGGTAATTATTTACTAAATTGGTTGCTTAAAACACGCAACAAACCATATACAACCACGTTATGTTTTATTGCTCAGGAAAATCTAAACGCAGGAAAAAAATGCTGAACACTCTCTCGCGAATTTTAAAAAATCAAATCAAAGCGGAAATTTTACGCGGGAATTTTCTCTACTTTGGAATTCTTGACGTTTTGGGAAAAAATTAATTGGGGAAAATATCGCGCGAATTAAAAATCAAAGCAGAATCTAAACGTAACAATTAACTCTGAAAAAGGAATTTAACAGAAATAAAAAAAAGCTCAAAAAAGGAAATTAAAAATAGGAAAAAAAATGAAAACGGAATCTGAACTTACTTACTCAAACGTATCACAACAAAACATAACACCGTGTAAAATTTATTGCTTTTTCTGGTTTTTCTTACGAAAAACCTCGGAAACGCTAAAGTTTTAGTTTAATAAACTATTTTTTTCGCTAAATTTACGCAACAAATAATACACATAAACGTTACCCAACATTAACCACTCATAAGTTGAAATACAGAACGAAATATATACTACTGATTATATTCATTTTAGCATTTACATTAACTATTTACAACGACTACAATGAATTAACAGAGACCAGTTTTGATTCTACTGAATTAAAATATGCTAAAAGATTTTTAGGAATTGGAATTCTTTGTTTTGGAATATACTTTTTTAATAAAAATTGGAGAATGCTGTTAATCAAAATTATGTTTGGAATATTTGGAATAACTTTAGCTTTGAATTTATATATTTTTCCTGGGATTTATGCAAATGCTCAAGCTAATGAATTATATGCTGTATATTCTGAAATAGAAACTTGTGTAGGAATGGAAAAACGATTTGTGAAAGATTTGCAAAACAAAGAAATAAAATACTTTTATTTTGGAATTGGTTATGATGTTGAATTACATCAAATATTAGAAAATAAATACAACATTGAAATGTTTGGAATGGGTTGTATGATACAATCAAAATTTGAATGCTACAATAAGTTAGTCTATGAATACCTGAAAGAATCACATAACAAATCAATTAATGATATTTACAGAGAAATAGATAATGAATAAAAAACGTTGGGTAACACTGTGTAAATTTTATTGCTTTTTAAGGTTTTTCTGGCGAAAAACCTCGCAAGCGTAAGAGCCTGTAGTTATTAGTTATTTTTAGCTAAATTTACGCAACAAATCTTACACAACAACGTTGTAAGTAATTACTCACTCAACTCAAAAAAAGAAGGAAAATTGGCAATAATTATGAAAAAAATTGTCATTATAATCTTACTACTTGTAAACTATTTTAGTTTTTCACAGGAAAAACTAAATTGTTCAATCATAAAATACGGAAATAAGGGAATTATAATTAAAGCTCCTAAAGGTTGGATTTTAGATTGTGAATCAGGCTCTGAAAGCGGAATTAATGCGGTATTTTACAAAAATGGTGAAACTTGGCAAAATGCAAAAACAGTTATGTATCTAAAATTTGCAAGTTTAAAAATGGAAAATCAAAGTAATTTGAATGATTTAATCTCATATGATACAAAAACATTTAAAGAAAATTATGAGGGAATTGAAATTAAAACTAAAGAAAAAATAGAACTTGAAAAATTTGGTGGAATTATAAAATACTTTGGAGGAGGAAATTATGAAAGTTTTGAATATTTAGCATATTTAGATCTAAATGAATTTGCTATAATGACTATTATTTCTTCAAGGACTGAAAGTGATCTGAATGAAAATTATCCTGTCTTTAAAGAATTATTAAAATCAATAAAAGTATTGAAAATTGAATATCAAAATGAATAAAAAACTACTTACAACACCGTGTAAAAAAAATTGCTTGTTTTAGCTTACTTGCGAAAATCCTCTCGGATTTTCTTGGTTTGTGTTTTATTTACTAACTTTAGTGCTTAAACCCGCAACTTTTCCTACACAACAACGTTGTAACACATTTGATGAAAACCCAAGAAACATTGACAAACGAAGAATTAATTGACTATGTCTACTATGATATTGCAGGAAAATATCTGAATGAAAAAATCAATGATTGGAGTCAAACTAAAATATGGTACGACACAGTTTTTGAATTATCAGAACCTGTTCGATATACGTATGGAATTGGAGTTTTGAATATGCAAGTAATGAATGGTGGATTTGAACAGTATTTTGACAATGATTATGGAATTTTTGCAAAGGAAACGCTAAATGGACTGAAAAAAATTGGAGCTGAATTGACTTTTGGACTTTTAAAAAGTGCAATCGAAATATTAAATAAGCATAAAGAACCGCAAACTGACTTGTTTAAATTCATAACCCAGAATAAATATTGGGAAAATGAAGAAATAGAACAAGAACTCGACCGATTAGATGATGAATATTACAAACTCGAAGAAAAAGAGAATTTGACTGAATTACTCGGGAATTATTTGCGGAACTGTGAAATAAAATAAAAACGTGTTACAACAATGTATAACCGCAATTACGGCGGATTCGACTGCGTCCGAATCCACTCGGAATTGCTAACGTCAGTGCTAAACCGAAAATCATTAACTTTAATCCCGTAACTGACGGTTATACGAGACCGTTGGCAGTAATAAAAACTGAACGTAAAACCGAAATTAATTTGATAAAGAAAATACTATTTATATCTATTTTAATATTTACAATAAGCTGTAAGAAAAAACCTGAAAACCTTCTGAATAGAATTGGTGGAGACGCTCATTTGGTTGAGAAAAGTAGTTTTGAATTTAAAGATTCGTTATCAATTTTAAATTACAATTTAGGAATAACTGAATTGAGAAATAAAAACCTGAAAAAAGCGAAAAAGTATTTTAATAAATCACTTTTAAGAGAACCTGAAAATTCTTCAATTTTGAATTCTTTAGGAAGTATTGAAGCAAATTTTGGGAATTTTAAAAAGTCTTATGAATATTTTGAAAAATCTCTGAAGTTCAATAAAACAAATACTTTGACTTATATGAGTTATGGAGTTGCTTTGAATAAATCTACTGAACAAGAAAAAGCAATAGAAATTTGGAAAAAAGGTTTGAGTATTGAGAAAAATATTGAAAAAACAGGAATTTTTAATTATAACATTGCGAATGCATTTTACAAACTTGACAATTACAATGAATCTAAAAAACATAATGATTTAGCTTTGAAAACTGTAAATGACAACGAAATAAGAAAAGATATAATTGAATTAAAAGAATTGTTGAATAAGTGGGAAAATGAATAAAATTACTACTGCCAACACTGTATAAACTTTATTGCTGCTAAATTTTTCCTTCGGAAAAATACGCAGGCACAAAGTTGTTCAATAATTTGCTTACTTTTAGCATAACAAAACGCAACAAAGCTTATACCAAAACGTTGTAATTCATTGACAGAAAAACTACCTGCTGAAATAATATGAATAAAGATAAAATTGGAATTATTGTTATATTTACTATTATTATATCAATAGTAATTTATGGATTCTCAAGAGAAAAAGAATTATCTGAATTGGGAATTCATACAAATGGAAAAATAACGGAATATTTTTATGTAGGAGCTAAAAATTACGTTAAATATACCTTTAAAGTGGGAAACAAAAATTACTATGGAGAACAAAGAGTTTATCCCTTTAAATGTGAGAACGGAATTTATGGTTGTGTAGGAAAAGAATTTGAAATTATTTATTCTTCTGAAAATCCAAAAAATAATGAGATTAACTTGGGAGAGTATAATAAATATAAACCAAATAGAATTAAAATGTTTGAAACTGAAAAGGAATCAAAAGTTGAATAAATTTGAAATCTCGCAAAACTGTTAAACAACGAAATTACAACACCGTGTAAAATTTATTGCTTTTTAAGATTTTTCTGGCGAAAAACCTCGCAAGCGTAAAAGTCTGTAATTATTAGTTATTTTTAGCTAAATTTACGCAACAAACCTTACACAACAACGTTGTAGCACATTTGAGAAAATGCATAGAATAATAATTATCATTTCGATTTTAACACTAACCATCAGTTGTAAAAGCAAAGTTGATTGCGGAATTGACCCTTTAGTGATTAAGACAAATGATAGTATTATTTCAAAAGTGGAATCTGACTCAAGCGGACAAAAATGGTGGAATAATTATTTGTCTAAAATAAAAGAGCCGAACTTAAAAACGGAACTGAATGAAAGTTACCGATTAATGATTTACAACTCAATGTGGGAATCTTCAAAAACTTATCGAATTTGTAAAGATTCCGACTCATACAAATTAGTTTTTAAAGAATTTGGAGGCGTACAAATAGAGCGACAAAATAGCACGTTGACCTCAAATACGGTACGTGATTTATCAAAAAAAGAATGGACTGAATTTCAAACCTTGCTACAGAACACTCGTTTTTGGAGTTTACCTGTAACAATTGACCGAAGCGAATTAGATGGAACAACTTGGATACTTGAAGGAAAAAATCCTGATGGAAACGATTGTACTAATAGAGAATATCACGTAGTTGCAAGATGGCAACCTCTTGACACGATGAAAGTAATGGAATTGAATTATAAACTAACTGAACTAAAAGAAAAATAAAAACGTGCTACAACACCGTGTATAGCTCATTGCGGCTGAATTCCTAATCGGAATTCATTGCAAATTGCTATCTTTCGGTTACGGCGGAAAATCAGCTATGATTTTCCGCAACGAGCCATACACAATCACGTTGTAAATAATGCGTGAATCCACTCTGACTCTTGAAAGTTGGAGTTTTAAAAATGGTGGAATTTGAGCAAATTGTGTGAATTTTGAAACGCTCTAAAAATGGAATTTAAAAATTGCTGAACAGACTCTCGATAACCTTGAATTTTGAATAAATTGAGAATTAAAAATGTTGGAATTTACTCAAACTCGGAATTGCAAAACGTGGGAATCTTAGCAAAACGTGTGAATGAAAAAATGGAATTTAGCATCTTGTGGAATTGAAAATCTTTGCGGAATTTTCTCTCAAACTCTGAATTTGGACAAAATTGAAAACAAAATGAATTATAAATCTAAAAAAAAAGCACTATTTACAACAATGCCTATATTTAATTGCTGCTTTATTTTTCCTTCGGAAAAATACGCAGGCACAAAGTTGTTTGACTTTTTTTGCTTATTTTTAGCTAAACTAAACCGCAACTAAAACATAGCCTAGAACGTTGGCTACAATAAAACTGAACGAAAATTGACTTTTGGAATAGCACAATACACTAATTTAACTCAAGAAAAAAATAACTGGATAAATGATCTGTCAAATGAACTAAAGTTATTTTTTGAAAATAAAAATTATGGAAAAGACCTGAATGAACTTTATTTTGGACTAATTACAGTAGAACCTGAATTTGACCAGTTTTTTAAAAAGAAAAGACCAAGATATAAACCTGGTGAAAGAACTTCAAATTTAGATGGAATTGAATTCAACACTAATAATTGTGCTGAAATAGACTGTAAAATTGAATTTAATCAAATTAGTGACTTGGGAAAAGACAAACTAATTAAAAAAGTGTGTGAAGAAATTTTAGCGGAATCTGAATGCTTGAAAAGACTATCAAAACTGAAAAATTTTGAATTTGAGTCGTTTAAGAATGACCTAATAAAGTATTTAATTGAGAAAAAATATGTTGAAGAAAAAATACTGTAGCCAACACTGTATAAACTTTATTGCTGCTATATTTTTCCTTCGGAAAAATACGCAGGCACAAAGTTGTTTAATAAATTGCTTACTTTTAGCATAACTAAAACTCAACAAAGCTTATACCAAAACGTTATGTTTTATTGCTCAGGAAAATCTAAACGCTGGAAAAAAATGCTGAACAGTCTCTCGCGAATTTTAAAAAATCAAATCAAAGCGGAAATTTTACGCGGGAATTTTCTCTACTTTGGAATTCTTGACGTTTTGGAAAAAAAATAATTGGGGAAAATATCGCGCGAATTAAAAATCAAAGCGGAATCTAAACGTAAGAATTAACTCTGAAAAAGGAATTTAACAGAAATAAAAAAAAGCTCAAAAAAGGAAATTAAAAATAGGAAAAAAAATGAAAACGGAATCTGAACTTGCTTACTCAAACGTATCACAACAAAACATAACACCGTGTAAAATTTATTGCTTTTCCTGGTTTTTCTTACGAAAAACCTCGGAAACGCTAAAGTTTTAGTATAATAAACTATTTTTTTCGCTAAATTTACGCAACAAATAATACACATAAACGTTGTAAATAATGCGTGAATCCACTCAGACTCTTGAAAGTTGGAGTTTTAAAAATGGTGGAATTTGAGCAAATTGTGTGAATTTTGAAACGCTCTAAAAATGGAATTTAAAAAATTGCTGAACAGACTCTCGATAACCTTGAATTTTGAATAAATTGAGAATTAAAAATGTTGGAATTTACTCAAACTCGGAATTGCAAAACGTGGGAATCTTAGCAAAGCGTGTGAATGAAAAAATGGAATTTAGCATCTTGGGGAATTGAAAATCTTTGCGGAATTTTCTCTCAAACTCTGAATTTGGACAAAATTGAAAACAAAATGAATAATAAATCTTATAAAAAGCACTATTTACAACAATGCCTATATTTAATTGCTGCTTTATTTTTCCTTCGGAAAAATACGCAGGCACAAAGTTGTTTGACTTTTTTTGCTTATTTTTAGCTAAACTAAACCGCAACTAAAACATAGCCTAGAACGTTGTAGCCAATTAAAGAAACGAGATACATATGAAAAGAATAACATTAATTTTATTTATTATTTGTTCCTTAAATGGTATTGGACAAGAAAAACTGAAAATTGAAATTGATAATCCAGAACCGAGAGTTGGACAAAGCGTTACATTTTCAATTAACGTAGATTTTTTGACTAACTATTTCAAAAAAGAACTAGGAAATAATGTGGAATTTACTCGCTCAACCTCATTTTTCGGAATGCAATCAGATGACTTTGAAAGAGTAATAATTTTCGAAAAAACAAAAAAATACAAAATTGGACCTTTTAATTTCGAATTTAATGGTAAAAAATACACAACAGAAACTATTGAAGTAAATGTTCTTCCAAAATTACCAATGGAAAATGGACTTTGGTTAAGAATCACAGAATTCGATGGTCAACAATTTTTAATTCTTGAACAGTTAATAGGCAACGAATCAAACAAAACTGATAATGAAAATGGAGGCTATTCTCATACAATTGGAGGAGTCAAGCCAGAAGGAAAAGAATTTGCTGAACTAAATGAAGAATTAACAAAAGGAATTGAATTAAGTAATTACAGTTCGGCTACTAACACTTTGAATCCTGAAAATGCTGGTTTATTTGATGTTGGATTTTCGTATTCAATCAAAAAGTATAAAATAAAATTTGAGGAAGATTTTAAAGGGGATTATATAATTACAGAAAAAGACTTTAAAAATTTGCCCGAGGATTTTGATATAGGAAAAATTAAATTAAAAAAATAACTGGCTACAACACCGGCTATAGTTCATTGCTTCTGACTTTCCTCGCGGAAAGTCCTCACAAATTTGCTATCTTCGGTTCTCAGCGGAAAATCCTCGCAGATTTTCACGCAACGAAACCATAGCCAAACACGTTGTGCGTAAGCTGTCAGACCAACAAAAATTGTGTTTAACTTCAAATGTTTTGAAATTTAAAAACGAAAAATTTATAGGAATTTAATGTTGAAAATAACTAAATCTGAAATAAAATTATTAACTGGTATTGGAGTTTTGATTTTAGTGGTTGACATTTTATTAATGAAATATTGGGTTGAAACTATAAAACCTGACCCATTTATATCTTTTACAGCTAAATCTTACAGACCTTATATATTTATCGGAAATATTATAATCGGATTTTTTACATTCTTTGTAAAAAAAAGGATTTCGATTTTATTTATTGCAAACACAATTGTCTGTTATTTAATTTTCTCGTTTTTTTGGAATTCTTGGATTGAAAATCATCCTTATTCACAAACGAATTATCACTTTAAAATTAAAAACAGGAATTTACGATTAGACATTTCTGAAAATCCAAATACTTACGGAATTTATGAATTAAACCCAAACCCAACTGATTCTCTGAAAATAATAGAAATGGGAATGAATGAAAAAAAAGGAGATAGTATTATATTAAAATGGTGGAAACAAGGAGAAAATTTTGAAATGTATTTTTACAATAATAAATTAATTGGATTTCCAGAAAATCCGAAAGAAATTGAATTAAAGAAAGAGGAATAAAAGCCTACGCACAACACAGTATAAACTTTATTGCTGCTAAATTTTTCCTTCGGAAAAATACGCAGGCACAAAGTTGTTTAATTTTTGCTTACTTTTAAACTAAATAAAACGCAACAAAGCTTATACCAAAACGTTAGCAAACATTAATCAAAAATATAACGATGAAAAAAACAAAAATATTTACAATTTTTATTTTATTTAGTATTACTGCCCTTGCACAAGAATGGAATATTCAACACGAAGAGCCAGGTGGAAATCGATTAAGGTCAGTTTCTATGGTAACTGAAAATATTGGCTATGCTGCAGGTGAAAATGGTAAAATATTAAAAACCACTGATGGTGAAACTTGGACGGATATATCACTTAGCACATCTACTTATATTTTTTCTATACATTTTATTGATGCCAATACAGGTTATATTGCAGGTAGTGGTGGTATGTTAAAAAAAACTATTGACGGAGGTTCAAATTGGGTAGACCAACAAATTCAAACAGATAAAAGCTTAATGTGTGTTAGTTTTTTGAATCAAAATTTAGGGTTTGTTGTCGGTCGGAACGGTACAATTTTAAAAACTAATGATGGAGGAGCAAATTGGGTGAACCTTACGAATCTAAACTTCAGCAAACATATAAATGATGTTCACATTATTGATTCTGACATTATTTATCTCGCTACTGATAGTAGTCTTGGGAGCGATAGTCTTAGAAAATCTACTGATGGAGGTCAAAATTGGGTGTCATTGCAAACAAATATCGATAGTCCATCTCCTGCTGTTCACTTTACTGATGTAGATAATGGTACTATTATAGGTACATTAGGTAGATTATCTCGAACAACTGATGGTGGGAACAATTGGCAACAACAGAATAGCAATACACGTTGGGATTTACATTCTGTAAGTTTTATCGATAACAATAACGGTTACGTCACAGGGCATTTAGGTACAATTCGAAAAACAACTGATGGAGGACTTAATTGGGAAGCTGAATCAAGTGGTACTAATAATATATTATATTCAGTTCAAATGATTGGAAACTCAATATATGTCGTTGGGACACAATCTGTAGTGCTGAAAAAAGTTAGTGAAAGTTTGTCTATAAATGAGAATTCTATAAGTAATAAAATATTAATATACCCAACAATTACGAGTGGTAAAATAGAAGTATCTACAAGTTTACAACAAACTTCATCGTCAATAAAAATAATTAATTTACACGGAAAGTTAGTTCAGTCTATAAATCTAAACTTAGCAAAGAGTAAAACTATTACTCTTAATCCAACCTTGCAGAATGGCTTATACTTTGTTAGAATCTCAATGAATAATTCAATAATTTCAAAAAAAATTATACTAAAAAAATAATTGATAATTTTTAAAATGGGAATTTCAGAATTTATAATAAAAATAAAATAACGTTTGCTAACAATGGCTATAAGTAATTGCTTGTTCTCGCCTAGTTCTGAAAATCTTCGCGGATTTTCAGGTTCGTGTGTACTTGCAAAGTTGAGTGCTAACCCACGCAACTACTCATAGCCGAGACCGTTGTGCGTAAGCTGTCAGACCAACAAAAATTGTTTTTAACTTCAAATGTTTTGAAATTTAAAAACGAAAAATTTATAGGAATTTAATGTTGAAAATAACTAAATCTGAAATAAAATTATTAACTGGTATTGGAGTTTTGATTTTAGTGGTTGACATTTTATTAATGAAATATTGGGTTGAAACTATAAAACCTGACCCATTTATATCTTTTACAGCTAAATCTTACAGACCTTATATATTTATCGGAAATATTATAATCGGATTTTTTACATTCTTTGTAAAAAAAAGGATTTCGATTTTATTTATTGCAAACACAATTGTCTGTTATTTAATTTTCTCGTTTTTTTGGAATTCTTGGATTGAAAATCATCCTTATTCACAAACGAATTATCACTTTAAAATTAAAAACAGGAATTTACGATTAGACATTTCTGAAAATCCAAATACTTACGGAATTTATGAATTAAACCCAAACCCAACTGATTCTCTGAAAATAATAGAAATGGGAATGAATGAAAAAAAAGGAGATAGTATTATATTAAAATGGTGGAAACAAGGAGAAAATTTTGAAATGTATTTTTACAATAATAAATTAATTGGATTTCCAGAAAATCCGAAAGAAATTGAATTAAAGAAAGAGGAATAAAAGCCTACGCACAACACAGTATAAACTTTATTGCTGCTAAATTTTTCCTTCGGAAAAATACGCAGGCACAAATTTGTTTAATTTTTGCTTACTTTTAGCTTAATTAAACGCAACAAAGCTTATACCAAAACGTTGTAATTAATTGCTCAGGAAAATCCTAATGTTGAAAAAAATTGAAATAATTCTAAAGGTTACTATACAAAAATGGAATTTATAAAATCTAGAATAAATATACTCTATTTCTGTCTGTATCTTACTGAAAGAACAATGCACTTTGCTTTTAACAAAATCAATGTTTTTTTATTACTATATAAAATACCCCATATAAAAAAGAGAATGAAAAATAAATATGGCATAGAAAACCCTTTGGAATTTTACAACGACTTTTGGACAAATAAAGAATATGGCTTCAGTCAAAATTTTGTTTTTGGAGCATTTTTAGGAATAATTTCAATATTAATTTTAACTTTAGGTATACATATTAATAAACTGTTTGAATTAAAAATAATATTTGAAAGTTATCATTTGATAATTTTAATATTACTTTCTTTTATACTTAGTAATTTATTAGTGTATAATAACAAAACTTATTTGGAGTACTTTAAAAAATTTGAAAAGTGGTCTGTAAAGAGAAAAATAATGAATGTTGTTTTATGCTATTTATTTATCTTTTTTGTTTTCAGATTATTTATATTAAGCATATAACATCAGAAATGAATTAAAAAATTTAGGATTTATAAATTAGATTAATCTAATGTTTCACAACTAATTACAACACCGTACAAAATTAATTGCTTGCTTTTTGCTTACTTTCGAAAATCCTCGCGGATTTTCTTTGTTAGTTTTTATTTACTAACTTTATTGCTTAAACACAGCAACTAATCTTGTACAACAACGTTGTACACAATTAAAAACCAGAATTATAGAATGAAATTTTATTTAATTGTTATTTTATTTTCAGTATTAATTTCTTGCAAATCTGAAAATAATTCGAACGAAAAGAACAGTTTAAAAAACAAAAAAGGAAATATTGATTTATATATTACCGGAGAAAAATTTGAAACTAAAAAGTCTGAAAAGTTGAATTCAGAAGGAATTGAACTTTCGAAAAAAAACGAATATAAAAAAGCCGAAAAAATCTTTTTAAACGCTCTGAAAATAGAACCCAATAATTCTATAATTCTGAACAATTTGGGGAATGTCAAAAAGTTTCAAAATGAATATGAAGAGTCTATAAAATATTATGAAAAATCATTACTTGTATCAGATTCATTATATTTAAATTCTGCTCTTAATATTGGAATTGTATCTTATCAAACTGAAAATTATAATAAAAGTTTAAGTTTATTGGAATATGTAATATCTAAAAGTAATAATTTGAAATTAACAGAAATTGCATATTATAATTTAGTGCTTGTTTATCTAAAACAAAACGAATGTGAGAAAGCAAAAACCGAATTGAAAAAATATGAAAATATATTTAAAGATAAATTTCAATTTGTAAAACAATATGAATATTTAAAGTCTGAAATAAAAAACTGTGTACAACACCGTATATAATTTATTGCTTGCTTATTGCCCACTTGCGAAAGTCCTCGCGGACTTTCTTGGTCGGTAATTATTTACTAAATTAGTTTCTTGAAACACGCAACAAACCATATACAACAACGTTGGCAACAAGCACAAAACTGCACGTTGAAAAAAGAATATTCTGAAAAAATGAAACTGAAAACTATAATACTAACTATGGGAATTTTATCATTTTTATTTGGTTGTAAAACCGAAAAAAAACACAAAGATAAACAAGGAAATGAAATCATTGAAAAAGGAGATGAAACATTTATAATCCCTGCAGAATATGAAAAGACTGGAACATCATATAAAATCTTTTTAAGGAATGAAACTGGAAAACCTGTAACGATTAAAGACAAGTTTACCTTAAAGTCGAATGAAGAGAAAATAATCGAATTTGTAGATACAGATTCAATTTCGTTTGACATTGGACCACAAATTTATTTTGGAGAAAATGGACTTGAAGTAGATGACAAAAAAGGTGAATTAGCAGGGATTGGAGGTGAATATTGGGAAAAATATAATGTTCCTAAAGATGTTGAATACGGATTTGTTATAGTTCCAGAAGGCGAAGGAGATTTATAAACAGAATAAAAGCCAGTTGCCAACACCGTATAAAAAAAATTGCTAAATTAGTGCTTAACCAAAGTTAGTTGCATTTTTTGCTACTTCTGAATTTCCTTCGGAAATTCCTCGCACACAAAAAACGCAACTTTCTTTATACAACAACGTTAGTGGTAAGGCAAAACGAAACGATTTGTTGAGTTAGAACATTGAATCCAAGAAACTCAAGAATATTTAAAATTTTAATATGAAAATGAATAATTTTTTTAGGGGATTTAATTGGTGGTTATTTTCATCAGCAATTATATCATTTGTACTTATATTATGTATTAATTTGTGGTTTTCTAATATGCCAGAAATATTTGAAAATGCAAGTATAATTGGTGATATAAATACTGCTTTATTATGTTCATATTTAGCTGCATATATTTTTTATTTAATTACTTCTTATTATGCAGAATTTAAAAATAGAAAAAACTCAAAAATTCCATTATCCTATCATTTAAATGAAATTTTAAACACACACAATAATTATTTAAAAGCAATAAATTTAGCCATAAAAAAAGATTTCCTTGAATTAAAAGAAAAGGAGAAACGTAATAGTCTTAGTTTATTAAAAATTGGAGATTTACCTCCAAAAATCCATCCAAGTATAACACTTAATATGCCTAAAACGTGGAATGACTATCTAACTTGGCATAGAGAAGTTCAAGAGGGTAGTATTAGAAAAGTTTATGATCGCTACGCATTTATAATGGAAAATGAATTGAGTGACATTTTAAGTCAAATTGAAAATTCTAAATTTCACGAAGAAATTAATAAAGCTTATCAACGTCCTGATATTTTTCAAAATCTGAATTCATTATTTAAACCAATGCAGGAATACATTACTTTTTTTGAAAGACTGAAAAATTATATAGAGAGAATGTAAAGCCCTACCACTAACAACATATATAATTTATTGCTAGTTTTTTGCTTACTTACGAAAATCCTCGCGGATTTTCTTTGTCAGTAATTATTTACTAACTTTAATACTTAAACAACGCAACAAACCATATACAAACACGTTGTGCATAATGTCCAAAAACCGCAGAAAATAAATGAAAAACCTGAATGGAACTTGGCTAAAGATTAAAACGGGAGACGACTATTGTTGACCAGAATTTATTGAATTCAATAACGACCAAATCATTCATTTTGAACTTGAATTAAAAAGCGGAAATGAATTATCAAAAGTCCGAACTGAATGGATTGAGAAACTTTCCGAATCAAAATATGAATTCGTAAATGACAATCGAATACGATTATTCAGAATGGGAAAAACTCACACTGTGTTGAGCGAAACTGAATCTAAAACAGAGGATGCTGAATTTGCAACTGATTATGAAAGAATTGAACCAACCAAAACGGAACTTGAATCTGAAAAAATTGAGACGCTCGAATTCAAAGCACAGTGGAATAAAGAGAAAATACCATTAACGTTCAACAAAATTTTGGATAGTCCAGTAATCCAAGAAATGAACAAAAGAATGAAAAGAAATGGACGGAAATTAATTTTAGAAAATTTGCAAGGAACTTATTTCGCATCAATTTTCGAAAATGACGAACGAGAAACACTAATTGGAATAAAGGAAATTGACGAGAAAAAGGCAATTCTATTTGGTTTCCCAGAAAAACCATACGAAATTAAAGCTGAATAAAAACACTATGCACAACACCGTATATAATTTATTGCTAGTTCCAGCCTACTTACGAAAATCCTCGCGGATTTTCTATTCGGTTTTTATTTGCTAAATTAGGTGCTTAAACCACGCAACAAACCATATACAACAACGTTAGCAACTATTTAGGACGAAAATTACGTTTGAATAAAATGAATGAAATTTTATATAAAACTAAACCAAGATTAATTCTTTCAGGAGGACTTTTCTCTAGTTTCATTTTCAGTTTTGTATTTATGCTTTTTTGTCTTCAAGTTTCAACTGGGGAAAATAAAATCGTTGGTTATCTCTTTGTAGCTATTTTCTCTTTATTTTCTATTTTATGTTTGTATCAATTAATTAAAATCAAAATATTGAAAATATCTAAAAATGGAATAGAAATAAAAAAATATTTACTTCCTCAAAAAAGGAATTTAAAGTTTGAAGAAATAAAAACCATAAAACAAAGTGAAGTAAAAACAAGAATTTATCCAGGAGTGAATATGTTTGAGAAAGGATATTTGTTATATAATTATAAGACTACAATCTCTTTGAAAAATTCAGAAAACATTGAACTAATGAGTTTGAGTGAGACTGACTTTTATGAAGTTGAAAAACTTTTTTTTAAACTTAAAAGAAAAGAAGGAAAAATAAGAAAAATTGAGAATAAATTTTCTCTAACTCTTTTCATACTTGAGAATATAGGAACATTAATTTTTATAATAATTATTAACATTTTGAGTATTGGATTATTAGTTGAAATAATAAAAAACAGTTGCTAACACCGTACAAAATTAATTGCTTGTTTTTTGCCTACTTACGAAAATCCTCGCGGATTTTCTTTGTTAGTAATTATTTAGTAAATTTAGTGCTTAAACCACGCAACTAACCTTGTACAAACACGTTATGTGCAATATGACCAAAACGATGAAAAATACTATCTTTTTAATCCTGTTCTTAATTTCGAGTGTTGGATTTTCTCAAAATATATTTAAGAAAGAAATTCAACTGCGAAAATCAAATAAGATTAAGGAAACATCTTTTTACATTAAATATCCGAAAGGAAAAAAACACCTGAAGAAAATTGAAATTTATGACAGAAACGGACTTCTGATTGAATTAAAAAAGTTTGACGAAAATGAAAATGTTGCAGAACGACTGACTTTTGAATACCCAAATGACCAAACCAGAATTTTGACTGAATACGATAAGAACGATAGTTTAGTCACTTCTTACAATCAGAAATTTGATTCGAGCAACATTTTAGAACCTAATAAAAGAAAAAGCGATAGCAAAAAGTTTAAATACAAATACGATAAAGAGGGAAATCTTACAGAAGTATGGCGATTGGACTTAAAAAAACCTCTAATCCAAACAGAAAATTTTTACAACGAACAGAATAGACTTGTTAAGCAACGACTTCTGATTTTTGAAATGTTCCCTAAAAAATATTACTATCTGACAACTGAATACAAACTTGATGAAGATGGTAATATCTTGGAAATTAAATCTATAAAAAACGGAAAGAAGAAAAATACAGAAACAAGAGAACACAAAAAAATACAGCACATAACAATGTGTATAATTCATTGCTAGTTATAGCTTACTTACGAAAGTCCTCGCGGACTTTCTATCTGTGATTTATTTGCTAACTTTAGTGCTTAAACACGCAACGAAATCATACACTAGACCGTTACCTGTAATACGCTTGACGAAAACCTGAAACCAATAAATTGACAATGGAATTTTCAAAAAACTATAATGAATTAGGAAAAATTATCGTGAAAAAATTACGAGATGAAAATTTTGAATTCTATGAAAAAAGCAGAGACTATGGTAAATCTATGTCTCAAAAGAAATATTCTGAATTACCAAAAAATAAAAATTTACTGCCCGAATTTCAAAAACTCCAAGATGAAAGGTTTGAATTTTTTAATTCTTTGACTGAAAAGCAAACTGAAACCTTGAATAGAATAATTTTGAATATTTTAGACTCTACAGCTTTTAATCTATTGAGAGAGGTTGAAGAAAATTTAGGAGAAAATGAAAGTATTGGAATGACAATAAATGGGGAAAAAATTGAGGATATAAATTCAGAATTTTTATCTGGAACTTTATTTGGAGAATATTTTTTGTGGGTTGAAAAGAACAGTAAATTTGGAGAATTTCAACAATAAGTGAAAAAAGTACTACAGGTAACACTGTATAAATTTTATTGCTGCTAAATTTTTCCTTCGGAAAAATACGCAGGCACAAAGTTGTTTAATAAATTGCTTACTTTTAGCATAACAAAAACGCAACAAACCTTATACAAAAACGTTGGCAACAAGCAAAAAATGAAGAATGGAATTGATAAGTAAAGATGGTTATGGAATTTTTGAAAGAGAAAATTCTGTGTTTTATAGTACAGGGGAAAACTTTTACGAATATAATTTTATTGAAATAACTGAAATTACAAAAGAATATTATTTAGAAAAAAAATACGGAAAAGAAAATCAATTTTGGAAACAACCATTTGACGAATTTATTAAATTGAAAAACGAAAATTTTATTACTACTTTTTACCAAGAAGACGAAATGAGACTTCATAAGAAAAATGGAGAAATAGTTAAGAAATTTGAAAAAATAAGGTCACCACACAGAATGGGAATATATGGAATGGCAATAGATAAAAATGAAAATTTATGGATAGCTGTTCCAGTTGAACATTTCGTTGGAAAATTTAATATTGAAACAGAGAGAGAAATCTTCTCAATATCTGGAAAGGAATTAGAACCCACAATTTTTGACCATCCTGAATATGTAACTGCAATAAATGATTTTATTTATGTTTCAGATATGGGAAATAGAAGAATAGTAAAAATTAATATTCACAATCATAAAATAACTGATTATAAGAAGTTAAATGAACGAATTTATTATTTTAATCAGGTAAATGGAAAAAATATTTATCAATTAGAAAGCGGAATTTACTTTGAATAAAAAAAGCCAGTTGCCAACACCGTGTAAAAAAAATTGCTGGTAAAAGCCTACTTACGAAAATCCTATCGGATTTTCTTGGTTCGTGTTTTATTTAGTAACTTTATTGCTTGGAAACACGCAAATTTCCTTACACAACAACGTTAGTATACATTGGCGAATTACCTCATCAAACTTCTTGATTGCTTAACGGTTTTATGGCTTTCTTGGGCTAAGTGAAGCAACTAAAAGCTACCCTATTTTTGTTCTTGTAAACCAAATACTTTAAAAAAAAGTGATCAAATCTGTTCGCAAGTAATTCGTGTGATTAAATCCCTTTTTTTTTTCGAGTTGTTTAATAACGCAACTTAACAAAGGAAAGGCTTTCTTTAATTAACTTAGTGAAAACTAGCAATGGCTTAAAATTGTTTTTTCAAATCTCAACGAAAGCAACACTCCTAATCTCAATGTTGTGAAGAAGAAAAAAAACAATTTTAATCTGCCCATTTGGAAAATTAATTAGGCTATATTTAGCCAACGAATACTAACCTGCTGTATAATTAATTACTGCTTATTGCCTACTTGCGAAATATTTTTCTAAGATTTTTTTTAATCATTATCAAGAAAATAGTATCTTTAAAAAACGTAACTAACCATACAACCCGTACGTTACCACACATTTGAACGCAACATTGAAAATAATACTCAAAATCATCGGACTAATAATTCTATTGATATTTCTATACTTTATAGAGTCTATTATTTTCTGGATGATTTTTGGAGAAGGCGGACAAGCAAGTAGTATGATGGATAATGGATTGACAAAATTAATTATGTATGTTATTCCGTTTATAATTGTTGGTGGAATTGCATTCAAAGTGTATAAGAAAGACTAGAACGACCGAATTGAAAATCCTGAAAAAAATATTATTAGTAATTGGAGTTTTAGCAATAGTCGGATTTGCTATAATTTGGGATATTGCGGATAGAGGACAATTCTATTCTAAACATATTCCGACTGACGAGCTAAATGAATTTTATATGCACAAAACGTCTGAACAACAGGAAAAGGCGTTTGAGAAAAATTTCGGATTTGGAAAATATAAATTTCCACGAGAACACGTTGCGAAAATAACGTTGTTTAAGAATGACTTTTTGACCAGTCGTTTGACTTCCAAAACTGTGTCGGACTTGAATAAGGCTGATTTAATTACATTTTTCAACAATCCGAGCAATTTCGATTGGTCAGAGACTACTTGGAGTTTATCTGAATCAGAATATATTTTGAGGTTTTATAATAAAGAAAATAAGGAAATAGGAAAGGTTTGGCTCTATTTGGAAGGTTGTGGAATGACTGAATCGGAACCATTCTCACCGAATATGAAATACGGAGGATTAAGTGAAATTGGAAAAGAGAATCTGAATTTCATACTGAACGAAATATTAACTGAATAAAAAACGTGTGGTAACACCGTGTATAATTAATTGCTAGGTCACTGCCGACTTACGAAAATTCCGCTGGAATTTTCTATCCGTAATTATTTGCTATCTTAGTTGCTGAAACACGCAACTAACCATACACCGAACCGTTGTAAATAATGCGTGAATCCACTCAGACTCTTGAAAGTTGGAGTTTTAAAAATGGTGGAATTTGAGCAAATTGTGTGAATTTTGAAACACTCTAAAAATGGAATTTAAAAATTGCTGAACAGACTCTCGATAACCTTGAATTTTGAATAAAACGAGAATTAAAAATGTTGGAATTTACTCAAACTCGGAATTGCAAAACATAGGAATCTTAGCAAAACGTGTGAATGAAAAAATGGAATTTAGCATCTTGTGGAATTGAAAATCTTTGCGGAATTTTCTCTCAAACTCTGAATTTATACAAAATTGAAAACAAAATGAATTATAAATCTTAAAAAAAGCACTATTTACAACAATGCCTATATTTAATTGCTGCTTTATTTTTCCTTCGGAAAAATACGCAGGCACAAAGTTGTTTGACTTTTTTTGCTTATTTTTAGCTAAACTAAACCGCAACTAAAACATAGCCTAGAACGTTATGTTTTATTGCTCAGGAAAATCTAAACGCAGGAAAAAAATGCTGAACACTCTCTCGCGAATTTTAAAAAATCAAATCAAAGCGGAAATTTTACGCGGGAATTTTCTCTACTTTGGAATTCTTGACGTTTTGGGAAAAAATTAATTGGGGAAAATATCGCGCGAATTAAAAATCAAAGCAGAATCTAAACGTAACAATTAACTCTAAAAAAGGAATTTAACAGAAATAATAAATAAAAAAAGCTCAAAAAAGGAAATTAAAAATAGGAAAAAAAATGAAAACGGAATCTGAACTTGCTTACTCAAACGTATCACAACAAAACATAACACCGTGTAAAATTTATTTCTTTTTATGGTTTTTCTTACGAAAAACCTCGGAAACGCTAAAGTTTTAGTTTAATAAACTATTTTTTTCGCTAAATTTACGCAACAAATTATACACATAAACGTTCTACGCAATTTGCCAAAAATACCGCTGAAAAATGAAAACCGAAAAAATAATTTATGAAACTAAACCGAAAATAATTAGTCTTTATGGAGTTCTTTTTTTGTTTTTAATTGGAACATATTTCGTTTATACTTCTGAATCATTGACAATCAAAATTTTTATGGGTGGAATTTTTTTATTCGCACTAATTTTTGGAATGATTAGAAATTATCTTGCAAACGGAATTATAATTACTGAAAATAAAATAGAATTACTGAAAACGAATATGACTGGAAAAACTGAATCTGAATTTATTAATTTTTCTGAAATTAAAAGCATAAAATATAATCAAGGTCAATATAGAAAAGACAGCGCAATTTATTTAAAGAGAAAACTGAATTCGGAACTGAAAGTTCCTATTCCTGTTAATTCATTTGAATTTGGTCAAGTTTTAAAGTTTTTAAACGGAAAAGGAATTGAAATTAATTTAGTTCATTCTGACCAGGAATTACGAATGTTTATAGACGGTAAAATAACTGAATTTCCAATGACGAATGAAAAAACTGCGTAGAACACCGTATATAATTTATTGCTGGCTTCTTGCCTACTTGCGAAAATCCTCGCGGATTTTCTTTGTCAGTAATTATTTACTAAATTAGTTATTTGAAACACGCAACAAACCATATACAACAACGTTGTAAAACATTAAAAAACAGAACCTATGAAAAAATACACTTTAAGTTTAATAATTTTATTTTTAGTAATTAGTTGTTCTTTGGAATCAAAATTCAGCTTGCCGAATGATGAAAATATTAATCCTGAATTAATTGGAGAATGGTATAATGGAAAAGATAACGATGAAAAACTTACCATCATAAAACACGGAGAAAAAACTTATAAGTTACTGATTAAGGACAAGGAAAAAACTGATGAAATAATTTCTTTCTCAAAAACAATAAGAGGTTTTGAAATTATGAATCTGAAAACAGAATACAAAAACAAAATCACCAATGTTTTTTATGGTTTTAAAGTTGAGGGAAACACTCTAATCTTTTATGAAGTTAATAAGAAATTGAGAAATAAAGAATTCGAATCTGAAACTGAACTTTTGGATTTTTTCAAAGAGAATATAAATAAAGATGATTTTTTTATAAATCCAACCGAATTAATCCGAAAATAAAAAACGTTTTACAACACCGTATATAATTTATTGCTAGCTCTAGCCTACTTACGAAAATCCTCGCGGATTTTCTATTCGGTTTTAATTTGCTAAATTACGTGCTAAACCACGCAACGAACCATATACAAAAACGTTGTGTGTCATACTGAAAAACAGCACTTTGACACTAATGACGTAAGAATGACATAGTAAAGACGCTATCAATATGATAAAAAGGAAATACTTTTACTTTGAATAAAAAACATATTGAAATGAATAATTTGAATTTAGCAGAAAGAGTAAAAGAATTAAGAAAAAGAAAAGGAATTTCCCAAGAAAATTTAGCGGAAAAATCTGGTTTAAGTTTAAGAACTATCCAGAGAATTGAGAATAATGAGACAATTCCTAGAGGAGATACTTTAAAAAGACTAGCTGTTGCATTAGATACATCACCTGATGAACTAATAGACTGGAAAATAAAAGAAGATAGAAACTATTTGTCTTTAATGAATCTCTCTACTCTGGGGTTTTTATTTTTTCCATTACTTGGAATAATAATTCCTTTAATAATGTGGACTTTTAAAAAAGACAAGGTAAAAGGTGTAAACGAATTAGGAAAATCAATATTGAATTTTCAAATATCTTGGTGTCTTTCATTATTCTTATGTTACATCTTTATATTTGGGAAAATATTTTTATTCAGAGGAGGAATGTCGAGTATTTTTATAGTTTATATTCCAATAATAATTCTTTATGGATATAACGTAGTAATAATAATATTTAACACAATAAGAATTAATAGTAACAAAACATTTCAGTATAGACCAGCATTAAAATTGTTGAGATAAAAAGTACGTCACACAACAACATATATAATTTATTGCTTGCTTCTTGCTTACTTGCGAAAATCCTCGCGGATTTTCTTTGTCAGTAATTATTTACTAAATTACGTGCTTTAACCACGCAACAAATCATATATAAACACGTTGGCAGTAATGAAAAAGGAATGTTATTAATTATTAAAAAAACTGAATATGAAAAAGATAATATTTATTGTGTTTTTTCTATTTATAATAACTTTAGAAGGGAATTCGCAATGTTGGCAAAGTATTTCAACAGGAGATAATCACATTCTAGCTGTTAAAAAAGATGGAACATTGTGGGCGTGGGGAAGTAATAATTATGGAAAGTGTGGACCGAATTTTCAAAATTATACTAACATACCTACACAAGTTGGTAACGAAAATAACTGGCAAAAAACATCTGCTGGATTTTATCATTCTATGGTAACTAAAACTAATGATAAATTATATGGTTGGGGAATAAATTGGGAAGGAGAGATAGGCATTGGTACTAGTGGATTAGACTATAGTATTATTAATTACTATTCTCCAGTAAGTAATCATATTTGGTCTTCTGTCTCTGCTGGTTATGATTTCACTATAGCAATAAAATCAGATGGGACATTATGGAATTGGGGAGATGGTATTTTAGTTCCAACACAAATTGGAAATGATAGTGATTGGGATAAAATTGCAAGTGGAAGTAGTAAAAAATGTTTTGCTATTAAAACAGATGGAACTTTATGGACATGGAGACCAAATTATTACAATATGACACAAATTGGAATTAGTAATAATTGGCAAGTTATAACCAATTCTTATGGTATTAAAACTGATGGAACTTTATGGGAAATTCCTTGGGAAATATCAGAAACACCTGTTCAGATAGGTACTGAAAATAATTGGATGTCTATTTATAAGGGCTATTCTTCAGGTCATCAATTAGCTATAAAATTAGATGGAACTTTATGGGCTTGGGGTGGAAACAATTATGGTGAATTAGGTGATGGAACCAATATAAGTAAAACAGACCCTATACAAATTGGCTCAAATTCAGATTGGACTTTCATTTCTGCAGGAGAAAGATATTCTTTGGCATTGAATTCAAGTGGAGAACTATGGACTTGGGGAGCAAATTTTTATGGTCAACTTGGTGACGGAAGTTTCACTGATAAAAATATACCAACTTTAATTAATTGTCCATCATTAAGCTTGACAAATATAAATACCAAAAATATTATTAAATTATATCCTGACCCAATAAAGAATTTATTAAATATAAATACTAGAAATATTAATGTTATTAGTCAAATCCTAATTTCAGATATAACAGGAAAAACAATAATAGAAGTAAATAAAAATATTACTCAAATAAATATTGAAAAACTTAGAACCGGAATTTATTTTGTTTTTTTCACAGCAGAAAAAGGCAATTACATAGGGAAATTTATAAAAAACTAAAAAACACTACTGCCAACACCGTATAAAATTAATTGCTAGTGCAAGCCTACTTACGAAAGTCCTCGCGGACTTTCTTTGTCAGTAATTATTTACTAACTTTACTGCAAAACCAACGCAACAAATCTTATACAACAACGTTGTAAATAATGCGTGAATCCACTCAGACTCTTGAAAGTTGGAGTTTTAAAAATGGTGGAATTTGAGCAAATTGTGTGAATTTTGAAACGCTCTAAAAATGGAATTTAAAAATTGCTGAATAGACTCTCGATAACCTTGAATTTTGAATAAATTGAGAATTAAAAATGTTGGAATTTACTCAAACTCGGAATTGCAAAACGTGGGAATCTTAGCAAAACGTGTGAATGAAAAAATGGAATTTAGCATCTTGTGGAATTGAAAATCTTTGCGGAATTTTCTCTCAAACTCTGAATTTGGACAAAATTGAAAACAAAATGAATTATAAATCTTAAAAAAAGCACTATTTACAACAATGCCTATATTTAATTGCTGCTTTATTTTTCCTTCGGAAAAATACGCAGGCACAAAGTTGTTTGACTTTTTTTGCTTATTTTTAGCTAAACAAAACCGCAACTAAAACATAGCCTAAAACGTTGTAAACAATATGAGGAAAATCCTGACAGCCATATTAATTTTGACTTTTTCAGTCACTTTTTCACAAACCGATGAGGATTTGACTGAAATAATTGAATTGGTAATTGCGGAATATCAGAATGACACAATAATTGTAAATAACAGATTTAATAATGACGAATTATTATCTGCTCTTGATGATGCGAAAAGCCGAAAAGATTCTAAAATTCACGATAAGTACAAAACCGAATTAGACTCAAATGGAATTGACCCAAATTGGGAAATAAAAACGGCTGAAATGTATGAAGATTCTGTAACTGTTCAAATTGAAAACATAAAAGTGAAATTTTTTCCTGCAATTACGCTTTTAGACAAAAAAGACAATAAACGAATTAGGCGTTACACAAAAACAAAATTAAAAAAGAATAAAAAAAAACCTGTAGCATTTATTTCATTTCCTCTAATTTCAACTGACCGAAAAAGAGCAATTGTTTATGGTTCTTATATTTGTGGTGGACTTTGTGGAAGTGGTGGAGTTTTTTATTTGGAAAAAATAAAAGGAAAATGGAAAATGATAGAATATGAAAGAAGATGGATTGCATAAAAATACTGTTTACAACACCGTATATAATTTATTGCTGGCTTTTTGCGTACTTGCGAAAGTCCTCACGGACTTTCTTGGTCAATAATTATTTACTAAATTAGTTGCTTGAAACACGCAACAAACCATATACAACAACGTTGGCAAACACTTACCAATCACACTCAAAAAAATGATTGAATTTAGAAAGGAAGATATTGAAAAATTAGATTTCATAATTGATAAAGTTTTAGAAAATGGATATTCAGACTTTGGAGATTTAGATAAAACTGAAACATCAGATGACTTTATAAGATATTTATATATTCTAAATGAATATGGAGTTTGTGATTGTAGTTTCACTGAAGATATGGAATTTGCCAAAAAAAATGAAAAAACAAAACACTTTAAATTACAAGGTGGTTTTAAAAGTTTATACTCTGAATCTATAAAAAAATCAAAACTAGATAACGAAAGGAATAGTTTAGAGTTGGAAAACTTAAAGTTACAGAATGAAAATCTTGAATACCAAAAGTCAATCCGAAATATGGAGAATAAAATAAGAAAATTGACAACTGACAATTTAAGGCTTGGAAATTGGGATATTCGATTTAGATGGTACATAGCAATAATTGGTTTTTTACTTGGAATCATAACTAAATATTTTATGGACAAGTGACTAAATATTTAATAAAGGAGAGAATTCCTAAAAGAAAAATTAAGTAAACTAAAAATTGAGCAATTTTACTTAAAAAGTATTCTATAAAATAAAATCTTTTAGAATAAAAAAATTTAGGTTTTTTTGACATAATATGTTGAATTTAAAATCTTTCACTTAAAAACGGTGGAAAGAATAAACCGAATTAATAATCTGAAAAAAAGCGATTTGCCAACAACGTGCATAATTCATTGCTTGCTTATTTTTCCTTCGGAAAAATACACAGACCCAAAGTTGTTTATTTTCTTTGCTTACTTTTAGCTATATTTACGCAACGAAACCATGCACAAACACGTTGGCAATAATTAAAAAGCGAAATGAAAAACGAATTCAAAACTGAAATTGTTGAAACTAAACAACCAATTAAAATATATGGTATAATATTTGGAATACTTTATTTATTAGCAAATTTTTATCTTTTTTTATATGACAAAGAAAATCAGAACATTTATTTAAAATATTTAAGTTTAATAATATTATTATTTGGAGCATATTTTATATTCGGAGAATCTTTTAAAAAACCGAAAGTAGTCGGAATATTTAAAATAACTGAAAAATATATTTCAATCAATTTGGACGGAATTGAAAATAAAATTGGAATAAAAGAAATAGAAAGTATTTTTCTAAAATATATGGGTTATGGAAGTTTGACAACTCACTCAATTTATGGAAATAAAAACTACCTGAAAATTTTAAAAAAGAATGGAGAAAACTATAATTTTGAAATACTTTTGAGAGACAAAAAAATGAAAAATGAATTTAAAAATGTTTTGAATAATATTGAAATAAATGAAAAATTTAATTTCACAAAAATCAATAATTCGAAAACTGAATTTTAAAAAACTATTGCCAACACCGTGTAAAAAAAATTGCTGGTAAAAGCCTACTTACGAAAATCCTCTCGGATTTTCTTGGTTCGTGTTTTATTTACTAAATTTATTGCTTAAACCACGCAACTTTTCCTACACAAACACGTTGTAAAACATTTGAGAAATGAACAATCCAAATCATTTAGGAATTAAAGAATATTTAGACTACAGTTTAAATAAATATTATATCGGAATTCTAAAAGATAACGGATTTGAACTTGTAAAATCCAAAATGAGTGGAATGGCTGGGTTTTATGTTTACAAAAGTAAGTGGTTGAATTTTATGATAGCAAATGACAGAGGAATTATTGAAACTAATATTTCTTCTCTGTTTTCAGAAGAATATTATGATTTCGATATTATAAACGCTTATTTAGCAAGATTGAGCGGATTGAATTCTGCGAGCAATAAATTTGGCGGAAATGACTTGACAAAAAGACTGAACCTTGAACAAGAAAGCAACTTATTCAAATCAAACATTGACTTAATAAAGGAATTATTTAATAAAGAAAATTACAAAAAGACAGAATTTGAACTTGATAAAATAGGAAATGAACGAGCTGATTTACTATTCGGACCAATAAAATAAAAACGTTTTACAACACCGTGTATAATTAATTGCTTTGGCAAGTGCTTATTTGGAAAATTCCTTCGGAATTTTCTCTGGTTCGTTTTTGTTTACTAAATTAGTTGCTTAACCACGCAACTAACCATACGCAAAACCGTTGTGTAACATTATCAATGAAACTCAAGGAATTCAAGATACATATTGAAAAAACTTTAGCTGAATTAAAACTTTATGCTGAACTTCATTCTGGAGAAAAACTTCCTAATGATTTTGACTTTGAATGGAGATTTGCAGAAAAAATAAAAGCATCTGGAAAGAAAAACGTGATTGAATTAATTGCGGAAAAAGTATATATAAATGAGAATGAAATTTATCCTTGTGTTGATTTATTTGTGGAAAGAGTAACTCCTGAAAATCGAATTCTAGTTTCTGGAAGAATAGCTGGATTTCCACCTAAAAAATTCGGAAAAGGTTGGAGTAATAGACCTGGGCCATTTATTTATGGAATTGGAAATGGAATTTCAACTAAAAAAGTTAACTCGAATACAAAAGAATTTAAAAATATGCTTTATGAAAAAGGACTTTTACATTATAAAACTGAATAAAAAAACGTTACACAACACCGTATAAACTTTATTGCTGCTACATTTTTCCTTCGGAAAAATACGCAGGCACAAAGTTGCTTAATTTTTGCTTATTTTTAGCATAAGTAAACGCAACAAAGCTTATACCAAAACGTTGTAGGTAATTTAAAACACAAACTATGAATAAAATTAAAATGCTGATTTGCTTACTATTTGTAAGCGCGAGTTTATTAGCTCAAAATGTTGAAATTCCAAGTAATTTGAAACTTGAAAACGCAGACGATTACAAGGAAACTGAAAAGTTAGTTCTGAATTCAACTGAGTGGTTATTGAAAACACCTATTTCTGAAAATCCAAGTAAGCGAAAAGAAATCAATGCTTTTTTGATGAAATGGATGAGCGGAAGTCCAACAGTTTCAATAGAATTAGTATCTGGAATTGTCCCTTTAGACTGTGCTGACTGCTTAATGTCGTTTATGAGCGGTTGGACTAAATATAGTCTCGAAAATGACTACTCAAAAGACAAAGTAGAATGTGCAGTAGCTGGAGCAGAAAACGCAATTGAATTCTACAGGAAGAATAAATCGGAACTCGGAAAGAATTCAGATATGGAAAAACTGATGAAACAGCAAAAAAAGGGAAAACTGGAAAAATATATTAAATCAAAATTCTAAAAAAACTACCTACAACAATGGCTATAAGTAATTGCTTGTTCTCGTCTAATTCTGAAAATCCTCGCGGATTTTCAGTTTGGTGTGTACTTGCAAATTTAAGTGCTAAACCACGCAACTACTCATAGCCGAGACCGTTGCCAGTAATTAAAGAAAAACCATTCACATTGATAACAAACATTCCAAAACCTGAAGATTTTCAAATGTTGCGAAACAATGTTTAATCCAATCATTTAATATAATTTATGAGGAAGACGTACATTTTAATGATGACGATGGACTTCCTAGAGATGATTTTTGGAAATATCATTTAGCACTTTTAAATACATCGGTAATATTAATTTATCAAGCAATCGAATCACTTTTAAAAGCAAAGGTTTGTGACGAATCTGCTTTACTATTACTTGATATGAAGAGGGAAAATTGGCCTACTGGACCAAATAGTGAAGACAAAGATTTTAATGATTTATTTACAATTGGTGGAGAATCATTACTTAACACTTATTTAGCAACTATCGAAAAGAAAGATATTGAACCTTCACTTGCAGTTTTTATAGAAGAGATTAGAATTACGAGAAATAGAATTATGCACGGAGTTGCTCACAAAACGCTTACGCCTGAATTTGTAATTAAAAGTATACTTCAAACTTTTAAATTTTTTCTTGGTCAAGATTCTTGGCGAAATACAACGAGAGATTTACTAATTAATAATCCTATTTTCGGAATATTTAATGAAGATTATGAAGAAGCACTTTTTATTGAAAAATTAGATTATACAGAAAATTTAGTAGGGAAAGGATTTTTAAATCAACAGTTTTCTATAGATATTAAAAGTAGAAGGTATTTCTGTCCTTGGTGTTTTGAATCTTTAGGACAAGAAGGATATGATTTGGATTCACCTTGGGCATTTTTAATACCACAAAAGGAAGAGAATACAGAAGAAATAATATGCTTAAATTGTCAAAGAACCAATAAAGTTGAGAGAGTTAATTGCATCGAAAAAGATTGTAAAGGAAATGTAATTAACGAAAATAATAATGACGAAAAAATTTGTCTGACTTGTAATTCTGAACAAGAATAACTACTGGCAACACCGTATATAATTTATTGCTAGCTTCTTGCCTACTTACGAAAGTCCTCGCGGACTTTCTTGGTCAATAATTATTTACTAAATTAGTTGTTTAAAACACGCAACAAACCATATACAACAACGTTGTATGCAATTACCAATCTAACTCAAAAAATGAAAAAAACAGTTTTTCTAATCTTTATCTTAATAGTATCAGAATCATTTATACAAAAAACTGAATTAAAATTTAACTTGATTGGAAGTTGGAAAACTGAAGGTTTTTTTAAATATGGAAAATTTACATTTGATAAAGATGGTTTTGTTTTGATAGATTATAATGACGATCCTATAGGTGGAAAAAAATTTAGCAGGAATGGAAAGTTTTATAGTCTGAAATATAAACTTGAACTCAAAAGTGAGCCTAAACAATTAGACTTGATTTTTACAAATTTAGAAAGCGGAAATGAAATGACTTGGAGAGGAATTATACAAGTTTTGAATGATAATAAAATAAGATATGCAAGGGCTGGAAATAATGAATCTAGACCAGAGAATTTTGAGAATATAGAATCAATAATATTAGAACGAATGAAATAACTGCATACAACACTATGTATAAAAAATTGCTACTTTTAGCTTAACCAAAGTCAGTTGCTTTTTTGCAATCTTATATTTTCCTGCGGAAAATAACGATAGCACAAAATCGCAACTTTCCTTACACAACAACGTTGCAAGTAATAGCGGAAACCACTCAGACGCTTTAAATTTGCGGTTAAATGCTTTTAAATTTAAAAAGGAAAAAAAGTGGAATTTAGAAATGCTGAACACTCTCTCGCTCGCAAAATTCAATGTTTGAATTTTGCATAACTTGAAATTGTAAAACGTAGGAATTTACTCAAAATTGAAAAATCAAAAAACGTGGGAATCTCAGCAAAACGTGGGAATGAAAAAATGGAATTTGAGCAACTTTCGGAATTGAATTTCTTTGCGAAATTTCTTACTCAAACTCTGAATTTTGCAAAATGTGAAAAGAATGAATTATAAACTGAAAAAAAATCTACTACTTGCAACACCGTGTATATTTTATTGCTTTCTTTTAGCCAACTTACGAAAATCCTCGCGGATTTTCTATTCAGTTTTTATTTGCTAAATTTACGCTAAACCAACGCAACAAAGCATACACAATCACGTTGTAATTAATAGCGGAAACCACTCAAATTCATAAGAATATTTGAAAACTTCGGAATAGATTTAAAATCGTTGAAATGAAAACTGAAAATAATAAAATTGACTTTTTAGAATACGAATTAGATGCAATGAATACTATTGGAATTCTGAATGGAAGTCTATTTTATGAAAGTGAAAGTTATGGTGGAGATATAGAAGAAACTGAAATTCCTCTCAAAAATATTTATAAAGTTGAATTTAAGCCGAAAAGAATAAATAAAGGAAAAACTAAAAGCAATTTAATTGGAGATTTTATATGGACAATTCTTGACTCTGGTGCTCATCCAACAACTGTTGAATATGACATTCCTGAATTAATTATTCGTTTTAAAAATGAAAACGGAATTAGAAAAGACCTTTTGAAAATTAAAAATAAAAATATTACGAAGGAAATTTACGAGGAAATAAAATCTAAAATCTACTAATTACAACACCGTGTAAAATTTATTGCTTTTTAAGGTTTTTCTGGCGAAAAACCTCGCAAGCGTAAAAGTCTGTAATTATTGGTTATTTTTAGCTAAATTTACGCAACAAACCCTACACAACAACGTTATGTTTTATTGCTCAGGAAAATCTAAACGCAGGAAAAAAATGCTGAACACTCTCTCGCGAATTTTGAAAAAGTCAAATCAGGGCGAAAATTTTACGCGGGAATTTTCTCTAATTTGGAATTCTTGACGTTTTGTGAAAAAATTAAATGGGGAAAAATATCGCGCGAATTAAAAATCAAAACGGAATCTAAACGCAAGAATTAACTCCGAAAAAGGAATTTAATAGAAATAAGAAATAAATAAAAAAAGCTCAAAAAAGGAAATTATAAAAGCTTGAAAAAATTGAAAACGGAATCTGAACTTGCTTACTCAAACGTATCGCAACAAAACATAACACCGTGTAAAATTTATTGCTTTTTCGGGTTTTTCTTACGAAAAACCTCGGAAACGCTAAAGTTTTAGTTTAAATAGCTTTTTTTTCGCTAAATTTACGCAACAAATAATACACCAAAACGTTAGCAGCAATTTAAGCCGACCATCAACCAATGAAATATTTTATAACATTAATACTACTCTTAATCATTTTGACTTACGGACAAGTAATGGAAACTGAATTTCCTCTTGCTTTAAATATTGTGCTGGTAGTTTTAATATTATTGGTTAGCGTTTTATGGGAATATTCAGTTCTAAATAAAAATTATGAATCTGACTTTAAAATGCAAAGTCAGCGAAAAGTATTCGGAATTTTTGAGTTAATTAATGCAATCGCTTGGACTTTATTATTGTGGTTTGGAGATTATGAAAGAAATATGATTTTTCTAACTTTAATATTTTGGACATTCCCTTTGGCTGAATTAATTATGTGGTTTGTTTATAAAAAGAAAAAACCATTTACACTTTTCATTAAAGACAATGTATTGATTTTAAATAAACGTTGGACTCAAAAACGGAATCTGACTGAACTCACTCAAATCCGATTTGACCGATTTAGCAAAAATTTAAAACTCGACTTTAAATCAAAATCTGGAATTTCAATTAAAACAACGGAATATAAAACTGACGAAATTCAAACTTTATTAGGAATTTTAATTGAGAAATCGGAAAATGAAGTTTTTATCCCGAATAATTATGAACCGAAAATAAAAAACAGCTGCTAACACCGTGTATAATTAATTGCTTTGGCAAGTGCTTATTTGGAAAATTCCTTCGGAATTTTCTCGCGTTCGTTTTTGTTTACTAAATTAGTTGCTGAAAAACGCAACTAACCATACACAAAACCGTTAGCTGTCATTTAAGGAAAAATCCGAACAACAATAAAATGAATCAATTTATTTCATACGAAGGATTACCAATTAACTTTGGAGGAGCTCATAGCGTGAGTAGAAAATCCCAAAAAGTGACTTATGAACAAACATTGGATTTTTTGAATTTATTCGCTGACAAAACTCAACCAAAATCAATCGAGTTGACTTTATACGAGTCAAAAAAAAAGGAATACTCTGCTCTAAAATTATTGCCGAAATTGACCTTAAAATTTGGAATTCCAAAAACAAGAAATGATGGTTGGTTAAGAACTTGGACTTGGAACCTAAACGAAAAGGATATTGAAAACGGATTTGAAACGCTTGAATTGAATAACGAATTACCTAAAAATCCTGCTGGACCAATATCTCTGAATTTTAATTGGAATTTTTATTTTAAAGACCCAAATACAAATCAAATTTTACCGAATCAAGAACTGATACCTGAACTGGATTTTAGAATTAAAAACTCTCGATTCTATCTAATGTTATCTGAAAAGTCAACGATTTCTGTTTGGTTTGCATTACCGTTTGAGAAAATCGAAAAATATGAATTGGAATTTATAAAAAAATTAAAGTCAAATTTACCTTTTAAGACATCTGACAAACATTGGAGAATTTGGAAAAAATCTGAAAAGGGAAATTGGACACCAAGAAAAATTGAAATAAAAAACGTCAGCTAACATCGTGTAAAAAAAATTGCTGGTAAAAGCCTACTTACGAAAATCCTCGCGGATTTTCTTGGTTCGTGTTTTATTTACTAACTTTATTGCTTAAACCACGCAACTTTCCTTACACATCAACGTTGTGTTTAATGCGACAAAAAGTCCCATATAATTGTTATTTGAACTATTTTGTTTATTTTTGGTACATATTTAAAGTAAATGGGACAAAATATACTATATTCAAAACTTGATAGACTTCCTCCTAAAAAAGAATGGATTGAAACTCTAGAAATACTAAAAATGGATTCTAAAGCAGCAAGAGCTTTAGGAGAACTAAAAGGAATTGCTGAAACTATGCCAAATCAAGCGATGCTAGTTAATGCAGTTGTACTTCAAGAAGCAAAAGATAGTTCTGAAATTGAAAACATAATAACTACTCAAGATGAATTATATAAAGCTATTTCATCAAATCAAAAACTTAAAAATTCAGCAGTTAAAGAAGTTGTAAATTATAGAAAAGCTATTTTTTATGGTTATGAGCTTGCGAAAAAACAAAATTTTTTAAAACTGAAAGACGTTGAGGAAATTCAAAAAATCATCATTGAAAATAATGCAGGTTATAGAAAAACTCCAGGAACTGTTCTGAAAAATGACAAAACTGGAGAAATTGTTTACACTCCACCACAAGATAAAGATGAAATTCTAGATTTACTCGGAAATTTTTTAGAACATTTCAATATTGAAAATAAAGAAATCTCTCCTCTTATAAATTTAGCAATTCTTCACTATCAGTTTGAAAGTATTCACCCTTTTTATGATGGAAATGGAAGAACGGGTCGAATTCTAAATATCCTATTTTTAATACTTAACAAATTAATAGATATACCTATTTTATATCTTAGTTCTTACATAATTGAAAATAAATCTGAATATTACAAACTACTCAATAAAGTAAATAAAAAAAATGAATGGGAACCTTGGATTATTTATATGTTAAAAGCTGTTGAGTTTACATCATTAAAAACAATTAGTAAAATAAAATCAATAACTAATTTACTTAATGAAACAATTGAGTTTGTGAAAGAAAACGAACCTAAAACTTACAGAAAGGAATTAATTGAGTTGCTTTTTGAACAACCTTATTCCAAAATTGAATATGTTGTAAATCGATTAAATGTAGAAAGAAAAGCTGGTTCAAGATATTTAAAAAAATTAGAAGAAATAGGAATATTAAAATCACAAAAATTGGGAAGGGAAACAATTTACGTTAACGAAAAACTTATTGAAATATTAAAGCACTAAACACAACAATGGCTATATTTAATTGCTGGCTTCTAGCCTACTTTGGAAAATCCCCTCGAATTTTCCATTCAGTAATTATTTGCCTACTTTTAGCTAAACAAAACCGCAACTAAAACATAGCCTAAAACGTTGTAAAAAACTGCTGAATCGCGCCAGAAATAAATAAGTTCTTTAAAATTAACTTTTGTTTTTTTGTTATTTGTAAAACTGAATTCTGAGAAAAAAATGTGAATTTCTAAAATGTGGAACACTCTCTCGCTCGCAAAATTCAACGAGTTGAATTTTGCATATTTTGGAAATTATTAAACGTGGGAATTTACTCAAACTCGGAAAATCAAAACGTGGGAATCTCAGCAAAACGTGTAAACTAAAGCTTGAATTTTAGCAACTTACGGAATGAATTTCTTTGCGGAAGTTTCTAAGAAAACAATGAAAAAAAATAAAATGAAAAATTAAAAAAGTAAGAAATGAAATGAAAGAAAATAGCGGAATTTTATCTTCAAACTGGAAAAAAGAAAAAATTTATAATCGGAAATTAAACACGCATTTTACAACACCGTGTATAAAAAATTGCTATTTTTAGCTTCATCAAAGTCAGTTGCTTTTTTGCAATCTTATATTTTCCTTCGGAAAATAACGATGGCACAAAATCGCAACTTTCCATAACACAAACCCGTTACCACACATTTGAGAGAAACACATTTAATATCGATAATTTTAGTTTTTATTTCAACATTTACGCTTGCTCAAAATAAAATTGAGTTAGTTCCGAATGATTGTAGTGAAAAAAACGGGTTCACAATGTTTTTATTGGACAGAGCAAATCCGAAAATTTTAACGAACCAAAAAATCGGTAAGACAAAAAAATATTTAGAGAATAATAAAATGATTATTCTTAATAACTCGGATTTTTTAAAAATAGAATACACTAATATTTTTGGACAGAAAATCGACACTATTTTTAAAAACGCAAAAAAACTGTCTGAAATAAAAATTTGTGTTAATAAATTTAAAGATTATGAAAGAAAGTCACTAATAAGAGAATCATTACAAAATAAAAAAAAATGGACTTTAAATAGAACTTGGGGACATCAAACGATTGACCACGACAAACTTATTTTAAAACCAAAAAGGAGATTTTTAAGATATAAATATTACAAAAATGGAAAAATAATAACACGTGGAAAAGTTAAGATTACAGAATTAATTCTTGAGAAAATAAGTTTGTATGAACGTAAATTGAATTTAATGAAAAATGCAGACAATTCTTGTAATTTCGGAACAAATTACACTCTGAATAATGGGATAGAGGAAATCAATTTTCAAGACAACAGCTGTTCTGGATTTTTGAATGAGGAATTATTATCTGAATTAGAAAAAGCGGAATAAAAACGTGCGGTAACACCGTATATAATTTATTGCTGGCTTCTTGCCTACTTGCGAAAGTCCTCGCGGACTTTCTTGGTCAGTAATTATTTACTAAATTAGTTGCTTGAAACACGCAACAAACCATATACAACAACGTTACCACACATTTGAGAAAAACGCTATTCATATTGACCATTTTGATTTTCAAACAAAATCTTTACTCGCAAAAAGAAATTGTCGGAAAGGTGGAATTTTATAAATCAATTGAAAGTAATTGGAAAATTCTGGAATCTTTTCCTGATGCTACGATTAAACATTTGACCAATCGAATTCATAGAATTAAGATTGAGCAAAACAATCAAGTAACAGAACTTAAAACTGACTCAACTGGAATTTTTAAAATCAAAGCTGAATCGAATGACACTATTAGAATTATTGTAAACGACCATTCGCCGGTTTTCAACGAGAAATTTCAATTTGATTTAAGTAAAATAAAAGACACCTTAAAACTTAGAATATCTGACAAAAAATTGTGTGTTCATCGAGATTCAATTAGTGAACCGAAATTCTATGCTAAATACAACGAACGACAAGCGGAATTGGATTTTAATAATGGAAAACTTGAATTGTTAGCTATTAGTACTTGCTGGCCAACAGAAGAATCAATTGAAAGGTGGAAACAAATAGAAGTGGAATACGGAATAAAATATAATTACTACTTTGAACCAACTCGTGAAAAAATTAAAATAATGTACCGATATAATCAAGTAATGAAAAAACTAATCGGAATAAATAAAAACGTGTGGTAACAACGTGTATAGCTCATTGCGGCTGAATTCCTAATCGGAATTCATTACAATTTGCTATCTTTCGGTTACGGCGGAAAATCATAGCTGATTTTCCGCAACGAGCTATACACAAAAACGTTGGCATTCATTGACAAGCGAACTCAAAAAAACGAAAATTATGGAAGAATTAAAATTACATTCTTTTGGACAAAATGACCATATTGAATCTCTAAAGAAAAATTACAATTCTCTAAAAGAGAAAATTAAAGGAAATAAATTTTTAACTGAAAAAGAAAAAATTGTTGAGCAAAAACGCTTAATAGAACACTTAAAAAAAGAAAAGAAAAATTCTGAATATAATATTTACTAAATTGGAATTTTAGTTAATTCGTGAAATCCAAAACTGAACTGAAAAACAAAACCTGAATTGAATGCGGAATTTAGCAAGTTGCGGAATGAATTATTAAGATTATGAATAAACGAATTAAATCAATAATTATAGGAGGACTATTTGGCGGAACTGTTTTTGCTGGAATAATGGCTGGTTTCGATTACTCTGATGGAGAAAATTTTAAAATTTGGAGGTTTTTATGGAATTTTTTCTTTTTTGGTGGATTTATGTGCTTTTTAACTTATTATAATTTAAAGAAACAATCGAAAAATGAAAAATAAAAAACAACGAAATGCCAACACCGTACAAAATTAATTGCTTGCTTTTTGCTTACTTACGAAAATCCTCGCGGATTTTCTTTGTAAGTTATTATTTAGTAATTTTATTGCTTAACCACAGCAACTAACCTTGTACAAACACGTTGTAAATAATGCGTGAATCCACTCAGATTCGTGAAAGTTGGAATTCAAAAAATGGTGGAATTTGAGTAAAACGTGTGAATTTTTAAACACTCAAAAATGGAATTTAAAAATTGCTGAACAGACTCTCGCTAACGTTGAATTTTGAATAAAATGAAAAACAAAAAATGTTGGAATCTACTCAAAATCGGAATTACAAAACCTGGAAATCATAGCAAAACGTGTGAATTTTGCAACGCTCAAAAAATGGAATTCAAAAATTGCTGAACAGACTCTCACTAACTTTGAATTTTGAACAAAATGAGAAATAAAGATGTTGGAATTTACTCAAACTCTAAATTGCAAAACGTGGGAATCATAACAAAAAGTGTGAATGAAAAACTGGAATTTAGCATCTTGCGAAATTGAAAATCTTTGAGGAATTTTCTCTCGAAAACAAAATTTGAATGAAATGGAAAACAAACTGAATTATTAATTGAAAAAAAAGCACTATTTACAACAATGGCTATATTTAATTGCTAATGTATTTTTCCTTCGGAAAAATACGCAGGCACGAAGTTGTTTGATTTTTTTGCTTACTTTTAGCTAAACAAAACCGCAACTAAAACGTTGTAAATAATGCGTGAATCCACTCAGACTCTTGAAAGTTGGAGTTTTAAAAATGGTGGAATTTGAGCAAATTGTGTGAATTTTGAAACGCTCTAAAAATGGAATTTAAAAATTGCTGAATAGACTCTCGATAACCTTGAATTTTGAATAAATTGAGAATTAAAAATGTTGGAATTTACTCAAACTCGGAATTGCAAAACGTGGGAATCTTAGCAAAACGTGTGAATGAAAAAATGGAATTTAGCATCTTGGGGAATTGAAAATCTTTGCGGAATTTTCTCTCAAACTCTGAATTTGGACAAAATTGAAAACAAAATGAATTATAAATCTTAAAAAAAGCACTATTTACAACAATGCCTATATTTAATTGCTGCTTTATTTTTCCGAAGGAAAAATACGCAGGCACAAAGTTGTTTGACTTTTTTTGCTTATTTTTAGCTAAACTAAACCGCAACTAAAACATAGCCTAGAACGTTGTAAATAATGCGTGAATCCACTCAATTTCGTGAAAGTTGTAATTCAAAAAATCGTGGAATTTGAGTAAAACGTGTGAATTTTGCAACGCTCAAAAAATGGAATTCAAAAATTGCTGAACAGACTCTCACTAACTTTGAATTTTGAACAAAATGAGAAATAAAGATGTTGGAATTTACTCAAACTATAAATTGCAAAACGTGGGAATCATAACAAAAAGTGTGAATGAAAAACTGGAATTTAGCATCTTGCGAAATTGAAAATCTTTGAGGAATTTTCTCTCGAAAACAAAATTTGAATGAAATGGAAAACAAACTGAATTATTAATTAAAAAAAAGCACTATTTACAACAATGGCTATATTTAATTGCTAATGTATTTTTCCTTCGGAAAAATACGCAGGCACGTAGTTGTTTGATTTTTTTGCTTACTTTTAGCTAAACAAAACCGCAACTAAAACATAGCCTAAAACGTTAGTATACATTGGCGAATTACCTCATCAAACTTCTTGATTGCTTAACGGTTTTATGGCTTTCTTGGGCTAAGTGAAGCAGCTTATTGTTTGTTTATTTTTGGTAGTGAAAACCTAATACTTTAAAAAAAAGTGATCAAATCTGTTCGCAAGTAGTTCGTGTGACTAAATCCCTTTATTTTTGGAGTTTTTAATAACGTAACTTCACATAGGAAAGTCTTTCTTTAATTAACTTAGTGAAAACTAGCAATGGCTTAAAATTGTTTTTTCAAATCTCAACGAAAGCAACACTCCTAATCTCAATGTTGTGAAGAAGAAAAAAAACAATTTTAATCAGCCTATTTGGAAAATTAATTAGGCTATGTTTAGCCAACGAATACTAACCTGCTGTATAATTAATTACTGCTTATTACCTACTTACGAAATATTTTTCTGAGATTTTTTTTAGTCATTATCAAGAAAATAGTATCTTTAAAAAACGTAACTAACCATACAACCCGTACGTTACCCAAAATTATGAAAAAAATACTGCTAATATCATTTTTAATGCTTCAATGGAGCATCTATGCGCAAGATAATCCAAAATGGAATGTGGGAATTGAATATTCATTTGATGATTTGTCACTCGACAATGGACAGAATAATGATTATCTGGTTACCCAAGGAAATATAAATGGGTACGGAATCGAATTTGACAAAAATAATTATACAATTGGATTAACGACACAGTATTTTTTGAATAAAAAAGTAAGTCTTTCATCTGGAATTTTATATTCGAACAAGGATTTTACAGGAACATTTAATTGTGCAACTTGTGATTTTTTCGAATCCTTTCCAGAAACAATAAAACAAAGGTTTATAGTGATTCCTTTGTCAATAGATTACAACTTCAAGTTAGGTAATTTAAAACCCATTTTAAAAGCTGGATTCAATAATAATATCGAAACTGATAACGATTTAAAAGAGCAAAGCAAAGGTTACTTTTTAGAGGCTTTTTTCGGAATTTTAATGAATTACGAAATCATTGACAATTGGCACATTGGAGTAGGATATAACTATCAAACATCATTGACTGAGTTATACAAAACAGACGAATATAATTTAAGAACAAACAGCTTTTATTTACAAATTAACTATCGAATAAAATAACGTTGGGTAACAACGTATATAGCTCATAGCTAGGCAGTTGCTTAATCCAAAGTTAAGGTGTATTTGCTAGTCCGCCAAATTTTTTAATTTGGCTTATTCAGAAAAAAGATAATAAGAAAAATTAAAAAATTCGGCTCGTGCTTCATCCGAAAATAATTTCATAATTTGCACGCTACGAGCCATATACAGAGACGTTGGCAACAAGCACAAAACCGCACGTTGAAAAATGAAAATATTGAAAAAAATAAAACGAAATTCAATAATTCTTACCGTAATTCTACATTCATTTATAATTCTCGGAGTTGGACACGGAATTGGTATAATGGGAATTATAGATATTGCGAGTATTCCTAATTTAATTGATAATTATGGTTTTACATTAAGTGGCGAATTTAATGATAAAATTATGACAATTGGGTTTATATCTTTAATTGGAAAAATATTGTTAATCTTTAGTTTATTTCAAAAAAAAGAATTGTCCGAAAAAATATTTGAAATTATCGGAATTGTTCTTTTGTGGATTTCAGTTTATTTTTTGTCGTCTGGAAATTGGAATTATAATTTTGTTTATGCAATTGCATTTTGGACAAGTATTCCATTTTTAATTTCATCTTTAAATTTAGCTTTTCTTATATTTAAAAAACAAAGAAAAAATAAATTGGAATGTTAGAAAAATCAATAGAACAATTAGAAAATAATTATTGGAAAAAAGAATCTGAATTTCCAACTACTTTAATTGAAAAATGTTTTGAATATAGGAAAATCAAACTTTCTGAATTGTCAACTGAACAAATTAGACTTCTAATCTCACAAGAAATAGGAATTGATTTTTTAATTGAAATTGCAATAAAGAAACTTGAACAAAATATAATCGCAGAAGGAAATTTGTATGAAGGAGATTTATTAGATTCTGTTTCAAAAATATCAACTGAATTTTGGAGTAAAAACAAATTTGAATTAAAGAAATTGAAAACTATTATTGAAAAAAATAAAGAGACAATAAAAACTGAAATGGGAGAAAAGGAATATGAACGAATTTGGGAAAGAATAAAAGCCAGTTGCCAACAACATATATAATTTATTGCTGGCTACTTGCTTACTTGCGAAAATCCTCGCGGATTTTCTTTGTCAGTAATTATTTACTAAATTAGTTGCTTAAACCACGCAACAAACCATATATAAACACGTTAGGCACAAGCAAGTTGAACAACTAAAAAAAAGAAAAATGAAAAAAATATTACTACTTATTCTTTTTAACTTTATAATCTCAAATAAATTTTTAGCTTGTAGTTGGACTTCAAATTCATTTTGTGACACAAGTCAATCTTCATCTTTTCAAAATGACTTAATTGTTTATGGAAAAATAATTGCAATTGACAATGATGGAATAGACTTTGAAATCATAGATGTTTTGAGAGGTCAAGAAAACAAAACAATTATACGAATTTGGGATGGAGTTGACTTTGATTGTAATGGAACTTTCTCAATGGCAGCTTCTGAATTAGGAGCAGTTGATAAGCATATAATTATAATTTTACCTAAAATAGCTGAAAAGAAAAGCTCTTGGGAAGTCATTGGAGATTATAGAAGACCTGATTTTTTTCTATATACTCCGAATTTAAGAGTAGAAAATGGAATTGTTTACGGATTAATTTCTGGATTTGAAACTTATCCATATGTTGAAGAACAAGCAACTTATGAAAATTTTAAAGATTCTTGGCAGACAAATGGAAATTGTTCTTCAGTAGTTTTAGGAACTGAAAGTTATAAACTTGAAAAAACATTTAAGATTTATACAAATTCAAATAATAAGTTTAAAATTTCATCAAATAAGAAAACTGAATTTAAAGTTAGAGTTTTTAATATAAATGGTTTGAAAATTGAATCAACTGAACTTATTGAAAAAGAATTTGAAATTGATTTATCGAAATATTCAGCAGGAATTTATTTCATAAATCTAACATACGAAAACAATAAAATTCGGAATTTCAAAATTATAAAAAAATAGGAAAGAAAAATAAAAAGCCAGTGCCTAACACCGTGTAAAAAAAATTGCTAGTAAAAGCCAATTTACGAAAGTCCTCGCGGACTTTCTATCTGTGATTTATTTGCTAACTTTAGTACTTAAACAACGCAACTTTTCTTACACAACAACGTTGTAAATAATGCGTGAATCCACTCAAATTCGTGAAAGTTGGAGTTTAAAAATGGTGGAATTTGAGCATAAAGTGTAAATTTGAAAAGCTCTAAAAATGGAATTTAAAAATTGCTGAACAGACTCTCGCTAACGTTGAATTTTGAATAAAATGAAAAAGAAAAATGTTGGAATCTACTCCAACTCGGAATCACAAAAAGTGGGAATCACAGCAAAACGTGTGAATAAAAAACTGGAATTTGGCTACTTATGGAATTGAAAATCTTTGCGGAATTTTCTCTTGAAAACAAAATTTGAATGAAACGAAAAATAAACTGAATTATGAATTAAAAAAAGCACTATTTACAACACCGTGTAAAATTTATTGCTTTTTCTGGTTTTTCTTACGAAAAACCTCGGAAACGCTAAAGTTTTAGTATAATAAACTATTTTTTTCGCTAAATTTACGCAACAAATAATACACATAAACGTTGGCAAACATTTAAAAATGAGACTAATAACACTATTTTTTATTTTATTAATAAACCTTTCTTACAGTCAGGAAATAAAATATCATAATCCGAATTTTGATTTTGAAAATGGAAAGAAATATTTTCTATTTGGAAATGACGTGAAATTTAGAGAGTTACCTGATTTATCTTCTGAAACAATTGATTTATTGAAAATTGGAACAGAAATAGAAATAGTTGAAAAAACAGAAAATAAACTGAACTACAATGGAGTTGAATCGCCTTTTTATAAAGTTAAGCATAACAACAAAGTTGGCTATATTCTTGGAGGCTTAATTTCTTTAGAAAAAAAGGAAATTAATAACTCGAAATACTTTTTTGCATACAAAAAAGATGAAAATAATTATTCAATTATAATTCGTCTTTTAAATAACGAATCTGAAATTATAGAAGTTAAATCTATGTTATCAACAACCGAATTTTCTGTTGATATTTTTGACAATAAAGGAATTGAAAATATTGACAACATCTTATTTATAAATTATTTAGCGGAAGCTTGTGGAATTGATGGTGGTGGAATTTTCTTTTTTAAAGCAAAATCTGAATTAGTTAAAGTTTTGGAAATATCTCAAGTTTCTGATGCAGGTGTTTATTGGTTAGAAGAAAAATTAATTTTTCCAAAAGAAAAAGACGGAGTAAAAGGAAAAATAGTTTATCAAAAAGAAATTGGGAATTATGAAGACGAGGAAACAAATTGGATTGAAATAAAAAAAACAAGCAGAGAGCTTGAATGGAAAAACGGAGTTTTAATTCCGGAATTAGAAAATGAAAAATAAAAAAACGATTTGCCAACACCGTGTATATTTTATTGCTTTCTTTTAGCCAACTTACGAAAATCCTCGCGGATTTTCTATTTGGTTTTTATTTGCTAAATTTACGCTAAACCAACGCAACAAAGTATACACAAACACGTTGTAAATAATGCGTGAATCCACTCAGACTCTTAAAAGTTGGAGTTTTAAAAATGGTGGAATTTGAGCAAATTGTGTGAATTTTGAAACGCTCTAAAAATGGAATTTAAAAATTGCTGAACAGACTCTCGATAACCTTGAATTTTGAATAAATTGAGAATTAAAAATGTTGGAATTTACTCAAACTCGGAATTGCAAAACGTGGGAATCTTAGCAAAACGTGTGAATGAAAAAATGGAACTTAGCATCTTGTGGAATTGAAAATCTTTGCGGAATTTTCTCTCAAACTCTGAATTTGGACAAAATTGAAAACAAAATGAATTATAAATCTTAAAAAAAGCACTATTTACAACAATGCCTATATTTAATTGCTGCTTTATTTTTCCTTCGGAAAAATACGCAGGCACAAAGTTGTTTGACTTTTTTTGCTTATTTTTAGCTAAACTAAACCGCAACTAAAACATAGCCTAGAACGTTGTAGCACATTTGAGAAAAGTATGAAATTGATTTTAAAAATAACTATTCTGATTATTACATGTTCAGTAAATGCTCAAGAAATTCAATCTTTCGACATCAATTCAATTAACATTAATAATTGGAAAAACACACCACATGTAAAAGGAAGATTAGCAACTCAAGAGGATGTTGATAAAAATAGAGCAATTTATGTAAATACTGGTCTAAAAGAATATATTCCTATTAATTTAGAAATTCCATTCCTTGCTTGTTTAATCGACGCTAGAACAGAAAGAAAAGATACTGTTGTTGTTGTCCAAGCTCATAAAATTGATGGAGGAATTTATACTGGATTCAGAGCATTTCACGGAACCGGAAATGGCACTTCTTTATTAAAGGATTTGATAATAATTGATAATTATGAAGATAATTTAAATATCGCATCCGAATTTTATTTAAAGAAAGAAAAAATTCCTGAATCTGTATTAATAAAATTAGTTCCTGAAAACTATACTGAATTCGAATTGTATTATGGGACAACTGGACCTGACCATAAACTGGGAAAAACGGATTTTTTCTATGACACTACACGACTGATTTTTGAAAAAGTGACTTCTGAAAATAATTCTGATTTTTATCTACCAAGTTTAAATCTAGCAAGTTTTGCAGATGGAGAATATGCAGAGGAATTTATTGAGTATTTAGAATTAATAATAAATACTGACAAAGAAAAGTTTTGCAAATCATTAAGTGGAATAAAATATAAAAATCGTAATCCGATTAAATATTATTCGGAATTAAACAAATGTGAATAAAAACGTGCTACAACACCGTATAAAATTAATGGCTAGTTTTTGCCTACTTACGAAAATCCTCGCGGATTTTCTATCTGGTGTTTATTTGCTAAAATAGGTGCTTAAACACGCCACTAATCTTATACATAAACGTTGCAAGTAATAGCGGAAACCACTCAGACGCTTTAAATTTGCGGTTAAATATTCTTGAATTAAAATGGAAAAAAGTGGAATTTAGAAATGCTGAACACTCTCTCGCTCGCAAAATTCAAAGTTTGAATTTTGCATAACTTGAAATTGTAAAACGTAGGAATTTACTAAAAGTTGAAAAATCAAAAAACGTGGGAATCTCAGCAAAACGTGGGAATGAAAAAGTGGAATTTGAGCAACTTTCGGAATTGAATTTCTTTGCGGAATTTCTTACTCAAACTCTGAATTTTGCAAAATGTGAAAAAATGAATTATAAACTGAAAAAAAATCTACTACTTGCAACACCGTGTATAAAAAATTGCTATTTTTAGCTTTATCAAAGTTGGTTGCTTTTTTGCAATCTTATATTTTCCTGCGGAAAATAACGATGGCACAAAATCGCAACTTTCCATAACACAAACACAATGTGGGTAATTAAAAAACTGAACAATAACAATGAATGCATCAGAATTCAAGAAATTAGTAGCTGAACATTTTTCCCCAAAAATTAGAGATTTAGGCTGGAAAGGTTCTGGTTTTCATTTTAGAAAGATGCAAGAAAATGGAATTGGAAATATTTTTGGAATTCAAGGTAGTTGGTATGGAGGAGAAGTTTGTTGTGAAACTGCAATCAATTTTGAATTTATGAATAAACTTTATGGAATAGAATTCAAAAAAGAGACTTATGCAAGTTCTTTAATTAGGAAAAGACTTTCGCCAAAAGGAGAAGGAGATCATCATTGGTATTTTAGCAATAATATTGAAAAAAACATTGAATCAGTAAATTCAATTTGGAAAGCTTTTGAAAAACACGGTCTGAATTTTTATAATGACTTTAATAACTTTCCTCATCCTTTTGACAAAATTAAACCAAAAGATTTGAAAAGCGGAAAAAGCCACAAGATTTTAGGTAAATATTTTGTTGTTAATCAGATTGAATTAACAAATATTTTAAAAGAATTGAACCTACTTTTAGGTAATACAAGAATAGCAGAAGAATTCTCAAGAGTTGGATTAGAGAGAATTAATGAACATTCAAAAAGGATATTGACTGGAAATAAAAACAATAAGTATTACAAACAATCCGAAAAATATATTGAGAAATTAATAAAAAATATGAAAATTAAATAAAAACTACCCACAACACCGTGTAAAAAAAATTGCTAGTAAAAAGCCTACTTACGAAAATCCTCTCGGATTTTCTTGGTTTGTGTTTTATTTACTAACTTTAGTGCTTAAATCCGCAACTTTTCCTACACAACAACGTTAGCCACAAGCTGAAAAATGAGCATAGAACTAATAGAAATAAATGGACAATGTGAATTTTTCGATTATGAAAAATTTAAAAACACGTTTGAATCTACAATTGGTAGAACTTGTTCAGATGCTAAAATTTTTGCTTTCAACAACTTTCCTGCAGCAGTTTCTTCCGAAACAAATATTGACTTAATATTAGTAATAGCTCTAAATCCAAAAAAGGGAAATTACTATCGATTTTGGAAAAATGAAAGATGGGTTTATCTAAACAATTTGATTCTTCCAATAAATTTTGCGAACTACTTACAAAACGAGGAAATTAAAGTTGAAGACAATCAAATAATCTGTAACGAAGAATACATTGATTATAGTACTGAAATAAATTCATTGAGATTTAGTTTCATTGATTATCTCGCATTAAAATGCGGTTTCAATAAGCAAGAGTTGTTTATTCAACCAGTAATATTTATCAAGAATAGCACAAGTGCTATTCTTGATAATTACATTATTTCTGAAGAGTTTACTTTTAATTCTTTAAATGAATACTTACAAAAAAACTCATTTGACATATTTATTTCAAATAAAAATTGGAAAACGGAAATAGGGTATGATAATATTGCTGACGACATTAAGAAAATAACCGAACAAGCTTCAAAAGATAGTGAAATAGGTTATCTAACTAAGAAGAAAAATAGATAGAATCGGTAAACAATTATCAAGCACCAAAAAAATATATGAAGAGCTTGACCAAAATTTAATAATAATCAATGGGAAAGCAGGTACAGGAAAATCAAGTGAGTTATTAACATTAACGTTAAAATGCATTTCAAATGGGCAAAACACATTATTTCTAACTTATAACAAACTACTAATATTTGATATTGCGAAAACCGTTAAATCATTTATAAACGCAAAATTAAACTCTAATCGAGAAGAAAAGCCAGGTGAAGGTTCTGTTCTAACTTTACACGCATTCTTTTATCGTTTATCAAAATCTTTAGGTGTTCTACACGTTTTGTCTGCTGATAGAATTGAAAAATTATTATCTATTTTAAAATCAAGAATGAGAATCAATTATGATTTCCTCATACAAAAAATTGATTTCACAAAACATAATGATTTTGAGAGCATAAAAACTTCCATTCAAAATAATCAAGAATTTGATAACGGCACAAAGGAGATTGGTATTGAGTTTATAAATTACATAAATCACAAACCTCTTTCTAATTCAAATGATTTTATCAAATACTCAAAAAGCTTTTATGAAAGAAAAAAGAGACTAATCAGTAACATTGAAGCAAAAGATGTTTTTATAGCAGATTACTATGGAGTTTTAGAAAATACTCTACTTCAATTCAGCAACCAGAAATATTCTTTAAAAAATATGATATTGAAAACAAACACGAATTACTTGATGTTGCCATAGGAATAAATAAAAAATATGTAGAGCAAAAAGATGGAAAACCTATAATTAAAATGTCAGGTTTCAAAGAGTTTAACAATCGAAGAATCGGAAGTAGAAAACGCAAAAGGACAGTTTTTATTGATGAAGCACAAGACTGCCATAGGTTTGAAAAAGAAATTTTAATCTCTATTTACGGAAGTAAAAAAATTGTAATTGCAAATGGAGGGAAAGGACAGTTAATTAGGCACGTAGAATTATGTAATTGGGAAGTCTCAAAGGGTAATAAACTTGAAACAAATAAACACTATAAAAGGAACAAGTCATATCGTGTTAAAAAAACTGTTGGTGAATTTTGTAATTATGTTGCCAACTACTATAAAATAGACTTAAATCTTGAACCAATAGAATCTGAAGACGAAGGAGAATTACTTGTAGACTTTAACTCAAATCATACAGATAATGAAATTCAAGATATTTTTAAACGACTTAATCTTAAAGGAGAAATAAACGATTGCTCTGCATATGAAAGACTTCTAATTCTTATAGAGTCAAATTCTCAGCGAGAAGGCTTAAGCAAAAATGAAATAACTGAAAGTGGAATTATTAATGAGTATGGCAACATTGAAGCTTCGAGCAATTTAATTAGAGGAAAATGGAAATATTTAAAACCCTTGGAAAATGACAACTTAATGTTTTGGGATGGAACAGAAAGCGATAAATCAAAACTGATTGTACCAAGTTCATTTGAATCAAGATTAATATATTATGAATCTTGTCGTGGTTTAGAATCTTGGTCAGTTGCTTGTTTTTCAATCGACAAATTTTTTAAATTAAAGAAAGAAGACCCTGATGCAGAAAAATTCTTATTAACACAGGAAAAAGGAGATACTATGAATTTATTTCTGACAAATGAAGAGAGAAGAAATATGTTTGCTGCAACTTGGGTTTTAATGGCTTTAACAAGGGTAATTGACACTTTATATATTCAGATAGATGATGAAAAATCAGAATTTGGAAAAATTGTAAAAAAGTATTTAGAAATAGCGAAAACGAATGTAAAAGAAATAAAGCCAGTGGCTAACAATGTATAAAAATAATAGCGGTTTAATCGCTTTAACAAAAGTAAATAAATATAATAAAGGTCTGTGTTTAACCGAAAAGTTAGTGTGTAAAAATCCGCTACTATTCTTATACTAGACCGTTATGTTTTATTGCTCAGGAAAATCTAAACGCAGGAAAAAATGCTGAACACTCTCTCGCGAATTTTAAAAAATCAAATCAAAGCGGAAATTTTACGCGGGAATTTTCTCTACTTTGGAATTCTTGACGTTTTGGGAAAAAATTAATTGGGGAAAATATCGCGCGAATTAAAAATCAAAGCAGAATCTAAACGTAACAATTAACTCTGAAAAAGGAATTTAACAGAAATAATAAATAAAAAAAGCTCAAAAAAGGAAATTAAAAATAGGAAAAAAAATGAAAACGGAATCTGAACTTACTTACTCAAACGTATCACAACAAAACATAACACCGTGTAAAATTTATTGCTTTTTATGGTTTTTCTTACGAAAAACCTCGGAAACGCTAAAGTTTTAGTTTAATAAACTATTTTTTTCGCTAAATTTACGCAACAAATAATACACATAAACGTTAGGGCACATAAAAAAACGAACTTTTGAACAGAATAATAATCTTATTTATATTAATTATAATTTTAGGTTGCAACTCACAAAAAAGTGAATTAGAATTTGAAAAAGAGGTATTCAATGACATTTTTCCTGAATTGATTGACTCTACTTTTTTTGATTTTAGATTACTTTCTCCTTCAAAAACAATTCCTCCTCCTCCAAATGGAATTATTATAAGTGACAGTTTGAATAGAGAAAACTTAAAAAGACATAAGAAGTTTTTAGAGGAATTTGAAGAAAGAAAATTAAAAATTGAAAATGATACTTCCAGAATCGTATTAGCTATAGTTGACACAATTTTCTCCCTAAATCAGAAAAATTTTGAAAGATTAGATAAAAAATTTAAAAATGATTCTTTGAAGAATAAAACAGATTATAAGATTAATTTATCTCAATTCAAGAACAATAAGAAATTCTTATTCAAATATTATTCAGAATTCCCAAAAGGTCGAAAAATATGGAAAACGGAATATCCTTTTCATCTTGGAGCAGTGTTATCTTTTTCCCGAATTTATTTTGACCGAGATAAAAAAAATGGAGTTATTGAAAGCGGAACAAGTTTTGGAATATTAAATGGAAATGGTTTTAGAATATTTATCAAAAAAATAGCTGGTAAATGGAAAATTGAAAAAATTGAAGGAACTTGGATTTCATAAATTACGTGCCCTAACACCGTGTATAATTCATTACTAGTTAGAGCCTACTTACGAAAGTCCTCGCAGACTTTCTATCTGTGATTTATTTGCTAACTTTAGTACTTAAAACACGCAACGAAATCATACACAAACACGTTATGTTTTATTGCTCAGGAAAATCTAAACGCAGGAAAAAAATGCTGAACAGTCTCTCGCGAATTTTAAAAAATCAAATCAAAGCGGAAATTTTACGCGGGAATTTTCTCTACTTTGGAATTCTTGACGTTTTGGGAAAAAATTAATTGGGGAAAATATCGCGCGAATTAAAAATCAAAGCAGAATCTAAACGTAACAATTAACTCTGAAAAAGGAATTTAACAGAAATAAAAAAAAGCTCAAAAAAGGAAATTAAAAATAGGAAAAAAAATGAAAACGGAATCTGAACTTGCTTACTCAAACGTATCACAACAAAACATAACACCGTGTAAAATTTATTGCTTTTCCTGGTTTTTCTTAAGAAAAACCTCGGAAACGCTAAAGTTTTAGTATAATAAACTATTTTTTTCGCTAAATTTACGCAACAAATAATACACGTAAACGTTATGTGTTATTAAACATTCAACAATTTAAATATTAACAAAATAAAATAATGATGAAAATAAAACTACTATTTCTTTTAACCACAATTTTAAGTTTTAATTGCTACTCTCAAATTTCTTTTGAAAATGGATATTACATTGATAATAATAATCAAAAAATTAAATGTTTAATTAAAAATATTGATTGGGAAAGTAATCCAACTAAATTCAAATATAAACTAACTGAAAATAGCGAATTAAATGAAAAAACTATAAAATCAGTTAAAGAATTTGGGATTCCTAACATTTTAAAATATGTGAAAAGCCTCGTAAAAATTGATAGGTCTAGTAACAAGGCTGACGAATTAGATAATCAAAGAAAAGCTGCATTTCAAAAAGAAGAACTCTTTTTAAGAGTATTAGTCGAAGGAAAATCTACTTTGTATAGTTACGTTGATGGTAACTTGCCAAGATATTTTTACAGCATAGGAGAATCTAATATTGAGCAATTAGTTTTTAAAAGTTATACAACTCCTGAAAATGAAATTCGAACAAATAATAGGTTTAGAAATCAATTATGGAATAATTTGAAATGCGCTAACATCAAAAAGAACAGAGTAGAAAAGTTAAATTACAAAAAATCAGATTTGGTTAATTTTTTTGTAAACTATAACAGCTGTAATAATGAAGAATATATCAACTTTGAAAAAAAAGAAAAAAAAGATTTATTTAATTTGACTATCAGACCTCGTTTAAATAGTTCTTCATTAGCATCTAATTATAGGAATACTAATATTAAAAACGAACTAGGTTTTGGTTTTGGAATAGAAGCAGAATTTATTCTTCCTTTTTATAAAAATAAATGGTCACTTTTAATTGAACCTACTTATCAAAGTTTTATAGAAGAATCAAATAGAAATGTAATTATTAATTATAGTTCAATTGAACTTCATACTGGTGTAAGGCACTACTTCTTTTTAAATGATAATTCTAAAATTTTTATAAATGCTTCTGTAATTTATGATTTTGGTTTAAATAATCCACAAATCGATTTATTAGAAATTGAAACACCATTTAATATGGCTTTTGGTTTAGGTTATAAGTATAATGATAAATTCAGCATAGAGTTAAGGTATCAAACACCAAGACAACTATTATCTAATTTTGATTTTTTTGCAGAATATAAAACATTATCAATAGTATTTGGATATTCTCTATTCTAAAATAACAACACATAACACCGTGTAAAAAAAATTGCTGGTAAAAGCCTACTTACGAAAATTCTAGCGGATTTTCTTGGTTCGTGTTTTATTTACTAACTTTATTGTTTAAACCACGCAACTTTCCTTACACAACAACGTTGGCAAACATTTAAGAGCAACTTTATGAAAATAAAAATTTTACTTATAACATTAATTTTAATTTCTTGCCAAACAAAAGGAAAAAAGGAACCAATTGAAATTAAACAAAGTGAAAAAAAAGTTGAACAGAAGGTTGAACAGAAAGTTGAAAAACCTACTGAATTAATAAATAACGGAGAATACTTTAAAGTAAAACTTTTTCACCCTGAAACTGAATTAGAATTTGACAGTATTGTCTCAAAAGAATTTTTGAAAGATGATTTATTTACTTTATTGGAATTTAATTATCCAAAATTTGAATCTAAACTAATTGACAACAAATCAATAGAACTCATAAACGGAAATACTAAAATCGTAATTAAAACAACTGAATTTCAACCAAATAAAAGAGAACTAAAATTTGATTCTAGTGGTAAATTTCTTGAAAAAATTGACGGAAAAGATATTTATGGAACTGACGGAAATATTCCGAGAAAAGAAATATCAGAATTCTATTTAATAGTTAATGACAAAAGAATAGAAATACCTAAAAAACATTACAATGATTTGTTTGAACCAACAATTGAATGCCTAAATGACAATGATGATTTGTACTGCTATACAATTTGTTACTTAAACGAGAAAGGAGAAATAATATTAACAATGCAAAATAGTGATGGAGCAGGAAGTTATATGGTTATTTTCATATTTGACAAAAAGTATGAAATAAAGGAAAGAATAATCGGTTATCAATTTTAAATAAAACGATTTGCCAACAACATATATAATTTATTGCTGGCTTTTTACTTACTTACGAAAATCCTCTCGGATTTTCTTGGTCTGTAATTATTTACTAAATTAGTTGCTTAAACCACGCAACAAACCATATATAAACACGTTGTAAATAATGCGTGAATCCACTCAGACTCTTGAAAGTTGGAGTTTTAAAAATGGTGGAATTTGAGCAAATTGTGTGAATTTTGAAACGCTCTAAAAATGGAATTTAAAAAATTGCTGAACAGACTCTCGATAACCTTGAATTTTGAATAAATTGAGAATTAAAAATGTTGGAATTTACTCAAACTCGGAATTGCAAAACGTGGGAATCTTAGCAAAGCGTGTGAATGAAAAAATGGAATTTAGCATCTTGGGGAATTGAAAATCTTTGCGGAATTTTCTCTCAAACTCTGAATTTGGACAAAATTGAAAACAAAATGAATAATAAATCTTATAAAAAGCACTATTTACAACAATGCCTATATTTAATTGCTGCTTTATTTTTCCTTCGGAAAAATACGCAGGCACAAAGTTGTTTGACTTTTTTTGCTTATTTTTAGCTAAACTAAACCGCAACTAAAACATAGCCTAGAACGTTGTACAACATTTGACAGACCAATGAAAATCAGAATTTTGACCATATTATTTTTAGTTTTTATAAGTTGCAAAAATGTGACTGAAAAAGAAACTAAAAAAGTTGAAATTATAATTGACTCAACGGAATTGAAAATTGAAAAAGTCAAAAAACCGTCCGAAAATGTAAAACTAACTTCCTTTCTTGAAAACCCAATTGATTTGCAGGAATTTAAGGAAAAGAAAAGTAGAAACGTTACAACAAGCGTCACGAACGGAATGGAATATCATTTACATCCAAACGTTTCTGATTCTATTTTTTATAATTATTACTATCATAATGAAAATTTAAACTCAAATAGAATTGACCGAATTACAGTTTTTAAATACGGACAAAATAAACACCGATATGACGACAAAACAGAAACCTTAATTGAATTTGAGGTATTTAACAATGATTCTGATTTAGGAAAAGCAAATCTTGTCGGACTTTCAAAAACGGAATTGGAATCTGAATTTGGAACTGATTATCTGACTTTTAACAACGGAATTGTCTACTCGTATAAAAACAGAGTTTTGATAATTGAACTTAATGACTTAAAAGTCAAATCATATAATTATATAAAGTTAAACACCGAGAAAATTGACAAAGACTTAATCGGAGAAATAATAAAATAAAAAACGTTGTACAACACCGTATAAAAATAATTGCGGTTTAGTGCTTAATCAAAGGTCGTTGCGTGTTTGTAACGTCTGATTTTCCTTCGGAAAATCCTCGCATACAAACCCGCAACTATTCTTATACATAAACGTTATGTTTTATTGCTCAGGAAAATCTAAACGCTGGAAAAAAATGCTGAACAGTCTCTCGCGAATTTTAAAAAATCAAATCAAAGCGGAAATTTTACGCGGGAATTTTCTCTACTTTGGAATTCTTGACGTTTTGGAAAAAAAATAATTGGGGAAAATATCGCGCGAATTAAAAATCAAAGCGGAATCTAAACGTAAGAATTAACTCTGAAAAAGGAATTTAACAGAAATAAAAAAAAGCTCAAAAAAGGAAATTAAAAATAGGAAAAAAAATGAAAACGGAATCTGAACTTGCTTACTCAAACGTATCACAACAAAACATAACACCGTGTAAAATTTATTGCTTTTCCTGGTTTTTCTTACGAAAAACCTCGGAAACGCTAAAGTTTTAGTATAATAAACTATTTTTTTCGCTAAATTTACGCAACAAATAATACACATAAACGTTGGCAACAATACCCAAAAACTGAACTCTGAATGAAAAATTGGAATAAAGAAGAGGCTTTAAATTCTTTGAATTTGGCAATTGAGGAAATAGGCAATTTAAAAGTTCTGAAAAGTAATTCAGCTGAACATATTAGATGGCTATCAAACACTTTAAGGTTACTGAAAGAAGTGTTTGGACAAAATTCTACCTACTATCAAACTTTGCAACATTTGAGTTGGAGAGAAACTGGTCGAATGTTAATCCAAGATTGGGATGTTGAGGGAGCAATTGAAAGAAGACATCATAGCGCATACTTAAGTCAATTAGAAACTGCAAAAGGATTAATATTAGCTTCAAAAGACCATTTAGAAGCAAGTGAAATAAGTGAAGTTTATAATGGCGACAATACAGCTGAAGAAGCAAGTGATTTAATTCAAATCATAAATTTGGGAGAAAAGAAACTTCGTAAATTAATTAGAGAAACACCAACTAAAGAAAAGCAAGTTCAAGATAAATACGAAGATTTATTAATTGCGAATGATATAAATTACGCTCGAGAATTTCCTCATATTGAATATTCTTCAAAACAATATGTTCCTGATTTTAGCATTGAGAAATTAGATTTAGCGATTGAAATTAAACTTTGTAAAAAAGATGAAAAATTACTAATTGCTCAAATTAATGATGACATTTTAGCCTATAAAACTAAATTTAGAAATTTAATATTCTTGATATATGATATTGGACAAATTAGAGACGTTGATAAATTTAAAGATTCAATTGAACTTCACGAAGATGTTATCGTACAAATAATAAAAGAATAAAGTACAGTTGCCAACACCGTGTAAAATTAATTGCTAGTAAAAGCTCACTTGGGAAATTCCTTCGGAATTTCGCCGTTCGTGATTAATCTAGTAAATTAGTTGCTTGAAACACGCAACTAATCTTACACAACAACGTTGTAAAACATTTGAATGAAAATCCTGCTAACAATTTTATTAGTTCTGAATTTTGGAGTTTCTAACTCACAAAACTTCATCAACGGAATAATTTATTGTGCAGAACATAGCGCTAATGAAAAATTAAGATTTGCAATTGGAAAACAAATTTTAGATAATAACTTCAAGTTTGAGAAATCAGAAACCTTAATTGAAGTTTATAATGAAAATGAAGACAGATTTGAAAGATTGACTTTAGATGAATTTAATAAATCTAATTTTCCAGCTACTCAATTATGGTTAAATTATAAAGTGATGGACGAAAACCTAATTTTAACGGAATTGGGATTTCCTTTTAATCTTAATTGCACAACACCTTGGAATAAAAAAGACATTCAGGAAATTTTAGAACCTTATTTAAAAGTTTTACAGAATAAAACCAAAATTGACTTGAAAAAAGCACTTGAAATCGGAAATGAAAACGGACTGAATGAAATATGTTACTGGGACATTGATTATGAGAAAAGGAAACTGACTTGGACATTAAAAAGCAAACTGAAAAATAACCAATCGAAAGTGATTAAGATAAACTCTAAAAATGGTAAAGTGATTTCGGAATTTATTGAAATCCCAATCGATAAAAAAAACGTTTTACAACACCGTGTATATTTTATTGCTTTCTTTTAGCCAACTTACGAAAATCCTCGCGGATTTTCTATTCAGTTTTTATTTGCTAAATTTACGCTAAACCAACGCAACAAAGCATACACAATCACGTTGGGTGCAATTTTAAGAAACATCAGTAATAAAATGAAAATACAGTCTATAACCGAAGAAAAGTTCAATTCTTACAGTTTTGAAAAAAACCCAATATCTACATTGTTTGGAACCGAAAAAAAGTGGTTTGAGGACAAATAAAATAATCTAATTGCAACAATAATAAAAGACAAAATCGACAGCGATTGGGCTTATGTTATTATGGCATTGGATAGCGATGGAGAATATCGAGCAATTGAAGTTGAAGCTTCGATGGACAGTAAAGAAATTGCCGAATCAAGAATAAACTCAAAATTATCTGAACTAATAAAAAGCGGAGAATTTAGAGAAGAATTATATTCTGATGATGATACAAGTACTGAAAAATCAAGTTTAATAATAACTGACATTAACGATGAAGTAAAAAGGTATTTAAAAAAGCATCCCGAAAAACTACACGACTTAACACCAAGACGATTTGAAGAATTGGTAGCAAGTATTCTTGAAGATATGGGACTTGATGTTCAATTAACACAAGCGACTAGAGATGGTGGAACTGATATAATTGCGGAATTTAAAAATGCAATAACCAGTTTTTTAATATTAGTCGAGTGCAAAAAATATTCACCTGAAAATAAAGTTGGTGTTGGAATAATTAGAGAAGTTGCTGGAGTTCATAGTTTCAAACAACCTTCTAAAAGTATAATTGTTACTACAAGTACATTTACAAAACCTGCTAAAGATGCAGCATCTATTCTGAAAGAACAAATAGACTTAAAAGACTATTTCAATCTGAAAGAATGGCTGAATAAATATTAAAAAACTGCACCCAACACCGTATAAAAATAATTGCGGTTTAGTGCTTAATCAAAGTTCGTTGCGTGTTTGTAACGTCTGATTTTCCTTCGGAAAATCCTCGCATACAAACCCGCAACTATTCTTATACATAAACGTTGTGGTTTATATTCGCCAATTTACTGGCTAAATTGAAAACTAAAAAAATTTACAGCTTGTTTATTAACAAAAATTGAATATTAATCTTTAAATTTAACCAATATGAAAACAGAAAAAATCAATCTAACTAAATTACTTAAAATCGGAATTCTATTCTTTGGAATTTCTTTGTTGCTATGGAATTGTGAAAAAGATGAAGTGCTTATTGAAAACACTGCATCAATTAATCTTGAAAAAGCAAAATCTATTTACAAAACGAAATTTAATCAAAAAGAATTTTCTAACCTAAAGAAAGAACCTTTATGGGATAAAGCTAAAATTCTGTATAATAATGATAGAAAATATATAGAAATTTCTTTTCGAATAGTAAAACAAAAAGAATTAGATAAAAGTACCTCTATGTCTAATGATAGATTATTAGCTTTTATAAGTCCTGACAACAAACTAACTGTAAGTATTGTTCATTATTTTGCACAAGACATTAAAAAGAGTATCCCAGACTTTCAAAATTTATCGTATTTCAATATTGGAAATTTTAATGGTTTTGTAACACTTTACGATTTAGATAAAAATCTTATCTCTTTAAATAAATTTAGCAATGGTATAAAATCAAACAAGCAGTATACTATTTATGAAAAGAAGAAAAATGATGATAATGTATTTTACAGAATGCCAACTGATTGCGAAATGCATACAGAAACTATTGTAACAGAATCTTGTTGGTTTTGGTATTACCACGAAACCAACACAACAGAAATTATTAGCTGTACTTATGATTATAATACTATTAGCTATCAAGTATGTGATACAAATGGCGAAGGTGGTGGTGGAAGTGCTGGTGAGACCAGAATTGTTGAAGAAGAAATTGTTGAAATATTAGATGAAGAGTTAGAAGGTAAAGCAAAGTGTGTATTTGAAAAATTAAAAAATGTAAGTAGTGGGTATAAAAATATGATTAAAAATTTTGATGGTGAATTCCCTGTAAGTCATTTAAGGCTAAGAAACAGTAGTTCATTACCTAATAACATAAATGCAAAAACTTATCCCCCATCAAATTATGTTATAACAATAGATATAAATGAAAATAATTTAAATCGTCCAAATTTATCCATTGCTAGAACATTTATTCATGAAACTATTCATGCAGAAATGTTTAGAAAAATTATGTCCATACTTGATAATGGTGGTGACTTAAATGGTTTAACTAAAAGTGAATGGACTCAAAAACTATCTCAAGGTGACTATCCAGGCATTTTTTATTATTATAGTAAATATGGTGTTAATGGCATGCAGCATCAGCAAATGGCGTCACACTATATATCAACAATTAGTAATTATTTAGAACAGTTTGAACCTGGTTGGTTTATCACCAGACGTATATACTTCTCTTGCATGGACTGGGCTTAAAAACACGGTAGCTTGGAAAGATTTAAAATCTGACACGTTAAATATAAATAATACCATTCGAAACTTTAACTCTCAAGGGAGTGAAATTTGTAATTAAATTCTCAAAAAAATGAAAAAAATAATTTGCTTAATTATAATTTTAAATAGTTTAATCTCTTTCAGTCAAAAAAAAAGTGAAATATATGTGAAAATTGACAAAGTAAAGGGTAAAAATCTTTATGCTTTAAAGAAAACAAGTCAAAATTTACAAATCAAAATTATATTTTTTGAAAAAAGAAATAATGGTTTTAAAAAAAATACTAAAAAAAATAATGATGATGAATTAATAATTTTAGAGCCAATACCAAACGAATATTATTATGAATTTAAATCTATTGGAGAACCTGTTAAAGTATCTAACATAAATAAATTAAATTATTACAATGTTGAAGATATTAGTAAGCATAAAATTTGGAATAAAACTCCACCACATTCACTAATATTTATTGAAAAATTAAACGATTGTAATTATAATTTATGGAAAATGTATCCAATAATGAAAGAATAAAATACAAACCACAACCACGTATATAAAAAATAGCAGTTAAGTGTAAGCTTCAATGTTTTTACTTTTCTGCTATTTTAATTTATTAACTGGAAGTTAATAGCATTTTATTCTACTACTTTTCATATACAATAACGTTGTGGTTTATATTCGCCAATTTACTGGCTGAATTGACAACTAAAAAAATTTACGGCTTGTTTATTAACAAAAATTGAATATTAATCTTTAAATTTAACCAATATGAAAACAGAAAAAATCAATCTAACCAAATTACTTAAAATCGGAATTCTATTCTTTGGGATTTCTTTGTTGCTATGGAATTGTGAAAAAGATGAAGTGCTTATTGAAAACACTGCATCAATTAATCTTGAAAAAGTAAAATCTATTTACAAAACGGAATTTAATCAAAAAGAATTTTCTAACCTAAAGAAAAAACCTTTATGGGATGAAGCTAAAATTCTGTATAATAATGATAAAGAATATATAGAAATTCCTTTTCGAATAGTAAAACAAAAAGAATTGGATAAAAGTACCTCTATGTCTAATGATAGATTATTAGCTTTTATAAGTCCTGACAACAAATTAACTGTAAGTATTGTTCATTATTTTGCACAAGACATTAAAAAGAATATCCCTGACTTTCAAAATTTATCTTATTTCAATATTGGAAATTTTAATGGTTTTATAACGCTTTATGATTTAGATAAAAATCTTATCTCTTTAGATAAGTTTAATAATGGTATAAAATCAAGCAAACAGTATACCATTTATGAAAAGAAGAAAAATGATGATAATGTATTTTATAGAATGCCAACTGATTGCGAAATGCATACAGAAACTATTGTAACAGAATCTTGTTGGTTTTGGTATTACCACGAAACCAATACCACAGAAATTATTAGCTGTACTTATGATTATAATACTATTAGCTATCAAGTATGTGATACAAATGGCGAAGGTGGTGGTGGAAGTTCTGGTGAGACTAGAATTGTAGAAGAAGAAATTATTAGTATAGATAACCAACTAGAAGGTAAAGCAAAATGTATCTACGAAAAAATGGTTGATAATAAAGGAAATATAAATTGGATATTAGAAAATTTTAATGATAGTAACAAACCTTCACAATTTAATCTCATACTTCAAATGTCTGATTCTTTAGGAAACCTTACTAATGGTACAACATCTACACCTTTTCAAAATGGCACTAATAATACATTTATAATTAGTATTAATAGTAATCGTTCAGAAAATATAAATACTGCACTTACTAATGCAAGAACTCTTATACACGAATCAATACATGCAAGATTATGGGAATTTGCTTATCGTAATGGGGGTACTGTAAGTCAAAGTGATTTCCCAGGTGTTTATGACTATATGAGAGTCCATGGTAAAAATTGGAATCATGAACAAATGGCTGCTTTTTACAGAGAAACTATTGCTAAAGGATTAAAGCATTTTGATAACGGGCAACATACTGATTCTTATTATAATGCATTGGCTTGGGAAGGACTTTCCGAAATTAAAGACCCGAATAATAATCATCAACTTATATATACTCAAGCTTGGCAAAAACTAACAACATCAGAACAACAACAAATATTACAAACTATAACGTATGAAAAAGCAAATGGAAATAAAGAATGTCAATAAAAATACTTTTTTGTTATTTTTTTTAATGACGACTTCTTTAGCTTTAAGCCAAAGCACAAAATATATTTTATTTGATAAGACTAAAGACAGTATTATTAATGTTGATAAAATTAAGTACTATAAAATAGACAAAAATCTGTTTAATATTGATAGATATAATGCAATAGACACTATAGTTGATAAAAAAATTAGATCTATAAAATTTACATCTGTTAACAATCTATGGAGAAGTGGAAAACAAATACACGATTCAATCATAAAAGAAGGAATTAAAATAAAAAAACTAAAAGTTATTGAAACCTATAATGAGATATTTGATTATATATATGTGGTTGAAAAAGTCAAGAATTGTAAATATAAAAGGACTAGAGTTTGGTGGATAGATTATTAAAATACAAACCACAACCACGTATATAAAAAATAGCAGTTAAACGCCAACTTAAAAGTTTGTGCTTTTCTGCTATTTTCATTTATAAATTGAAAATAATAGCATTTTTATTCTGCTACTTTTTATATACAAAACCGTTGGCAAAAATTATGACCATGTACTTTCCTGAAATGGGTTGACTAAAAATTAAACACTTAATTATAGTCACTTATGAAAAAACAAAATGAACACTGGCAGAAAAAAAAGTACCAAAAAGTAACTTTAGAGACCAAACTATTCGTCGTTGACCAAATTCAAAATGGTCAGATTTCTACAAACTTTGCTTCAAAAAAATATGAGGTTCCTAGAACAACTATATCTTATTGGATCAAAAAATACAGTACTTTAGTCCAACAAAATACTGGTATGAGTAAATTAGATGAAATTAAAAAACTAAAGGAAAGTATTGAAGAATTGGAGTTTGTAAAGGAATTTCAACAAGATATTATTGCTGATATGGAAATCATTACTGGAGTCGATTTGGCAAAAAAGTCGTTACCCAAAATATTAGCAAAAGAGATAGAACTAAAAAAGAAAAACCTTTTAAAGTCAAGTGGTTCTATGAATATTTTGGGATTAGTAAACAAGCCTATTACAAAAGACTTAAAACACAAGAAAACAAGCAAATAAACCATCAGAAAATTATTGTAATGGTACAGGATTATCGTAATTTAGTAGGTATGAGAACTGGTGGTATTAAGCTCTATAAAGAACTAAAACAAGACTTTATTAACCAGAACATCAAAATAGGTCGAGACAAGTTTTATGATGTGTTAAGACTACACAACCTACTGGTTCCTAAACTTAAAAACTATGTAACAACTACAAACTCAAACCATCAATTTAGAAAGTATAAAAACCGAATTCTAAACCAAGTACCTTCTAGACCTGAACAACTGTGGGTTAGCGATATAACCTACACTAAAACGGAAAATGGACACAATTACTTAGCCATTGTAACAGATGCATATTCTAAACAAATTATGGGATACAAACTCGATAATCATATGAGGACATCACTTTGTAAAGATGCACTTGCTATGGCTATTAAAAATAGGAAATACCCGAATGAAAAACTGATTCATCATTCTGATAGAGGGTTTCAATATTGTAATCCTAAATACACTGCATTTGCTGAAGAAAATGGAATAATTATGAGTATGACTGAACAATATGATCCATACGAAAATGCAATTGCGGAAAGAATTAATAGAACTTTAAAATATGAATATGGGCTAAGAAATCTGATGAAAAATAAATCTATTGCTCAAGAAACTGCAAAACAAGCCGTTTTTATTTACAATAATTTAAGAACACTTTTTAGCCTAGACTTAAGAAAACCTGCTGAAGTACATTTAAATCCGAATATCAAATACAAATCATACAGAAAAAATAATGTAAATTTGACTGAACTTAAAATTTAAGAACAGACATAGTTCAAACTATTTTTTGCCTTCTAAACGGCTAAAAAAATAATTTGAACGGTATAAATTAAACCTAAAAAAAAGGTCAACCTATTTCAGGATAATACAAGGAAAATCTAAACGCAGGAAAAAATGCTGAACAGTCTCACGCGAATTTTGAAAAAGTCAAATCAGGGCGAAAATTTTACGCGGGAATTTTCTCTACTTTGGAATTCTTGAAGTTATGTAAAAAAATTAATTTAGGAAAAATTTCGTGCGAATTAAAAATCAAAACGGAACCTAAACGTAAGAATTAACTCTGAAAAAGGAATTTAACAGAAATAATAAATAAAAAAAGCTCAAAAAAGGAAATTAAAAATAGGAAAAAAAATGAAAACGGAATCTGAACTTACTTACTCAAACGTATCACAACAAAACATAACACCGTGTAAAATTTATTGCTTTTTCTGGTTTTTCTTACGAAAAACCTCGGAAACGCTAAAGTTTTAGTTTAATAAACTATTTTTTTCGCTAAATTTACGCAACAAATAATACACATAAACGTTGTATGCCATTTGAACAAAGACAATGACAGATAAAAAAAACATAATCGAAAAATTCTTGACTTGGTACAAGAAATTCCAAATCAGCAAGTCCCCACAAATGAATTTAGTTTGGGGGTTTTTTCTGTATACGCTAGTTGGATTTGGACTACTAAGCATTCCTTTGTTTCATAGAACAAGTGTCGGTTTTCTTGACAATCTGTTTATTTCTACCTCTGCCATTTCCACTACAGGACTTGTAACAGTAAGTGTTTACGATTCATATAATTTTTTCGGACAACTTATTGTAATGGGTTTATTTCAAGTTGGTGGAATAGGATATATGACTCTGACTACTTATTACCTGCTATTTACAACCAAAAACATAACACATTGGCACAATAAAATAATCGGGGCAGAATTCACACTACCAAAGACCATTAAAATCAAAGACTTCATTAAAAGTGTAATTGTTTTTACTGCTGTAATGGAAGTATTGGGTGCAATTTGCTTCTTTATCGCTTTTAAACAAGAAGGGATGGAGACAATAAAAGCTATTTGGTTTTCCATATTTCACAGCGTTTCAGCATTCTGTACAGCAGGATTTGGTCTATTTAATGACAGTTTTGAAGGCTACAGCGACAATGGTTTTCTCAATACTATTATTTCAGTTCTCGCAATTGCGGGTTCACTTGGCTTCATTGTTATAACTGATTTCTGGTACCGATTCAAACGAAAGTCGAAACGCCTATCATTTACTACTAAGATAGTAACCTATGGGTTTGTTCTACTTTTATTTATAGGTACAACACTTGTTTATTTCGCAGAACCTAGTGTACAGAATTCAAATTCCAGAATGGCTGAATCATTCTTTCAAGCAATGACTGCAATGACAACAGTTGGCTTTAACACTATTCCAACAGGTGGACTAAGTTTGCCTATTTTATTATGCGTTACATTTCTGATGTATATAGGTGCTTCGCCTTCAGGAACAGCAGGTGGAATGAAAATAACAACCCTGACTGCAATGATTTCAGTTCTTAAAAGTAGGTTAGCTGGGCAAAAACGTATCTCGTTTTTAGGAAGGATTATTCCATTTGAGCGACTTTATGTTGCAACCTCTACATTCATTCTTTACACCAGCGTAATATTTCTATTCTCTTTCTTGTTGTCGTTTACTGAAAATTTTGATTTCGAAAAAATTCTCTTTGAAGTTGCCTCTGCTCTTGGGACTGTTGGACTAAGTACGGGGATTACAGGAGAATTATCATCAATTGGAAAAGTAATGGTCATTGTCCTAATGTTTGTAGGTCGTGTAGGAGTATTGACTTTTGGTTTTGCCCTTTTGGAGAGAAAGAACAAGGATAGTAATGAACCAATTGAAGATGACTTGGCGGTCTAAAAGAATAAAAACGGCATACAACAATATATATAAAAAATAGGCGAAACAGTAATATAATCAAAGCTTCTGGCTCTTATCAAACATTGTGCTTAACCGAAATTTTGGTGCTTCAAATCGCCTACTTTTCATATACTAGACGTTGTAGCACATTTGCGAAATGTACTTTCCTGAAATGGGTTGACTAAAAATTAAACACTTAATTATAGTCACTTATGAAAAACCAAAAACAACACTGGCAGAAAAAAAAGTACCAAAAAGTAACTTTAGAGACCAAACTATTCGTCGTTGACCAAATTCAAAATGGTCAGATTTCTACAAACTTTGCTTCAAAAAAATATGAGGTTCCTAGAACAACTATATCTTATTGGATCAAAAAATACAGTACTTTAGTCCAACAAAATACTGGTATGAGTAAATTAGATGAAATTAAAAAACTAAAGGAAAGTATTGAAGAATTGGAGTTTGTAAAGGAATTTCAACAAGATATTATTGCTGATATGGAAATCATTACTGGAGTCGATTTGGCAAAAAAGTCGTTACCCAAAATATTAGCAAAAGAGATAGAACTAAAAAAGAAAAACCTTTTAAAGTCAAGTGGTTCTATGAATATTTTGGGATTAGTAAACAAGCCTATTACAAAAGACTTAAAACACAAGAAAACAAGCAAATAAACCATCAGAAAATTATTGTAATGGTACAGGATTATCGTAAATTAGTAGGTATGAGAACTGGTGGTATTAAGCTCTATAAAGAACTAAAACAAGACTTTATTAACCAAAACATCAAAATAGGTCGAGACAAGTTTTATGATGTGTTAAGACTACACAACCTATTGGTTCCTAAACTTAAAAACTATGTAACAACTACAAACTCAAACCATCAATTTAGAAAGTATAAAAACCGAACTCTAAACCAAGTACCTTCTAGACCTGAACAACTGTGGGTTAGCGATATAACCTACACTAAAACGGAAAATGGACACAATTACTTAGCCATTGTAACAGATGCATATTCTAAACAAATTATGGGATACAAACTCGATAATCATATGAGGACATCACTTTGTAAAGATGCACTTGCTATGGCTATTAAAAATAGAAAATACCCGAATGAAAAACTGATTCATCATTCTGATAGAGGGTTCCAGTACTGCAATCCTAAATACACTCAATTCGTTGAAAAAAATGGAATTATAATGAGCATGACTGAACAATACGACCCGTATGAAAATGCTGTCGCTGAACGAATTAACAGAACACTTAAATATGAATATGGATTAAAACAAAACATTAAAAACACTGAATTAGCTCAAAAAATGACTCAACAAGCTGTCTATATTTACAACAATTTGAGAACTCATTTTAGGTACTATCTTTAATTCCTAATTTTATTCTATTAATTTTTCATTATTTTTGTTTTAACAGAGAGGAAACACACTGTGATCATTCACTGGAAGTTTACCTTGTGTAGCCTCAATTTTATTGGGGCTACTTTTTATGCCTTTTTCAAAGGCAAACAGAGAGTAAAGCTCCTGCTCCTCTTCTTGGAATTTCACCTTATAGTTTGGATCATATGCTTCGTTTTTGTTCCATAAATAATAAATCATTGTTAATAGCTTTTTCTGAACAGCAACATAGCTTTTCATCTTAATTCCGTGCTTTTTATAAGTTCTATCATATAAATCTTTAAATTGTTGTACTTCACATTGAATAACAACTAAAGAAGGCATATACAAGGCTCGTCGGATTCTGGAATTTCCCCTTTTCGATATTTTTGTCTTTCCAACTCTAGTTCCAGATTGTGCTTCAACCACATCAAAACCTGCATAAGAGACTACTTGTTTGTAATTATTGAATAGTGTAAATCCATTCGTTTCTGCAAGAATTACCGAAGTTGTTAAAATACCTAAACCTTTGATAGTGCAAATATTTTCAACTTTTTCTAAAACTTCTTTATCTGACGTTATATGTTCTAAAATCGCTTTATCTAATTCTTTAATTTGTGATTCAAACAAACTAATATTTTCTTTTAATTGTGCTGTAACAGAAGCTAGCTGATGCATTGCGTGACTTAAAGCATCCAATTGATTTTTAATAATTGTTTTTAATTCCGTGAGATTTTGACGTTGTCTTGTTAATAAACGCAATTCATAGAAAAAAACACCCATAGGTTCCCAAGCTTCTAAACATTGTTCAGCCCCCATTTGTGATAATCCTTTGGCATCAATAGAATCGTTTTTAGATTTTAAACCCAAACAGTCTAAATATTTTTTTGCCTTATTTGGCAAAATAATAGAAACTGTAAATCCTTTTTCATACAAAAAATAAGCACAGTTTTCGTGATAAATACCTGTAGCTTCCATACATATTACTAATGGAATCGAATCTTTTTGATGTTTTAAAATCCAAGTTACTAAATCCTCAAATCCCTTTTTTGTGTTTAAAATCTTTTTGCTAGATTTTACAATTACTCTTTGACTTTGATCGATAACACTTATGAAAGCATCTATCTTTTTACTCGAAACATCTAAACCTACTGAATACTTTAAATTCATCTTTTAATATTTTAGGATAAACAAAAAATTACAAGAGTCTTCGCTCATTTTTTATGCAACATCTAATTTGTAAAACTAGTGCTTAAGTACTATTGAAACTTAAATGTAATTAAAACCAAGTAGATTAGCCTAAAGTCCACAATATCATCAACAGATGTATTTCGCCCAGATACAATTTTGCTACTTGGTCTTGTTTATCAATTTCTAATTCTAAAGATAGAAAATTTAGATATCTTTGAATATAACAAAGATATGAGCCCTGATTTAAGAAAACCTGCTGAAGTACATTTAAATCCAAATATCAAATATAAATCATATAGAAAAAATAATGTAAATTTGACTGAACTTAAAATTTAAGAACAAAACTAGTTTAAATTATTTTTTGCCTTCTAAACGGCTAAAAAAATAATTTGAACGGTATAAATTAAACCTAAAAAAAGGTCAACCTATATCAGGATAATACATTTCTTTAGATACTGGTTTATCAAAAAAAGAAGTTAGCACTATCATTTATAAATTAAAATACAATTCAGTTCAAAATTTTTAAAAAAAATTGAGAGATTAGGGTCTATACTAGATTAACACGACTCTTTCTTGAAAAGAAATTCAATATTTTTTTGGGTACTGGGGTAGAGCGTTTTATAATTTGAATATTGAAAGTCTAATTTTTTTACAACAGTCTTTGACCTTTTAGAATATAACAGTAATAAATTTTAGGCTTTATATGTTCTTCCATTTCTTTAGCCTGAAACCTTACATTAGAAATATAAAGGACAATTACCAAACTTTAACAATAGCTTAAATAAAACTCTAATTTTATTGGTTGACAAGTTGTCAAGTACTCTACTTTTAAAAAAAATACAAATAACCTATGAAAACCCAAGAAAACAATAGAAATCAAGAAAGCTAAAAAAAGAGTGGTAAAAATATATTCGGGAATTATTCGGGAATAAAAAAAGTCAATCATTTGATATACAATTGATTGACTTATAATTTCGTAGCGGGAACTGGACTCGAACCAGTGACCTTCGGGTTATGAGCCCGACGAGCTACCTACTGCTCTATCCCGCGATTTTGACTGCAAATATACAACACAAAGTAAGTATTATCCAAACTTTATTTTAAATATTTTTTAATCACCTAAATTCTAACAAACTATAAAAAGCGATTATCTTTGCAATATGATACATAAAGCTGGTTTTGTAAATATTATTGGAAATCCGAATGTGGGTAAATCTACCTTAATGAATGCTTTAGTTGGTGAAAAATTATCTATAATTACACCAAAAGCACAAACGACAAGACATCGGATATTAGGAATTGTAAACGAAGAGGAATATCAAATTGTATTTTCTGACACACCTGGTATTATTAAACCTGCCTATGAACTTCAATCTTCTATGATGGATTTTGTAAAATCTGCATTTGAGGATGCAGATATCTTAATTTATATGGTAGAAGTTGGTGAAAAGGAATTAAAAAATGAAGCTTTTTTTAAAAGAATCATCCATAGTGAAATTCCAATTATGCTGCTTTTAAATAAAATTGATAAATCTTCTCAAGATGTTGTTGAAGAAAAAATAAAATATTGGAAAGATAAAGTACCAAATGCAGAAGTATTTGTAATTTCTGCTTTAGAAGGTTTTAACGTTTCTGCAGTTTTAAGTAAAATAAAAGAATTATTACCAGAAGGACCTGCTTTTTATCCTAAAGATCAACTTACAGATAAACCAGAGCGTTTTTTTGTAAATGAAAAGATTCGTGAAAAAATTTTAATACACTACAAAAAAGAAATTCCTTATGCTGTAGAAGTTGAAACAGAAGAATTTATAGAAGAGGATAACATTGTTCGCATCCGTTCTGTAATTATGGTAGAAAGAGATACACAAAAAGGAATTTTAATTGGCCATAAAGGAACTGCAATAAAAAGAGTGGGCGCCGAAGCTAGAAAAGATTTAGAAAAATTTTTTGAAAAAAAAGTATTCATAGAACTCTACGTAAAAGTAAATAAAAATTGGCGAAGCGATAAAAATCAGTTAAAACGTTTTGGATACAATCAGAATTGATGTTCAATTACCTTTAGCATAAAGTTGTGTAGATCTTTCATCTGATTTTTCCCTGTACTCTTCCCAATCTTCCCTAAAAAATACAACAAAATCCAAATTAGTGGTAAAGTAATCAGCATCAGTATTGGAAAAAACAAAGATGCTTTTAAAGAAATTCTAGAGTACAACATTACACAAAAGGCTAGAAAACCAAACCCAATTATAAAGTGAATAAACATAAAAAGTGTCCAAACTTGGGGTTTAGGACCAAATAACCCTTTTAACAAAGCAGTTTCAGACGTTTTTTCAACAATCTCTAAATGCAATTGTGGCGACCAAAAATGATCTTCTTTTTTGCTAATTGATATAAAAATATGTCCATCAACAATATTTCCAGATATTTTAGGATTTTGTTTTTGTAACTCATTGTAAAAATGTTGCAGCACCTCATCCTTACCTACATTCAAATCAATCGTAAACCTTGGTCGCAAAAAAACCTCACTATTTCTTTTCTCAATTAAAATCTTTACTTTTTTATTCATAAAAACCTATTCTATAACCCTTTAAAATTACAACTATTATCGTACAGTAAATTGTATCTTTGCAAAAAATCTCAATTCAAATGAATAGTATTGTTGCCATTGTAGGAAGACCAAATGTAGGAAAATCTACTCTTTTTAATAGATTAGTTCAAAAAAGAGAAGCAATTGTAGACTCTGTGAGTGGCGTAACTAGAGATCGTCATTATGGAAAATCGGACTGGAATGGAAAAGAATTTTCTGTAATAGATACTGGTGGATACGCTATTGGTTCTGATGATATTTTTGAAGAAGAAATCAGAAAACAAGTATCGCTTGCTATTGATGAGGCAGATATTATTGTTTTTGTAGTTGATGTTAGAGATGGTATAACACCAATGGATGCTGAAGTTGCTAAAGTATTACGTAAAGTTAAAAAACCAATTTTTACGGCTGTAAACAAAGTAGATAATGCCATGTTAGAGGCAGATGCAGTAGAGTTTTACAACCTAGGTTTAGGGGATTACCATACTATATCGTCTATTAATGGTTCAGGAACTGGAGATTTATTAGACGCATTAGTCATAAAAATGCCAGAACCAGAAGTTATTGATTTAGAAAAAGAAGAACTCCCTAGATTTGCTGTTGTTGGAAGACCAAATGCAGGAAAATCATCTTTTATTAATGCTTTAATTGGCGAAGACAGAAATATTGTAACCAATATTGCAGGTACCACAAGAGATTCTATTGATACAAAATACAACCGATTTGGATTTGATTTTAATTTGGTTGATACTGCTGGAATTCGAAAAAAATCAAAAGTAAAAGAAGATTTAGAGTTTTATTCTGTAATGCGTGCTGTACGTTCTATTGAATATGCAGATGTTATTATTTTGGTGATTGATGCCACTCGTGGTTTTGAGGGGCAAGATCAAAATATATTTTGGTTGGCCGAAAAAAACAGGAAAGGGGTTGTTATTTTAATTAATAAATGGGATTTAGTTGAAAAAGAAACCAATACCATGCGTGATTACGAAGCTAAAGTAAAAGAACAAATTGCACCTTTTACAGATGTACCCATTGTTTTTATATCTGCATTAACCAAACAACGCTTGTTTAAAGCTATTGAAACTGCGGTTGAAGTATTTGAAAACAGAAAAAACAAAATATCTACAAGCAAATTTAACGATGTAATGTTAGATATTATTAAAAGCTATCCACCACCAGCAATAAAAGGAAAATTTGTAAAAATTAAATATTGTATGCAATTGCCTACACAAACTCCTCAATTTGCCTTTTTCTGTAATTTGCCTCAATATGTAAGAGATCCTTATAAACGCTTTATAGAAAATAAGCTTAGAGAAATTTACAGTTTTTCTGGTGTACCAATTACTATATATTTCCGACAGAAGTAAAGCATCAAAATTGAAATCATTTTAAAAAAAAATGAAAATATTTTGATATAAAGAATATTTAAATACCTTTGTTTGAATACTTTTAATACCCCTAAACCTACAAAAATGAAAAAATTATTTTACGCTTCCATTTTGTTTTCTTTACTTATTACATCTTGCAGTAAGCCCACAACTATAGAAGATACCAATGATATTCCTAATGCTGTTGATGATAGCGCATCAACAGAACAAAACACGTCTGTAAATATTAACGTGCTTAATAATGATAGTTTTGGAAATGATGGTTCAAATTCGGGTGCCATTTCTGTAACTTCTGCAACTAATGGTACTGTAAATGTAAATACAGCAGCAACACCTAATGATCCTACAGATGATAGTATAGAATACACACCTCAAACAGATTTTGAAGGAACAGATACTTTTGACTATACAATTACCGATAGTAATGGCGATTCTTCTACAGCAACTGTTAGTGTTGTAGTATTTCCGCCAACAGGTCCTGAAGTAGGAACACCGTTTACCATTGGCGATTTAAAATATATCATTACAAGTTCTGATGCTAAAGAAGTATCCATAGAAAAAAACACAACAGATGGCCCAACAGGAGCTTTAGAAATACCTGAAACTGTTAATCAGTTTGACTTAACATATACTGTAACTAGTATTGCAAATGAAGGTTTTGCATACTCATACGATTTATTAAGCGTTACTATACCAGAAAGTATTACAAGTATTGGAGAGCTTGCTTTTTACGATTCTTCTAGAATAACAAGTATTGATGTCCCAGATACTGTTTCAAAAATAGAACATACCGCTTTTGGCCAATGTAAAAGTTTAACCTCAATTAATATACCTGCAGCAACAGATACCTTAACAGACAATGTTTTCTTTGGTTGTGAAAGCTTAGAGACAATTACGATACCTTCTAGCATAACAAGTATAGGGAATTCTGCCTTTTATTACTGTAGTAGTTTAAATAATGTTACCATACCAAATAGTGTAACTAATGAAAATATGGGAACTTCAGTTTTTGGTTATTGCAACTCATTAACTACAGTAACTTTTCCTACAAGCTACACTACAATTCCTGAAGCTACCTTTTTTGCTTGTAACAATATAGAAACTTACACCATTCCTAGCCATATAACTACAATAGGTGCTTCTGCTTTTTATTCTTGTTCTATTTTAAAAGAAATTACCATTCCAGATACAGTAACTAGTATTGGCGATTCTGCTTTTGGCTTGTGTGTTGGCTTAACAAAAGCTGTAATACCAGATAATTTTACAAGTTTACCAGATAATTTGTTTTATGAATGCTCTAATCTTACAGATATTACCATACCTGCAAGTGTAACTAACATTGGTAATGCTGTTTTTTATGGTTGCGCAAGTTTAGAAAACATCAGTTTACCAAATAGTGTAACTGGTATTGGTAGTGCCGCTTTTGGAAACTGTTTCAGCTTAAAGAATTTTGATTTACCAAGTGGATTAACAACTATTGAAGCTACTCTTTTTTGGAATTGTAACAGCTTAACAGAAATCAATATTCCTAGCAGTGTAACCACTATAAAAGATGGTGCTTTTGGTGGCTGCAATAGTGTAACTACATTTACGATTCCAGAAGGGATAACAACTCTACCAGAAAACACTTTCTACGCTTGTAGTAGTTTAACTCAAGTTAACTTTCCTACTACATTAACTAGTATTGGAAAAACTGCTTTTGGTCTTTGTTCTAGTTTATCAAGTATTGATATTCCAGATACCATAACAAGTATCTCAGAACAAACTTTTTACCAATGTTCAAGCTTAACAGAGGTAATTATTCCTAATAGCATCACAAGTATTGGTAATAGCGCTTTTTACAATTGTGGTAGTTTACAAAATGTATCTATTGCTATAGAGACACCTCTTACTATAGATGCAAGTGTATTTGAGTTTGTTAATATCGCAAATGGAACGTTAAAGGTACCTTCATCATCAATTGACACTTATAAAAGTGCAAATGTTTGGAAAGATTTTGGTACTGTTAGTGCTTTATAAGTGCAGTATATATAAAGCCTAAGTAAAAAACTCATCTAAAAATTAAATGTAAATATTAATATTAATATATATATATTTGTTTTTATTGAGAAAATCTCAAACGCTTTTATCTTGTATTATGTTTAAAACCCAAAAAAAATTATAAAATCATGATTTTAACGAGAGCAGGTAAAGTCTTTAAAACTACTGCTTTTTTCCTTTTTATTTTTTTTAATACAACAGCTTTTTCCCAAAACAAGGAAACATCCTCCTCTTTAAAAAAAGATTCCATTAGCGTTAAAAATGCAGAAGATGTACTAAGAATTTCTAAAGAATTCATTTCTAGAAATGAATACAAAAAAGCAATATCATTTTTTAAAACAAACTACAATAGTTTTTCTGAAAACCTATATATCAATTGGTTATATGCCTATGCTTTATCAATGAATAATAATCATAAAGAAGCAAAAAAGAAATTTAAAAAAGCCATTTCAATAAATAGCTCTGATAAAAATCTACAATTAGATTATGCACGGTTTTTGTATAAAACTGGCGAAATAGACAAGGTAGAAAGTATTTTATCTGATTTTTTAGATGAGAATTCTAAAGATTTAGAGTTTCTATTAATGCAAGCCAATATCAATTACTGGAAAGGAGACCTAAAAAAATCTAGAAAGATAATTGGAAAAATTAATGAGATTTACCCAAATACAAATTATACAAAAAATTTAGAATCAGAAATTGAATCTGTAACTGCAACGTATATAAAAACTAATTTTGAGTACCAAACCGACTCTCAACCTCTAGATTATTTTGCCACACATATAACTACTGGTGAATATATTTCTAAATATTTAAGCCCAGAATTAGAAATATCAAGATACAATTTTTCACCTCAAAAAGAAGGAGCGTTTCTTCTTAAGTTAAAAAATCAGTTTTATTTTAATAGTATAAAGCTTAAAGCTAACATATTTGGAGGTTTGTATGAAAATCATTCAGATAAATCTGATTGGATTGGAGGCATCAGCCTTACAAAAAATCTATTTAAAAAAGCTTCTGTAAAAATTGGTGCAGCAAAAAATAGTTTGCTTGGTACAATTGCTAGTACTTCAATTAACCTTACTTATAAAAGTCTTTTTTCAGAAATAGATTATAACAATAAATGGATCATTTTCCATGCTTGGTATGACCATCAATTTTTTACAGATGAAAACGAAATACAATCCATGGGTGCCTGGATTTTATCACAACCTATAAAAACTAATAAATTTAGTTTTCAATTTGGTTACAGCTTTAATTATACAGACTCTGAAGAAATTTTATTTTTCTTTGACAATCAGGGAGTAGGTATTTATAACCCTTACTTTACACCCAAAGAACAAGAAATTCACTCAGGTTTATTTCTTTTAAATTACAAGGTCACAAAAAAATTATCTATTGAAACAAAAGTAAATTATGGTTTTATTGGTAATATTAGAAATCCTTACCCTGTACTAACAGCTACTAATGAGTTTGAAATTGGTGGTTTATATGACGCCACTTTTACACCTGTAGAATATACAGGAAGCATTAACTACAATTTTTCTAAAGGTTTTAAAGCAAAAATTGCATACATAGATCAAAAAACGTTTTTTTATAATAGACAAAATATTAACTTCGGATTAAATTTCACATTTTAATGAATTCAAAATTAAGAGATGATTTATGGGTATTTAAACAAGCTAAAAAGGTAACTAGCTTAGATAAAGCTATATTTTTAGGCTTAACACTCGCAGGTTTGTTAAGTATGTTTAACTTAATGGAATGGTGGTTTAGAAAAGAGCACATAGAAAATTTTCCGCTGTTCATAATTTTAAGTTTACTTTTTGGCTATGGTGTTATTAGAATTGCTTTAATTTGGATTAATTATTTACGCATAAAAAAACCCCAAGAAGTACCCGTTCCTAAAAAAGATTTAAGTGTAGCTGTTTTTACAACATCATCTCCTGGAGAGCCTTTATCGATGTTTGAAAACACCCTTAAAGCGCTAGAAAATTTAAATTACCCACATACAACCTATTTATTAGACGATACAGAAGATGTTGCTTTTAAAGAATTAGCAGAAAAACACGGGGCAGTTTGGCTAAATTTAGTAAATATACCTGGGGCTAAAGCTGGTAAAATTAATGAAGCCTTAAAGATAACTAAAGAAGAATTTATTTTAGTTTTAGATCCAGATCATATTGTGTTTCCTAATTTTTTAGATCAAACCTTAGGTTTTTTTCAAGATGAAAAAATAGGATTTGTTCAAGTAAGTCAAGGATATTATAATATGTTTCGTTCATTCACTGCACAAGCAGCTGCAGAACAAACTTACACCTTTTATGGCCCAACTCAAATGGCTTTATATGGGTATGGAGGTGCTGTTGCTATTGGCGCTAATTGTACGTTTAGAAGAAAAGCTTTAGAAAGTATTGGGGGTCATGCCACTGGTTTATCTGAAGATTTAAATACTTCTATTAGAATTCATTCAAAAGGATGGGAATCTGTATATAATCCTGTAATTGTAAGTCGTGGTTTGGTTCCAGAAGATTTTACATCTTTTTGTAAACAACAACTAAAATGGGCAAGAGGTGTATTTGAAATGCTTTTTGATGAAATGCCTAGAGCCTTTAAAACTTTAAGCTTTTGGCAAAAATTGTCTTATTTTTCAATAGGAACTTACTATTTAGTAGGGCCAATGACTGCATTTTTTGTTTTTGTACCCGTTTTATTTTTTACAACAAAAATAAGTCCTGCTAGTATGGATTTTACAGAGTTTCTTGTACTTGGCGCTCCAATTGTGTTAATAGCCATTTTAGTTTACGCACATGCACAACGTTTTCTATGTGATACCAAAACAGAAAGAGGAATTCATTGGAGAGGTATGGTCTTAAAATACTCTTGTTGGCCTGTATTTACCTATGCATTTCTTTTAGCGTTAATCAATAAAAAAGTTCCTTACATTCCTACTGCAAAAGTAGCAGTTAAAGGCTTTATGAGTCCGTTTGTAAAACCACTAATCATTTACTGTATCTTATTTATACTTATGGTTGTTGGAGTTTATGTAGAAAGAAGGTATTACATACCTCAAAGCGAATTAATATTAACTGCAGAAAAAACTTGGGGAATGTTAGGTTTTGCTTTAATTGCATTTCTACAGTTTTTTGGAGGTCTGGTTGCTGCTTATAAATCTTTATATTTAAAAGCAGAAAACGCTTGGAGTAGAATCGTTATCACTAAAGACAAAAAAATAAAAGTAAAGTAATTATCTATAGAAAGTTAAAAAAATTAGTTATACCAAATAAATGGTTTTGAATCAAAGTCATTATAAATCAAAATAGAATTATGTCATCATTCAAAAAAAAATCTAAAAGAATATTTAATGTTCTGCTTGCTTTAGTATTAGGCTATTTTATAGTTTACGGTTTAAGTACCGTAAGCAAAAGTTCTAAAGGACCTTTAGGAGGGTTTTTAGAAAGTATAGGTAATATGGTAAAAGATATAGAACAAGATAATATTTTAGGAAAAAGAGAAATAAATAGAGATAAAAAATTAGATTGGTTTAAAGACCAAAGAAAAAACAAATATGCCCTTTTAAAAAGTAAAAACATTTTATTTGGTGCTGCAGATGATAGCAATGGAGAGTCTTATGAAAATATTATAAATTTAGAAGATTCACTAGCACTAACTTTTCCAATCATTCAAATTTATAAAGCTTGGGGAGAAGGGCAAATTTATGACTTTCCAAAAAATAAAATTGATGCTATAGTAAGGATAGGCTCTGTACCTATGATTACTTGGGAACCTTGGTTAGAAAAATTCTCAAAAGAAAATTTTCCGAAAATAAAAGATTTAGAGCAAAGAAACGACCATGGTTTAGCCTCAATTGCTAATGGAGATTATGATGCTTATATTAAAGAATGGGCTACTGAAGCTGCAAAAGTAGATACACCCATTTATTTAAGAATGGGGCATGAAATGAATGACCCATATCGTTATCCTTGGGGACCTCAAAACAACGAACCAGAAGAATATGTAGCTGCTTTTAAACACGTTAGAGATGTTTTTGAATCTGTTGGCGCTACAAATGTTATTTGGGTTTGGAGTCCGCATTTATCTTATGGAAAATTTAAAGAATATTACCCTGGTGAAGATTATGTAGATATTATTGCAACAGGTGCTTTAAATTATGGTACAAGTACAAGTTGGAGTGATTGGTGGACTTTTAAAGAAATTTTTGGTAATTATTACGACCAATTGGCTGCGTTTTATAAACCAATAATGATTGCTGAATTTGGTTGTTTAAAACCTGGTGGAAGCAGAGCCAAATGGTTTGGTGAGACATTAGAAAACTTTAATAAAAAGTACCCATATGTTAACGCTATTGTATTTTTTCACTATGCAAGTGATGGTACAATTACCTATAAAAATGTAGATTGGTATTTTAAAAACGATACAGAAGTAACTAACGAAATAAAGAAACAATTACAAAAATGGGATCCTAGAATTAGGCAACCCGACATTCAATAACATACTCAAAATAGATACAAAAGCATTTAACGAATCGTTAAATGCTTTTTTGTTTCATAAAACTTATCTCCTTAAAAAAACATATTATCTACTAATATTCTTCAATAAAACTATAGTTTTGTAAATTGTAAGAACTTTGTACGACAAAAAAGTGTAAATTAAGGTTATGAAGATCATAGAATCTAATAGTATAGAAAATATAGAATTACCACTTCAGTTAAATATTTCTTTTAAAAAGGTATTTGTAACTTTTGAAAAATATGCGCAAAAAGAATTTAAAGCCCATCCTTTTCATACTGCTGCTCTTAAAATGGTAGATCTATTCAATAATCACCCTGAATTAAATGATGGATTTTCTGACTTTAGTTTATTAAAAACCTATAAAGATCAAATAAACTTATTATTAGATCCTTTATTTCCAGAGCCATTGCGCTTAAATGAAATAAAAGCGGCTAGCGTACCTTTTTCTTTTGCCTCATTTAAATTTACAGATCGATTTGAAAAAATACTAAACAATGCAGGTGATGATTACGAATTTACAGTTCGTAATTTTGAAGACAATAGTATGTATGTTATGGCTTGTACTTTTATTTTAGGAGCCGTATATGGTTTTAATATTGATATAAAAAGACCTTTTTATTTTGATATTCCAGACAAAACAACTGGTACTATGAAATATTACAGGGCTACTTTTAATGCAGATTTTTCTGAAATAACACCCACAGCACACGCACCCAATTTAACCCAAGAAGATTTTAAAGAACTCTTAAACAATTACGAAAATATAGAAATATGGAAAGAAAAATTTCCACCAAATAGCTATATTTTTAAAGGTTTTGGTTTGATAAGTTTATTTGACGTAACCTCAGAAGAAATGCTTTCTGCAATTAAGGCGAACTTATTGGCAGGTGGTGATGATTTAATTTACAAATTACAAAACAATCTAAGAGACTTTTATAGTATTAAAGATCTTAAATTAGGCTACTCTATTTACGATAATATTAATTCTAAAGTTTGTGAAACAGTTGTAAAACAGTCTAACAGCATCATCTTAAATAAAAGTACTGAAATAGAATGCGATAATGGTTACTTCTGTAATGGTATTATGGATAAGGTGTTAAAAAACCACGAAACGTTTATTATTTCTGATGTAAATAAATATGGCTCAGCTACCAATAAAAATCCTTTTTACCAAAATTTACACGATTCTGGTATACAAAGCATTATTTTAATTCCAATTGTAGCCACTGCAAATGGAGATTTAGCACTACTAGAAATAGGATCTCCTAGGCCCTATGATTTAAACTCGGTTAACATTAACAAACTAAAAGATATTATTCCTGTTTTTGAAGCCGCTGTTAAACGTACATCAGAAGAACGTCAAAATGTCTTAGAAGCTACCATACAAGAAAACTACACTTCTATACATCAAGCTGTAAAATGGCGTTTTTACGAAGCTGCAGAAAAATATCATTTAGAAAGCCAATCTAATGATAATGCCAAATTAGATGAAATTGTTTTTAACGATGTGTACCCGTTATTTGGTCAAAGTGATATTAAAGGCTCATCTGATGCAAGAAATAAAGCTATTAAAGAAGATTTAACTACACAACTAACATTAGCCATTACAGTTTTAAAAGATGCTTGTAAAAGCGAGAAATTACCTATCTATAATGAATTAATGTTTCGAGTTACCTCTTATTTAAATGATGTAAAACAAGGATTAGATGCTGGTGATGAAGTAAGCATTCTCGATTTTTTAAGCAGTGAAATTTATCCTGTTTTTAATCATATAAAAAATATTAATACAGAACTTTTAGAAAAGGTAAACATCTATATGAATCGTTTAGATAACAACTTAAATGTAGTTTACGAACGAAGAAAAGAGTATGAAGACAGTGTAACCCTTTTAAATGATAAACTTTCTAAATTCTTAGACAATAGGCAAAAACAAGCGCAAGAAATGTTTCCTCATTATTACGAGCGTTATAAAACAGATGGTGTTGAATATAACATGTATATTGGGCAATCTATTACAAAACATAAAAGCTTTGATAACTTGTATTTGTATAACCTGCGTTTGTGGCAATTACAAGTTACCTGTGAGATGGAAAACTTAGCCTACTATGAGCGTAAAAACATGAAAAACGACTTACGTGTTGCTTCGTTAATTTTAGTGCATAGCAATGCTATGGCTATAAAATTTAGGATGGACGAAAAGCAATTTGATGTGGATGGTGCCTACAATATTAGATATGAAATTCTAAAAAAACGCATTGATAAAGCTTACATAAAAGGCACTAAAAATCGTTTAACAATGCCAGGTAAAATCGCAATTGTATATTCGCAAGAAAAAGATGCTCAAGAATATCTTAAATATATTACCTATTTACAATCTAAAAAACAATTAGGCAAAATAGAATACCTAGAATTAGAAAACTTACAAGGTGTTTCTGGACTCAAAGCGCTGAGAGTTGAGGTAAAATATCAACAGGATTTTGATGAGCAAAACATTATAACTTTCAAAGACCTAATCAAAGAAATTGAGGCTTAATGTACCTAAATTAATTAATAGAATACGAGTATTTTAAGCCTAATATTTTTGTTTGAAAATCGTTATCTACTCTAGTGTTTTCTTGATACCTAAAGTAGATACCAAACTTACCAAACTTTTTTAAATTATAACTTGCACCCCAAGTAAGCCTGTATCTGCTTAATTTTGCATCACCAATAAAAGCAGCACCATCTCTTTTTCTATTAAAAATTTCTACAGCAAATTCAGGATCTAAAGGCCAATTTTTGATACTATATTCAAAGGCTGTTTTAAAACGAAGTGTTTCACCAGGAATGTCCTCAACACCATCCTCTAAATCTAATTCTCTTTTATTTTGGTAACGTAACCTAAAAGCAATGTCTAATTTTTTAATAAGCTCTAATCTATAACTTAAATCAACATTATATCTAAAGTGCTTTTCGTAGCCTTGTATTTTACCAACATTATCATTTTCTTTTATAAAACGCATAGCTCCACCAATCTCTAAATTTTTTAAGATTTCGAATTCTGCCTGAACTTCTGTAAAATATTCATCTGTAGTAGATGCATCTTCTTTTAGTCTTAAATGTTGCTCTACACCTAATTTTAACCTTTTAATTGGAGCGTATTTCACCCCTATTGAGTTCCATAAAGCAAAATCTTTATTATCATCTTCTTGACCATAATTTATGGTTGTGCAAAGAAGCACTATAATAATTATAAAAGGTTTATTTTTCATTTTCTGATTTGTTGTAGTGTATAATTATTGTTGCGCTATCTTTTACAAAATCAACATCGCCAATAGTTAATTGATTAATTTTTAAACCTGTTCTTGTTTCTAAATCTTCTTTTAAGATATTGTAATTCTCTGGCTTAATGTTTTCAATAACTTCGTAAGTTATTTTTTTAGTAATCTCGTATTTTAAATGCCAAAGCTTTTCAATTACGCCAATGGCAATGGCTATGGCAAAATTAGAGAAGAAAATTTCTACATAACTTAATTTTTTATTGGCTAGTGCGTTCATAATTGATATACCAATTACAATAAACAAATACCCCATTTCTCTAATAGGTATAGACTCTGTTCTATATCTTATAATACCAAAAATAGCAAAGAGACCAAGTGCTAAACCTACATCTATATTGTATTTTTTTAGGGTAAATGTTAAAAAGAAGACAATAATACTTATCAAATAAAAAGTAAATAAATAATCTTTTTTACGTGTACTACTGTAATAAAACCACCTTACAATAATGGTTAAAAACACCAAGTTTAAAGAAAAAAGAAAAAGCAATTTGTAAAAATCCTTGTCGAAGAAGGGTATATTCATAAAATCCATACTAGGCAGATATTTTATTTATTTTTAATAATTTTGATTTAAAGGTATTGTGCTTTAAATTTTTATAAAGATTTGCCACTCCAATACAATACTTGCTTATACTATAAGGGTTATGGCCAAAATTTTTCAAAGCCTCTACTACTAAAGATTTTCTATCGAATCTACTTTGTTTTAATTCAACAACCACTATGTTATTATATTTTTTTACTTGATCACCTAAAGAGTACGTTAAATTTAAGTCTATGGTAACTCTCTCATTTTCTTTCAGGTTTACCAACGTAATTCTGTTAAAACTATTCCATAAACTAGTTTGTAAATTATAGTCTGCTTCTGTAATTTCCGAGATAAATTCTTTAGAGGTTTGAGACAATTCTGTTTCAAAATCATCAATTTTTATCCTAAACTTATTGGTTTCTCCTTTTCCGTTTTTCTTTTTTATCTCTAAAAAAGTTAGATCAGAATCTACGTATTTGCGTTGCCTTATTTTGGTTCTGTTTACTCTTCCATTATGATGATCTAAGTAAAACTTAAAATTATTGGTATCTAAATATAAGGAAGAATAGTTCATAATGCGTCTACTATCTATCTCTAATACGCGATAAGAATCTAGAAGTTTGCTTAACACCTTAGGTAAGGTAGAAATATTAATTACATACTTTGTATCCGTTCTTTTCATTAAAGCAACGCTGTTCATTTCATCTAATGAAATTGGTTTAAATTGATTAACAGTATCTACGAGCGCTTTATCCAAAATATGTTCAGTTTCTATAATTTTATTTTTGTCTTAAAGTAACTTTAACTAGTTATATTACCTTCTAAAAGATTACTTACATGACTACCTCTATATCTAAGACCCGCTAAAACCACAATAGTTTGTTTAAAACTTTAAATAAAGAAGAAATTTTTAATACATACTTTGTACAAACACGCTTCCATTAAAATGTTCTGTCAATTTCATCAACTGAAATTAAATTAAACTAATTTTAAATGCCTTTTGATGTAGTATACAAAGTATGCTATTTTGTATGTGATATTTTTAAAAATATCATTTTTTAACTATTTTTTTAGTCATAGAATTTTCACCAGTAAAAACTTTAACCAAATAAACACCTTTGGCAAAATTACTCACATCTATAGTAGCATCGCTTTTATTTTCTGATGATTTGTATAACATTTGTCCGAAAATATTATATACTAAAACTTTGTCTATAGTGTTGTTAGATGAAATATAAATTCTATTATTTACAGGGTTAGGGTAAATATCTATACTGTTCTTTGACGCAATAAAATCTTTTGCAGACAACACATTTTTATCAACAGCACTTATAGCAATATTATTGATGATTACTTTTTTGCCTTCATCTGCAGTCATATTTGCACCACCAAAACTTAACCTTACTTTAAAACTTTCGTTTTCATCTGCCATAGCTACATTAGAAAAATCAAATTCTTTTCTTTCATAATCAGCAGTAATTGATTGCGTACTATTAGGCATGTTAGATGATACCCAAGCAGAGCCGTTCCAATATTGGGCAGTTATACTATTTGCAGCACCATCTGAAGTAATTGCTACAGAAATTTTTACCTCTTCGTAATCTATTGTAGAAAAATCTAATTCAAGAGCGTTTTCTGAACCACCTGATTGAAAAGGTTGCTTTATTTGCACACCTTTCATTATTTGTGGCGCAAATGGAATGTCATTATTTGCTATACCTTGGTAATTAATTATTGTAGGTTCATCAATTCTTTCTAAAGACGCTTTTCTCCAATTTGCATCACTTTTATCAAAAGGATATCCTGCAAGTGATGAGTTATAATTCAATTTTGCTATTGCATTGTTTCTTGAATACGTAGAGTTTAAAGTTTCTAATGGTGTATCATTCTCAATTTCATCATCTAAAAGCCAGAAATACAACAAGTGATCGTAATCTTCGTCTGGTGTAAATACAGCTCTTATTTGTAAATCATCAGTAGGTGTAATGGTTATTTTACTACTGGTACTAGAAGAGGCTCCTGTCCAATAAGAAAAAGTATAACCAGCTCTTGGCTTTGCCTCTAACGTAATTGGAATATTATTAAAATATACTCCTGTCCATGGGTATGGTTTATCATTTACACCAGGTGTAGATCCTTTAATATCTACAGTATTTAAAGTGATATATCCTGCATTATTATTAGATACACTTAATCTTACGTCAATAGTTTTGTCTATATTGAATAACTCATTTATTTGGTCTCTAAACCTAGCTGGTCTTTCTTGAATCCAACTTAATAGTTTTTCTTTATCGATGTCCTCATAAAATCTTAATCTTGGAGAACGATTTCTATCTTCTTCTAAAAGTGGTGCTACCTCGTCAAAAGTTGCATTTACAATAGCGTCAAATCTTTCTATAGTGAATCCTGTGTTTAATAAATCTGCAGTACGATTGATAAATTTCACCTTAAAACCATCGTTATCAATTAGGTTTGAAAATATATTACGTTGCCAATTATATTTAGAATCTAAAGAAAATTCATATAGCCAATTCGTTCTTTTAGCCATTGCTGCTTCAAAATCTTGAGTATAAATACGAAACTTACCATCTCCAAATTCGTCATTTACAGGATTTGTAGCCCTCCAAAACTTAGTTTCATAACTATCCCCTTCTGAAAATATTTCTATAACAAGATGATCTATATATGAGTCTATATCTAAAATGTCTGCAACTTTTTGGTACTCAGCATCCGACTTTAGATCATTATGTACCAAATCTTTAAATAAATATCGTAATACCCTTTCAGGGTTACTTTCACGATCTTCTGGTCCATCTTGTCTTGAACAAGTTCCAATACAACTTACAATAGATACATTATCGCTGTCTAAACCAAAATTATTTGCTATGTGGTGCACATCAAAACGGTCTCTAAAAGCTGTAATTCCAAAATACTCGCCATTTATAAAATTAACAGCTGTTTTTATTCTCATGATACCATTAAAAAACGGTTGCATGAGCCTGCTAAAAACCATATCATTTGCAATTTGACCACCACTACCATTTCCACGAAGCATTAACCTTTTAAATGTATTGTTATAAGGTTCTGGAGAGCCTGGTATTTGTTGATCAAAAATATCTAACTTAAACTCATTCTCTTCATCATATTCACTCTTTGCATAAAGTCTTAAGTTTTTAAGAATGTGTGCTCTTGAGGTATTACCATGAATTCTAAGACCAGCATCTTGGTTTAAGATAGATTCTAGATTTTCATTAAATACTTGTACATTTACTTCACGCTCCCATTCTACACCACTTTGCCCATAATTATTAACATCTCCTCTTGACCCCACATTAGTGTTTGGCTCTTCTATTCTAAAATCATCAAAAATTTTACCTGAGGTGTAGATACCCTTTTCATAACCGAATAAATTCTCTTCGAATGTGGTTAAAGATATTACAGGAACATTATAAGGATTACCATTTGCCCAAATAAAATAATTTCTTGTTCTAGTTCTAGACCCTTTTCCGTTTAAAAAAACTTTGGCTCTTAATACTGTTGCTTTTCGCAGCTTTACTGGCGGAATATAAATATCTTCAGCTACCGTATTTTTTCTAGCTAAAACATCCTCGTCATTAGATCGATCTCTCATCGTAATTGGCCCTGTGTATGAAAAAGATTGGTAACTTTGATTTAACAATGCTCCAAAGCTATCACCTACTTCGTAAGGATAATCATTTTTATATTGAAAACTAGAACCATTTAAATTATTAATATCTGGTTCTGAACCATCTAAAGTATATACAATTGTTGCGCCTTGCACATCTGTAGATAATGATAAGTCAAAACTATCTGTATATAAACCAGATGTGTGCGAGAATGTTGGTGGTTCTAAAGATGTGGTAGAACCACTTTCTACATTCGATGCACCTGGCGTTGGTGTGTCAAAAAAGAACCAAGAACCTGTTCCATCAGGTTGTCTTCCATAAGAAGTATCTTCTGCTAAATTTGCGGAAGGCCCTCCACTGATTAATAATCCATTTCCATTTGTTAAAAGTAAAGTTTCACCACCTGCACCAATTTTGAAATTGGTATGTAACTGAGCTCCTGCATTGCTGCGATCTTTACCCGAAGCAAAAACTATAATATACTGATTTGGATTAATTGTAATTGCAGGAAAAACCCATTTGTATGGCAAAGCTCTATCATCAGATAAACCGAAACCAGATAAGTTTATAGCATCAGTGCCATAATTGTAGATCTCTATCCAATCTTCATTATTGGCATCTTCATCTTGAATACCAGCTACATTTGATGATAATATTTCATTAATAGCTACTTTTTCTGGGACTGCACTTGACGCTCCAGAATTATTTGTCTTAGGAGTAGGCGTTTCTAAAAAAGTCCAGTTTCCAGTACCATTAGGAATTCTACCATAAGATTTATCTGTTGCTAAAGCTACAGCAGGAGATTCACTAATTTTTACTCCTGATGCATTTGATAAAATTATAGCTTCTCCACCAGATTTAATTTTAAAATTTGCATGCAATTCATCTTTATCTATAGCTCTATTTTTGTCTGAAGCCCAAACAATTATATATTCTTTAGCAGCTAATTCTATGTTTGGAAAAACCCATTTTGAAGGATTATCTACTTGATCTGACAATCCAAAGCCGTTTAAATTTACGCTGGTTGTTCCGTAATTATAAATTTCTATCCAATCTTCAAATTCTCCATCTTCATCTGAGGCTGTTGTCTCATTGGAAGACATAATTTCATTGATAGAAATATTTTGAGCATAAGATTGAAAAGAAAATAAAAAAAATAAAACTGCTATTTTATAGAAGAGCTTCATTTTACTTGAAGATTTAAGTGATCTTTTTTCTGATAACATAATTTAGGGTTTTGTGGCAAATATAACTAATTAATTTTATAGGTTTAATAAAGTGTTATTAAAAGTTTAAATTACCATTAATCAACTAACTTCTTGCATTTTAAACGATAATGCAAATGCAATTACACTAGTTACAATTCCGATAACAAAAACCGTATATGTAATTCTTAAAATTTTATACTTTCTATTTAAAACTAAACCCAAAAAATACAAATCTTTAGTTAACGAACCGTATAAATAATCACGATCTTGCATCATTTCAGAAATTCCCCATTCAAAATCTTCTAATTTCATTTGATGAAAATTACCAAAGAACAATAGGTTTACTTTTTTATTGGCCACATCTTGTTTGGTAAACTTACCCTCAGTAACATTAGGTCTGGTAGCTAATATTGATAAAATCATAGAAACCACTGTAAAAAACACAAAAATAATAGTAGGCACAAACAAATGCGAATTAGAAGGATTATCTAATTTAGGCAATAAATTTGACAGCGCTAAAGAAACAATAATTGCATTTACAGAAAGTAAAATATTGGCTTTAGTATCTGCAATATTACTTAAAGTCATATGGTTTTTTAAAGCTACCCTAAACATAGTTTCTATACCTCTTTCAGGCACCTTTACTTTGTCTTTTTTTATTTTTAAAGCTTCTTGTTTTTGTTTGAATTTTCTAAGATTTTCTTGTAAACTCTTTAAGTTTTTCATCAACTTAGAAAGATTTTTCTCTTTTCTTTTTGTCCAATTTTTTAAAGCAAATTCTGTATTAAACCGATGTTGAACAGAAAAAAAACGGATATTTTCTTTAATCCAATCTTCATCAGAACTTTTCTTAACCCCTGTTAGCTCCCACTCTTTTCTAAGCAACGAATTGTAATCAAAAAAATTCTTGGATGCTAAATGCCCACAATCTGCATCAATAATAATTTTCTCTAAATCGTTTTTGGGCTTATGATTCATTTTAGTTGCCAAAATGAGTTGAACAATAGCCTCTACTCTTTGTTGAGTTATGGAATTTGTTAATAAAAACCCCTTAACAATGCGTGCACTTTCTTCCTCATGATTTTCTGCATTTTTGGTAAAACCAGTATCATGAAACCAAGCTGCAATTACTGCATTTTCTGCATCTAATTCTTCAATTTCTATATTAGCAATTAGCTCTTTGGTTTTTTCAACAACCCTTTGGGTATGTGCTAAATTATGATATACGTACTTTGTGTCTAGTTGATTGCTTAGTAAGTCAAAAACGAATTTTTGTGCGTTAGCAATTAATGTACTCATATTAGGTTATTTTAAAAATGAATCGAAAAAAACTACAACGTAATTCACTACTTAAATATTACTTTGTTGATTTTTGTCGTAATTTTATGTTTTACTTTCAAGAGATTACAAATTAACAATTATTTACAAAGTAACAAGGTATTTAATATTTAAAAAGAAAACAAACTATGCTGACTTGGAAAGAAGTAATGCACTTTACTACAAAAGGAAATCCTACACCCGATAAAAGAGTTGAAAAAACAAATGCTGAATGGAAAATACAATTGACACCTGAGCAATTTAGAATTACCAGACAAAAAGGAACTGAAAGACCACATAGTGGTGCTTTATGTAGCATTTACGATGAAGGCCAATACAATTGTATTTGTTGCAACACACCATTATTTGATTCTACCATAAAGTTTAGTTCTGGCACAGGATGGCCAAGTTTTACGCAACCTATAAAGGAAAATGCAATTAAATACCATAAAGACACCTCTTTTGGAATGATTAGAGTAGAAGTGATGTGTAATACTTGTGATGCACATTTAGGTCATATTTTTCCTGATGGCCCAGAACCTAGTGGATTGCGTTATTGCATCAACTCAGAAGCCATGATTTTAAAGGAAAGTTAAAAGTTAAGTGCGACAAACCTATATGCGAATAAAAATGTCTATTAATTACAGGTTGTTTTGCTAAAAAAAGAAATCCTTGTAGCTACTTTTTTTTTACGGTCTGCATAACACTAATTCAAAACTACAAGGCTGCAATATAGTAATCTGTTTAAAAACATATTTATGACTAGTTTTTAAGTTGATGATATTAGTAACACACAGAACAGTAAAACTTATTTTTATAATGTGATTAGAAAATGAAAAAGGCTATCAATTTAAAACTTAAATTATTCCTTAGTATCAAAAAAACAGAATAAATAAGTGTAACGTATGATTGTGTAAAAGGTAAAAAAATTATATAAACACACCTAATCACTATATATTTTTCTAAGTATTTTTAATGAATTACCTTCTAAAACGATACGTAAATTTCACTAAAAAAGTATCGTTTGCTGGCGCATTAAATACTTGCTCTGAAACAGCATCAACTAGCTCTTCAGAAATTGCAGCACTGCCCACAGAACCTCTAGACCAAACTAAAAACAATTCTGAACCAGGAATATACTCCCATCTTGCTACTAAGTTGGTTTGTAATTGTACAAATGAAAAGTCGGGATTATCAAAAGAATAATCAGTGGTTCCATCTCTATTTTCATCGATTAAATAGGTATCATTCTGAAAACTAATTTGATTATCATCAAATACAGCTATCCTATCATTAATACCAGCACCTACTGGATTTACGACTCGATTTAAATCTGTAAATTTTCCTTTAGAAATAAACGGCTGCCCATAAAACTGCAGAGAAATATCTGGTGTAAAACTGTAATTTACACGTAAAGTGGTAGTTAGTGTCTGATTTTGAATTCGTCCTAATATATATCTTTCAATATCATTAAAATTAGACTCAGTAACATATTGTGTTCTATCATACAAATTTGCGTACTCTACATTTAAAGACATGCTCATTGCATCTGTTGGTTGATAATTTGTACGAATAACAAAGCGATCTCTACCCACAACCTTTTCTGCAGTGTGCCTGTTTGAATATCCTAAAGTAAAACTAAACAATTTGCTTCTATCAGAACCAAAGAAAAAATAGGCAAAAGAAGTGTTTGGTCTTTTAAACCTTGGCCCACCCCTTAAATAAAAATTATCGAAATAATTGACATCGGTACCATAACCAGCCTCAGTCCACCAATTATTAATCCAACTAATTTCACCATTCAATTCTAAACGAACTCTGTTTAAATTACCTTCAAAATCGTAATACGTAGCTTGCTCAAATCTTGCTCTGATATTTCTATACGATTCTGTTGGTATTTGCCATAAGTGATTCAAATTAGTAAACTGAATAATTTCATCAGTTCTTCTTAAAAATCCTACATCATTGAGTTCTAATTCTGGAGATCGCCAAATTACACCTGCATTATATCGCCAATTTCCTCCCCCATTTTTACCCATTTCTATTCTACCACCAGTACCAGATAAAGACGTTTTATTGGGGTCTACAGCAACATGAGTTGCATCTGTTCTTTGAAAATTATGACGTAATGTTTTTTGGGTTCTAGCAATGGCCTCTTCACTTCCTAAAACATGACTAAAAATTACATTTCCGTCCAAAAAGTATTCTCTATTCTTCCAGTTGTGTTGAAAATCAATTCCACCTGAATACGCTGCTTTATGCAGTTCATTAAAATTGCCATTTAAGTACCTATTCGTGGCTGTAAAAATTCCGCCAATAAAAGAATTTCTGTCGTTAAAATCTTTTTGAACACGTGTAACAAAATAGTTGGTTAGTGGTTCTACAATTTCGTCTCTGGTTTGTCCATCAACTTGTCTTATTTCTGCAAATTCATTTCCTGTCACACTTTCTAAAACTCCTATTGACCAACCATCTCTAGTTTTGCCAGAGAACTTTGCAGCACCTAAAATTCTTGAGTTTTGCGGTTCGTTCGCAAATTCTCCATTTAAAAGATTTGCAGACCTATGTGGATTTCTACCAATTCTTCTGCTGTAAAACAGATTATCACTTCCATTTGCAAATTCGTAATCGAAAATATTACTATTTTCTACAAAAAACGGACGCTGTTCCCTAAAGAAAATTTGAAAACCATCTAACGCAATTGCTCCAGGATCTGCCTCTACTTGACCAAAATCAGGATTCACAGTTAAATCTAAAGTCAAATCATTGGTTATTCCAATTTTTGCATCTAAACCTGCATTAAACTTAAAATCTTTACCAGTTCTAAAAGGATTTCCAGCCTCTGCTGGATATTTGTCGTATTGTAAAACTGTGAATGGTTGAATTTCTAATTGCTTTTGAGAAACTAAGTTTTTTAATCCATGCAACTCACCTGCTTCACTAATAAAACCTGCTTGATCATTTGGGATTCTTTGCCAAAGCGATCGTTCTTGCAATCTAAAGATGGTTCTATTTACGTTAAAACCCCAAACCTGCTCTTCCGCTTTTCCAAATCGTAATTGACTAAAAGGAATTTTCATCTCGGCTGTCCAACCTTTATCATCAATTTTGGCATTTGTATACCAAATAGGGTTCCAGCTATCATCCCAATTATCTCCATTTTGCGAGGCAAACTCCTCTCCTTTAACCCCTGCAGCAGTCGTTGTAAACACAAACGCTGTTCTTTTATCGTGATAACTATCAATAATAACATTTACACGATCGCCCTGAAAACCATCTCTTCTACTTAATCTTCTTTGGATTAAATCTGGCTCGCTATCTAAAGCGCGAATTGCTATGTATAAATACTTTTCATCATACATTACCTTAAACATTGTTTGATGAGCAGGAGAAGTACCTTCATCTGGATCTTTCTCTGTAAAATCAGAAGACCATTCTACAACATTCCAAGCATCTTCAGAAACATCACCATCAATAATTGGCACCTTTAGTAAAGGTTTTGTAGTGTATATTCTTTTAGGTATTTTATTTTCTAAGGCATTTTGAGCTGTTGTTTTTACTGATAAAAAAACGAAAACAGCTAGAAATTTAAAAATGTAATTTTGTTGCATTCAGTTGGTCAGCTTTAAAATTATACACAAAAGTGTGATTACTTTAATTCGACTACAAAAGTAACTTTCTATTTTCTTAACTTTTTGTTAATAATTTTATAGAATATTTATGAAATTCAAAATATTCTAACATAAAACCAACAAGTATTTACAAATACCATATCATCAATGATATTTAATGTTACTTCTAATATCTTTATTTTTTTAATTGTTTAACCTCATAATTAATCATGTAAACAATAATACTTTTAATTATCCTCAAATTACTGGCAATCAACTTAAATTATTCTAACCCGCTATTTGTCAAACCAATAAAAAGCAATACATTTGCACTCCTTTTTTAAGGAAAACTTATTTTTATTAATAAACAAAAACTAATAGTGTAATTATGAACACATTAAGTTACAAAACAGTATCAGCAAACGCAGCTACCGTAAATAAGGAGTGGGTTTTAGTTGATGCGGACGGGCAAACGTTGGGTCGTCTAGCTTCTAAAGTAGCTAAGCTAATTAGAGGTAAATACAAACCAAATTATACTCCTCACGTAGATTGTGGAGATAACGTGGTTATTATCAACGCAGAAAAAATAGTATTAACTGGAAACAAGTGGAGAGACAAATCTTACATTCGTCACACAGGTTATCCAGGTGGTCAAAGATCGTTAACTGCAACAGAAATGTTTGAGAAAGATCCTACAAGATTAATCGAAAAAGCAGTAAAAGGAATGTTACCAAAAAACACTTTAGGTAGCGCTTTATACAGAAACTTGTATGTTTATGCAGGTGGAGAGCACAAACAACAAGGACAAGAACCTAAAGCTATTAACCTTAACGATTATAAATAATGGATACAGTTCACAAAATCGGTAGAAGAAAAACTGCAGTTGCACGTATTTATCTTTCAGAAGGTACAGGTACAATTACAGTAAACAAAAAAGATTACAAAAGTTACTTTACTACAGGAACTTTACAATACAAAGTACAACAACCATTAATGTTAACTGAAAATTTAACGTCTTATGACATTAAAGTAAATGTTTATGGTGGTGGTGTTACTGGGCAAGCAGAAGCAATTCGTTTGGCAATAACCAGAGCTTTAGTTTCTATAGAACCAGAACACAGATTGGTATTAAAACCAGAAGGTTTATTAACTCGTGATCCTAGAATGGTTGAACGTAAGAAATTCGGTCAGAAAAAAGCACGTAAGAAATTCCAGTTCTCTAAAAGATAATATTTGGTTGATGGTTCTTGGTTATTGGTTTATAGTTTTAAAATACTTGACTAATAACCAGAAACCAAAAACTATTAACTATAAAGTTTAGTATCTAAATGATTAAGATTTTATAAAACTACTTAATCATTGATTTAAAAAACAGAAAGTAAACACATTTTAAAAATGGCAAACATTAATATTCAAGAATTATTAGACAATGGTGTACATTTTGGTCACTTAACTAGAAAGTGGAATCCAAACATGGCTCCTTATATTTATACAGAACGTAATGGTGTACACATCATTGATTTGTATAAAACTGCAGCTAAAATAGAAGAGACTTCAGAAGCTTTGAAAAAAATTGCAAACTCTGGACGTAAAATTTTATTTGTTGCTACCAAAAAACAAGCAAAAGATATTGTTGCTGACAAAGCAAAATCTGTAAATATGCCTTACATCACAGAAAGATGGCCAGGTGGTATGTTAACCAACTTTGTAACTATTAGAAAAGCTGTTAAAAAAATGGCTCAGATTGATAGAATGAAGACAGATGGTTCTTTTGATGCATTATCTAAAAGAGAAAAATTACAAATTAATCGTCAAAGAGAAAAATTAGAAAAGAATTTAGGTTCTATTTCTGATATGACTCGTTTACCTGGTGCATTATTTGTAATCGATATTAAAAAAGAACACATTGCTGTTGCTGAAGCTCAGAAATTAAACATTCCAATTTTTGCAATGGTTGATACAAACTCTGACCCAAGACAGGTTGATTTTGTAATACCAGCAAATGATGATGCTTCTAAATCTATTGACAAAGTTTTAGGTTTTGTTACTGATGCAATTGCAGAAGGATTATCAGACAGAAAAGCAGATAAAGAAAAAGTAAAAGAAGCTAAAGCTGCTCCTAAAAAAGAGGAAGCTAAAGTTGAAGCAGAAGTTACTGAAGCACCTGCAACAGAAGAAAAAAAATAATTTTAATATATAATTAGAAACAAACGTTTCTTTAAAACTATTAAGAAAATGGCAAAAATTAGTGCTGCTGACGTAAAAAAATTAAGAGATGCTACTGGAGCTGGAATGATGGACTGTAAAAAGGCATTAGTAGAAGCAGAAGGTGATTTTGATAAAGCAATTGGAATTTTACGTAAAAAAGGTCAAAAAATTGCTGCAAAAAGAGCTGATAGAGAATCTACAGAAGGTGTTGCAGTAACAAGAATTAACGACGCCAAAACAGAAGGTGTTGCTATTGTTTTAGCTTGTGAAACTGACTTTGTTGGTAAAAACGAAAAATTTATAGCTTTAGGAGGCGAATTTGCTGATATTGCTTTAAACTGTGCTACTAAAGAAGAATTTTTAGCTGCGAGTTTTGGTGATTTAACTGTGGCTGAAAAATTAGTAGAACAAACTGGTGTTGTTGGTGAAAAGTTAGACATTACTGCTTTCGAAAAAATTGAAGCTGCTTATGTTGGTGCTTACACGCATATAGGTAAAATTGCTGCTTTAGTTGGGTTATCTGCAGTTGTAGATAATGCTGAAACTTTGGCTAAAGATATCGCTATGCAAGTTGCCTCTATGGGTGCTACAACTTTATCTTACAAAGATTTTGATCCTGCTTATGTAGCTGCTGAAACAGAAGCTAGAATTGCAGTTATCGAGAAAGATAATATAGAGTTAGGTAGATTGGGTAAAACATTAAAAAATGTACCTCAATACATCTCTATGTCTCAATTAACTCCAGAAGTTTTAACAAAGGCTGAAGAAGAGGCTAAAGCTCAATTAGCTGCTGAAGGTAAACCAGAGAAAATTTGGGATAGAATCTTACCTGGTAAAATGGATCGTTTTATTGCAGATAATACCACTTTAGATATGGAGCAATGTCTTTTAGACCAAGCTTTTATTAAAGACGAAAAGAAAAACGTTGCTGAGTATGTAAGTACTTATGGTGATGTTGAAGTATCTACATTTAAAAGAGTTACTTTAGGATAATTATTTATTCTTTCTTTAATTTAAAAAGCCATCTATTTAATATAGATGGCTTTTAGTTTTATTAAGACTCATTTTTTTCATTATTTTTGTAACGAACCCATAATTTTCATTTTCATGAAAAAGCAAGAATTATATGTCGTTGCAATTGGTGCATCTGCAGGAGGGTTAGACGCAATTCAACAAGTTTTTGACAATATCCCTGAAGATACAGGAATGGCTTTTGTTGTTATTCAGCATCTATCACCAGATTTTATAAGTCTTATGCCAGAATTATTGGCAAAGCATACCAAAATGAAAATTTTTACTGCTGAAGATAAATTAACCATTCAACCTAACTGTATATACCTAAATCAACGTAATAAAAATTTACACATTAAAGGTAGAGAATTATACTTGTTAGATAAGGGGCCTAAACATAACTTAAATTTACCAATAGATATTTTTTTCCACACCTTAGGGGAAGAATATTATGAAAAATCGATAGGTGTTATTTTATCTGGTACAGGTTCTGATGGATCTAGAGGTATAAAAACTATTAAAGAAAATGGGGGTGTTATTTTTGTTCAAGATCCAATAACTGCTCAGTTTGATGGTATGCCAAACTCATCTATTGCAACAGGTTTGGTAGATTTTATTTTGAATCCGAAAGAGATTGCTAAAAGATTCAACACTTTACTAAACCCACCTTTAATTATAGATCCAGATTTTCCCATACAGGATTCTAATGAGGTACTAATTAATAAAATATTACAAGAAGTTCATAAATATTCTGATATTGATTTTAGAGAATATAAAAAAAACACACTTTTAAGAAGATTAGAAAAACGTATGAACATCAATAATATTGATGAGCTATACAATTATCTTGTATTTTTAAAAAATAATGATAAGGAAAAAGAGTCTTTAAAACAAGATTTTTTAATTGGTGTTACCCGTTTTTTTAGAGATTCAGAAGCTTTTCAAACTTTACAAGATGAGGTGATTCCTACCATTTGTGCTGGGAAAAAAAATTCTGAAACGATACGTGTTTGGGTACCTGGTTGCTCTTCTGGAGAAGAAGTATATTCTATTGCAATGCTACTAGATAGTCATATACGCTCTTCAAAATTAAACATCAATTTTAAGATATTTGCATCAGATATAGATCCAAGAGCAATTACAGCTGCAAGTGCAGGGGCATTTCATATAAATGTAATAAACGAGTTAGATAAGGTATACTTAGATAAATACTTTACTAGGATTGGCGATAAACTAAGAATTATAAAAAGAATAAGAGAAAAAATTGTTTTCTCTAGTCATAATCTAATAAAATCACCTCCATTTATTAGAATGGATTTGATTTCTTGTAGAAATCTACTTATTTATTTAGACAACAAAGTGCAGAAAAAAGTAATGTATAACTTTCAATTTGCATTAAATAAATTTGGATATCTATTTTTAGGAAATAGCGAATCTTTGGGTGAAGTTTCTAGATTTTTTAAAACAATTGATACAAAATGGAAAATTTATCAAAACATATCAGATACCAAACATATTCCCATACAAAATAGCCCATCAGGTAGGGTTCCTTCTATCTTATACAACAATCCTCCACAACAAGTGTCAAATCCACCTGTGTATAGATTTAAGGAAAATCCTGAAAATGTTTTTCATAAATATTTAAGTAAAAAATACAGTCCTTCATCTATCTTTTTTGACAAAAACTACAATATTATTTATATTAAAGGAGATGCAGGCATAAGATTAAATCACTCAGAAGGCTTATTTGAAAACAATCTTTTAAAAGTAGTAGATAATGAGCTATCAACAATTATTAGAAGTGGTATAAACAGACTAGAAGAAGAAAAAAAAGATATTATTGTTAAAGACGTTTTAAGCAAAACTAAAAACGGAAATTACTCTTTTGATTTACATTTACACAAGGTCTCTGAAGATGAGTTGAATGATATTTATATTTTACAATTTGGAGAAGAAAAAGAAACAAATGACCAAGTTATCATAGAAAACATCCCTATTGATAAAGTATCTAAGCAAAGAATTGAAGAAATTGAAGACGAATTAAAATCTACTAAAACAGAACTTCAAAATGTTGTTGAAGAATTAGAAACAAGTAACGAAGAGTTACAATCTTCTAATGAAGAACTAATGGCTTCTAATGAAGAACTACAAAGTACTAATGAAGAATTACAATCTGTAAATGAAGAATTGTATACTGTTAATTCAGAATTACAAGAAAAAAACAAACAGTTAACTAATTTAAATAATGATGTTACCAATCTTCTAGATAATACAGATATTGGCACCCTTTTCTTAGACAGAGAACTATACATTAGAAAATATACACCAGCAATTCAAAAACACTTTAACTTAAAAGAAACAGATATTGGTAGGGCAATTGGTAGTTTTGCTTCTAATTTTAATGAAAAAATTAGGCTATCTATTATCAATGATTCCAAAAAAGTTTTAAAAACATTAACTCCTATTGAAAAAGAAATTGTTGATAATGATGGTAATTATTATTTAAAAAGAATTGGCCCTTTTATTACTGTTGATAAAAAAATTGATGGAATAATTATAACGTTTGTAGATATTACACCCCTAAAAGTAACAGAAATAGAACTTGCCAACACAGAGTTAAGGTATCAAAATTTATTTCATAACTTAAATGAAGGTTTTTCTTACGCTAAAATTATTACAGACAAAAATGATAAGCCTATAGATTGGGAGTATATTTCTATCAACACATCTTTTGAAAAACAAATTAATTTATCTAAAGAAGAAATTATTGGTAGACCTTTTAGTAAAGTTTATCCTGATATTAAAAATGATACTATAGATTGGTTAGATATTTATGGTTATACTGCTCAAACAGGTTTTGAACAAAAAATAGAAAGTTACTCACCTAAATTAGACAAACATTATATTGTAAGGGTATTTTCTCCTAAAAAAGGTGAATTTGCTGCAACGTTTGCAGATGTAACAGATTTAAAGAAAAAAGAAGAACTATTATCTAATAACGAAAAAGAACTTAAAAGAATACAAAATATAACACATGTTGGTAGTTGGTACCTAGATTTAAAAACAGGTAAAGTAACATGGACAGAAGAATTGTATAAAACATTTAGATTAGACCCTAATTTAGAACCACCAAGTTTTAAGGATCAAGAAAGTTTTTTTAGCAAAAAAAGTTGGATAGAATTAAACTATGTGCTTAAAGAAACAGAAAAAACAGGTAATCCCTATGAAATAACATTAGAAATTATACTTGAAAACCAAGTAAAAGGATGGCTTTGGGCAAGGGGTGAAACCGTAAAAGATGCACAAGGACAAACCATTGGCCTTAGAGGTGCATCACAAGATATTACTGAGTATAAAACTATTGAAAAAAAACTTTTAATAGCTAGGCAAAAAGCAGAATTTGCGAACATTCATAAAAACTATTTCTTAGCTAACATGAGCCATGAAATTAGAACACCAATAAGTGGTGTTATTGGTTTTTCTGAATTATTGAGAGATGAAAATATTACAGCGCAAGAAAAGATACAATATTTAGATATTATAGATGGAAACTCTAAACAACTTTTAAGTTTAATTGATGATATTATTGATGTAGCTAAAATAGAAGCAAATGAATTAAATATTTCTCCTAAAAACTGTGATATTATTGAATTGATTAAAAATATAGAAGTAAATTTTAATCAATTAAAAATAGCTAAGAAAAAAACTCATATCTCAATAAAATCTTATATACCACAAGAGGTTAAAAATTTAAATATTTTAACAGACCCTTTAAGGTTAAGACAAGTAATCACAAACCTTTTAAACAACTCTTTAAAGTTCTCTGAAAAAGGAGAAATATTATTTGGCTTTAAAATTAAAAATGAAGAACTAGAATTTTTTGTAAAAGACGAAGGCATTGGAATACCAAATGATAAGTTAGATGAAATTTTTGACCGATTTAAACAAGTAAATTATAGTGATAGTGTAAAATATGGTGGTACTGGTCTTGGTTTATCTATTAGTAAAGGTATTATTAAGAACCTAGGAGGTAAAATTACTGTAGCCTCTACCTTACATAAAGGCACTACTTTTAAGTTTACGATACCTAATAAAACTATAGAAAAAGCCAGTTTACCTAAGCCTAAAGAAGAAAAAATTCTTACTGAAGACAACTATTCTTTTCTAAAAGGCAAAACTATTTTATTAGCAGAAGATGATATTATTGTAAAACTAATGTATACCAAGTTTTTAAAAGACACTAAAGCTAATACAATATTTGCACCTAATGGAAAATTGGCTGTTGAAGAATATATTAAAAATAAAAATATAGATATTGTTTTAATGGATATTAGAATGCCAGAAATGAACGGATTTGAAGTCACAAAAAAAATTCTAGAACTTAACCCAAATGCTATAATAATTATGCAAAGTGCATATGCAATGCACGATGAAAAAGAAAAATGTTTTGAAATTGGTTGTAAAGATTATCTTACAAAACCAGTAATGAAAAAAGAATTATTTAGAGTTTTACATAAATGGATAGATTAGTAGTACAAACACAATAGATAGTTTATTCTGTATTTTTATTACTAATCTAGCCTATAAAAATCAACACCAAAGGATAAACTATCTGTGCTATTGTAATTAAAACTTAAGATTTATTTCGTGTAAACAACTAGTTTTTAAAATTAGGTGCCAACTTTTTACATGAACAATGTAAAAACCAAATATAAATGCGTTTTAAGTAGTATTTAGACCTGATTTAAAGCTAAAAATGATTCATTGCACCAAACCCTTCATTCAATTTATTTCTTTACAGAATAGGCTTAAATGTACCTGTAAAAAACTTTCTAAATCTTTTGGTAACGAAATTTAATCGTACTTAAAAATACGATAACAATTAAGTAGTTTTATAATATTGAAAAGAATTATAAGTTACCCAAGCTCATTATAGTTCCATTTGTATATATCTTCTTTGTAATCAATTTTCCTGTTTCATCATAAAAAAAAGAGGTGCCATGTAAAACGTCATTGACATAGGTACTTACTTCTTTCTTATTTCCGTTTTTGTAATAGCGTATATTTTTACCATTTCTTTCGCCATTTTCAAAAGCCTGTTCTTTTTTTAATTTACCATTGATAAAATACTCCTTTCTTACTCCTACAATATCATCATCTTTATAGGTAAATTCATCTTGCAAAAAACCGTTAAAAAAATAGGATTTATAAGTATTCACTAAATCGCCATTCTTATACTCCATAGTTTTAGAAGGTTTACCATTACTGTAAAAAGCTTTGATTTTTCCAGTTTCATTTTTTAAGGTAATCATGGGCAATTCAACTCCATTTTTATCCTTATAACTAAACCCAATTAATCTACCATAGTTGTAAAAACGCACCAATTGTAGTTTTCCTGTAGGGTCATAAAATACTTTTCTACCATGTTGCTGGCCATTAAAATATTCGGTTTCAGTTTGTACTATACCATCTTCAAAATAGCTTATACTTTTGTCTATTTTATTGCCATTTCTATACCATGTTACAGAAGCCAATTGACCATTTTTATAAAAGGTTTCCTCTTTACCATTTAAGTTTCCGTTTACAAAAGAGGCCTTACTTTCTAGTTCACCAGTTTCAAAAAACCAGGTCCAATCTCCATTTTGTGCTCCATTATTATAAGAGCCTACAACTTTTTTATTTCCATTAAAATAATACGCTGTATATAACCCGTGTTTTACTTCATTTGTATAGGTAATTATAGCTTTTGTTTTTCCATTAGTATGGTATAAAGTAATTGGATTTATTTTTTGGTCTGAGGCATATTTAATTCGGTTTATTGATTTTTCTTTTCCGTCAAAATTTTCTTCGGATATTAAATTTCCATATTCCAAATTAGTGGTATTGCTCAATTTTCCTTTTACATCAAAATACTGTTGTTTACCATGTAACTCACCTCTATTAAAAAAATTGATGGATTGTATTGTACCATCTTTATAATAATATCTCCACTCACCAAACTGATATCCGTTTTTGTACCAACCTTGTGCACTTAGTTGTTTATTTTTATAATAAGCAGCATAATAGCCATTTAAAACATCAAATTTATAAGGGGTTATAGAGGCTATATTTCCGTTATTATGATACCTTACATAATCGCCATTTTTGGTATTTTCAATAAAATTACACTCGCCTTTTAGAACGCCATTATCAGAATAAAATTTCCAAAAACCTGTTTTTAAACCTGAATTATTATTGACTCCTACAGAAGTTAACACCCCTTGAGGAGAGTAACTCTTATAGTTTAACAGCGTATCTTTTTTACTACCTTTATCTAATACTGCACCTTGTTTATTATAATAAGTATATGCTGTAATTTCTCCATTTTCATAAAAATAATCATAATGAGGTTTACCATCAGTATCATTAGCAATGTAGATGTTATTTAGTTTTCCTTTTTTATAATAAAACTCACTTTGCAACACACCATTAGCGTAAAACATTTGCCAAGCACCATCATAAAAAGCTTTTACACTTTTACCATCTTCATATAACTGACCATTGGGATGAAATGATTTATACACGCCATTTCTGGCACTATTAAAATATTCAGTTACCGAAGAAATTTTGTTATTGGGATAATAAATTGTTTTCTTGCCACTTAAAACACCATTGACATAATCTGATTTTGAATACACACTACCATTGGCATAATACTCAATAGCTTCGCCTTCAATTCTATCTTTTTCATAAGGAATTTTAAACTCTAACAAGTCTTCACCGACTTTAAAATACGATTTAAACATACCGTCTAAAAGACCATCTTTGTAATATTTACGCTGCGATAATGCTCCATTACTGGTATAAAACTCATATTTACCATCAATATTATTATCTTTAAAAGAAAGACTGATATTGATTTTACCATTATCATAATACATGATATTTTTACCATTTAAAGCACCCTGCTTATAATTGGCCATTTCTTTAACATCACCTAAATGATTGAACCAAAACCACTTGCCAGTTTTCTTTTGATTTTCATCAAAACCGCCTTTTGCAGCTAGTTTACCATATTCGTCATAAAAATTCCAAACACCAATTACCGTATTATTTTCTTTTTTGCCAATGGCACTTAAAAAACCGCCAATATATTCGTAATAAACTTGTTGTTTTTTTCCATTAAAATCAACTGTATTTTTTGAAATAACGGCTTGCCATTTTTCTTTATATAGTTCAGAAAAAAGAGCTATTTTATCAGAATTATTTTCTATAACTTTTTTATGCTGTTGATTTTGTGTAGCAAACAACATGGTATATATAAAATCATTAAAATAATTGTTGTCTATAATCCATTTGTAAAAAGTGATATATTTCTGACTCCAAAATCCATCATCATTTGAAAAATCTTTTAGGTTTTGCATCATGATATGATTTTGATTCACCAATGCCAACTCAATTTCGTTACCTGTTTTATAACTCAATTTTATAGATGCCTTGCTTTTTAATATAGAATCAATTGCTTTAAAATCAACTTCAGCATCAACTAATTTTAATTTATTATTTGCTTTAAAAGGGCTTAATAAAGCAGCTTTGTTATTGATTTCTTTAATTGCGTCAAAAGAATCTATACCATTAGTATTTAATAATAAATACATATTAAATGCCATTAAAGCTTGGGTAAACTTTTGTTGGTTGTAAAAAATATTCCCAATTTTAAGATGTGGCTTGTTAAATAACGGATTTAGTAAAATAGCCTCTTTATAAGATATTAAAGCTTCATGAATCTTATTTTGTTTTTCTAAAACTTCACCTTTATTAAACCATAACATATAGTTTTTAGGATATGTTTTAATTGCCTTATTATAAGTTGTTAAGGCCTCGTCGTATTTTTTTAGGTTTGTTAAAGCAACAGCTTTATTCATATAAAAAAATACTTTTGGGCTAGTATGATTGGCTCTAATACCTTGGTCTGCCACTTTTATTGTTTCCTCAAACTTTTTTAATTGCAATAAATAATATGATTTTGAGCTTAAAACCGAAAAATAAATGGAATCGTTTTTATTGATTTTATTTGCTAAAAACAATGCTTTTGCATACTCTTTTTGTGCTGCTGCCTGCTCTATTTTAGGCTGAATTTCATCATAATCAATAAAAGGAATTTTTTGCTGCGCATTAGATATACTACATACAAAAATAACAATAACTAAGATTTTTTTCATGTGTCAAAATTACAAAAAAAGAGGATGAAAACCTGCAGATGCAAATTTTTATCCTCTTTAACAATTTAAAGTGCACTATTAAGCGTCTAGCCTACCAACAGCACAACTTACAAAAGATTTTGCTTTATGTACTACAGTATTCTTATCACCTACTTCTGGATAACCTAATTTTGATAATTTAGATTTAATTTCTTCTAAATTTTCATTTTCTGTAACAATTGAAACGATAGATTTATCTACATCAATCTCTACTTCATTTACCCCTGTTAAACCTAAAATTCCTTTTTTAATTGTGGCAGCACAACCACCACATTTTAAATTTTCTATTTGTATGTCTGTCTTCATAATTTCTAGTTTTCTTTTTTCCATTGATTATATCCGCCTAAAACATTATAGACGTTGTATCCTTTTTCTTGTAATATTTTTGCAGATGAGCTACTTCTTCTACCACTTCTACAATATAAATAAACTGCTTTATTTTTATCTAATTGTTTAGATGCTTGTTTAAAAAAGTCATGATCAAAATAGTTGGCAAACTTTGCCGTTTTTATAAAACCTTGCTCAATTTCTTTTGGGCTTCTAACATCTAGTAGTTGAATCTGTTCATTTTTTAGTAGCGCTTTCAATTCAACTGTAGTTATTGATTTTACATTATTTTGAGAACTACAACTTGTAAAACCCAAGAACATCAACAATATACAAAAAATTGACCTCATTGTTTATTTTTTTAAAGTTGATGGACAAACTGCCTCTGTTCTTTCTATATTGGTATTTCTAATGGCTGCATAACCACCAGCAACATCAATAACATTATGATAGCCTCTTGATTTTAAAATAGAAGCAGCAATTACAGATCTGTAACCTCCAGCACAATGCACGTAAAAATTATCCTTTTTAGGAAACTCTGCTATATGATCATTTAAAAAATCTAATGGTGTACTTTCTGCTATTTTTACATGTTCGCTTGTGTACTCACCAGGTTTTCTAACATCAAAAACAATGGCATTTTCCTTAATTTTATTTTCTAAATCAGCTGCAGCAATAGAAACTAGAGCATCAATTTCTTTGCCTGCATTTTGCCAAGAAGAAAAACTACCCTCTAAATACCCTAATACGTTGTCAAAACCAACTCTAGATAAACGTGTAATCACTTCTTCTTCTTTGCCAATTGGAGAAACCAATAAAATAGGTTGTTTAATATCTTTAATTAACGCACCAACCCAAGGCGCAAAACCACCATCTACCCCAATAAAAATTGATTGTGGAATAAAGCCTTTTACAAATTCTGTTTGATGACGAACATCTAAAACAATAGCATCTGTAGTATTTGCAACCAATTCAAACTCTTTAACAGATAAAGGTTTTGCTGATGTTTTAATAACATCATCTATATCTTTATAGCCTTCTTTGTTTAATTTAACGTTTAAAGGAAAGTATGCAGGTGGTGGTAATAACCCTTCTGTAACTTCGTTAATAAATTCTTCTTTTGTCATATCTGCTCTTAAAGCATAATTGGTTTCTTTTTGATTACCAATTGTGCCTACAGTTTCTTTACTTAAGTTTTTACCACAAGCAGAACCTGCTCCATGTGCAGGATATACAATAACATCATTTGGTAGTGTCATTACTTTAGTTCGTAAACTATCAAACAAAAAACCTGCTAAATCTCTTTCTGTGATATCTCCTTTCTGTGCCAAATCTGGTCTACCAACATCACCCAAAAATAAAGTATCGCCACTAAATAAAGCATGCTCTTTTCCGTTTTCATCCTTTAACAAAAAACAGCTACTTTCCATTGTATGTCCAGGGGTATGTAATACTGTTATTGTAATTTCACCGAGTTCAAAAACCTGATTATCTTGAGCAATAACTGCATCGAAATTTGTTTTTGCTGATGGACCATATACAATTTTTGCTCCTGTTTTTTCAGCCAATGTTACATGACCACTTACAAAATCTGCATGAAAATGGGTTTCAAAAATATATTTAATAGTTGCGCCATTCTTTTCTGCTCTGTTGATATAATCTTGCACTTCTCTAAGCGGATCAATAATAGCTACTTCTCCTTTACTTTCTATGTAATAGGCTCCTTGTGCTAAGCAGCCAGTATATATTTGTTGTATAATCATAATAAAAAATTTAATAACTTTAAAACTATTTTTTAATCTATGCTGTTAAAATGATTGCTGTTCATTTATATTTTTATCTGTATGCTTGATGAATGTATTTTGCATACTTTTCTTGATGTTTCCTGTCTCCTGTTTTATAATACTTTACAGCTTGATTTGCCCTCATAAAAAAGTGATTGATCTCTATGATTTGTAAAATACCACTTCTAAATAAATCGTCTCTAACTGGGCCTTTTACACCTGCAAAATAAAATGTTACTCCTCTTTTTTTATAGAACTTAATTCGTTCTTTAAGCATTTCTAAACCTGTACTATCTACTCTATTAATGCTTTCTGCATCTAAAACAATCAATTTTAGTGCTTTGCCTTTTTTTGATGCCATTTCGTCTAAATTATCTCTAAAATAACTTGCATTGGCATAAAACAATTGCGCATCAAATCGAAACACTAAAATATCATCTTCTATAATTACTTCTTCAAAGCGGTTTTTATTCCTGTAAAAATTTGAATCTGGTACTTTACCTAACTCTGCAATATAAGGTCTTGAGGTTCTATAGATTAACACAATGAGTGACAAACCAACACCTACTACAATTCCGAATTCTATACCTAACAATAGTGTGGCTAGAAAAGTAGAAATCATCAACCAAAAATCTAATTTGTTTGCATTCCATAAAAATTTACCTTCCTTGATATTTATCAAATTAAAAACCGCCACAATAATAATTGCTGCTAAAACTGTTTTTGGTAAATGATAAAATAAAGGAGTTAAAAATAATAAGGTGATAATTACCATAATAACAGAAATTAAAGCTGCCATACCTGTTTTTCCTCCACTTTCTTGATTGATTGCTGATCTAGAAAAACTAGAAGTTGATGGATATGCTTTAAAAAAAGAACCTGCCATATTACTTAATCCTAAAGCTATAAGTTCTTGATTAGGTCTAATTCTATATTCATCTTGTTTGGCCTCTAATGATTTACCAATGGAAATGGTTTCTAAATAGCCAACCATTACCAGAGTTAAAGCTATTGGTAATAATTCTTTAATTTGATCTAAATCAAAGTCTGGAATGCCAAAGGCAGGCAAACCTGATGGTATATCTTTTACTATAGATACATCATTAAAAGATTGTCCAAAATACTTCATAATTAGAATACCAATAATAACAACAATTAAAGCGTTTGGTATCTTCTTATTTATTCTTCTAAAAAAGATAATTGTTGCGACTGATAGGAGGCCTATAATTGTTGTATGCAGATTAAAATTTACTATTCTTAACCAAATATCTTCAATAACGTATTGAAGTTGATCACTTTGAATAAAATCTACGCCAAATAAATTTCGGAATTGATTTAGCCCGATAATTAGTGCTACTGCAGATGTAAATCCTGTTATTACAGGTTTTGATAGAAAATTTACAATAAATCCTAAACTAAAAATACCTAAAACAAATTGTATAGCGCCTACCATAAGCGCTAACAAAATAGCAATACTGATGTAGCTTTCTGAACCTGCCAACGCTAAAGTTGAAACTCCTGTTGCAACAATTAGTGAATCCATTGCTACTGGGCCAATGGCTACTTGTCTTGATGAACCAAATATGGCATACATTACTTGTGGCATTAGTGCACAATACAAACCATAAATTGGGGGTAAACCTGCAATAAGTGCGTAGGCTATACCTTGAGGAATTAAAATAATACCAACAGTTATACCTGCCACTAAATCGCCTTTAAAAAGCGATAAATTGTAGTTGGGTAACCATTCTAAAATTGGTATTACTTTTTTTATATTCATATACCCTTTTGCATCTTATTGTGTGAATACTTGTAAAAGGTTTAAAACAATTCTCCTTGATTTCTAGATTTTGTTCTACCTAAATGCTTGTAAGCTAATTCTGTAACTTCTCTTCCTCTAGGTGTTCGCATTATAAAACCCTGTTGAATTAAAAAAGGTTCATAAACTTCTTCAATTGTTTCTGTATTTTCAGAAACTGCTGTTGCAATTGTACTTATCCCTACTGGGCCTCCTTTAAATTTGTCAATAATAGTTTCTAAAATTTTATTGTCCATTTCATCCAAACCATGGGCATCTACATTTAAAGCTTTTAAGGCATATTTTGCAATTTCTATGGTAATTGTACCATCTCCTTTTATTTGCGCAAAATCTCTTACTCTACGAAGTAAAGCATTGGCAATTCTTGGTGTTCCCCTACTTCTACCCGCAATTTCTATGGCAGCTTCCATTGAAATTGGCACACCAAGAATATGTGAACTTCTTTGAATAATAGTTGTCAACAATTCTGTGGAATAATAATGTAGTCTGCTACTAATTCCAAAACGAGCTCTCATTGGCGCAGTTAACAATCCAGATCGAGTTGTTGCCCCTATCAAAGTGAATGGTTCTAAATTGATTTGAACAGTCCTAGCATTTGGACCAGATTCAATCATAATATCTATCTTATAATCTTCCATAGCAGAATACAAGTATTCTTCAACTATTGGACTTAATCTATGAATTTCATCGATAAATAAAACATCTCTTTCGTCTAAGTTTGTTAATAAACCTGCCAAATCACCTGGTTTGTCTAAAACAGGACCAGAAGTAACCTTGATGCCTACTTGTAATTCATTCGCTAAAATATGTGCTAAAGTAGTTTTACCTAATCCTGGAGGACCATGAAATAATGTATGATCTAAAGCTTCTCTTCTTTGATTAGCAGCCTCTACGAAAATTTTTAAATTTTCTAGAGCTTGGTCTTGACCTGTAAAATCTTCAAAAGAAAGTGGACGTAATTTTTTTTCTACATCTAATTCCTCATTTGATAAATTCGTGTTTTCAGGATTCAAGTTTTCATTCATATTTACAAAGATAATATTATTTGAAATAGCATTTTGTAAGTTTTGTTACAAACAAAAAAGCCTTTCCAAAATTGGAAAGGCTTTAATAAATTAATAGTTTATTTAAGATGGTTCTTCTCCATCTAAAAGTGGTGTTGTTTGTAATACAAAATCTTGTCCGTGTAAATAATCACTATCATCATCATTAGGATCTACACGTTTACTATAATCGTAAGCCCATCTATGAACCTCTGGAATTTTACCTGGCCAATTACCATGAACATGCTCAACAGGTGTCGTCCATTCCATTGTATTTGAATTCCAAGGATTTTGCGTAGCTTTCTTCCCTCTGTATATTGAGATAAAGAAATTTGCTAAAAAGATAATCTGTGCTAATCCCCCTACCAATGCGAATATTGTAATTACAACATTTATATCAGCTAAATCATCAAACATTGGAAATGCTGTGTTAGAGTAGTATCTTCTAGGTAAACCAGCTAAACCAATAAAGTGCATAGGCCAGAATACTCCATAAGCACATACTATTGTACTCCAAAAATGCCAATACCCTAATTTTTTATTCATCATTCTTCCATACATCTTTGGGAACCAATGATAAATTCCTGCATACATACCAAATATTGCAGAAACACCCATCACTAAGTGGAAATGTGCAACAACAAAGTAGGTATCATGTATTGCTATATCTAATGCAGAATCTCCTAATACTAATCCTGTTAAACCTCCTGTAACAAAAGTAGAAACTAATCCAATGGAAAATAACATAGCAGGATTCAATTGCAAATTACCTTTCCATAATGTAGTAACGTAATTAAAAGCCTTTACAGCTGACGGAATTGCAATTAACAAAGTAGTAAATGTAAATACAGAACCCAAGAATGGATTCATCCCTGAAACAAACATGTGGTGACCCCAAACTATCGTAGATAAAAACGCAATCGCCATAATAGACATAACCATTGCTCTGTATCCAAAAATAGGTTTTCTTGAATTAGTTGATATAATTTCTGAGGTAATACCCAATGCTGGTAAAAGTACAATATACACCTCAGGGTGACCTAAGAACCAAAATAAGTGTTCATATAAAACCGGTGAACCTCCTTGGTAATGCAATACTTCTCCTGAAATAAATATATCAGAAAGATAAAATGATGTTCCAAAACTTCTGTCAAAGACTAATAATAGCGCTGCAGATAGTAAAACTGGAAATGAAACCACACCAATAACAGCTGTGATAAAGAAAGCCCATATTGTTAAAGGCAATCTTGTCATTTTCATTCCTTTAGTTCTTAAATTTAATACAGTTACTATGTAATTTAAGGCTCCTATTAAAGATGATGCAATAAATATAGCCATAGCAACTAACCAAAGGGTCATTCCTGAACCTGATCCTGGTATTGCTTGTGGTAATGCACTTAATGGTGGATAAACTGTCCATCCAGCAGAGGCAGGACCAGCTTCTACGAATAATGATATTACCATAATTATACTTGATAAAAAGAATAACCAGTAAGATACCATATTCAAAAAACCAGATGCCATATCTCTTGCACCAATTTGCAATGGAATAAGTAGATTTGAAAATGTACCACTTAAACCAGCAGTCAACACAAAAAATACCATTATAGTACCATGAATTGTAACTAATGCTAGGTAAATATCAGGGCTCATTATTCCATCTGATTGATGAGGACCTAGAAATGCTTCAATTATTGAAAACGATTTCTCTGGCCATGCCAACTGTAATCTAAACAGCATAGACATTAAGACTGCGATAATCCCCATAAACATTCCTGTTACCAAGAATTGTTTCGAAATCATTTTATGGTCTTGACTAAAAATATATTTTGTTACAAACGTTTCTTTATGATGATGTTCTGACATAATCCTATTTATTTGTAGTTTTTAGTTTATTTTATTTTATTACTGATGCTAAAGTTGGTTGTTCTGCAATCCACTTATCATATTCTTCTTGCTCAACCACTGTAATCTTCATTTGCATGCTATAATGAGAAGCTCCACAAATTTTGTTACATAATAATAAGTAATCAAATTCATATAAATCTTCACCTTTAGCAGCTCTTATTTTATTAATTCCTTTGGTTTTTTCAACAACCTCTGGCTGTTGTCTCATTTCTTCGGTAGTATACTTTGGTGTAAATCCAAACTCGGTTACCATACCTGGAACACAATTCATTTGTGCTCTGAAGTGAGGCATGTAAGCTGAATGTAAAACATCTTGAGAACGGAATTTAAAATGAATTTTCTTTCCTTTAGGTAAGTACAATTCAGTAACTTGCTTGTCATCTTGTGAGTTTACATCCTTCATATCTACACCCATAGTGTTAATACCTTTAATGTAATTTACATTTCCTAAACCCAAAGTATTATCCTCTCCAGCATATCTTGCATCCCATCTAAACTGTTGTGAGTACACCTCAATAACAATGGCATCTTCATCTGAATTATCCATTACATTGTTCCATTGCCATAAACCATATCCAATTAATCCTACCAAAACAACAGCTGGAGTAACTGTCCAAATTAATTCTAACTGATGGCTATCCGCATAAAATTTTGCTTTTCTATCTTTATTCCCTCTGTACTTAAAAGTGAAATAAAAGATCAAAAATTGCATGAAAAACTGCACAATACCTATTAACCAAAAAGTGATATTAAATAATCTATCATCATGTTCCCCTTCTACTGATGCTGATTCAGGTAACATAATAACGTTCATAGCAATTAAACAATACACCATAATAGCATATAAAAATACCATAAAGTAAAGTGCATACTTACCTTGTTTTGCGTTATCTTCATCATTAGCAATAACTTCTCTGAAGTTCAAAATTCTAGTGATTTGCCAAAAACTCACACCTATTGCAACACCTATAAAAATATAAAATAGAGCTAGCATATATATCTTTTCTTAATTGTTTAAATCTTTATTTATTAATGATGATCAGCTGATCCTTCTCCTCTATGTTGGATATTATAGTAATGAAAATGCTCACTTTCTTCAAGGAATGGATTTCCTTTAGGCAATGGATTAGCTTTTGCAAATGCACTAAAAACCGTGTATATAAATATTCCTAAAAAGAAAAGCAAGGCGCTAATTTCTGGTATTCCAAATGCCCATTGTCCACCTACTGTTGCAGGCATAACCATAATAAAAACATCTACGTAATGACCTGCTAAAATTACGATACCACCAATTACAACAAACCATGGTATACTTTTAAAATCACTATTTAGTAATAATAAGACTGGAAATACAAAATTCATTGCAACCATTGCTAAAAATGGTAATTTATATTCATTAAAACGAGCTGCAAAATAAGTTGTTTCTTCAGGAATATTTGCATACCAAATTAACATAAACTGTGCAAACCATAAGTAAGTCCAAAAAACTGAAAAACCAAACATGAATTTTGCTAAATCATGTATATGACTATCGTTAACAGCTGGTAAAACACCCTTTGAACGTAAATAAATAGTTACAAAAGCAATAACAGTTAAAGCACTCACTAATAAACTTGCCAATACATACCAACCAAATAATGTTGAGAACCAATGAGGATCTAGACCCATAATCCAATCCCATGACATCATTGATTCAGTTATCATAAATATGAAAATAAACACAACAGAAGAGTTATAATTGAATTTGTATAGTTTACCACTATCATTGGCAGTATCTTCTTTAATAGAATTTTTTCTTATTAACCATCTATACGCATTCCATAAAATTAAATAAACTATACTTCTAATTGTCCATCCAGGAACATTCATCCACCAAGATTTACCATCAACAATAGCATCATAATTTTCACTGCTAGGATCAAAAGTACCTTCTGCCATCCAAGGAAACATGTGGTTCATGTGTAATGCTGATAACACAACAATTATCAACATAACAATAGAAGTTGGAACTAAATTTGCAGTAATAGCCTCCATCACCCTAAACAATACAATGGACCAACCAGCTTGAGCCACTCTTTGCGCTGCGTAAAAAGCTAAAACTAATAATGAAATCCCTAAGAAGAAAAATAAAGCTACGTAAAACGCAGACCATGGTCTATTTTTCATTTGATGAAGCACGTGTTCTGCATGTTCATCAGCATTGTGTGCTCCATGCGTTTCTGATTGATCGTGTGTTTCAGAAGCTGATTTAGTTTTATTAGAATGATGGTCATCAACAACAGTGTTTGCAGAATGACCATTAGACGTTGATTCACCATGACTACTATCATGTGCTGAATGATGTGCTATTGCTTCTTTTGCATCCTCCATTGTTGGAGCGTTAAAGAAACTATACGCAACTCCTATAAAACCTATTAGAATAAGTGCTATAGAAAATGTTTTTAATTTACCTGAGAATTGATACATATCTTTCGTATTCTATCTTTTTGTAATTATTTATAATTCTGAACGTAATTTCTCTACGTAATGAATTATTTGCCAACGTTCGTTATAAGTTAATTGAGATGAATGTGATCCCATTAAATTTTTACCATGCATAATTACATGATAAATGGTACCTGCATTGATATCTCTATCTTTATAACTTGGTATCCCTTCAAATTTCTCTGCTTGTGATAGGTATCCATTACCATCTCCTTTCTTACCATGACATGAAATACAATAAATATCGTACATTGCTTTACCATTAGCCATGTTCTCTTCAGATGCATCTAATGGGTTTTTAAGCTCTGTTCTTGCCTTTTCATAACCTTCTGGAGTATCTGGAATATCATAAGCAGGATGACCACCAATTGGAATAGTACCAGCTACAGGTTTACTGTTTACGGGATTGCCATTTAAACCTTCAGCATCATCTGCATCATAAGGAATAGATACATACATATCTGGCATATATTCTAGTCTAGGCGTCCTTCTTTTATCACTACAAGAAACAACACTTGTAAGAACGATTAAAGCGATAAGTAATTTTAAACTTTTCATTATCTATTGATTAGTGCTTATCTACAACATTTATTTCTACAGCTCCTGTTTTGGTCAATAATGCAGTAAGTTGTTCTACATTGTTACTCACAGGTATTTCCATTAAAAAATGATCATCTGTAGTTCTTGGATCTGGATTTTCAGCTTTCTTAAATGGCCATATTCTACTTCTCATGTAAAAAGTAATTACCATTAAGTGAGCTGCAAAAAATACAGTTAATTCAAACATAATTGGCACAAATGCAGGCATATTCTCTAACCATGAGAAACTTGGTTTACCACCAATGTCTTGAGGCCAATCTTGAATCATCATATAGTTTGTCATCCAAATAGCAACTGACAAACCAGTAATTCCATAAAAGAAGGCAGTAATCGCCAACTTAGTTGGGGCTAAACCCATGGCTTTATCTAAACCATGAACAGGAAATGGACAAAATACTTCTTCAATGTGATGACCATTTGCCTTAACAGCTTTGACTGCATCTAATACAATCTCGTCATCGTTATAAAATGCGTGAATAACTTTTGATGATTCCATAATTATTCTTTATCTTTTTTATCAGATGTACCTTCTGTAGCCATTACTTTAATTGCTGGTTTAGTTGGTATACCTTGTTCTCTTCTCTTCTTGTAAAACTCACCAGAAGATTTTAATATTGTTTTTACTTCTGCTTGAGCGATAACAGGGAATGTTCTTGCATATAATAAAAATAATACAAAGAAAAATCCTATTGTTCCTATAAAGATACCTACATCCACAAAAGTTGGTTCAAAACGCCACCAAGTTGATGGTAAATGACCTTTACTTAATACAATTGCAATAATATCAAAACGCTCGAACCACATACCAATATTGATAAATATCGAAATGATAAAAGACCATATAAAACTTCTTCTTATTTTCTTAATCCATAATAATTGTGGAGTAAGAATATTAAAGAATAATAGCGAATAAAAAGCCCATGCATATGGTCCTGTTGCAGCACCTACTGATAAATACGTATAATTTTCATAAGGGGAACCTGTATACCATGCTATAAAAAACTCAGTTGCATAAGCTACAGCAACAATACCACCTGTTAAAATAATTACAATATTCATATACTCTACGTGCAAACGTGTAATATACTCTTCCATGTTGGTGACCTTTCTCATAATCCCTAATAAAGTCTGTACCATTGCAAATCCCGAGAAAATTGCACCAGCCACAAAATATGGTGGAAAAATTGTTGAGTGCCAACCTGGATTGATTGATGTTGCAAAATCCATAGATACAATAGTATGTACAGAAAGTACTAATGGAGTTGCTAAACCTGCAAGCACCAAAGATACTTCTTCGAAACGTTGCCAATCTTTAGCTCTACCAGACCAACCAAAACTTAGTAATGCATATATTTTCTTTTGGAAAGGTTTTACAGCTCTATCACGAATCATTGCAAAATCTGGTAATAAACCTGTCCACCAGAAAACTAATGATACAGATAAATAAGTTGAGATTGCAAATACATCCCATAATAATGGTGAGTTAAAATTAACCCATAATGAACCGAATTGATTTGGAATTGGTAATACCCAATATCCATTCCAAGGACGACCCATGTGAATAATTGGAAACAATCCTGCTTGAAAAACGGCAAAAATTGTCATCGCTTCTGCAGAACGGTTTATGGCCATTCTCCATTTTTGACGGAATAGTAAAAGTACTGCAGAGATTAATGTACCTGCGTGACCAATACCTACCCACCAAACAAAGTTGGTGATATCCCAAGCCCAACCAATATTTTTGCTTAGACCCCAAACTCCAATACCAGTTCCTACTGTATAAAAGATACATCCAAATCCCCAAAGCATTGCTGCCAAAGAAATATAAAATGCCATATACCAATTCTTATTTGCCTTACCTTCTATAGGTTTTGCAATGTCTTCGGTAATATCGTGGTAACTTTTATCACCTAATACTAAAGGTTCCCTTATGGGTGCTTCGTAATGAGACATATTTTTATATCTTAATTTTTAATTACGCTTCGTTTGTATTCTTTATTTTCACTTGATAGATTACGTTTGGTTTTGTCTGTAAGTAATCTAATACATTGTAAGCTCTTTTATCTTCTGCTAAAGCAGCTACTTGATCTTCTTTATTATTAACATCCCCAAAAACTAATGCTCCAGTTGTACAAGCGGATGAACAAGCTGTTTCAAACTCATCTGTGTTCACTGCTCTACCTTCTCTTTTGGCTTTTAGAATGGTTGCTTGTGTCATTTGTATACACATCGAACATTTTTCCATAACACCTCTAGAACGAACTACAACATCTGGATTTAATACCATTTTACCATATTCGTTGTTCATATTAAAATCAAATTCGTTATTATTTGCATAATTAAACCAATTAAATCTACGAACTCTATAAGGGCAGTTATTTGCACAATATCTTGTACCTACACATCTGTTATAAGCCATTTGATTCTGACCTTGACGACCATGTGAGGTTGCTGCAACAGGACAAACAGTCTCACAAGGAGCATGATTACAATGCTGACACATCATTGGTTGAAAAGTAACCTCAGGGTTTTCAGCTTCAGTTTCTAATGCTTCATACATTTCGCCTCTACTCAGACCCAATTCTTTCGCTTCCTCTCTAGTCTCCACTTCAGAAGAGTAATATCTGTCAATACGCAACCAATGCATATCTCTACCAACTCTTACTTCATTTTTACCAACAACAGGAACATTGTTTTCTGCGTGACAAGCAACTACACAAGCACCACAACCTGTACAAGAGGTTAAATCTATTGATAGATTGAAGTGGTGACCAACTTCCCTATTGTGATCATCCCAAATATTGATACTATTTGCCTCAACCTCATTATGATCATAAGACACATAAGCTGGTTTGTTCCAACCATGATGATGATCTTTAGGATCTACATTTTTATAGTCTTTTAACGAAGCTACTTTTAAAATATCATGACGCCCTGCAATTGTTTTTTGTACCTGAGTACATGCAAACTTGTGCGTTCCAGATACTTTTTCTATAGCCACATTATATTGAATATTATTGCCACCTTTATATAAAGGATAGGCATTAACACCAACTTTCATTTCTTCTTTTAAACCAAAAGTTTTACCATAACCTAAAGATAGTCCAACAGAACCTTTTGCTTGTCCTGGCTGAACCATGACAGGAACATTCTGTAATGTAACACCATTAACAGTGATATTCACATAGTCACCATCAATAGCACCATTATCTTTAACAGGATTTGACAATTCTAATTCTTTAGCATCTGCCATAGAAACTGTCAAATAATTATCCCAAGAAGCCCTTGTTATCGGATCAGGAAATTCTTGTAACCAAGGATTGTTTGCTTGTTTACCATCACCTAAACCAGTTTTTGTATATAAATTCAACTCAAAACCCGAGGATTTCTTTGCTGAATTAGCCAATTGATTTGCTACACTTGTAATTGAAACTGATGTTTCAAATTCATTTTCGGTTTCGTTGATTTCTTTTGTAAAGAAACCATTATGTAAAGCTGTGTTCCATGAACTACCTGCTAAAATATTATTAGTAGCAAACGCTTTTAAATAATCGTAGTATTTTGTTGAGTTACCAGACCATTTTAATAACGTATCTTGAACTTGACGTGTATTAAATAATGGCTGTATTGTTGGCTGCATTAGGCCATAAGTAACAGCATCGAACTGTGTATCTCCCCAAGACTCCAAGAAATGTGGAGTTGGTAATGCGAATGTAGAAGCATTAACAGTTTCATTATTTTCTGTAGATAAAGCTACCGATAATTCTACTTTCTTCAGTCCATCAGAAAAGTCTGATGCATTTGATAGAGAATAAATAGGGTCTACATTATAAGTAATGATACCTGATACTTTACCTGATTTCATATCTGAAACCAATTGAACAACTTCAGCATCATTTCCTTGACGTATATTGATTGTATTTACAGTATCGAAAACTTCACTTTGTAAAGCCTCATTAATAGCAAAGGCAACTAACTGTGCATTTTTATCATTTAAACCAGTTAAGACCACACCTTTAGAACCAGCTTTCTTTAATTCAGAAGCCATTTTCTTAACGTGAGCATCAACAGGTGTTGATTTAGAAGAAACACTTACACCCGAAATTGCACTGTATAAGTTTAACAAAGCAAATACTTGATCTGAAGGTTTTACAACCACTCTCTTATCTGCATTTGCGCCTGTTAAAGACATATTACTTTCAAACTGAACGTGATAAGACATCGAACCAGTTTCTGGCTTTCTACCAGCTATATAAGATTTCTCAAAACCTCCGTGAAAATCACCTAAAAAATCAGCACCAAAGGAAACAATTGTTTTTGCTTTGTTAAGGTGATAATTAGGCAAGGTACGTTTACCATACATTGCTAACATTGCATCTGCAGCACCAGATTCTGAAACCGCATCATAAACTACATGTTTGATATTTGGGTAGGCAGCAGTAAATCCTTCTACAATTTTATCTGTAGAGGGACTTGCCATTGTACCTGTTAATAGTACAACAGACTTGTTTGCCTCTTTTAAAGTTTTTAATTTTGAACCTATTTGAGCATCAGCATCAGCCCAAGATATAATCTCTCCTGACTTTGTAGGCTCTTTTAGCCTTAATTTCTCATCATACAAAGAAAGGATAGCCGCTTGCACTCTTGCAGTTGTAGTACCATTCGCATCTTTATTTGGCATAATTTGAATTGGTCGACCTTCTCTTGTTTTCACTAAAACATTAGCAAAATCGTAACCATCTGCCATAGAAGTTGCATACCAATCTGCAACACCAGCAATTATATCATTTGGTTTTACAACGTAAGGAATCGACTTTCTAACAGGACCTTCACAGGCCGCTAAAGAAGCTGCAGCAGTGGTAAAGCCAACATACTTCAAAAAGTCTCTACGAGAAGTAGAGGTTTTCTCTAATGTGTCTTTATCACCTAAAAACTCATCTGTAGGAATTTCTTCTACAAATTCATTTTTACTTAGCGTTTCAACAATAGAACTATCTTTTAGTTCCTCAACACTTTTCCAGTATTTTTTGTTTGAAGCCATTTACTTTTTTAGTTATTAGTTGTTAGTTATTCGTTTTAAATTTATTTAAAACCAAACTATCTTTCTTCTTTAATTAATAGTGACATTTACCACACTCTAACCCACCTAATTGCGCGATTGTAACTTTTTCAACATTATACTTTTTCGCTAATTCATCGTGAATCTTCTTATAATATTCATTCCCTTTTAAATCAACATTTGTTTCTCTATGACAATTGATACACCAACCCATTGTTAATGGAGAGAATTGTCTCATTTCATCATATTCTTCTACAGGGCCGTGACATTTTTGACACTTAATACCACCAACAATTCTGTGTTGCGAATGATTGAAATAAACGAAATCTGGTAAATTATGAATTCTAATCCACTTAATAGGTTTTGTGTCTCCTGTGTATTCTAAAGCATCAGCATCCCACCCAGCAGCATCATAAACCTTAGCTATCTCTTTATCTAACTCAGCTTTTCCATAAGTTACACCATTCCATTCCACCTGAGTCCCCTCAGCAACTTCCGCAATATTTTTATGACAATTCATACAAACATTAACAGACGGTATTCCTGAATGCTTACTATGTTTAGCAGAAGAGTGACAATATTGACATTCTATTTTATTTTCGCCTGAGTGTATTTTGTGTGAAAAAGCAATTGGTTGCAAAGGCATATACCCTTCATTAACACCAACTTTAAACAAAGTTCCGAATGCCACATAAGCACCCATTAACAAAACAAATATTGTGGTTAAAACTTGTAAAAATGTATTTTTCTTTAAACCTACCCAAAGTTCAGCTAAATCTCTTCTTAAATCAGCACCGCTTCCTGGTTCTTTATTCCCTTTTAGTTCATTTACTTGCTTTAATAAACTAGCAATCATCAAAAAGGCAACTACAATTGCACCTGCAAGTAAATAAATAATCCACTCAGGAGCTGTTCCTGTGTTTGTACCACCTACATCGCTAGTTGCAGCTCCTGCAGCTACTTGCTTAACAGGATCTCCTACAGTTGTGTAGTACAAAATATCATCAATTTGCTGATCATCTAATTGAGGAAAAGCTGACATTACAGAACCATTATATTCTTCAAAAATAGCGATTGCATCTGCATCGCCTGAAGCACGTAATTCTGCATTATTTTTAATCCATGCTTTTAACCAATCATTATCTCTACGTTCTTCAACTCCTCCTAAAGCTGGCCCAACCAACTTTCTATCTAGCTTATGACAAGAAGCACACTGAGATTTGAAAAGTTTTCTCCCTGCTTTTTGACGAGCCTCATCTACATCTTGCGAGTGGGATGACAAGCTAAATGCAAAAAACAGAATAATTGTAAAGCTCTTAAGAAGTGCTTTGGTTAGTTTACTGTGCAATGCTACACTTTTCATATTAACAAACTATTTTTAGTATTGTGTATAAAACTGCCCAAAAAAGCGTTTTTTGAACGGTTGAGCAAAAGTAGTACATATTGCTAAATTTTAAAAAAGGAAAAGAATCTTAAATATTAATTTATATTAATTCTAAATAACGTAATCATCTCAATTTAATTTAACTAAAGTCGTTATTTTTGCTAAAATTTTTTTTATGAAAAATATCATTTTTTTTAGTTTTTTATTTGTTATATCGCTTGCAGCAACCACTGAAGTTTCAGCTCAAAATAACACAAAAACTAACCCAGAAATTAAGAGATTAATTGCAAAAAAGAGAGCCTTTAATAAATCTTATGGATATGGTTTCAGAGTACAGATTTACTACGGAAACGAAACACAAGCAAGAACTTATCTTAAAAAAATTTAAACTTGAATTTCCTGAGGTTTATAGTGATTTAAAATACGAAAAACCTGATTGGAAAGTTAAAGTTGGTAATTATAAAACAAAACTAGAAGCTGACAAAGCAATTCTTTTATTTTCTGAAGAATTTCCGGATTTAATTGTTGTGCCCTTAGGAAAATAGTTATTGTAGGTCTTTTAGAACCAATTGTATAGATTTAATCCCATTCCATTCGTTTTCATCTAAATTGTAAACAATATCAAAATCATTTTGAACTACATTAATTTTATCACCCAAATTAAACCCTATTGCCCCAAATGTTTTTTTAGTGTTTCCTTGAAAAATGTTTAATTTTAAATGTGTGTGTTCTTTACCCACTTTTTTACCAAAACCATTGTCTCTAACACTTGTTGATTTGAAAACTGGCTTCATATTCTGTGGTCCGAAAGGCCCCATTTGCTGAATAATTCTATAAAATTTTGGTGTTATGTCAGACAATTCAATATCTGAATCAATAGTAATTTCTGGCGTAAGCAAATCTTTATTAATGGTATTTGAAACTACCTCTTCAAACTTATTTTTAAATTTCGTGTAGTTTTCTGGCAATAAAGTTAAACCAGCTGCGTATTTATGACCTCCAAACTGCTCTATAAAATCTTGGCATTCTTGCAAAGCATTATAAATATCAAAGCCTTTTACAGAACGTGCTGATGCAGCTAATTTATCGCCACTTTTTGTAAAAACTAAAGTAGGCCTGTAGTATTTTTCTATTAATCTTGATGCAACAATTCCGATTACTCCTTTGTGCCAATTTTCATTAAAAACTACAGACGTAAACCGATTTTCTTCATTATTATCAATAATTTGAATTAATGCCTCATTCGTAATTTTTTTATCTAAATCTTTACGATCTGCGTTAAATATTTCTATGGCAGCAGCAAAATCTATAGCTGCATCAAAATCCATTTCTGTTAATAATTCTACAGCATAATTACCATGTTTCATTCTACCTGCAGCATTAATTCTTGGAGCAATAATAAAAACTACATCAGTTATATTAAGTTCTTTTTTATTGATTTGATGAATAATGGCTTTGATTCCATTTCTTGGATTTTGGTTGATAACTTTTAACCCATAATAAGCTAACACCCTATTTTCATTAACTATAGGCACAATATCTGCAGCGATTGCAGTTGCTACCAAATCTAAATAAGGGATAAAATCTTGTATGGTTAGGTTACGTTTTTGTCCTAAAGCCTGAATCAATTTAAACCCAACTCCACAGCCACAAAGTTCATCAAAAGGATAGTTACAATCTTTTCGTTTTGGGTTTAGAACAGCCACTGCAGCTGGAATATGGTCTCCAGGTTTATGATGATCACAAATAATAAAATCAATATTTTTATGATTTGCATAATTAACTTTATCTATAGCCTTAATACCACAATCTAAAGCAATTATTAGTGAAAAGTTATTGTCTTCAGCAAAGTCGATTCCTGCAAAAGAAATACCATAACCTTCTGCATATCTATCAGGAATATAAGTCGCAATATTAGGAGTAATCGTTTTTAGATACGAGTACACCAAAGAAACCGCAGTTGTGCCATCTACATCATAATCGCCATAAATTAAAATATTTTCATGGTCTTGAAGCGCTATCTCAATTCTACTCACTGCAACATCCATATCCTTCATTAAAAAAGGATTGTAAATATCATCTAAACTAGGACGAAAGAAACTCTTGGCTTGCTCAAACGTTTCTATATTTCGTTGGCATAAAATGGTTGCTATGTTTGTATCAACCTGTAAATCTTGAGCTAACTTAGCTACTTTACTTTTGTCTGGTTTTGGTTTTAAAGTCCATCTCATAGCTATTTAATGGTGCTTACTATTTTATATTTTATTGTTCTAGGTGGTGTAAGTGAATTTCTATCTGAACATCAGCAAACTGACGAAACATTTCCATAACTCCACAATATTTGGTAACTGATAAATTTACTGCTTTTTGTATTTTTTTTGGTTGCAATTGAGCGTCCGTAAAATGATAATCAACCTTTACTTTGTTATAAAATTTTGGATGTTCATCTGTCAATTCTGCAGTAACTTCAATTTTAAAGTCTGTAACTTCTGCTTGCATTTTTTTTAATAAACTAACCACATCTAAACCAGAACAACCTGCTAATGAAGACAACATTAAGGCTTTAGGCCTAAACCCTTCTCCCTTGCCTCCATTTTCTTCACCTGCATCCATAAATAAATTCAAACCACTTGGATTATCAGATTCAAACTGCATATTTTCTTTCCAAACTGTAGAAACGATATTTTTAACCATATTTTATATTTTTTTTAATAATGATGTCTTAACTTGTGCTTTACTACAAAAGTAAGAAATCATAAAGAAGATACTGTTTAAAATGAATAAATCTGTTAAACTGAAAATTAAATTATTCAGTTTTCTTTTTTTTATAATTACCTCAATCTCATATTCTCAGGTTGATAAACCTCCTACTATTACTGCTGATGGTAGACAAGCCTTTTGTATTGGCAGTCCTATTAATATAGTTACCGATTTTACGATTGATGACCCAGATGATAACAGTATTGCGTCTTTTTTTATACAAATTTCGTCTGGATACCAAGTTGGTTTTGATTCTTTAGAATTAACAGGAAATTATCCTTTTATAAAAACTACTTGGAATGCTTCTGAAGGAAAATTAACACTAACATCTGTATTTAATGGAGGAGAAATTCCATTAGATAATTTAAAAAATGCAGTGATGGATATTGTTTTTACTGCGAATACTTTAGATGTAACCACAGAAAAATTCTTTTCATTAAGCATTACAGATGCAAATTATTTACCCAAAACAGACCATTTTTATGAGTTTGTAGAACAACAAAATATTACTTGGAGTAGTGCTAGAACAGCTGCTGAGAACAGAACCTATTTTGGAAGAAAAGGATATTTAGCTACATTAACAAGTCAGGAAGAGGCTGACTTTGCAGGAAAACAAGCTTCTGGTGCTGGATGGATTGGAGCTAGCGATGAAGAGAACGAAGGGGAATGGAAATGGATGACTGGCCCTGAAGCTGGAATTACTTTTTGGAGAGGCAATACAAATAATACCACAAATGGTTTTTCGAATTGGAATGTTGGAGAACCAAATAACGAAGAAGGTAATGAACATTATGCCCATGTTACTGACCCAAGTGTTGGTAGTATTGGTTCTTGGAACGATTTACCAAATGTTGGAGGTACAGATTCAAGATACGTACCTAAAGGTTATATTGTAGCATATGGAACTCTTACTGACCCACCTTTAAGCATTGTTGCATCAACAAGTATTTATATTCCTCAAATTATTTCTACAATCAATGCAACTGTGTGCGAATCTGGTTCGGCTACAATAACAGCCATACCAAGTGAAGGTGAAATATTATGGCATGATAACCCTAATATTGGAACCCAACCAGCACTAGCTAGAGGAAATAATTTTACAGTAAATAACATCACAGAAACAACTAGTTTTTACGCTAATATAACTGTAAATGGGTGTATAACTTCACCAAGAATAGAAGTAATTGTAAATATTATAGAAAAACCAAAAATTACAAATACAATAAATGATTTGATTTGTTCTGGTACTGCAGTTTTAACTGCGGAAGCTTCATCTGGCACTGTATATTGGTACGAAACTGCAACAAGTACAACTCCCATTTTTATTGGAGATAATTACAGAACACCAAATTTAACTGAAACAACAATTTACTTTGTAGAGGCTAATAATACAAGCTGTGCGCCATCAGCAAGAACTCAAGTAGTTGCTGAGGTAAACAATACAACTCCGCAATTTGATATTTTAAAGGATACTTTTATACTATGTGCAGATATTGGAAATGTAGATTTAAAAACAATAAATGCTCAAGGCAATTATAGATATATTTGGAAAAGAGAAGGGGCACTTTTAACTGAAAGCACAGCCACTGTAAACACAAATACTTCAGGGAACTATACTGTTAGTGCTGTATCAGAAGTTGGTTATCAATCTGATGAAAAAGATATAACTGTAATTATCTCAGAAAAAACTAATATCAATATAAAAGACATTAAAATTACTGATGATTCTGAAAACAATTCTATACAAATAGATAACCAAAATCTTGGTAATGGTAATTACGAATTTGCTATTGATGATGAATTTGGAAACTACCAAAACGAACCTTTTCTTGATAATTTATCTACAGGTATTCATACACTGTACATTAAAGACAGTGGTGGTTGCGGAATTGAAAACATTACATTCTCTATATTAAGTTATCCAAAGTATTTTACACCAGGTAACAATGGCAATAACGATATTTGGAGTATTAATGGTTTTGATCAAACATTTTATACCTCATCAAACATCTCAATCTACAATAGATTTGGCAAATTAATTTATAAAATTGATAAGAATAGTAAAAGTTGGGATGGTACTTATCAAGGTAAAAACTTCCCTTCAAATAGCTATTGGTTCAAAGCATCTTTAACCGACATTAATGGATTATCCATCGAAAAAACAGGAAATTTTAGTTTAATCAGAAAATAAAAATATGGCATTAGTACAACCTCTAGGCGCAGAGCACGATTTAGAAACCAAAAAATTAGCAGAATTTTTTAATGAAACTTTAGGTTTTTGTCCTAATTCTGTTTTAACCATGCAAAGAAGACCTGCAATTTCTAAGGCATTTATCAATTTAAATAAAGCTGTTATGGCAAATGAAGGCAACGTTACATCTGCCTTAAAAAGAATGATTGCTTGGGTATCTAGCAACGCAACTGGTTGTAGGTATTGCCAAGCGCATGCTATTAGAGCTGCAGAACGTTATGGAGCAGAACAAGAACAATTAGATAACATTTGGGAATATAAAACACATCCTGCTTTTTCTGATGCAGAAAGGGCAGCTTTAGATTTTTCTTTAGCAGCTTCTATGGTACCAAATGCAGTAAACGCAACCATTAAAAAAGAACTTTACAAATACTGGAATGAAGGTGAAATTGTAGAAATGTTGGGGGTAATTTCGCTCTTTGGTTATTTAAATAGATGGAATGATTCTATGGGAACAACTTTAGAAGAAGATGCCATTGATAGTGGAAATCAATATTTAGGAAAACACGGTTTTGAAGTTGGAAAACACAATGGTTCACAGTATTAACATCTGTTAAAAATCGTAAAAAGATGGTTTTAGCACAAAATTTACATGAGTTTTAAATCCGTTGTAATCTAGCTAAAATGCTTACGACCTTAGGTATCAAAAATATATCTATCTATAAAATGAATAAAAATTTACAAATTGCCACGTTAGGAGGTGGCTGTTTTTGGTGTACAGAAGCTGTATTTCAAGAAGTAAAAGGAATTGATAAAGTGGTTTCTGGTTATGCAGGTGGCAATGCTCCTGGAAAACCAACTTATAGAGAAATTTGTTCGGGTTTAACAGGGCATGCAGAAGTAATTCAAATTACGTTTGATGCAAATATCATTTCTTTTGAAGATATTTTAGTAATCTTTATGACCACGCATAATCCCACAACCTTAAACAGACAAGGTGCAGATAGAGGAACGCAATACAGATCTGTAATTTTTTATCACGATGAACATCAAAAACAAATTTCTGAAGAAGTTACGAAACAAATTCAGCCTTATTTTGATGATAAAATTGTTACCGAAATTAGTCCTTTGCCAATTTTTTATGAAGCTGAACAAGAGCATCAGAATTATTATAGAGAAAATATACAACAAGGCTATTGTAGTTATGTGATTGCGCCTAAATTGAATACATTGAGAAAATTACACGCTGATAAATTAGTATGAAACTAAACATCAAAAACACATTCATATCAGCATTGCCTGCTGATCCCATTCTTGAAAACTCAAGAAGGCAAGTTACAGAAGCTGTTTTTTCTTATGTCACTCCTAAGCAAACCAAAGCCCCTAAAGTAATTCATACTTCAACTGAAATGGGTGAAGAATTGGGCATTTCTAAAGAGGATTTACAATCAGATTTTTTTAGAGATATAGTTACAGGAAATAACGTGTATCCTAATACAAAACCATACGCAATGTGTTATGCAGGACATCAGTTTGGGAATTGGGGTGGACAGTTAGGAGATGGTAGAGCCATTAATTTGTTTGAAGTTGAACATCAACAAAAAAACTGGAAAGTACAATTAAAAGGCGCAGGCGAAACTCCATATTCTAGAACTGCTGATGGTTTGGCGGTTTTACGTTCATCCATCAGAGAATATTTATGCGCTGAAGCCATGTTTCATTTGGGTGTGCCAACCACAAGATCTTTATCGTTAAGTTTATCTGGTGATGAAGTTTTGCGTGATGTTTTGTATAATGGAAATCCTGCTTACGAAAAAGGCGCAATTGTTTCCAGAATTTCGCCATCATTTTTACGATTTGGTAATTTTGAAATTTTTGCTGCTAGAAATGATCATAAAAACTTGAAAGTTTTAGCAGATTATACCATTAAAAATCATTTTCCAAATTTAGGAGAACCATCAAAAGAAACCTATGTTAACTTTTTTAAAGAAGTTTCAGAGCGCACTTTAGATATGATTATTCATTGGCAACGAGTGGGTTTTGTACATGGAGTTATGAATACCGATAATATGTCAATCTTAGGTTTAACAATCGATTACGGACCTTATGGATGGTTAGAAGGCTTCGATTTTGGCTGGACACCAAACACCACAGACAGACAACATAAGCGTTACAGATATGGAAATCAGCCCAATATTGGACTTTGGAATTTATATCAACTCGCCAATGCTTTGTATCCTTTAATTGAAGAAACCAAACCTTTAGAAGAAATCTTAAATCGATATAAAGTTGATTTTGAGCAAAAATCATTAAGAATGATGCAATCTAAATTGGGTTTATATACAGATGATAAAAATGACATCAACCTGATTCAAGAATTGGAAGATAATCTACAATTAGTAGAAACTGATATGACGATTTTCTTTAGAAACTTAGCTAATTTTGATAAATTGAATAAAACAGATGACATCAAAGTAGTTGAAAAAGCATTTTATGATTTTGATGACATTTCTGAAGAAATAAAAACAAGATGGACTGTATGGTTTGACGAATATCGCAAAAGATTACAGAAAGAACCGTTTACAGATGCAGATAGAAAAGAAAAAATGAATGACGTAAATCCTAAATATGTGTTGCGAAATTACATGGCACAATTGGCCATTGATGCTGCTGATGAAGGAGATTATTCATTAATTGATGAACTTTTCAAACTGCTAAAAAAACCTTACGCAGCACAACCCAAAAACGAAAAATGGTTTGCAAAAAGACCAGAGTGGGCAAGACATAAAGTAGGGTGTTCTATGTTGTCTTGTAGTTCTTAAAAAATCCTGCAAGGTTTTTGAAACCTTGTAGGTATTAGATTAAAAAAGATTTCATAATTATTGAAAACCTGTAAAATCTAAAAAACAAAAGTAATCTGTCATTTCGGCCTTGTGGAGAAATCTAAATTAAAATAGTTCATCATTAAATTTTTCGACTCCATTTCATTTCGCTAAAAATGACAATTTAAAATAATAAAATTATGAATTTAGGATTAGGAACAGCAGCTTTAGGAAGACCACAATACATTAATGTACGTACAGAAAAGTGTGAATTTTCCAATTTAGAAACTTTTAAAAAACAAAGTTTTCAAGTTTTAGAAGAAGCGTACAATTTAGGTATGCGTTATTTTGATACGGCTCCTGGTTATGGTTTGGCAGAAGAATTGGTATTGGAATGGTTGCAAACCAAAGATGACAAAACTATAGAAGTTGGCACTAAATGGGGATATACTTACACCGCAAATTTTGATACAAATGCCACTGTTCACGAAGTAAAAGAACATAGTTTAGCCAAACTAAAAGAGCAATGGAATTTTTCTAAACAATTGCTGCCCTATGTAAAAGTATATCAAATTCATTCTGCAACTTTTGAAACTGGGGTTTTAGAAAATAGAGCAGTTTTAACGGAATTGGTTCGTTTAAAAAAAGAGCACAACCTAAAAATTGGCATCACTACTTCTGGCGCAAATCAGGTAGAAGTTATTGAAAAAGCTTTGGGTGTAATGTTAGATGGAAAACCTGTTTTTGATGTTTTTCAAGTTACCTATAACTTTTTAGAGCAGAGTTTATTAGCTATTATTGATGAATTAATTACTAAAAACAAATCGGTTGTTATTAAAGAGGCATTAGCTAATGGACGAATTTTTAGCAATGAAAATTATCCTAACTATACAGATATGTATGAGTTTTTGGAAGAATTAGCTACAAAACACAATGTAGGTGCAGATGCTATTGCATTGAAATACTGTATGCAAACTATTCCAGAAAGCACTATTTTAAGTGGTGCCAGCAGTAATATGCAATTGCAAGAAAATTTAAAAGTAAATTCTTTTTCATTATCCAATACTGAAATAGAGCAACTAAAATCTTTCAAGGCTACACCCGATTCTTATTGGAGCGAAAGAAAACAACTGCAATGGAATTAACCAAAATTGCTTTTGGTGGTGGTTGTCATTGGTGTACAGAAGCTGTTTTTCAAACGTTAATTGGTGTTGAAAAAGTAGAACAAGGCTGGGTAGCATCAACAGCAAAAAACAACGCCTTTTCTGAAGCTGTAATTGTACATTTTAATTCTAAAATTAAAGTAAAAACGTTAATAGAAATTCATTTATTAACACATAAAAGCACCAATAACCATGCTATGCGAAAGAAATATCGCTCTGCGATTTATTATTTTTCTGACAGTCAAAAAAAGGAATGTCAAAAAATTATTGATGATTTACAAGCTAATTTCGAGGAAAAAATTATCACACAAATTATTCCTTTTCAAAAATTTAAACCTTCATCATTAGCGTTTCAAAATTATTATCAATCAAATCCTAACAAACCTTTTTGTAAAACCTACATTAACCCAAAATTGACTTTGATAAAAAAGAAGTTTTCAAAATTCTCTTCACTTTAAACTTACTTTTAAAGTTTTATCTTAGTACTTTATTTTTAATAATAATGATTCACGAACTCAAAGAAATTATCAATCAAGCTGTCATCAATCAACAAAAAGGATTGAAAAATGTATTAGCATCTGTGGTTTATTTAGAAGGTTCATCTTACAGAAAACCGGGTGTTAGAATGTTAATTGCTGAAGATTTATCATCTGTTGGCGCAGTTTCTGGTGGTTGTGTAGAAAAAGAAATTATACGCAGAAGCACCTCTGTTTTTGGTGATGGAAAAGCCAAAATTATTACCTATGATGGAAGATACAGATTAGGTTGCGAAGGCATTTTATACATTTTAATAGAACCATTTTTTATTACTGATGAGTTTTTAAACGCTTTTTTACAAGCAAATTCGAATAGAGAAAGTTTAAAAATGGAAAGTAATTTTATTACACAAGATGAAGTTTCTGGAAACTTCGGAACAAGAATTACATTTAAAAATAACAAACAGTTTTCTTTTTCTAACGAGTATCATCTAAAAGAAAATGTTACGATATTTACACAAATTTTAGAACCTGCTTTTCGATTATTGATTATTGGTGGTGAGCACGATGCCGTAAAATTGTGCAAAATAGCTACAAATTTGGGTTGGCAAGTAGATGTAATTACCTCTGTAAAAGACAGTAAAGAAATTGCTGATTTTCCAGGAGCAAATTCAGTAATAGGACAAAGTCCAGAAACCATAGATTTTTCTGATATTGAAGAAAATACCGCTATTGTAATTATGAATCATAGTTATGTGCAAGATTTAAAATATTTGGTAAAACTAACAAACCATAAAACAAAATACATTGGCATTTTAGGTTCTACAACAAAGCGAGAACGCCTATTTAATGAACTTTTTGAATTTGTTCCAGAGGTGAGTGATTCTTTTTTTGATTTTATATATGCTCCAGCAGGTTTACATCTTGGTGCAAAAACTCCTGAAGAAATTGCGGTTTCTATTGTCGCTGAAATTTTATCTATCACCAGAAAAAAAGAACCTTTTTCACTACGAAAACTCAATGGTAAAATTTATACTACTTAAATGAGTGATATTGCTATTTTAGTTTTAGCCGCTGGCAAATCAACAAGAATGAACAGCATTAAACAGCTGGTTAAAATTGATGATAAAACCCTACTTGAAATTACCCTAGAAAAAGCAAAAAAAATAGCTCCCAAAAAAACTTTTTGTGTTTTAGGGGCTAATGCCAACAAAATAATCGGTGAAATTAATTTTGAAGCCACTGAAATTATCATCAATAAAAACTTTGACAACGGATTAAGTTCTAGTATTATTAAAGGGTTAGATTGCTTTAACAAAAAGTATTCAGAAATCAAAAAGGTGTTAATTTTGTTGGCAGATCAGCCCGCAATTCATCTATCATATTTAGAAGAAATGGTTGCATTATCTCATAAATATCCTACTAAAATTATTGCCTCAAAATACAACAAAACCTTTGGAGTTCCTGCCTTGATTCCTTCAATTTATTTTGATAATTTACAAAAAATAACGGGCGATAAAGGCGCAAAGACTTTTTTAAATAACAATCAATTCTCAGTGATATCACCTAAAAAAAACACCAACCTTTTTGATATTGACACGCTAGCGCAATTAAAACAATTTATAAATAGTTAATTTTACGGCTATGAAAATTTTGAGAACTTTTTTATTAATTGCTTTTACTATTTTAATGTATGCATGTGCTACCACAAAAATACAGGTAGTAGAAAATCATAGCTACCAAAAACCAAAATCAACAGTTTTACATACATTTTATTTAATAGGTGATGCAGGAAATTCTGACCTTAAACAAAAAGACCCTGCTTTGCAATATCTTGAAAAAGAAATAGAAAACGCAAACGAAAATTCTACTTTAATTTTTTTAGGTGATAATGTGTACGAAAAAGGAATACCCAAAAAAGTAAAAAAGAAAAAGAAGAAGAAAAGAAAGAAATACAAAATAGCCAAACACAGGTTAGCAGTGCAATACGATATTGGTAAGAAGTTTGCTGGTAATACCCTATTTATTCCTGGTAATCATGATTGGTATAGTGGTTTAGAGGGTTTAAAAAGACAAGAAGAATTGGTTGAAGATGCTTTAGGAAAAAATAGGTTTCAGCCAGAAAATGGTTGTCCTCTAGAAAAAATAGAAATTAATGACGATATTAACGTTATTGTGGTTGATACCCATTGGTTTGTAACCAACTGGAACAATCATCCTAATATAAATGATGAATGCGAAATTAAAACCAGACAAAAATTCTTTGATGAATTTGAAGGAATGATAAAAAAATCGCAAGGTAAAACTACACTTATTGCTTTACATCACCCTATGTTTACAAATGGTCCTCATGGAGGTTACTACTCGTTTAAAAGTCATATAAAACCAACTCCTTTGTTAGGATCTGCTTTAAATATTTTAAGAAAAACCTCGGGTGCCACCAATACAGATCAACAAAACGAAAAATACAACGAACTTAGAAGGCGAATTATAACCATTGCCCAAGCAAATGAAAGAGTGCTTTTTGTTTCTGGGCATGAACATAGTTTACAGTACCTTGTAAAAGATAATATTCCTCAAATTGTAAGCGGATCAGGATCTAAACAAACTGCGGTTAAAAATGTAAATGGTGGTGTTTTTGGGTATGGAACTCAAGGTTTTGCAAGACTTGATGTTTACCAAAATGGCGAAGCTACAGTGCATTATTACACATCAAAAGATAAAAAAATAGTTTTTGAAGCCAATGTTTTTAAAGCAGAAAATGAATTTAGTATGGATGAATTTCCGAACACTAAACTCAAAGAAAAAAAAGCATCAGTGTATAATGCAAATGAGGTACATAAAAGTAAATTTCATAAGTTTTTATGGGGTGATCGATATCGAGAATATTTTGGCACAAAAGTAACAGCACCTACTGTTGGTTTAGATACTTTATTTGGTGGCTTAACCCCTGTAAGAAGAGGTGGTGGTCATCAATCAAAATCTTTACGATTGGTAGACAAGCAAGGCAGAGAATATGTAATGCGAGCTTTAAGAAAAAATGCTGTACAATATTTACAAGCTGTTGTGTTTAAAGATCAATATGTAGAAGGCCAATTTCAAGAATCGTTAACGCAACAACTCCTAATGGATGTTTTTACGGGCTCTCATCCTTACGCGCCTTTTACTATTGATAAATTAGCGGAAGCTATAGACATATATCACACCAAACCCACACTATATTTTGTACCTAAACAAAAAACTTTAGAAGAATTTAACGAAGATTATGGTGATGAGTTATATATGATTGAAGAACGTACAGATGAAGGTCATGGAGACAAAAAAAACTTCGGATATTCGAACAATTTAATAAGCACAGACGATTTAAGAAAGAATTTAGCCAAAGACGAAAAATATGTTTTAGATGAACCCAGCTATATTAGAGCTCGACTTTTTGACATGTTAATTGGAGATTGGGACAGACACCAAGACCAGTGGAGATGGGCAGAAATTGAAAAGGATGATAAGGTGATTTACAGACCTGTACCTAGAGATAGAGATCAGGCTTTTTCTATTTTTGGTGATGGTTTTTTACTTGGTTTTTTAACCAATGCTTTGCCTGCTTTAAAAGGTATGCGCTCTTACAATAAAGATTTAAAAGCACCCAAATGGTTTAGCTACTCAGCTTATCCTTTAGATATGATGCTTATTACAAAATCTAATAAAGATGTTTGGGATGCACAAGTAGCTTTAATTCAAAATAAAATTACAGATGCTGTAATTGACAATGCTTTAAATAAAATACCCAAAGAATTACAAGACGAAACTATTGATGAAATTAAAACAAAGCTAAAAGGCAGAAAAAATAATTTACAAAACATTGCGAACAGGTATTACAACTATTTAAACAGCTTTCAAGTAGTAATAGGAACACATAAAGATGATTATTTTGAGATTAATCGTCTTAACAACGGTAATACACATATTACTATTTATAGAATAAAAGATGGCGAAAAATCGGACATTGTATTAGATAGAAATTTTGATTGCGCCATTACTAAAGAAATATGGATCTATGGATTAGATGATGAAGATAAGTTTGTTGTGCAAGGAGAAAACAATAAAAAACATATTGAACTTAAAATTATAGGTGGTTTAGATGAAGATACTTACGATATAAGAAACACCAGAAATCTTAAAATATTCGATCAGAAAAAGAAAAAGAATAAGTTTAAGAAAAACCAAGATGTAAATAAAAAATTAACTAGTGATTACGACACAAACACTTACGATTACACAAAACTTAAAAGTAACACTAAAGCGTTATCACCTGCCATTGGTTTAAACCCTGATGATGGCATAAAATTAGGCATAAAAAGCACCACTATTGTAAATGGCTTTGAGAGAAACCCTTTTACAGCAAAACATCTAATTTCTGGTTTTTATTACTTTGCAACACAAGGTTATGAGCTTAATTATTCTGGTGAATTTGCCAACTTTTTAAACAAATGGAACTTTGCTATTGAGGCCAATTACAACAGCCCAAATTTTGCAAGAAACTTTTTTGGATTTGGCAATAATAGCCCATATTTAGAAGAACATAAAGAGGATGAAAATAGAGACTTTAATAGAGTACGAATTCGTAAATATAATTTAGGAACCTATTTAAAATGGAGAGGCCATTTAGGGGCAAAAATTAAGGCTGGTTTAAATTTTGAAAGTTTTGATGTGCAAAGAACTCCTAGAAGAATTCTAGACACCCCAAAGTTTGCCACAAACAGCAACCTTTTTAATGAAAAGCAGTTTATTACTGCTGAAACTGGATACTATTACCAACATTCAGATAACAAGGCTTTTCCTACTTTGGCGCTTGAATTTGGTTCTAAATTGGGTTACACTTTTAATTTAAACCAAAAAAGAAACTTTGGTTTTAGTTCAACTTCTTTAGGAATTAGCCATAAATTAATACCAAATGGTAAGTTGGTATTAGCTTCTAAAGTTAAGGCTCACTTTATTTTTGGAGATAATTTTGAGTTTTATCAAGCAGCAAATATTGGTGGCAATGAAGGCTTACGTGGTTTTAGAAACGAACGCTTTACTGGTAAAAATTCTTTTTATCAAACTACAGATTTAAGATGGAATATGAGAAGGATTAGAACAGAGCTGTTACCTCTTAATATTGGTTTATATACAGGTTTTGATTATGGTAAAGTTTGGGGAACACCAAACAACTTAATGCCTTTTAATGATGCTACTGCATTTAACACCTCTTATGGTGCTGGTTTGTTTTTTAATGCAGCTGGTTTGTTTGGAGGTAGTGTAGGGTATTTTAAAAGTGTGGATGGATCACGATTTGAATTTAGTTTAGGTTTCGATTTTTAAATAATAAAAAATGAGTCAATTAGCATTAATTACAGGAGCAATTTTTGGATTATTATCAGTTATTTTTGGCGCTTTTGGAGCGCATCTTCTAAAGAAAAAATTAACTCAAGATCAGTTACAAAGTTTTGAAACTGGGGTTAAATACCAAATGTATCATGCAATTGTTATATTAGTTCTCGGGTTTCAACTCAATATTTCTGCAACTATAAATGCGTATATTATTTATGCTTTTATAATTGGTACATTCCTGTTTTCTTTTTCTATTTACGGTTTGGTATTATCATCAGCAAATAACAAAAAACTAAAGTTTTTAGGACCAATTACACCACTTGGTGGTTTATTTTTGGTTTTGGGTTGGGGTTTGTTGTTGGTGACATTAATCAACCTTTAATTCATACAAATTACAACCATCTCCACCATCTTTTTCATCTGTAATATAAAGTGTTTTATTATTTTTAAAACAGATACCTTCTTTTTGAGATTTATATTTTAATTTAATTTTCTCTACTTTTCCGGAAAAGAAATTATCTCCTTGAAAATCAGAAAAAATAATGATATTTTTTTGAGACAATAAGGCTACCTTTTTCTTATTATTAGAAATATCTGCAGCTGTAAACCAGCAATCGTTTTGACTGCAATTATCAAAACTTCCAATTAGTTTAGCTTTATGCTTTCCTTTAGTTGATGCTGGTACTCTATATAAAAATGTTTTTCCATATTGATCATCTACCCTACTTTTTGTAAAGATGTAAAAGTTTTTATTAAAGTAAAAGAAAGCTTCTGCATCAAAAAAAAGTTGGTCTTTTTTGGGTGGAAACTCTTGTTGATTTTCATACTCAAATTTAATTGTTTTAATATCGGCCTTTTTCTCATCAAGGTCTTTTTTCTTAATCTTTAAAATTCGTAAGTTTTTTCTATCATTATCGTTATTGCCAAAATCACCAATATAAATATTCCCTTCATCGTCAGAAGTAATATCTTCCCAGTCTTTATTTTTAGCATCAATATCTATAACTCTTTTTATTTTTCCTTTTTTTTTAGAAACCTCATAAAGTTTAGATTTGTTGCCACCATCATTAATCATCCAAATGGAATTGGTACTTTTTAAAAATTCATTACCAGAAACTTCTTTTAAGTTTTTTGATAAATCTGCAACTATTTTCAGTTGCCCATAATTTTGGCAACTGTTTAACAATACAACAACAGTTATAAGTAGTATATTCTTTTTCATTTATTTTTTTAATTATTACCAACTACCACCTGCTCCACCTCCACTAAAGCCACCACCTCCAAAACCGCCACCAAAGCCACCTCCAAAAGAACCTCCTCCAGATGAGCCACTTCCAAAACCGCCACCAAAAGAACCTCCACCTCTACCAGCATTACTTAAAATGATTGCTTCTAAGATTGATGCTCCAGCAGAACGTCTTCTGTAACCTCTTCCTCCACCTCTATTGTTTCTATTTCCTCTAGAAATGATGATAAAAAAGATAATAATCATAATTATAAAAATGATAACACCAGAATCAAAACTTTTTGCTTCTTTTTTTCGAGTCCCTTTAAACTCGCCATTTAAAGCTTTAAAAATGTAATCAACTCCTTTATCTAAACCTTTATAATAATCTCCTTTTTTAAATTCGGGAATAATTATATTTCTTGTAATATCTCCTATAATTCCAGCACTTAGTATGGGTTCTATGCCATAACCAGGAGAAATCCATATTTTTCGATCATTTTCAGCTAGTAAAATTAAAATCCCATTATCTTCTTTTTCTTGTCCAATACCCCATTTTTGTGCCCATCTTGGCGTAAGAATTCCAATACTTTCATTTTTGGTGGTTTCAATAACAATAACAACAATTTGTGTTGATGTAGAGTCTGAATAACGCACTAATTTATTTTCTAAACTTAACTTTTGGTTCTTAGAAAGCAACTCTGTATAATCGTAAACACTTGTTTGAAATTTTGGCTTTTCTGGTATGGTAAATTGCCCAAGAACTATTTGAGTATAGAAGAATGCTGCAAAAAGGATGAACGGTTTTGTTAACTTTATAAAATTCATGAATTATCTTGAAATTTCGTTAGACAGTTCATTTTCATCATCTATTTGCCAAGGAAAATGAGCTTTTAATTCTTCGCCTGCTTTTAAAACTCCATCAACAAGACCCTGTTTAAAATCACCTTTTTTAAAATGATGTTGTATGCTATCTTTTGTTGTGTTCCAAAAATCTTTAGGTACAACTTGGTTGATTCCTTTATCACCACAAATCACAAATTTTTTATCGTGTACTGCTACATAAATGAGTACCCCATTTTTATCTTTTGTATTGTACATTTTTAACAAATGAAACACCTCTAAAGCTCTTTCATAGTGATCTTTATCTGAAGAAGCTTCAATATGCACACGAATTTCGCCAGACGTATTTTGCTCTGCTATTCGTATTGCCTCAATAATATCTTGCTCCTGCTGTTTTGTAAGAAATTCTTCTACTTTAGACATTGTTATTTTTTACTAAAATCTACTTCAACCGGTTTTTCTGCACCAGCTTCTGCTTGAAAATAAGGTTTACCTTCAAAATTAAACCAACCTGCCAAAATGGAATTTGGAAAAGTTTTAACGTGATTATTATACGGTTTTACTTTTTCGTTAAAACGAGTTCTAGCAGTTAAAATTTGGTTTTCTGTACTTGCCAATTCGTCTTGTAGTTTTAAAAAGTTCTGATTCGTTTTTAAATCTGGATATCTTTCAACAGTAACCAATAAACTTTTTAAAGCCCCACTTAAGCCTCCTTGAACCTTATTAAACTCAGCCAATTGTTGTGGTGTAACTTTAGAAGGATCTATGTTTATAGAAGTTGCTTTAGCCCTGGCATTAATTACATCTGTTAAAGTTCCTCTTTCAAAATCTGCAGCTCCTTGTACTGTTTTTACTAAATTCCCGATTAAATCGTTTCTTCGTTGGTAAGCTGTTTCTACATTTGCCCAAGATTCAGATATATCTTCATTTAGGTTAATTGCGGTATTATTAAATCCTTTTGCAAAGCTGTAAAAAGCGTAACCCAATACAAAAATAATTATTACTGGTATTAACCATTTTTTCATAATTTCTAAATTTTAATTTTTATGTTGATTTTGTTTGTTCAAATTTAACTAATATTTTCAATCTATAAAGATGTTCCACCATCTAATGTAATGGTTTGTCCTGTAATAAACTTAGTATTCTCTGAGGCCAACCAAACTACAGCATCAGCAATTTCATCTGCTTTTCCATAACGTTGCATAGGTATTGTGCTTTTTAAAATGGTATCCATTTCTGGTTTTGCATTTATCAATTGATTTAATAACGCAGACTCTGTATACCCAGGACAAACCGCATTTGCTCTAATGTTTTTTGTAGCATATTCCATTGCAACCGATTTTGTCATACCTACTACTGCAAATTTACTAGCACTATAGCTGATATTATTAGGTGATGCCTTTAAACCTGCCAAAGACGCAATATTTACAATATTACCATAACCTTGCTTTAAAAATTGGTGTAGTGCAACTTTCATCCCGTAAAAAACACCTGTTTGATTTACAGCAATTACTCTATCCCAATCTCGTAAAGTAGCTTCGTGTGTTTTTAATAAATGAGGTCCAATACCAGCATTATTTACAATTACATCTAACTTCCCAAATTTTTCAACAGTTATTGCTATTAAATTTTCAACATCAGCAAATTTTGCAACGTTTGCTTTTATAGGTAGTGCATTTCCTTTATTTGTTACAATTTCATTAGTAACATTTTGGGCTTTTTCTAAATTGATATCAGAAACCACAACAATTGCCTGATGTTTTGCAAAATGTATGGCAGTTGCTCTACCAATTCCTGAACCTGCTCCTGTTACAATAACTACCTTATTTTTTACGTCCATAATGCTGCTTACTTATTGTATTTGGTGTGTTGAATGTTCTTCTGCTCTAAAATTGCATAAAATTTTCGAGGTGAAATTTTTAAGTCTTTGGTTATTTCACTTACTTTTTTCTTCCCTTTTTTGTAAAGTTTTAAATTTGCGTTTACTTTTTTGTTAAAATAGTGTTTTTCTAGTTTTTCAACAATTTGCAACGCTGTAAAATTTGAATCTTTTACGTATTTTTCAATTTCTAATTTAATGTTCGATAAATTACTCATAAGTCTTCTGTTGTTATTTTAGGTTCATGAATTCTCGTCTTCTTTTTCAACAGCTCTTATTTAAAAATCCTTTAGGTTTTGTTTGATAACTACAAATACCTACAACATTTTAATGTATTGATTTTAAAGGTTTACACCAAATAAATAACCTATTAAAGCCGTAATTCCCATAGCTATGGTACCCCAAAATGTAATTCTAGTAACAGATTTTAATATTTTAGAGCCTCCTGTTTTTGCTGAAACACCACCTAAAATAGCTAGAAATAGTATTGATGATGCATAGATTGATAACTCTAATGATTCTAAAGGAAAAAGAAAAACCACTAATAAAGGTAAAGCACCACCAAAAACAAATGAAGCTCCTGAAGCAAAAGCTGCTTGGGCAGGATTTGCTTTTGATATTTCATTAATTCCTAATTCATCTCTTACATGCGCTGCTAAAACATCGTGCTCTGTTAATTCTTTGGCAACAATTAAAGCAGTTTCTTTTTTTAAACCTCTATTCTCGTAAATCTGTGCTAAACTTTGAAGTTCTTCTTCTGGCATTTCTTCTAGTTCTTGCCTTTCTCTTTCAATATCTGCTTTTTCAATATCGGTTTGTGAACTAACAGATACATATTCACCTGCAGCCATTGATAAAGCTCCTGCAACTAAACCTGCTAGAGTTGCTAAAATTATAGGCTCTTTTGTTGCACTAGCAGCTGCCACTCCAATAGCTAAACTAGCCGTAGATAAAATACCATCATTTGCACCTAAAACTGCGGCTCTTAACCAATTACTTCTATGAATATAATGGGTTTTTAAATAATCATCTAAATTATTTTTATCTTCCAACTTTTTTATTTTAATGGCTTTATCAACTACATTAAAGGCTGTTTTTTTAATGTAAGAATTAATGTAAGAATACAATATTATAATGTATAGATCTCAAAAAGCACCTATTTAAGGCTACAAATTTTTGTGATGTTTCTATAAATTTAAGGTGAATAGTATAATAAATTCCACATTTAATATTGCTTCACTCTCCAAATATAACAAAAATATATTATGCATGCATAATATATTGATTTTAGAATACTAATTTGAAATCGTACGTGCGTTTTACAATAAATGAAGAGAATTCAAAAAAACTATAATGAGTTTTTAATTTTAAGCAATTCTGCTTTTACAGCTTCTAGTCTAACAATAATTTCATGATTATTAAAAACACTATCTGGATTTTTTTTCAATTTTAATTTTGCCCCTTCTAATGTAAATCCTCTTTCTTTTACTAAATTATAAATAAGTTTAAAGTTTTTTATATCTTCTTGAGTAAATAAACGATTGCCTTTTGCGTTTTTTTTAGGCTTAATAATATCAAATTCTTTTTCCCAAAAACGAATATGTGATGTATTTACATCAAAAGCCTTGGCAACCTCACCAATTTTGTAATATCGTTTTTCGGGTAAATTTATATGCATTATACAGTAATCAGTAATCAGTAATCAGTAATCAGTAATCAGTAATCAGTAATCAGAACTAAATAAAAATATTAATAATACAAGTAAAGCTGAATGAAATCGTTTTTAAGTAATTGTTTTTAAAAACAACTGTATACTAATCATAAGATTCACTTTCTTCTGATGTTCTTTGTAGGGTTGCAAATTCATCTAAAGATAAATCTCCGTAATAAAAATTTATCGGGTTTACAGCTCTACCATCTTTATGCACTTCATAATGTAAATGTGGTGCTACTGATAAGCCTGTGTTACCCACATAACCAATTAAGTCTCCTCTTTTTACTTTATCACGTCTTTTCACAGCCATTTTACTCATATGAGCATAAACTGTTTTATACCCATAACCATGTTCTATAAAAACTACTTTACCAAAGGTAGTGCTTCTTTGCGCCAAACTTACTGTACCATCTCCAGATGCGTAAATAGGAGTTCCTTTTGGTGCAGTAAAATCCATCCCTTTATGGAATTTATTAATTTTTAATATGGGATGCATTCTCATTTTGTAACCAGAAGCTACATAAAAATCGCCCTTTTTTATTGGAATAATTGCAGGAATTGATGCCAACATTTCTTTCTTTTCTTTTGCCAAAGCAACAATTTCGTCTAAAGATTTAGATTGGACCACCATTTGTTTTGACAATACATCTACCTCTTTGGTTAGTTCTGTAATTAAATCTGAATTCTCAAAACCTTGTAAATTTTTGTATCTGTTTACACCTCCAAAACCTGCTTTACGCTGTTCTTCTGGTATGGGGTTTGCTTCAAAATAACTTCTATAAATATTATTATCTCTTTCTTGCAATTGCGATAAAATCATAGAACTCTCTTCCATTCTTTTATTCAACAACTCATAATGAAACTTCAAATTCTCTAATTCTCTTTCTTGAGCTCGCTCATTTGGCGACATTATAATTTGACTGAACCCAATAAAACCAAAAAAAGCAATCAAAATTACTCCTAAAAAGCTGAATAGTATTTTGCGATAATAATCACCCTTTTTTACAGTAATTTTTCTGTAAGAAAGCGTATCCTCATCATAATAATATTTTACTTTTGCCATATTACTAAATATAGTATTTTTGTGAACGTTTTATAGATTTTTTTTAAAACTATTCGCTGTAAATAACACACAAATCTACAAAATGTTTTACAACTGCTATTTTCGAGCGGTTTTTTTAAAAATAAATTAACACAATCCAACTTGTTGGAAACTTCTTTTTTTATGAAATCACAAGACATTCGCGCTACTTTTTTAAACTTTTTTCAAGATAAAAAACACTTGGTAGTGCCTTCTGCACCAATGGTTACAAAAGATGACCCAACCTTACTATTTACCAATGCAGGTATGGTTCCGTTTAAAGAATATTTTTTAGGAAATGGAACTCCGAAAAAAAACCGTATTACAGATTCGCAAAAATGTTTACGTGTTTCTGGTAAACATAACGATTTAGAAGAAGTGGGTTACGATACTTATCATCACACTTTATTTGAAATGTTAGGTAACTGGTCTTTTGGCGATTATTTTAAGAAAGAAGCCATTGCATGGGCTTGGGAATTGTTAACGGAAGTTTACAAGATTGATAAAGACATTTTATACGTTACTGTTTTTGAAGGTTCTGATGATGCTGATGATTTAGGTATGGATACAGAAGCCTATGATATTTGGAAACAATTTATTGCTGAAGACCGTATTTTAAAAGGAAACAAAAAGGATAATTTTTGGGAAATGGGCGAGCAAGGCCCTTGTGGACCTTGTTCTGAAATTCATGTTGATATTCGTTCTGCAGAAGAAAAAGCAAAAGTAGATGGTAAAACTTTAGTAAACGAAGATCATCCGCAAGTTGTAGAAATCTGGAACTTGGTTTTTATGCAGTATAATAGAAAAGCCAATGGCTCTTTAGAAGATTTACCAAACAAACATATTGATACTGGTATGGGCTTTGAGCGTTTATGTATGGTTTTACAAGATGTTCAATCGAATTACGATACTGATGTTTTTACACCAATTATAAGAGAAATAGAAGCCATTACCAATACTAAATATGGCAAAAACGAACAACAAGATATTGCAACTCGTGTAATTTCTGATCATGTTAGAGCTGTAGCTTTTTCTATTGCTGATGGTCAATTACCAAGTAACACAGGTGCTGGCTATGTAATTCGTAGAATTTTAAGAAGAGCAGTTCGTTATGGTTTTACTTTTTTAGATAAAAAAGAACCTTTTATTTATAGATTAGTTGATGTTTTAAGCAAAAAAATGGGAACAGCTTTCCCAGAAATTAAAGCTCAAAAACAGCTTATAGAAAACGTAATTAAAGAAGAAGAAACTTCGTTTTTACGCACTTTAGATCAAGGTTTGGTTTTGTTAGATGGTATTATTGCATCTGCAAAAACAAAAGAAATTTCTGGTGATAAGGTTTTTGAATTGTATGATACTTTCGGATTTCCTATAGATTTAACTGCTCTAATTTTATCAGAAAAAGGATACACTTTAGACGAAAAAGGTTTTGAAGCAGAATTGCAAAAACAAAAAAATAGATCTCGTGCAGCAAGTGAAATGTCTACAGAAGATTGGACAGTTTTAGTAGATGATGCTGTACAAGAATTTATTGGCTACGATTTTTTAGAAGCCAAAGTAAAAATTACACGATACAGAAAAGTTACGTCTAAAAAAGACGGAACAATGTATCAGCTAGTTTTTAATTTAACTCCTTTTTATGCAGAAGGTGGAGGACAAGTAGGCGATAAAGGGTATTTAGAAAACGCAAATGGCGATGTAATTTATATTATTGATACCAAAAAAGAAAACAATGTAATTATTCATTTTACTAAAAATTTACCTAAAAATGTAAACGATGTTTTTAAAGCTGTTGTTGATAAAAAACAACGTAACAGAACTGAGTGTAACCATACTGCAACTCACCTTTTACACCAAGCATTAAGAGAGGTTTTAGGCACACATGTTGAACAAAAGGGCTCTGCTGTACATTCTAAATATTTACGTTTCGATTTTTCTCATTTTTCTAAATTAACTGTTGATGAATTGCGTGACGTAGAAAACTTTGTAAATGCTCGAATTTCTGGTAAACTACCTTTAGAAGAAAGTAGAAATATCACCATGGAAAAAGCAATAGCAGATGGAGCAATGGCATTGTTTGGCGAAAAATATGGTGATACTGTTAGAGCAATTAAATTTGGTAAGTCTATAGAACTTTGTGGCGGAACTCACGTAAAAAATACCGGTGATATTTGGCATTTTAAAATTAAATCTGAAAGTGCTGTTGCTGCAGGAATCAGAAGAATTGAAGCCATAACCAATGATGCTGTTAAAGATTTTTATTTTGATAACAACAGAACCTTATTCGAAGTAAAAGATTTATTAAACAACACAAAAAATCCTGTAAAAGCGGTTAAAAATTTACAAGATGAAAATGCTGCGCTTAAAAAACAAATTGAGCAATTATTAAAGGATAAAGCACAAAACTTATCTGGCGAAATTAAAAATCAATTGCAAGAAATTAATGGTGTACAATTTTTAGCAACTAAAGTAGATTTAGACGCAAACGGAATTAAAAATTTGGCTTTTGGTTTAGGTAAAGAACATGAAAATTTATTTTTGTTATTTGCGTCTTCACCATCAAAAGAAAAGGCGTTATTGACCTGTTACATTTCTAAAGAATTAGCCAGCGAACGTGGTTACAATGCAGGAACTGTGGTTAGAGAATTAGGAAAACTCATTCACGGAGGTGGAGGTGGACAACCTTTCTTTGCTACTGCTGGTGGTAGAAATCCTGGCGGAATTCCTAAAGTTTTAGAAAAAGCAAAAGAGTATTTGGTATAAGAATTAGGTATTTTGAAAAAAGTAAAAAACAAATCTACATTTATCACCCTTCTAATTTTAATACTTGTAATTTTGGTAGTATTAGGTTTCGGAATTTGGCAAATTAGCTCATTTTTATTTGAAAAATAAAAGCCTTTTTAGGTTTAAAATGTAAGGCATAAACAACTCACTATTTGGTTGTTGTATTAAATTGAGTTAAATTTGATAGAAACTCGCTTAGTTTTTATCAAATTAAAAACTAAATTTATATGCCTTATTTAGACACGTATTCAGGAAATTGGTCTGCAAAAGAAGCCAGACATTTGCTCAAAAGAACTTCTTTTGGAGTATCGCAAGCACTAATTGAACAATCGGTTTCTCTAGGCTTATCAGAAACTATTCACAAACTTTTTGAAGAAAAACCGTTACCAAACCTACCCTTAAAATATGAATTTGATGACGAAATTAACGACCCAGATGTAAATTATGGAGAAACTTGGGTAAATGCACAACCTTATCCAAAAGTAGACACAAATCAAGATAGAAATAGAATTTTAAGATCCAGAAATCGTTCGTTGTATGCGTGGTCTTTTTTGCAAATGCAAGATGCAGGAATTTCTATCCGAGAAAAATTAACCCTATTTTGGCACAACCACTTTGTAGCAGAAAACACAAATGCACATAGAGAGTTTTACTACATAAATACCATCAGAAAGAATGCTTTAGGCAACTTTAAAGAGCTCACCAAACAAATTACTATAGATCCCAATATGTTAATTTATTTGAGTGGGAATCAAAATAGTGATAAAGCTCCTAATGAAAACTACTCAAGAGAATTATTAGAACTGTTTACTATTGGTAAAGGTTTATCTGTAGGAAATGGAGATTACACAAATTATACAGAAGACGATGTAATAACAATAGCAAAAGTACTTACAGGTTGGAGAGCTAGATGGATTAGACACGAAGATCCTCTAAACGCCTATTTTACCAATAATAGACATACTAAAGGTAACAAAACCCTTTCTCACAGATTTAACAACGCTGTAATTTCTGAAAATGGAGAAAACGAGTATAAAGACTTAATTGATGTAATTTTTCAACAAGACGAATGTTCTAGATTCATCATCAGAAAATTGTACAAATGGTTTGTTAATTCTGAAATATCATCAGACATAGAAACAAATATTATAGAGCCTTTAGCAAAGATAGTTAGAGATAATAATTATGAAATTGCACCGGCTTTAAAGGTATTATTAGCATCAGATCATTTTTTTGAAAATACATTTTGTATGATTAAAAGTCCTGTTGATTTAATGCTATCTGCCACAAAATCCTTATTATTTTCTGCTCCAAAAACATCTATTAAAGCAGAATATGAATTTGCGTATTTACTATATATAGCTTGTACAGACTTAGAGCAATCTATATTACATCATCCAGATGTTGCTGGTTGGAAAGCTTATTATCAAAAACCCTTATATTACAAAACTTGGGTAAATACCTATACTCTTCCTAAAAGACTAGAATTTTGCAAGGTAATTGTAACTGGTGGCGATTTATTAATTGATAAAAAGAAATATAAAATACCACCTTTAATACCTGTTTTATTAGTAGCATCTAGTATAAAAAATGCAGAAGACCCTAATATTTTAATAACAGAACTGGCAAATTTGCTTTTTAACTATGAAATATCTGCTGAACAAAAAGACAGTTTAAAAGAAATTTTAATCCCAGGTTTACCAGACTTTGAGTGGACAGTAGAATATTCCGATTTTTTAGCAAACCCAACAGACCAAGGTTTAAGAACTTCTGTAGAAAACAAGCTAAGAAATTTAATAGGAACAATGGTACAAATGTCTGAATTTCAAATAATGTAAGCCATGAAAAAAAATCAGAAATTAAATAGAAGAGATTTTATAAAGCTAAGCTCTATTGCTTCTGCTTCATTGCCAATTGCATTAAGTGGATTTCCTGTATTTGCCAACGAAAAACCAAAAGCTTACAATTTTTCTACTGATAATGAAAATGTATTGGTATTGATACAATTACAAGGAGGAAATGATGGTTTAAACACCATTTTCGACTTAAATGAATATGATAATTTACAAGCAGTACGTTCTAATATTATTATACCCGAAAACCAGCTAATAAATGCAAATGGAACAACTTCTTTTCATCCAAATATGACAGGAGTTAAAGAAATTTGGGATCAAGAAAAACTATCTATCATTCAAAATGTAGGGTACCCAAATCAAAACAGATCACATTTTAGAAGTACAGATATTTGGAACTCTGCATCTGATGCAGAAGAGTATATTTCTACAGGTTGGATTGGTCGTTTTTTCAATCAAAATCATCCATTATTTCCAGAAACATATCCTAATGAAAATAATACAGATCCGTTTGCAATTACCATTGGTAAAACAGTTTCAGAAACTTGTCAAGGTGCTAACTCAAATTTTTCTATGGCACTACAAGATCCAAACAATCCAGGAACTGCTTTAGTATCTAATACTGGCTCAATTCCAAACAATTGTTATGGTGATGCCTTAAACTTTGTAAACAATACCATTACCCAAACAAATGCTTATGCAGATGTTATTAAAAATGCTTCAAGTTCTGGTAATAATTTATCTGAAAAATATACAGATTCAGATTTATCAGAAAAACTAAAACACGTGGCAAGATTAATTTCTGGTGGCATTAAAACCAAAGTTTTTGTAGTGCAAATTGGCGGGTTTGATAATCATGACAATCAAGTTATTGAAGGAGAAACCAACACAGGTAAACATGCAACATTATTACAAGAATTATCTGACGCAATGAATGCTTTTCAAGATGATTTAGAACTCTTAAATATTGATAAAAAAGTAATTGGAATGACGTATTCTGAATTTGGGAGAAGAATTCGTTCTAATGCAGGTTTAGGAACAGATCATGGAACAGCTGCTCCTTTGTTTCTTTTTGGTTCATGTGCAAAAAATCAAATTTTAGGTGATGCTCCAGAAATTGATACACAAGTAGATGATAAAGAAGGTGTACAAATGCAATATGATTTTAGAAATATTTACAGTACAATTTTAACAGATTGGTTAGGAGCTAGTAAAACCACCTCTAATGCTGTTTTATTTAATGAATTTGATGCACTTCCTCTTTTTAAAACAGGATGTTCAGCTATTCTTTCTTCTGATGATATTCTACTAGAAAAATCAGAAATAAAGGTATATCCAAACCCGACTGTAAATTTTATACATGTAAAATTCTTTGGTACTAATGAACTCTTAAAAATTTCGCTTTACAATTCTCTAGGTGCCATTGTGCAACAAATTACTCATAAAAAATACAGTGCAATTCAGCATACATTAAAAGTTGATGTTAGTTATTTACCAAAAGGGAATTACTTTGTGCATTATCAAACCAGAGGAATTTCTAAAACTAAAAAGGTTTTGAAGTATTGATATTTATAGGCTAAGGTGCAGAGTATTTTTATTATAAATGAATAAGTAATTTTTAGCGTTCTAGATTAATCATCAAATTTAAGTATTTTTACCATACAAGATTATATGATCTGAAATTGGCACAAATATGAAACTCCAAACCAAAATTTCATTAGAAAAAGAAACCAGAAATCAAATAGATTATCATTCAAAACTTTTGTTAATAGGATCTTGTTTCTCTGAAAATATTGGGAACAAGTTCGACTATTTTAAATTTCATTCTACACAAAATCCATTTGGTATTTTGTTCCATCCAAAGGCTATAGAAAGGTTTATTACAAATGTAATTAATGAAAAAGAATACACTAAAGAAGATGTTATTTATCAAAATGAACGTTGGCATTGTTTTGATGCACATTCTAGTTTAAGTTCTTTAGATAAAAGTGAGATATTAAATCATTTAAATTCAGCAATTACAGTAACAAATAAAAAATTAGAAGAAGCATCACACATCATCATTACATTAGGCACTGCTTGGGTATATCGTTTTATTGAAAAAGATACCATCGTGGCCAATTGTCATAAAATTCCACAAAAAAAATTCTTAAAAGAACTGTTAACTGTTGACGAAATTACAGAAAGTTTAAATGCTACAACTGCGCTATTAAAATCAGTAAATAACAATATAAATATAATCTTTACAGTGTCTCCTGTAAGGCATTTAAAAGACGGATTTATAGAAAACACCCAAAGTAAAAGTCATTTAATAGCAGGCATTCATCAACTTGTAAATCAACGAAATCACATTCATTACTTTCCTTCTTATGAAATTATGATGGATGAATTACGCGATTATCGTTTTTATACAGAAGATATGATTCACCCAAATACAACTGCGATCAATTATATTTGGGCAAAATTTGTTGGGGTTTGGTTTTGCAATACTACTTTGCCAATTCTAAAAGAAATTGATAGCATTCAAAAAGGAATTTCACACAAACCTTTTAATGAGAATTCTGAACAATATCAATTGTTTTTACAAAATTTAGAAATGAAAAAAGGTAAAATTCAGAAAGCGTTTTCTTTTATCAAATTTTAAAAATATCTTCCATATTTATTTAAAATATACGTCATTTGACGTATTGTCTTAACTTTCATTATTAAAGATTTTTGTAGGGTAACTTTTAAAAATCATAAAATGAAAAAATTACTATTTTCAATTAGTCTTATATGTTTTACACTTTCTTTAAGTGCTCAAAGTATTGGTAACTTAAAAACCACTAACAAAAAGTGGGCATTTAAAACGATGAAAAAAGCATCTAAAAGAATCTATATAAATTCTTTTAATGTAAATTTTGAAGTATATAAAGAAGCAATAAACTTTAAAGCTGGAGGATGGAGGTAGAATTGGTGGTAACAATAGTAGTGCAACAGCAAAAGCCGCAGTTGGTTTAAGTGGTATTGACGGAAAATTAATGCAAGAGAAAACAAATTTGCTGTATAAAAATTACATAAAAAAATTAGAAGATGGAGGTTATGAAATTATTACTACAGAAGAAGTTGCAAAAGTTGATGCTATTAAAGATTGGGACAAAACAACAGGGCCTAATTTAATAGAAAACCTTACAGGAATTATTACTTGTGTACCAGAAAATTATACTTTTTATCATAAGAAAAAAGGTTTTTTTGGTTTGGGATGGAACATACAGCCTAAACTTGCAAAACAACTAGGCAATGTAATTATTGCTGATGTAAATTTATACGTAATTTTCTCTGAATCTGGTAATGATTGGATGAAAGGAAGAGCTGCAAAGGTAAAAATTAAAACAAATTTACGTTTGGCAGGAGAATACGCAATTACCATTCCTCAAAAATTTAAAGAAAAAAATCTACTTTAGGTAAATTATTTGGTTCTGTAAAAATAAAAGGAGCATCTGATGTACATCGTGTAAATTCTAATATTGCTTTTTATGATCAAGTACAAGCTAATTATACTGGTAGTTTAAAAGAAGATTTAGAAATTAATGATATTATAAAAAAACAAAAAATTGTTGCATACCAAAAACAAGGTTCTTTTGTACCAACTTCTTTTACTACGTTTTCTAATTACTTAGATGCTAAAGCTGATCGTTATTCTACAACCACAAAATGGATTGAAGTTGATGGAGATAAATATGCACAAGGCTTTTATAATGCTTGTAATGCGTTTTTAGAAAATCAATTAGACGAAATATTACCTAAATTAAAATAGGTATAAAAATTAAATGTTGTGAAAGGGGAAAAAATACGGCATTAGTCGTATTTTTTTTTGATGTAATTTCAATGATTTTTAGACAAAAAAATAAATACAGAAAAATTTATGACTACTAAACTAATTTTAACTCTAAATTTATTGAGTTTAACAACATTACTTTTAAGTGTTTGGTTTCGTATCACTTATAACAAGTTAAAAAAATAGAACAAAAAAAAATTGAACTTTTCCTCAAAGAAATTCAACAAGAAAATAAACAGTTTTATCTATTAAAAGATAAGTCTAAAAAAGTTGAACTTATTCAAGAATCAATTTTAAAAAAAATAAAAACCATTAAAGTTTCTTTAATGAATATTCATTTTTCTCTGGATGAAATTTTGAATTAAAATCTTTTCTTTAAATTGGTTACCTGATACTTATTGTTTTATGAAAAAAATTAAAAACATTATTCTTCAATTACTGCTAATCTATAGTTCTATCAATTTGGCTCAAACTACAAAAATTGATAGCTTGACAAAAAGCTTAAAAACAACATCAGAAATTGACAAAAAAGCAGACACAATGATGTTATTGATCGATAATTATTTTAATCAAAATAAAGATTCTTCAGAATATTACATTAAAGAAGTAGTACAGCTAACCAAAAATAAACCAAGTTTAGAAAAAACTTATATAAATGCAATTCTAAAATATGCACAATTTTATATTGTTAAAGGAGATTATAACAAATCTGAAGAAAACTACAACTACCAATTATACAGCAAATATTATGGAGATTTTGGAGTGTTACATTTTTACAAAGGTAATTTTAAAGGTGCTTTAAACAATTTCTCTAAAGCTTTAGAATTGGCAGAAAAAGAAAATATAAATGAAGATCAACTACGATTTCTGAACAATAAAGCAATTGCAATGTCTTATTTAGGAAAAGCTGAGGCCTCTTTAGATGTGCATAAAAAAGCCATTTCTTTAGCAGAAAAACTAAATGATTCTACTGCTCTTGGTAAATCTTTTAACAATATTGGTTTGATTTACGAAGACATGAAAGAATATGAAAAAGCGCTGGAATTTTATCTAAATGCTTTAGAAATTAAAAAAAATGGAACTAGCCAAATTGATGTTGCTAACAGTTTGTACAATGTTGCAGGTATGTATAAAGAAATTGGAGAGCAAGAGAATGACACTACTTTTTATAGCAAAGCAGAAAATTATTATCAGAAGTCTTTAAATATAGCCAATACTATAAATTATGGTAAAGTTATATTATTTAATAAAACAGGAATTGCTCAACTAGCAACTGTAAGAAATCAACCAAAAAAAGCTATTGAAATTTATAAATCTGTATTACCAGATGCTATAAAAGCAAACGACAATCAAACTTTAAGAATTACATATTTAAATTTAGGTGTAAATTATTTAAAACTTAAAAATCTAGATATTGCAGAAAATTATCTACTAAAAGCTTTACCAATTATAGAAAAAGCTAATAATCCATCAGATAATGCAAGTGTTTACAAAAACTTATCTTCTTTGTATGCTGATGCTAAAAACATAAAAATTTTACTTTCTGAAACAAACAATTATTGTACAATTTCTATAATTGATGATGGTAAAGGTTTTGATTTAAACACAGTGCATTTAGGTAATGGCTTATCTAACATGGAAAAAAGGATGAGTGAAATTGATGGAAAAGTTGCCATTATCTCTAAACCAAAAATTGGCACAGAAATTAAGTTAACCGTAAAATCTTTAAAAAGTATCTAAAGTTTAAAAACAAATAAAGCTACCTATGAAACTGAAAATCTGTATTGCAGAAGACAATTATTTTTTAACTAAAGCAATCAAAGAAAAACTATCTTTTTTTGATGATATTACTGTAAAATTTGATGCTAAAAATGGTGCTGAATTAATTGGTAAACTTGAAGAAAACCACAATGTTGATGTTATTTTAATGGATATTCAAATGCCAGTAATGGATGGCATTAAAGCTACAGAATTGGTTAAAAACAAATACCCTCAAATAAAGATAATAATGCTAACTGTTGTAGATGATGATGAATATGTTTTTAACGCAATAAAAGCTGGTGCAAATGGCTATTTATTAAAAGAAATAGACCCAGAAAAGCTTCATAAAAGTATTCTAGAAGTTACCAAAGGTGGTGCACCAATGACGCCAAGTATTGCTCTAAAAACTTTAAATTTATTGCGTAATCCAGAATTTACAGCAACAATAAACACTACCGAAAGCGATATAAAATTAACCAAAAGAGAAACAGAAATACTAATTCAGTTAAGTAAAGGATTAAACTATAATTCTATTTCAAATAATTTAAATGTATCTCCTTCTACTGTAAGAAAACATATAGAAAACATCTATAAAAAACTACAAGTACATAGTAAAGTAGAAGCTGTAATGAAAGCTAAAAAAAGTAACCTAATTTGAGACTGTAAACTCAACTCTGTGTGCATAAAAAAAGTATTAATTTTATTCAAACAGAAAAGATGACCCAAAAAGAACAAGAATTATTAGAAAAGAAAGCTTTAGAACAGTTACTGTCAGGTAAAAGTTTATTCGGAAAAGAGGGTGCTTTTGCACCTATGCTAAAAAGTTTCATAGAAAAAGCACTAGAGTCAGAAATGGAACATCACTTGTCATCTGTAAGCTCAGATGAGAAGAATAAGCGAAATGGAAAAGGCAAAAAGACGATAAAAAGTGGTTTAGGCACTTTTGAAATCCAAACACCAACAGATAGAAATAGCAGTTTCGAACCAGAACTTGTTAAAAAGAGACAAACTATTTTAGCGGAGAATTTATCGGAAAAGATTGTTGGTTTATATGGACTAGGAATGGGTTTACGAGATATTTCATCGCATATAAAAGAGATGTATGATACCGATATTTCTCACACTGTATTAAGTCAAATTACCGATAAAATTATACCAGACATTAAAGCTTGGCAAAGTCGCCCTTTAGAATCCATGTATTGTATAGTTTGGTTAGATGCTATGCATTATAAAGTTAGAGTTGATGGAAAAGTGCAACATAAAGCTTTGTATAATATTCTTGGGATAAATAAAGAGGGACATAAAGAAGTTTTAGGAATGTATGTCTCACAAAGCGAGGGAGCAAACTTTTGGCAATAATAATTTTATAACATCAATTGAAATCTCCAAACCTTATATATTTTAAATATCAAAGTTCTGCTTTTTATCTGTACTCCACAACTTTTGGTGTTGATCCGTAATCGTTAGTAAACATAAGGGTTTCAAAAGACTGGAAATAAAAACACCTCGCCAAAATGGCGAGGTGTCTAAGAAAGCTCCCCCTCTTGGGCTCGAACCAAGGACCCTCTGATTAACAGTCAGATGCTCTAACCAACTGAGCTAAGGAGGAGTTTGCTACCCTATTTGGGTTTAGCGAGTGCAAATATATATATTTTTAGAATATTGCCAAATACTTTTTTAATTTTTTTCAATAAAAAGTTTATTGTTATAATTAAACTTTAAAAGTTGTTTAACAACTAAAAATTGTATTTTTGTTTTCGTTAATTGCTTATAACAAAAGCATAGCTTAAATTATGGATAAATTTTCGTTTTTAAACGCAGCACATACAGGCTTTATTGCTGATTTATATGATAAGTATCTTATAAATCCTGATGCTATTGAGCCCAGTTGGAGAAGTTTTTTTCAAGGTTATGATTTAGCCAATGAAAACTACTCTTTTACTGATGATGAAGAAACTATTGAAATACCACAAGAGGTTCGAAAAGAATTCTTGGTAATTGATTTAATAAATGGCTATAGATCTAGAGGTCATCTATTTACAAAAACCAACCCAGTTAGAGAAAGAAGACAATACGAACCCACTTTAGATATCGAAAATTTCGGGCTTTCCGAAAACGATTTAGATAAAGAGTTCTCAGCAGGTGAAATACTTGGTCTTGGTAAAACAACACTGGCAAAAATTATTGAAAAACTACAACGTATTTACTGTGATTCTATAGGAGTAGAATACACATACATGCGTAATCCAGAGAAAGTAAAATGGTGGCAAAATCGTTTAAACAAAAATGATAATCATCCTAGTTATAGTACAGACGCTAAAAAATACATCTTTGGTAAATTAAATCAGGCTGTTACTTTTGAAAGTTTTTTACAAACAAAATATGTTGGACAAAAACGTTTTTCTTTAGAAGGTGGTGAAACACTAATTCCTGGAATTGCAGTGATGTTAAGAAACGCTGCTGAGGAATTTGGCGTTAAAGAATGTGTTTTAGGTATGGCACATAGAGGCCGTTTAAATACCCTAATTAATATCTTTAAAAAACCAGTTAGAGAACTATTTAGTGAGTTTGAAGGAAAAGATTTTGAAGATGAGGATATTGATGGAGATGTAAAATACCATTTAGGATTAACATTAAGCAAGACCTACAGAAATGGAAATGAAATCAAGATGAACTTGGTGCCAAATCCATCGCATTTAGAAACTGTTGCATCTGTTGCAGAAGGAATTACCAGAGCCAAGATTGACAGAAAATACAATGGAGATTCTGGTAAAATTTTACCAATTGTTATTCATGGTGATGCTGCAATTGCTGGGCAAGGTATTGCTTATGAAGTAGTTCAAATGGCTAGTTTAAATGGGTACAAAACTGGTGGAACAGTTCATATTGTTGTAAACAATCAAATTGGTTTTACTACTAATTATTTAGATGCACGTTCTAGTACGTATTGTACAGATGTGGGTAAAGTAACGCTATCACCTGTTTTACATGTTAATGCTGATGACACTGAAGCTGTTTGTCATGCTATGGAAATGGCATTAGAATATAGAATGCGTTTTAAAGGAGATATTTTTATAGACTTATTAGGATATCGTAAATATGGTCATAATGAGGGCGATGAACCTCGTTTTACACAACCAAAACTATACAAAGCAATCTCTAAACATAAAAATCCAAAAGATATTTATGCCTCTCAGCTAATATCTGAAGGATCTATAGAAAATGGGTATGTAAAAGAAATTACTACTGAATTCAAAGAGATGTTAACCACTGAGTTTGACAAATCTAAAGAAGATAAAACCTCTAAAGTAGAGGAGTTTATGAAATCTACTTGGGAAGGCTTTGAACGTCAAGATCAAGAGGCAATGTTGGCTCATTTAGATACAACTTATCCTTTAGAAAATCTAAAAAACATAGCAAAAGTGGTTTCTACAGTTCCTGAGGGTGCAAACTTTGTTAGAAAAGCAGAACGTATTTTACAAGCAAGAGCAAAAATGACCTTTGAAACCAATAAATTAGATTGGGGAATGGCTGAGAATTTGGCTTATGGCTCTTTAATGGAAGAAGGTTTTAATGTACGTATTTCAGGACAAGACGTAGAAAGAGGTACATTTTCTCACAGGCATGCTATTTTACGAGATGAAGTTACAGAAGAACGCATCAACTTGTTGAATACAAATCCTAATACCAAAGGACAAATGACAATTTACAACTCGTTATTGTCTGAATATGGTGTACTAGGTTTCGACTATGGGTATGCTATGGGTAACCCAAATACCTTAACAATTTGGGAAGCACAGTTTGGAGATTTTTCTAACGGTGCACAAATTATGTTCGATCAGTACATTTCTGCTGCTGAGGATAAATGGAAAGTTCAAAACGGAATTGTAGTATTACTGCCTCATGGTTACGAAGGTCAAGGTTCTGAGCATTCATCAGCAAGAATAGAACGTTATTTACAATTGTGTGCTGAAGATAATATGACAGTTGCAAATTGTACAACTCCTGCCAATTTCTATCACTTATTGCGTAGACAAATGAAACGCGATTATAGAAAACCATTGGTTGTTTTTACACCTAAAAGTTTATTACGTCATCCAAAAGCAGTAAATTCTATTGAAGAATTGGCTACAGGCGAGTTCCAAGAAGTAATAGATGACACGTTACATGTTGACGGAGTTACAAAAATGGTATTTTGTATGGGTAAATTCTATTATGATTTACTAGCAGAAAGAGAAGAATTGCAGAGGGAAGATGTAGCATTGATTAGAATAGAACAATTGTTCCCATTACATAAAGAAAAAATTCAAAAAATCATTGATCAATATCCAAATGTTACAGAATATGTTTGGGCGCAAGAAGAACCTAGAAATATGGGGGCTTGGAGTTATATGTTACAACGTTTTGAGTTGAAAAACTTAAGTGTTTGTTCTCGTAAATACTACGCAGTTCCTGCAGCTGGTTCTAGCACACGTTTTAAAAAGCGTCATAAAGCTGTTATTGATAGTGTTTTTAATTAGCAACTAAGTGCGTTAGGGATTGAAATGGCATCCTTTTTTTGAAGAATGAAAAAAAAGATATAATGGAAAGCCCGTTAAAACGCCCAAAAATAGAATAGAGTTATAATAGAAAGTTGCTGAAACAAGTTCAGCATAAAAAAAAGAAACATGAGTGTTTTAGAAATGAAAGTTCCTTCTCCAGGAGAATCAATTACAGAAGTAGAAATTGCAACATGGTTAGTTGAAGATGGAGATTATGTTGAAAAAGATCAACCCATTGCAGAAGTAGATTCTGATAAAGCAACCTTAGAATTACCTGCTGAAGAAAGCGGAATTATAACCTTAAAAGCAGAAGAAGGTGATGCTGTAGAAGTTGGTGCTGTAGTTTGCTTGATTGATATGGATGCTGCTAAACCAGAAGGTGATGCTCCAGCAAAAGAAGAAGCTCCGAAAGCAGAAAATAAAGTAGTAGCTGCACCAGCTCCAAAAGCAGATACGTACGCAACAGGTACTGCTTCTCCTGCAGCTAAAAAAGTATTGGCAGAAAAAGGAATTAGTACATCAGCCGTAAAAGGAACAGGAAAAGATGGTAGAATTACTAAAGAAGACGCTGTAAAAGCAGTACCTTCTATGGGAACACAACCTGCAAATGGTTCTAGAGGTACTGAGCGTAAAAAAATGTCGATGTTACGTAGAAAAGTAGCAGAGCGTTTGGTTTCTGTGAAAAACGAAACAGCCATGTTAACTACGTTTAACGAAGTAAACATGCAACCAATTTTTGATTTACGTGCTCAGTTTAAAGAAGATTTTAAAGCAAGACATGGAGTTGGTTTAGGGTTTATGTCTTTCTTTACATTAGCTGTAGTAAGAGCCTTAAAAATGTATCCTGATGTAAATTCTATGATTGATGGCGATTTTCAAATAAAGCACGATTTTCAAGATATTTCTATTGCAGTTTCTGGTCCTAAAGGATTAATGGTGCCTGTAATTAGAAATGCAGAAAACTTGTCTTTTAGAGGTGTAGAAAGCGAAGTGAAACGTTTGGCTTTACGTGCAAGAGATGGTCAAATTACAATTGATGAAATGACTGGTGGAACATTTACCATTACCAATGGTGGTGTATTTGGATCAATGTTATCTACACCAATTATCAATCCACCACAAAGTGGAATTTTAGGAATGCACAATATTGTAAACAGACCAATGGCCGTAAATGGCGGAATCGTAATTCAGCCAATTATGTATGTTGCTTTATCTTACGATCACAGAATTGTTGATGGTAGAGAATCTGTTGGTTTCTTAGTTGCTGTTAAAGAAGCTTTAGAAAACCCAGTAGAATTATTGATGGACGGTAATCCAGGAAGAGCTTTAGAAATGTAACCCAGTATCTGGGTTCATAAATATGGCAAACTGAGCTTGTCGAAGTTTCTCATAAAATATAAAAATCCCGAGCTTTTGCTTGGGATTTTTATATTTATATGGGTTTTGTGTTTTAGTTTTATCTCACTTTATCATTATATCAAACCCTAAAAATTTAAAACCAAATTTTATTAATTTGAATAAAATTAGGGTTTCCTAACGATAAAAAACTCCTAAAAAATTAGCTAAAAACTATTCTTTCTTTGGATCAACTGATGCACCTACAGTAGCATTTTTAAACCAAACTTCAGCATAACTTCCGTTTGCATATTGCTTAGAAATATCTCCACCATAAATTTCAGATTTGGTGCTTTTAGCATTTGCTTGATTATATGCTCCTTGTTTAAAAAAGTTGATCTCTCCAGCATAAGCAATTTCTCTTTCTTCGCTTACAGTACGTCTAGAAGCATAATTATCTATAACCTGTTGAGGAATATCTGCTTTAGTTGGAAAATCTGATTTTATTAAGCTTTTTGTAAACGTAACTGTTTCATGACCTTTACTCTCAAAAGTAAGATACATGATTCCCTCATATACATTTACTTCATAACTAAATTCTTCGCCCAATGCTATACCATCTTTTGGTTCTTGAGGTGCTTCTGTTGGACTAGCACCAACTACTGAAAAATCGTACCCCCAAACTGCGGTTGAATAATCCCATCTGCCTGAATTTTCTCCTTTAGTATTAATTTCATAATTCCAAAAAACAGACCCTTTTGTATGGCCGGGAAATTTTTTGTAATAAATTTTTAAGGGTTCATTTTCATGCCCTTCATCACTATGAATTTGCCCAACAACAACAGCAAAAGATGAAGGCTTGTCTGCATGACCCGTTGTTGAAACATGCATCACTTTTAAAGTACCTGTTAATTTACCTCCTTCTTCTGGAATCCAATGCTTTTTTTCACCTAGTTCTGATCTTGTGTTGCTTGATGTTCTAGATGTTATTCCAGAGTTTGGCGTTTTATAAACTACCCAATCTGTAGTTCCGTCATTAGCCACATAAAAGAAATCTTGTTTTTGAAAATTGGTTAAATCTTCAGAACGCGTACCATCACCTAACAAAATTTTCCATTTTGCCATAAAAGGAATTACGTCATTAGGATAGGTAACTTTTTTAGCTTCTTCTTGTTTATCCTGTTTCTTTATTTTGTTTTCACAACTGTTTAAAGATAGTGTTAAAACAACTGCAAAAGAAATAGATAATATTAATTTGATATTCATTGTTATTATATTTTTTTAAACTAAAGAATTGAGAAAATTATCTTTTTATGGCGCCAGAAGTATCTCCTTGCATTAAGCTTTGCACATTTTCTAAAGAAACCATATTTACATCACCAGGAATTGTGTGTTTTAAAGCACAAGCAGAAGCCGCAAAATCGATAGCTTCTTCATCATTATAATGTAATAAGCCATAAATTAAACCTGCAGCAAAAGCATCACCAGTACCCACTCTATCAATGATATGAGTTATGTTTAACATATCTGTTTTAATGTAGTGTTCACCATTCCATATTTTACCTTGAATTTGATGATGGGAGGCACTTAAAGTTCTTCTTGTTTTTTTAACTACTTTTTTAATTTTAGGAAAAACGGCAATGAGTTGTTTGGCTAATGATTTAAAACTATCTTCGGTTTTTCCGATAGCAAACATTTCTTTTATTCCACGACTACTGGTAATCACAACGTCTGTATTTTCAACCAATTTCGGAATTACTTCTTGCATTGTTTTTCCATACTTCCACATATTATTTCTGGAATTGATGTCTCCAGAAACCGTAATTCCTAATTTATTTGCAGTTTTAATTGCGTCTAAACAACATTGTGCAGCACCTTCTGAAATGGCAGGTGTAATCCCTGTCCAATGAAACCAATCTGCATCTTTTAATACATCTTCCCAATTGATCATTGAAGGTTGAATTAGGGAAAAAGCAGAACCTTCTCGCTCGTAAATAACTTCGCTAGGTCTGTGTACAGCCCCTTTTTCTAAAAAATATTTACCCATCATGTTATCACCATAAATAACATGCTCTGTACTTAACCAGTGTTTTCTTAAAAATTGTGTACCAGCTTTACCCAATGCATTATCAGGAAAACGAGTTACGTGTGCTGCTTTCATTCCTAAATAGGCACAAGAAATCGCTACATTAGCTTCACCACCACCATAAACCAGTTCTAAAGAAGAAGCTTGAGAAAATTTTTCATATCCTGGAGGTGATAGTCGCATCATTACTTCACCAAATGTGATTAATTTTTTAGGCATCATTTTAATACATTAAAGTCATTACTAAATTTTCTTCTGTTTTTATTTTCCCAGAATTTGTAACCGTGTTTCTAGATTCAATATTGTTTTTTGCCCCCCAAAGAATAGAAACAAAACGAACATTATTGTTTTTAAATATATTATTCTGAATATTTACATTTACAATACCATTATGATTTAATAGCCTTTTGTTTCTTTCTTTAGCACCACAGTTTGTGAAAGTACTGTTTGTAATTAGCAAATTACCCCCAATTGTAGATTCGTCATAACCACCTCTGTAATAATCTACAACGTTTTGTTTTACGTTGTTAAAAGTACAATTATCTATCGTTAGGTATTCTGTATTGTAATCTCCTCTATCATTGGTTTCTTCTGATAATTCTATACCATTTTCACAATTTAAAATTGACGTGTTTTTAAACGTAATTTCTTCTGAAAAAGATTGTTTGTATACTTTTAAGGCATAATTAAAGTTGCTTATTTCTGAATCGACAACATCTAAACCAAAATGATTGTACATATTTTCTTTTAAACTTGCAAAAGCGTAATTGGTATTATTACCTTTTAGTTTTAAATTTTTTAATGTTAACTTTCCATAAGGATGTAGGGCTAAAGCCGGAGTTTTTGCCTCTCCATTATAAACTATTACCGAATTTCCTTTAGATTGAATTGTAATGGTTTTATTGATCATTAAAGATTCAGAAATATTGAATGTTCCATCTGCAAGTTCTATAATATCTCCATTTTCTGCAGCCGTAATTGCTGTTTGAATTTCTGTTGCATTTGAAACTGCGTGAATTTTTGGTGCTTTAACCTCAACAACATTTGAATACCAATTTGCACCATATTTAGATTTGTCTAACAAATCTAGATTGATATTTTCTGATTTTAAAATAGCCCCTATTTGATTGCTGTTACCTCTAGAGTTACCTATTAAATCTTTGGTAATTACATCAAAATCGAATCCTTTATAAATTTCTACATCATCAAAACCAGTTATTGGTACAGCTAGGTTTGTACCAATATCACTAAGGGTTAAATCTTTAGAAATTAAACCATGAGCATTTTTAATTGCAACGCCATTATTATCAATAACATTACTTTTAAAAGTTACTCCATCTGCTTTATCATGTTCAATAATTGGGCTTGCATCTCCTTTAGAATTGTAAATTACATTATTAACAACCTCGGTTCTTAAGGCTCTTGCAGAACGAATTTCTGATTTTGGTAAAACATCTTTTTGTGCTAAGTTTTGCCCAACACCAAATTGAAATGGAGCATCTGAATCTACAAAGGTATTGTAGGCAACCACTACATCTGTTACTTGATTATATCTGTTTAATGGCGATTTTGGAATTCCGTTCATCACTGCAATTGGACTTCTAAAATTCTTTCCTTTAATTTTATAAAAAAGATTATTGATTACCCAATGCCCTGTATTGATAATTCTAATACCACCAAATTGATCATTAACACCATCACCAATAAAATAATTACCATCTACAGTAACGTAATTACCATGTCTTGTTACTACAGAACCTTCACTTTTATAAAAAACGTTGTTTTTAATTACGTTAAAATTGGTTTTACTAGAGATAATTTCTACTTCGCCATTACATTCTTCAAATAGGTTATTTGCAATTGTTGTATTGCTTGGAGACATTGATGTAAAGCTGCTACCTAACTGAATAGTTTCGCCTCTTGCCCCACCTTTTCTTGGTCTTGGACCAAAATGATTATTGATGATTTTATGGTAATTTCTAATACTTTGATTGCCTTTTAAATCTACTCTAACAGTTGGTCCACCATTGGTTTTACCAGCAATATAACAATTGCTTAACTCGTTGTGTTTACCATAAAATTGTACCCAAAGATTATCTTGATCTCTTTCTAAATTATTAAAATCTAAAATTACGCAATTGGTAACTTTACTATGATTGGCTACCTGTTTTTTACTTGTTCTAAAAGCAATTACATTTGTTTTAGGTGAATGGCCATTTCTAAAAAATAGACCACTAACCTCTAAATAATTACCACTAATTTCTAAGCTAGAGGTACCCTCAATAAAAACTTTACCTGGAGTTTCTGCACTTAACTTAATAGGTTTAGCTTCTGTACCTTCACCCATAAATTTTATAGCCACATCTTTAAAAACTCCGTTTTTAAGCACAATATGATCTCCTGCTTTTACGTCTTTAATTGCTTGTTCTAATTCTTCAGAATTAGAAACCAAAATTTGTTGTTTTGTTGCTTGGTTACAAGAAATAAATAATAAAATAAAACCAAGTACTAAAAGTGTATTCTTCATAAATATAAATAGTATTAATGTGTTACTGACAAGCTAAAGTATTTTACTCTAGCAAATGCGCCAGCGTCTGTAGTGTTTAAATAATTGCCCGCTTTAAAATAATTTTCGAAAGGCCATTTTGCCATGCTAATATCTTGATAAATTACGGGTGAATCATTATTTAGTTGTAATTCTAATTTTCCTGTAGAGGCTGTAATTCTAAAATTGAATGCATCAAAACCTACGTAACCCATATTTCTTTTTTCATCTACCCAAGTATCTCTTGAGGTATCTAATAAATCATCGCCAGAAGTGGTAATATCAACTAAAGATTTTTTAAACGCCCAGATATAACCATCTTCCCAATATATTTTTATTAAAGGTGGTCCGTTATTAGAAGAAGCATTTAGTTTTGCAACGTCTGCAATAGACAAAATACCATGAATTTGCATTACAATGGTTCTATGATATTCTCTACTACTAATGTTATCTTTACTAATGTCTAACATTTTTAGTCTTCCAACCATTGTGCCACCAGTTTCTAAAGACCAATTTACACGAGAGTTTGAGGGTAAAATTAGTTCTCTTAGTTCGGTTCTTGAATAACTACTATTTGCTGTAGATTGCCTTGGAAAGGTATAAAATACAATAGATTTGTCTGTTTGGTCATCATACATATAAGGTTTTACAGCTTCTAATGTTCTGTAACCTCCATTTACCAAATCAACAGGTTGGTATTCATCTGGACTTCCGTTATTATTTGCATCTACAGGTAAAGTAACTTTCCAATTGGTAAAATCAATTTGCGCATAATCATCAGAATTATTATCTTCAATAACATCAATTATTTCTGGTTCTTCTGTTATTTCTTCTGATGAACAGGCACATAGTACCACAAAACCAAATATAAACCAAAGTATTTTTTTTGAATGTATCATTTGATATAGCATTTTAATACTTTTAGTTTTACGGTATCTTTCTTAAAAACTATAAAATATAATCCTTTAGAAAAATCTGATACATCTAGTTTATCGTTTTGAAACTTTTTATCGACATTTAATTGTCGTCCAGAAAAATCGAACAGTTCTATGGTATTATAATTTAGTGATCCAATATTTTTAAATTCTATTTCTTTTGATGATGGATTTGGAAATAATACAATTCTTTCTGCTTGTTTTTTTAAATCGTCAATAGAAAGTGGATTCGCAATTTCTTCAACACTAAAATCTGCATATTTTACTATTTCGTCTTGTAAATTCTGTGGATTGTTTAAACTTCTGTAAATGCCCCATTTTGGTCTTGTAAAATCTGCACCATCTTGCCACATATCTATTGATGTGTTTGTGTAATTAAAAAGAATTTCATTAGTTAGCGTTTTTCTAATTTCTATAGCATAGCTTCCAGCATTACCAAATTTTACAGTTTCTTTTACGGAAACCCAAGTTCCTCTTAATGCCTCTAAATTTAATGTTTTTAATGTATTTTGATCATTTGTGGGTGTGTATCTTAACTCTAATCGATCTGGGTTTGATTTTCGTAATGTTAAGGTAATCATTGGGATGGATGCATAAGAACCTCCTACAGATTTTATTTGATGAATGTGTGTAAAGCTGGTAGAGGGTTTAAAAGTATCACTCAATTTAAACTTCCATTTGTATACAACATTTTCACCAATATTCCCTTTTAGGTTTTCTGGAGAGTCATCAAAAGATTTTATTTCATTTCGTTGTCTATCAAACTTTTTACAACGATCATTATCTGGAGTAACATGAATATGAAAGCGGAATACGTTTTTATTGAGTTCATTATCAAAAACCTCATCTATATGCCTGCCAAAATCGTTATGATTACAATCTGGAGATTCTACGATATCTCTACCAGGGTTTGCGAATACAGCATTAATAAGTTCATACGTATTTCCTGGACCATTAGCCTCTAAAACTACTTGAGCCTGAATGATAGCAGAACACAACAATACAACATAAAATATAGATTTCTGTTTCATTAATATTGTTTTAAACCTATTCTTGCTACTTTATTTTTCGCTTTCAATAAAGGTGATTTTTCGCTTGGTGTAAACAGCTCGTCATCTTCCCATTTTGGGTTTTTATATAAAACATTTTCTTTTACGGCACCTTGCGAAACTTTTACAAATCCGCTTCTATTAATTAAACAGTTTTTTATAAAACTATAATTCCCTTTTAAATCTACAGGAGATTTTATTTTGTAACTATCATCAAAAACAGTGTTTGAAATTTCAACAGCTTGAATACCATTTACTTTTAATACTTTTCCTTTTTCTTGATTGTGTACGTTGCTAAAAACACAATTTTTTACAACCAATTTACCTCCTGGTAAATTTACAGTTGGTGTTGTTCTTATATAATTCACAGCAGATTCATCAATATTTTTAAATACTGAATTTTCTAAAATAATTGTATTTGCATTGTAGAAACCCATAATATCTTTATCATAAGACAGGTTTAAACCTCTGTAACTATCTTGGAATCTAGAATTGATAAAACTTAAGGTATCTGCCTTAGTACCATTATAGGCTTTAAAAATAGAACCTCCGTTTGTGTTTTTAAAATTGACAAATGTTACATTGTCTACAAATACGTCATACAAACCACTTTCTTGTTTGTCTGGTGATACTATAGCGTACTTTGCATCAGAATCTTCAGCATCAATAATTACATTGCTTAATAACATTTTTGTACCTTCTGCCATTCTAAAAAAATAGGTTAATGGCTTTTCAATATCTTTTTTAACGCTAATGATAGATGCGCCATCTTTATCACCAATAATAGTGATGTTTTTGGTGATTGTTATTTTCTTTTCTAAGATATATTCTCCCGTTTTTAAAATTAGTTTAGAGCCTGAAGCTGCATTGCTTACTGCTTTTCTTAAAGTTTCTACACCTGGATTTACTGTAATATCTTTAGGTTTTAGTATTGGTGCTACAATATTAGGTTTCCAACCTGGACCAGCTCTTAAACTTAAGGCTTTTGGTAATTTGTTAGCGTTTAAATTAAATGCACCTGCATTAAAAGTTTGTCTTACTGTTTTTGTAATATCATTTTTAGGACTTTTTGCATTTTTAGAAACTTGTAATAAATCTGAATTTTGATTGGTTGGAATAGGGAAACCTTTCAATTGTTTCCAATTTAGCTTTGTAGTTGTAAAACCTTTTGCAGGCGTACTAGCATCAATATAATTACTACTAAAGTTAATTTTAGCAGTTTCATCTACAAAAAGTACATTTTGATTTGCTGTTGCATTGTATACAATATTATTTGCAAAATTCACATTTTCGGGTGCTAAAGACTTTTCGTCATCTTTACCTTCACCAAATGAAATAGGTCCTGAATTTATAATGGTATTATTCTGAATATCAACGTTTTTTACTTGATGATATCTATTTAAAGGTGAGTTTGGCACTCCGTTCATTACCACAATAGCACCTCTATAACCATCACCTAACAAACCAACCATTAAGTTATTTCTAATGATATGACCAGCATTAATTACTCGAATTCCCCCAGTTTTAGAAACACCATTACCTAAAAACACGTTTCTTTCTACCAATGCATTATTACCATGTCTTAATGTTAAGCAACCTTGACTCCCTACAAATAAATTGTCTCTAAAAATATTATCGCCAGATTTGTTAGAGATGATTTCTATTTCTCCATCGCAATTGGCAAACACATTTCTTTCCACCAAAGTTTTTGAAGATTTCATAGAATTAGCACTTGTACCAATTCTAATGGTTTCACCTCCATTAGTACCTAATTCTGGTCTTGTACCAAATAAATTATTATCTATTCTATGATTATTTTCTATGTGTTCATCACCTTTTAACCAAACTACAAGTGTGGTTCCTGGACTGGTTTTTCCTGTAAAATTATTATGATCTACTCTGTTATTTTTACCCCAAATATCTACCCAATGATCTTTAATACCATCAGCTACTTTGTAATATGATATGGTTGAATTGGTAAACCTGCAATGGTTAGCAAATGTTTTAGAATCTTTACGAAATTGCACCACTGACTTGTATTTAGAATCTCCATCTTTAAACCACAAACCACTAACAATAATGTGTTCTCCATAAATATTTAGTGTAGAATTACCAGAAATAATTACCTGGCCAGCAGTTTCAGCTTTTACAACTATTGGGTTGCCTTCCTCACCTTTACCATAAGCATTTATTTTAACATCTTTCCACACTCCATTTTTAAGTGTAATAATATCACCTGGTTTGGCTGCTTTAATGAGTTTGTTGTATTCGTCAATAGAACTAGCTATTTTTTCTTGTGAAATACCATTATGAGTAAAAAGCAATAAAAATAAAGGTAATACTAGTGTATAGAAGCGTATATTTATCATGGGATTTAAAATTGGTAAACCAAATTGGTTTACCAAAAATACGTAAGTTTTTTGAATTAAAAAAATAAAGCCGTTTACGAATTTTACCACATTAGTGTAAAACACATATAGCCTTTATTATTAAAGAATTCAAAGTAATTAGAGGTCTCTATTCAAAAAAAAAATCTAAATAAAGTTGAGCTTACTAAAAGATTTATTGAGGATTGTGGTATCATCAACCTGCAACCATTTCTCTAAAATTGTAGCATAAACAGATCTAAAATCTACAGTATGAATTAAATCTCCATTTTTATCTAAATTCATCAAATTAGGTGCGTTATTATAAAAGCCTTTTTTATTTAAATTTTCGCCAATTAAAAAAATATTATTTGCAGCTCCATGATCTGTACCTCCTGCAGCATTTTGTTGTACTCTTCTACCAAACTCAGAAAAAGTAAGAATTAGAGTGTCTTTAAATGTATTATTTTTCTTTAAATCTTTGATAAAAACCTCAATCGATTCGCTATACGTTTTTAGTAGTCGATTTTGTTTATTGGCTTGATTTGCGTGCGTATCAAAACCACCCATAGAAACATAATATACTTTACTCTCTAAATTAGAATTGATAAATTCTGCTGTAGTTTTTAATTGTCCTCCAAATGGATTTTTAGGATATTCTAATTTACTGCTATACGTTTTAGATGTTTCGTAAATATACTTTGCAGAAGAGTTGGCCTCTATCATGGTTTTGTATAAATATCCTAAATTATGTTCACTTAAATGTTCGTCTGTTTGATGTTTTAATACCTTACTAAAGAATGGAGTTCTTGTATTGTGGAATAGAATTTTTGGATTCTTAGTTGCAATTCCATTCATTTGTTCACCTTTCATTATAAGCGATAAACTATCATCAAGCTCAATACCATTGTATGGATGTTTCCCGTATTTTTCTAAATACCTACCCACCCAACCAGAAGTTAAGGTTTCGTTAGCAGCACTTGCAGTATGCCAGATATCTGTAGATCTAAAATGAGATCTATTAGGGTTTGGATACCCAACATTATTAATGATAGACAAATAACCTTGGTCGTATAAATTTTTTAAAGCCCCCAAACTTTGATGAAAACCTAAGTCATCTGTAATCTTTAAAACTTCATTTTTAGGTATGGCAAGTTTAGGTCTGCTTTTATAATAAATATCATTTCTGTAAGGTATTATGGTATTTAAACCATCATTACCACCAGATAATTGAATGATAACCAGTTTTTTGTATTTAAAATCACCTTTTGAAACCTGCTCAAAAGCTTTAACAAAATTCGGCACAAAAAACAAGCTACTTGCTAATGTACTCTGCTTTAAGAAGTCTCTTCTTTTCATTAGTTTAAGATTAACAAAGTTGATATTCTGGGATAGACATGAGTTGTACACACAAATTTCTATTCGATTTTACTTTTAAATTTTGCAAATAGTTATTTGTATCTTTATCTAATGGAGATGCTATTAATAGACTAGTTAATTCAGCTGCATTTACCTTTCCATAATTCTTTTCAAAAGAGTCCCAATCTTTTGTAGTTTTAATAAACTTATTAAATTTTTTCGCATTCTTATAATACTTCTCAAAAGTATCTTCAAAATCTCCTTTTTCTTCTAAGTTAATTACTGCATTATTTAAAACTAACGATGGTAATTTCATTCTAAACATTAATGTATTAGAGTCTATCCAACTTTTACCACCTTTCCAACCTGCAACATTTTCTGGATACAATAACACTTGTCCCATCATTTTTTGAAGATAATTTAACTGTTGGGGCTTGTTAAATGTTAACGGAATTACATTATTTAAGCCTACTAATAATTCTATTGGTGATTTTATTTTTACACCTATATTTTCATCATCATAAAACCATTTAGAGGTAAAAATGTATTGCATTACCTTACTAATATCATAATCTTTATAAAACACATTGGTAATTTCTTCTAATCTTTTCTTATCAATATTTGGGTTGATAAAATACTTATAAATCTTAGTGCAAATGAATCTAGCACATTGTTTCTGTTCTAAAATGATGTTGATAATATCATCTCCATCAAAATTACCTGTTTTACCCAAAAAAGTTTTTTCACCAAAATCATGTCTATTTTTTCTTAAAAAGAATTCTCCATTTTTTTTAAAAGACCAACCTGTAAAAGCTCTGGCAGATTCTTTAATATCATTTTCTGTATAATTGCCTATACCTAAAGTAAAAAGCTCCATCAATTCTCTTGCAAAGTTTTCATTAGGTTTTGCTTTTAGATTTTGATTGTTGTTTAAATACTTACTCATTGATGGCTCTTTGGCTATTGCTTTTACAAATTCTCTAAAGTTACCTAAAGCGTGTTTTCTTAAAGTGTTATTGTATTTTTGGATAAAGAAAATATGATTATCTCTACAGACAAATACATTTGCCCAAAAAAGGGTCATTTTTTCTCTAAGCATTGCATTGGGAGATTGTAATCTACCAATCCAAGCATGATTTAATTCTCTTACTTTTTTTCGTAATTTATTTCTAAGTTTTTGCAACTCAACTTCTGTAAATTCTTGTCTTAATTCTTTATAAGATTTGTTTTTATATTGAAGCAATTCTCCAAAATCTAGCGTTAAAGGAGTACTTTGTTTTGAGTCTTTAAACAAAATCGAAATATTTTCTTTTTTTGTTTTGTTCTCTAAATTTTTTAATGCGGCAATATGAATTCCAAAACTAGCCCTCCAATATAAATGTTGAATGTGTTTTTGCTTCATAATAAGTTGATTTACTATACTTAGACTAAAGTTACAAAAAAAGGTTTAAACAGGTATAACTTAATGGTTTTTCGATTTATTCCATAAAAAAACTCCAGCCAAAGCTGGAGTTTTCCTCGTTTTAAATAATTCAAATTCTAACTAGTTCTTTAAATCCTTTATGATATTTAAAGCATTTCTAGTCATTTCTTCAATTTTATTATAGTCAAAATTGCCATCAGCATCTTTTGCCATTAATTTAGATCCCATTCCTACACAAGTTACACCAGCTGCAAACCAAGCAGATAAATTCTCTTTGGTTGGTGATACACCACCTGTTGGCATAATAGAGGTCCATTGTTGAGGGCCTTTAATACCTTTAACAAATTGTGGTCCATAAATATCTCCAGGGAAAAGTTTTACAATTTCACATCCTAATTCTTCTGCTCTTGTAATTTCTGTTAAAGTACCACAGCCAGGAGACCAAAGCACTTTTCTTCTGTTACAAACTATTGCAATATCTTCTCTTAAAACTGGAGTAACTATAAAGTTTGCACCTAAAGCCATATATAAAGATGCTTGGGCAGCATCTGTTACAGAACCTACACCCATTACCATTCCTGGTAATTCAGCGATTGCGTATTTAGTTAATTCACCAAAAACCTCGTGAGCGAAATCTCCACGTGCTGTAAATTCTAAAAGTCTTGCACCACCATCATAACATGCTTTTAAAACTTTTTTACTTACTTCTATATCTTTATGAAAAAATAAAGGAACCATTCCTGTATCTTTCATTACTTGTGCTACTTCTATTCTTGTAAATTGTGCCATTTTATAAAATGTTTATTTGTATAATTGTGTAATTGTTGCATTATGTAAGGTTTAGACATTTACACAATTCAACAATTAAACCGAATTAACGCGCTACTCTACCAGAAGCATCACCTCCCATTAATTTTTCTACTTCTGCAACTGTTGCCAAGTTAGCATCACCTTTAATAGTGTGTTTTAAACAAGATGCAGCTACTGCAAAGTCTAATGCATTTTGGTCGTCTTCTGGGTATTTTAATAATCCGTAGATTAAACCTCCCATAAATGAATCTCCACCACCAACTCTATCTACGATATCTGTAATTTGGTATTGACGTGTTTGGAATAATGTTTTACCATCATATAAAACACCTGCCCAAGTATTGTGAGATGCAGAAATTGAACCTCTTAAAGTAGTAATTACTTTTTTAGCTCTTGGGAATTTTTTCATCATTTGTTCACAAACTGATAAAAATGCTTCTGCTTTTACGTTATGACCTTCTGTTTGTACAGAAATTCCTTCAGGTTTAATACCAAAGTGCATTTCAGCATCTTCTTCGTTACCTAATACAATATCACAGTAAGAAGTTAATTCTGTCATTATTTTTTCTCTGTGTGCTGCATCACAAAACTTCCAAAGTTTAGCTCTATAATTTAAATCTGTAGAAATTGTAATTCCTTTTGCACTGGCTGCTTTTACAGCTTCTAAACAGACATCTGCAGATCCTTGAGAAATTGCAGGTGTTATCCCTGTCCAATGAAACCATTCTACACCTTCAAAAACAGCATCCCAATCAATCATACCAGATTCTATTTCTGCAATTGCAGAATGTGCTCTATCATACACTACTTTAGAACCACGAGAAACTGCACCTGTTTCTAAGAAGTAAATCCCTAAACGATCTCCACCCCAAACAATTTTATCAACATTAACACCACGTTTTCTCATTTCCATCATAGCACACTCACCAATATCATTTTTTGGCAAACGCGTTACAAAATCTACATCTACACCATAGTTTGCTAAAGAAACTGCTACGTTAGATTCTCCACCACCATAAATGGCATCAAAGTTATTTGCTTGAGAAAACCTTAAAAATCCTTGAGGAGCTAATCTTAACATGATTTCTCCAAATGTTACTACTTTACCCATTTTATTTGTAAATTATAAGTTGTTATTATTTTGCTTAAACGTTTAACCACTATTTTAAAAACAATATCAAAACCTATATATTCATATTTGTTTTGATATTAATAATTCAAAATGTATATTTGTTTAAACGATTAAGCAAAGATATAAAAATTTGGCAAAAAAAAACAAAACTACCATAAAAGATATTGCAAACGTGTTAAATATCTCTGCTGCTGCTGTTTCTAAAGCGCTTCATAACGACGATAGAATTAGCGAAAAAACAAAAATCGCAGTAAGACAAGTTGCCAAAAATTTAAATTATCAACCCAACCATTTGGCAAGTGCTTTACGCAGTGGAAAAAGTAATTTAGTGGGTGTTATTGTACCAAAAACAAATAGTAATTTCTTTTCGGCTACAATTCATAACATCGAAGAAGTATTAAATGATAAAGGATATAATATTATTATTACACAATCTAACGAATCTTTTGAAAAAGAATGTAAAAATATAGATGCATTGCTATATACTCAAGTTGATGGAATTATAGCGTCTATGGCAAATGAAACTGTAGATTTAGCATTTTATGAAAAAATTAAAGATGCAGGTATTCCATTAATAACGTTTGATAGAGGTGAAAATGATTTAAATGTAGACTACATAGGTATTGATGATTACAATAGTAGTCATGTAATTGTAGATCATTTAGTAACACAGGGTTGTAAAAGAATTGCACATATAGGTGGTTTTAAACGTACCAGAATATATAACAATAGAATGAGAGGTTATATTGATGCTTTAAAAAAACACAATTTACCTATTGAAGAAGAATTACTAACTGAAAGTAATCTTACCATTGTAGAAGGTAGAGCAAAAATGCTAAAATTATTAGCATTAGAAAATAGACCAGATGCTGTATATGTTGCTGGAGATTATGCTGCTTTAGGTGCTTTACAAGTTTTAAATGAAAAAGGGATAAACATACCTAATGAAATTGCTTTAGTCGGTTTTGGTGACGAGCCTTTTGCTAAAATGGTTACACCTACTATGACCTCTGTAAACCAACATAGTTATAAAATTGGAAAAATTGCGGCTGAAACTTTTCTAAACTACACCAACAAAAAGAAAATAAAGCAATCTTTAAACAAGATTATTATTGAGGCTGAATTAATTATAAGAGAATCTTCTTTAAAAAAGAAATAAAAAAACTTAATTCACTAAAATTATTCTCAATTTTAAAGTAGTCATTTAAATTCTAAAATTAGGATTAACATGATGGTGACTAATATTAAGACCATCATTTTTTACAAATAAACAGTAACTATAAAAAAACAAAAGAGCTAATTTTAAAATTAGCTCTTAATAGTTACAATTTATAAATCCCCCAACTTATAATTATACCATAAAGATAATAGTATAAAAACGTTTTAACACGAAATTTCGATTATTGGGTTTCTGCAATCGATGAATAACTTTAAAGTTTCGACGAACAACAAAATACTATAGTAAGTTTAACATTTTCATTAGTTCACTTTTATTAGATCTACTAACAGGAACAACTTCTTTTTGTATCAGCACAGAGTTATCTTCTATATCTATGATTTCAGAAATATTAATGATAAAAGAACGATGCGCTTTAAAAAAAGTTTCTTTAGGTAGTTTGTCTTCAATTTTTTTTAGGGTAGAATGTACAATATAATTTTTCTCTTGTGTTTTTATATTGATATAATCTCCTTTAGCCTCTACCAAATAAATATCTGGTATACTTACTTTTACCAACCTTCTATCTACATTAACATAAATAAATTCAGAGGTGGTTTTTTGGACAGTTTTTTTGTTTTCTACTAAAGTTGAAAACGATTCTAATTTTAATAAAGATTTATCAAACCGATCTTTAGTAATGGGTTTTACCAAATAATCTACCACACTTTTATATTCAAAAGCTTCAAGTGCTAAATTTTTATCACTAGTAGTTAGAATTATTTTTGGTGGATTTTTAAGTGTTTTTATAAAATCGAAGCCAGAAAAAGTGGGCATATGTATATCTAAAAACACCAAATCTACATTATTGGTATTCAAATACTTAATCGCTTCTATTGCCGATGAAAATTCATTATCAACATTAATTCGGTCTGATTTAGCACAAAGGTTTCTAGTGATTAACCTTGAAGTTGCATCATCATCTATAATTATACAGTTCATACTATTACAAAGAAGTTCTTAATTAATATAAATATACGTGAATTTTATCTAAAACTTCAAGAAATTTTAGATGTAATTTTGTGTTTCCTTGCTTTAAGTCCGTTTCTAGCGCTGTTGCTAATTGCACCCCTTCTTGCAAACCTAATAAACTAATTTTATGTTTTAATTTATGAACGATATTAACAGATTCAAGAAAATTTTTATTGTCAAAACTATTTTTATACGCTTCAACTTCTTTTGGAAATTCTGATTTTAGAATATCTAAAATACTATTTTGAAAATCTATGTCGTTTTCAGCAATTTCTTTGATTACTGATAAATTAGGTTGCTCCATAATAAGATTTTTAATGTAATTGTATGCTAATTTATTGTTAAGCCAAATTTGCTTTACCCCAATACTCTAATAGTGATGTAACTTTGCTTAAGTATTCTTTATATTTTAATGGTTTTGAAAAATAACCAGAAATACCTAATTTGTAGCACCTTTCTAAATCCTCTATATTTTCTGAGGTAGACATCATTACTACAGGAATCAATTTTGATTCTTGATAGGTTTTTAATGACTTTAAAAATTCAAAGCCATCCATTTTTGGCATATTGATATCTGAAATAATCAAATCGAAAGTAAAATTTTTTTTCTGTAAAATATCTAACGCAATTGCCCCATTTGGCGCTTCCCAAATAGCATTATGAATATTAATTTTTTTACAGACTTTAAGAAATTTTAACCTTTCAATTTTATCATCATCTATTAAAAGTATGGATAGGGATTTCATTTAATGAGCTTGTTATACCCACAAAAATCTCGTAAAAAAACGGTTTAAAATATTTAATTTGATAATACGTTAGAAGTGTTCCTTAAATTGCTATATAAGATAGACCATTGGTAATTTTAGATACTTATCTGCCTATCTATCTGTTGATCTAAAGAAATGAACGTTTCTGTTCTAGAAACCCCTTTTATGCTTTGGATATTTTTATTTAAAAGATTCATTAAGTCTTCGTTATTTTTACACATTATTTTAATAAAAATAGCGTAATTTCCTGTAGTGTAATGACTTTCTACTACTTCTGGAATATCTTGTAATCTTTTTATTGCAGATGAATACAAACTTGCAGAATCTAAAAAAATACCAACAAAAGCAGTTGTTGTGTAGCCTAAAGATTTAGGATTGATAACCATTTTATACCCATCAATTAATTTTGATTTTTCTAGTTTACGTAAGCGTTGATGAATAGCTGCACCAGAAATACCCACCTCTCTAGCAATACTTAGTACTGGTGTTCTTGCATCTTTTACCAACCTTTTTATAATAATTTTATCAATTCCGTCTATTTTCATATTTGACTTATTTTGGTATAAAGATAAAAAAATAGAGAATACGAAACTGTATTCTCTATTTTTATATTAATTTAAAACAATAAAATGCTTTATGCTTTCATTTCAAAATCTTCCATAAATTTAGTAGTATAATTACCAGCTACATAATCTGGATGATCCATTAATTGTCTATGGAATGGTATTGTTGTTTTAATGCCTTCAATAACAAATTCATCTAAAGCTCTTTTCATTTTATTAATGGCTTCTTCTCTAGTTTGCGCAGTTACAATTAATTTGGCAATCATAGAATCATAATTTGGTGGAATCATATAACCTGCATATACATGTGTATCCATTCTAACTCCATGACCTCCAGGAGCATGAAAAGTAGTAACTTTTCCTGGTGCTGGCCTAAAATTGTTATGAGGGTCTTCTGCATTAATTCTACACTCTATAGAATGTAATTTTGGATAGTAGTTTTTACCAGAAATTGGCACACCTGCTGCTACTAAAATTTGCTCACGAATTAAATCGTAATTTACAACTTCTTCAGTAATGGGGTGTTCTACTTGAATTCTGGTATTCATTTCCATAAAGTAGAAATTTCTATGCTTATCTACCAAAAATTCTACAGTTCCTGCGCCTTCATATTTTATATATTCTGCTGCTTTTACTGCTGCATTACCCATTGCTTCTCTTAATTCATCTGTCATAAAAGGAGAAGGTGTTTCTTCTGTTAATTTTTGATGACGTCTTTGCACAGAACAATCTCTTTCTGATAAATGACAGGCTTTACCATAAGAATCTCCGACAATCTGAATTTCAATATGTCTTGGCTCTTCAATGAGTTTTTCCATATACATATCGTCGTTTCCAAATGCAGCTTTAGATTCTTGTCTTGCAGAATCCCAAGCTTCTTTTAAATCTTCTTGTTTCCAAACAGCACGCATACCTTTACCACCACCACCAGCAGAAGCTTTTAACATTACAGGATAACCTGTTTCTACAGCTAGTTTTTCACATTCTTCAAAATCTTTAATAACTCCTTCAGAACCTGGCACACAAGGCACACCTGCAGCAATCATTGTAGATTTTGCATTGGCTTTGTCTCCCATTTGATCTATCATTTTACCAGTTGCTCCAATAAATTTAATATTATGCTCTTCGCATAAATTAGAAAATTTAGCATTTTCTGATAAAAATCCATAACCAGGGTGTATTGCATCTGCATTTGTAATTTCTGCAGCAGCTATAATATTTGGCATTTTTAAATAAGATTCGCTACTTGGAGCTGGACCAATACAAACAGCTTCATCAGCAAAGCGAACATGTAAACTCTCTTCATCTGCCTTAGAATATACAGCCACTGTTTTTATGCCCATTTCTTTACAGGTTCTAATTACACGTAGTGCAATTTCACCTCTATTGGCTATCAATATTTTTTTAAACATACTTTAAAAATTATGAATTATGAATTAAAAATTGTGAATTACGAGATTTGAATTCGTAATTCATAATTCGTAATTATTATGATGGATCTACCAAAAATAATGGTTGATCAAATTCTACAGGAGAAGAATCGTCTACTAAAACCTTAACGATTTTTCCTGAAACTTCTGATTCTATTTCGTTAAACAATTTCATTGCTTCTATTACACAAACAGTATCACCTGCGTTTATGGTTGACCCAACTTCTACAAAACTAGGTTTGTCTGGTGATGGTTTTCTGTAAAATGTACCAATAATTGGAGATTTTACTTCAACTAATTTAGAATCATCAATGTCATTAGTTTTTGCTGCTGGTGAAGTAGGTACTGGTGCAGTAGGCACTGGTGCAACATGAGGTGCAGCTTGCATTGGTGCAGCTTGTACAATAGTTGTTTCTGTTTTTCCTGAACCTGTTCTAATGGTAATTTTAACATCTTCCATTTCTAACTTTACCTCGCTAGCGCCAGATTTTGCCACAAATTTTATAAGATTTTGAATTTCTTTAATATCCATACCCATGATCGTTTAGTTAATTTATTATTATGAATTGTAAGCCCATTTTAAGTAAATAGCTCCCCAAGTGAAACCACCACCAAATGCAGCAAAAATTAAATTGTCTCCTTTTTTTAATTGATTTTCGTAATCTGCAAGTAACAGGGGTAATGTAGCTGAAGTAGTATTACCATATTTATGGATATTCATCATTACCTTTTCTGCACCAACACCTACTCTATTTGCTGTTGCTTCGATTATTCTTTTATTTGCTTGATGTGCTACTAGCCATTGAATATCTTCTTCAGTCAAATTATTTCTAGTTAACATTTTGCCTGCAACATCAGCCATATTTGAAACCGCATACTTAAACACGGTTCTACCTTCTTGATACACAAAGTGTTTTTTGGCTTTTACAGTTTCTAATGTTGTTGGCATCATAGAGCCACCTGCTTCTATACGTAAAAAGTCCCTTCCTATTCCATCACTTCTTAAGTATTCATCTTGTAAACCTAAACCCTCTTCATTAGGTTCAAATAAAGCAGCTCCTGCACCATCACCAAAAATAATACAAGTTGCTCTATCTTTATAATCTATGATTGATGACATTTTATCTGCACCAATCAACAAAATTTTACTGTACCTACCAGATTCTATGTAGCTTGCAGCCGTAGACATTCCGTACAAAAAACTAGAACAAGCTGCTTGTAAATCGTAAGCAAAAGAATTTAAGGCACCTATTTCTGATGCCACATATGCAGCTGTAGATGCCACCATTAAATCTGGTGTAGCAGTTGCCACAATAATCATGTCTATATCTTCTGCCTTTGTATTTGATTTTTGAAGTAACTCTTCAGCGGCTTTAATAGCCATATATGAGGTTCCTAAACCTTCACCTTTAAGAATTCTTCTTTCTTTAATTCCTGTTCTTGAAGTAATCCAATCATCATTGGTTTCTACAAGAGTTTCTAACTCTTTATTAGTTAGTATATAATCAGGAACATATTTTCCTACTGCTGTAATTGCTGCAGAGATTTTAGTCATAATTGAAGTTTAATTTCTAAAATTTAGAATAGTCAAAAGTAGTAAAAATAATTTCAGTTTTTTGAGTTAAAATCATCAAATCAGATAGTTTTAACTTAAAAAACGTAAAAAAACCCTCAAATTTGAGGGTTTTCGTGCTATTTTTAAAGGATAGTTTTTATGCTTCTGCAGCAGCAGATTCTAAAACAACTTGACCTCTATAATATAATTTTCCTTCGTGCCAATGGGCTCTGTGGTATAAATGTGCTTCTCCTGTTGTAGGATCTGTAGCTATTTGTTGCGCTGACGCTTTATAATGCGTTCTCCTTTTATCTCTTCTAGTTTTAGATATTTTTCTTTTAGGATGTGCCATTTTATGTCTTTTTTTCTGTTATTAAATTCTTTAATTTATCCCATCTAGGGTCTGTACTTTCTACAGTTTTTACTTTCTTTATTTCTAGTTCTTTTAACTTGTTTAACGCTTCAGACTCCATAGTGCCATCAATTACTTTAGGATGAACTCTTTTGTTTGGAACGGCTAATACAATCATTTCGTAAATAAATTGAGCCACATTAAATTCGTATGCTTCGTGAGGTAGAATTAAAATCTCTTCATTATCATCATTAAATTCTGGACCAAATTTTACAACTAAAGGTAATTCTGAATCAATTTCTTGATGATATAACTCATTGGTTACATCGCAAGGAACTTCAACTGTGCCTTCAGCTAAAAAAACAAGCTCAAATAATGTGCTTTTTTTTACAAATGTTAGCGAAACTTTTATTGATGAACTATTAAACTCATCATAACTAAAAGCTTCAAAGAACTTATTATCAATTGAATAATCGAACTGGTGTTTCCCTTCTTTTAATCCTACAAATTGGATATTGTAATCTTTCAATTCTCTCATAACCAAACATCAATTGAGCGTGCAAAGATACAAAAAAATGTATTTCTGCAATATTTTTATCAAAAAAAGTAATTATTTAACAACTAGCGGATTTTCTGTTAAGGAATTATACTCGTTTCTTGCTTTAAAAACTTGAAGTGCAGTAAACAAAGCTTCTTGAAATGAAGATTCATTTGCTTGGTTTTTCCCAGCAATATCATAGCCTGTTCCGTGATCTGGAGACGTTCTAATATGACTTAAACCCGCTGTAAAATTAACACCTTTTCCAAAAGAAAGGGCTTTAAAAGGCGCCAAACCTTGGTCATGATAAGTGGCTAAAACACCATCAAACTGTTTGTAAGTTTCAGAACCAAAAAAACCATCAGCAGCATAAGGACCAAAAACCAACTTACCTGTTGCTGCAATTTCATCTATAGTTGGTTTTATAATATCATCATCTTCTTTACCTATTACACCATGATCTCCACAATGTGGATTTAACCCTAAAACTGCAATTTTTGGTTTATTAATACCAAAGTCTTGTTTTAAAGAAGCATGCATGGTTTCTACTTTATTTTTTATCAAATCTGGAGTAATAGTTTCTGCTACTTTTGATATTGGTATATGACCTGTAATTAAACCAATTCGTAATTCGTCCGTCATTAAAATCATCAAACTATCCCCATTTAAATTGGCTTCTAAATATTCTGTATGCCCAGGAAAATTAAAGTCTTCTGATTGAATGTTTTCTTTATTAATAGGTGCAGTTAATAATACATCAATAGTATTGTTTTTTAAGTGCTCTATGGCAGATGACAAAGATTTAGCTGCATATTGCCCAGAAACTTGGGTAGCCTTTCCTAACTCAATCTTTACATCTTCTTTCCATAGATTTAATACATTTATTTTAGCATGATTAATTTGTTTTATGGAATTGATTCCTTGCACAGGCACTTCAATACCTAATGCTTTTTTGTGATAAGAAATAGCTTTAGTTGCACCAAATAATACTGGCGTACAAAAATCTAGCATTCTTTTATCTTGAAAGGTTTTCAAAATCACCTCAATTCCAATTCCATTTAAATCTCCTATAGAAATCCCTACAACTATTTTATTAGATTTATCCATAATAACCTTTGTAATATCCGTATTTTTGCGAATACAAAAGTAACCAATTTTTAACGATATGTTTACAGGAATCATAGAAACACTTGGCACAGTAACAAATGTGCTAAAAGACAAAGAAAATGTTCATTTAACTATTAAAAGTACGATTACAAATGAGTTGAAAGTAGACCAAAGCGTGGCTCATAATGGCGTTTGCTTAACCGTTGTTGATATTAAGAATGATGAATATACAGTAACTGCCATTAAAGAAACTTTAGATAAAACCAATATTGGAAAACTAAACGTTGCTGATATTGTAAATCTAGAACGCGCTATGAAATTGGGTGACAGATTAGATGGACATATAGTGCAAGGTCATGTTGATGAAACTGGAACGTGCACTTTTATTAAAGATGAAAATGGAAGCACAGTATATACTTTTGAATATAATTCTGATAAAAATAACGTTACTATAGAAAAGGGTTCCATCACCATAAATGGGGTAAGTTTAACTGTGGTAAACTCCACCAAAAACGGATTTTCGGTTGCTATAATTCCTTATACTTGGAGTAACACCACCTTTAAAACTTTACAAACTGGTGACACTGTTAATTTAGAGTTTGATGTGATTGGTAAATATGTGGCACGTTTAACGAATTTGTAAGCGAAATTTAAATGCCAATAAAAACTAGAATTAAATACTGTGAAATTTGTAAAAAAGATTTCCCAACGATGTATAGAATTCAATATAAGTTGCCAAAAAAATGGATTTTTGCTTGTAAAGAATGTCTATTAGAGGTTAAGGAAGGAAATCAGAATTATGTATATGGTGGCACTTGGAAAAGATAAGTTTACCTAAACCTTCGCTTCTTTTTTATGCAAAAATCGTGTCAGCTTCATAGAAAGATCTAACAAAATAATTTTTGCATTTCCGTTTCTTTCTATATGATATAGGGCTTCACTAATTTCTTTTTCTATTTCTAAGATATTTCCTGAATGCACAAAAGGAGCAAATTTAGACAATTTAAAACCTGTTTTTGACTCCATAAAAACCAACTGATCAGACTTGTAGTTTAATAAAAGAGCTTGTCTAAAAAACTGCAAACAATATTCTAAAAAACGTTTTTGTGTCTCTCTACCAGATTTTGCTATGGTTTCAGACCATCCAATTAATTGCTGCACAACTGCTGCATTTCCTTTGGCTTTAAAAGCAGTTCTAATCCAAGTAACAAACCATTCTTCAAAAACCAAATCAGCTGCATCATTTTGTAACAAATGTATGGCTTTGTTTAAATTACCTTCTGCTTGGTGAGCAATATTTGCGGCTTTATTATCCTCAACTTGATGATTTACAACCAATGTATTTGCAACATCTTGTTCTGATAACACAGGAAAATGTAATGCCTGACAACGTGATTTTATCGTGTTTATAATTTGTTCTTCGTTTTCTGTTATCAATATAAAAACTGTTTTTTCTGGTGGCTCTTCAATGAGTTTTAATAATTTATTTGCGGCAGCAATATTCATTTTTTCTGCCATCCAAATAATCATCACCTTAAAACCACCTTCATAACTTTTTAGTTTTAGTTTTTTTACAACATCTTCAGCTTCATCAACTCCAATTAAACCTTGCTTATTTTCAACCCCAATATGTTGCAGCCAATTAAATAAACTTCCATAAGGTTGTTCGTTTATAAATTGTCGCCAATCTTCTAAAAACAAATTACTAACAGGATGTTTTTTCACAGCATCATTAGTAGTTACAGGAAATGCAAAATGCAAATCTGGATGCTGTAATTTATCGCATTTTATGTTGCACGCATCAACATCATCAGAAAAATTACAGAGTAAAAATTGTGCATAAGCAATAGCCATTGGTAGGGTTCCACAACCTTCTTTACCTACAAATAATTGTGCATGCGGAATTCTGCCATTTTCAGCAGATTTAATTAAATGTTTTTTAATATGTTCTTGACCTATAATTTGGTTGAAAAGCATGGGCAAATATATGATTTTAGAAACTTTTAAATTTAGATTTCGTAATTTTAAAATTCTAAAAAAAGATCTTATTTTGAAAAAATCACTTCAAATTTTAAACGGAATTGCTTTCGGTTCTACTGTTTTCATCAACTATTTATCGAATACAGGCATTATGGATGGAAAAACGATTGGAACTGTTTCTGATGATATAAAATCACTTTTTACACCTGCTGGCTATGCGTTTTCCATTTGGGGAATTATTTATTTGTTATTGCTAGGTTTCTCCATTTACCAAGGAAGAAGCTTATTTAAAAAAGGAAAAGAAGATGATTTTATAGAAAAAATTGGTTTTTGGTTTATAATTTCATGCATCGCAAACTCTTTCTGGATTTTTAGTTGGATTTACGGTTACACAGGCTTATCCTGTATTTTCATTTTTTTATTACTGATTTCTTTACTCAAAATCATCATCAATTTAAATATCAATTTAGATAAAAGTAGTCGCATTAAATTCACTTTTTTATACTTACCATTTATCATTTATAGTGGCTGGGTAACTGTGGCTAGCGTTGCTAATGTATCCTCTTATTTGGTGAAAATTGGTTGGAATGGATTTGGTATTACTGATGAAATCTGGACAATTATTATGATAATTATCGCAGTAATTTTAAACACTACAATGCTTTTTAAAAGAAACATGAGCGCATTTGCCTTGGTTGGTGCTTGGGCTTTAATTGCTATTGGTGTTGCCAATCAAACAAAGCAAAATACCATTGGTTTTATAGCCTTTTTAGCTGCAGGAGTATTATTAATTTTGGTGGCCATTCAATTAATTAAAAACAGGAAGTTACCTGCTTAATAAATGGCAAACGAAATCGTTAACTTAACTTTTATAGTTTGCATTTTATCAACCATAAATAAAAAAGTATTTTTGTTAAAAATATTTCCAACAATGAAAACATTAAACGATTTTAATTTCAAAGATAAAAAAGCCATTATTCGTGTAGATTTTAATGTGCCTTTAAACGATAAATTTGAAGTAACAGATGCCACTAGAATTCAAGCTGCAAAACCAACTATAATTAAAGTTTTAGAAGATGGTGGAAGCTGTATTTTAATGTCTCATTTAGGAAGACCAAAAGGCAAACAAGATGAATTTTCTTTGCGCCATATTGTAAAATCTGTAGTTGATATTATAGGTTGCAATGTAAAATTTGTAGAAGATTGTATTGGTGATAAAGTAGAAGAAGCTGTTGCCAATTTAGAAAGTGGAGAAATTTTATTATTAGAAAACCTACGCTTTTATGATGAAGAGAAAAAAGGTGATGTAGCATTTGCAGAAAAACTATCAAAATTTGGTGATATTTATGTAAACGATGCTTTTGGTACAGCTCATAGAGCACACGCATCAACAACAATTATTGCGCAATTTTTTGCAGAAAACAAATGTTTTGGAAGTTTATTAGCCAGAGAAATTGAAAGTATAGACAAGGTTTTAAACAATTCAGAAAAACCAGTTTTAGCCATTTTAGGTGGTGCAAAAGTATCTTCTAAAATTACTGTAATTGAAAATATTTTAGACAAAGTAGATCATTTAATTATTGGTGGTGGAATGAGTTTTACCTTTATTAAAGCACAAGGAGGAAAAATTGGAGATTCTATTTGCGAAGACGATAAGCAAGAGTTGGCTTTAGAAATCTTGAAGCAAGCCAAAGCAAAAGGTGTACAAGTTCATATTCCTGTTGATGTAATTGCTGCAGATGATTTTAGCAACGATGCAAACACTCAAGTTTTAGATATTACAGCAATTCCTGATGGCTGGCAAGGTTTAGATGCAGGACCAAAATCAAGAGAAAAATTTGATGCAGTTGTAAATCAATGTAAAACTATTTTATGGAATGGCCCATTAGGTGTTTTTGAAATGGAGTCTTTTGCTGGTGGAACAATTGCATTAGGGCACTCTATTGACAAGACAACCAAAAACGGAGCATTTTCTTTAGTTGGTGGTGGAGATTCTGTTGCTGCAGTAAAACAATTTGGTTTTGCAGATAAAGTAAGCTATGTTTCTACTGGTGGTGGAGCAATGTTAGAAATGTTAGAAGGAAAATCTTTACCAGGAATTGAAGCGATATTAAAATAAAACCTCCAAAGTTTATTTATAAGTTTAAGCGTGTAATTGTTAATAATTGCACGCTTTTGTTTTTTCAATAAGTGAAAGTTATATTAAAATCGAAAAGATGTATTTCGTATTGCTCTTTAAGTTTTTAATTTAGCCTAAACTTGTATTTACTTAAATTATCTAACGAATAAAAGATTACACAATATCAAAATATGAAATACACAACATTACCAAATACAGAGGTAAAGGTTTCTAAAATCTGTTTAGGAACCATGACTTGGGGTAACCAAAATACAGAAGCAGAAGGTCATGAACAAATGGATTATGCTTTAGATAATGGCGTTAACTTTTTTGATGCTGCAGAATTGTACCCTGTACCTGCGAATGCAGAAACTTATGGAGATACTGAACGCATTATTGGTACTTGGTTTAAAAAAACAGGCAATAGAGACAAAGTAGTTTTAGCTAGTAAAATTGCTGGTGGAGGAGATTATACAGCACACATCAGAAATGGTGGATTATCAAAAGAAAACATATTCGATGCTATTGACAAAAGCTTACAACGCTTACAAACTGATTATATAGATTTATATCAACTACATTGGCCAAATCGTGGTGTAAATTGTTTTGGAGTTAGAGATTTTCCGCTACAAGCAGCAAATGCAGAAATAGAAAATCATTTAGAAATTCTAGAAGGTTTAAACGACTTAATAAAACAGGGGAAAATTAAGCACATTGGCTTATCTAACGAAACTCCTTGGGGTACTATGAAGTATTTACAAGCTTCTGAACAACATAACTTGCCAAGACCTGTAACGATTCAGAACTCATATTCTATGATTCACAGAGGGTATGAAATAGGTATGAGTGAAGTTTCTTTAAGAGAAAACATTGGTTTATTGGCATATTCTCCTTTAGCACAAGGCGTTTTATCTGGTAAATATTTAAATGGAGGTTCTCCAGAAGGTTCAAGAGGTAATTTATTTCCAAGATTTATTGCAAGATATATGGGAGATGGATCGTCTGAAGCTGTAACAAGATATGAAGCTATTGCTAAAAAGCATAATTTATCCTTAACAGAAATGTCTTTGGCATTTGTAAATCAATTGCCATTTGTTACTAGCAATATTATTGGCGCCACTAAAATGAATCAATTAAAAGAAAATATAAATTCTATAAATGTTGATTTATCTGATGAAATTTTAAATGAAATTGAAGAAGTTCATAAAGATATTCCAAATCCTGCTCCATAAAATATTAAACTTGCAATATTTCTCTAAATATAAAACTCTGATAGTAAAACAATTCTAAAATAAATCACTAAAAAAACCAAAAACTATTTGTCAAATATATAAAACTTATTATATTTGCAACCGCTTACAGTATTAGGGATTTTAATATTTTTAAAAAAGTGAGTAAAGTTCTTAAAATTATGACTGCGAAAGTAGCTCAGGGGTAGAGCATCACCTTGCCAAGGTGAGGGTCGCGGGTTCAAATCCCGTCTTTCGCTCTATTTTATAAATACCAATGCTGAAGTGGTGGAATTGGTAGACACGCTGGACTTAAAATCCAGTGAGCAGTAATGCTCGTATGGGTTCAAGTCCCATCTTCAGTACAAGAACCGTAACATTTAGTTGTTACGGTTTTTTTGTTTGATACACGACTGAATACCTTCATCAAAATTTGAGTTATTTATTACAAAATGATAAAAGTTAAGATCCTTATAGATTTTTATTGTGCACTCAAAATTATTTAACTGATTAACCTGGATATTTGCTATTTTTGAATTCATTTTACAATGCATTAAATACATTATATGACTAGAAAAGTAATAGCAGCACTTTTATTAATTGGTGTGCTTTCGTATTATTGGTATTTAGAACACAATGAGCAAAAAGCTAAACCCCATAAAAATTCAAACGAAACAACAGTAATTGGCAATTTTAACTATTTACCTACTTCCACCACAGGTCAAATTATAAAACATAAAAGCTTTGCTTTATCTTATGCCGAAAAGTATGAACAAGCTGAGTGGGTTGCTTATTCTTTAAGCAAAAATGATATTGTTTCCATCAACAGAAAAAGACCTTATTTTATTGAAGACCCTAACGTAAAAACAATTTCTGCAAGTTGGAGAAATTACAAAAAATCTGGTTATGATCGTGGGCATTTATGCCCTGCAGGCGATAGAAGAAAAACCGAAATTAGTTATAATGAAACGTTTTACACATCAAACATCTCACCTCAAAAACACAGTTTTAATGCTGGTATTTGGAATAAATTAGAACAAAAAACGAGGTATTGGGCCAAAAAGTACAATCATCTGTATGTAATTACTGGCGGAATTTTAAAAGATAATTTAAAGACTATTGGTTCAGAAAAAGTAGCTGTACCCAACGAATTTTACAAAATTCTATTAGATTATACCCAGCCAGAAATTAAAGCAATTGCATTTTTAATACCTCATCAAGAAAGTAAAAAACCTTTGTATGATTTTGTGGTTTCTATTGATGAAATTGAGCAAAAAACTGGTATTGATTTTTTTAGTCATTTGCCTGAAACTTTAGAAAACGAATTGGAAAAATCTAGCAATTATAAAAATTGGAAATTTAGATAATCTACAAATTAACCTTTTATTTTTCAAATACTTATCCTTATATCTACATATTCAAATAAGCTATACAGCTTAGCTTTATAAATAAAATCTGATTATGTGATATAAAAAAAGCTGCTCAATTAAGAGCAGCCTTACAGCTAATTATCATATAGTTTCAAATAATAAAAGCAATTTATTTACTTGTTAAAAATTTTGGTTTGATTACCAACATCATCCAAGCCCAATTTTGTGTACTATCTGCACCTGTAACAGAACTCGGCTCAAAGAAATGAGAGTATCCACCCACTAATTTAAATCCTTTGAATCCCTTTGCTAAAACAAAATCTAGCTCGTTTCCTAAACTTTCTTTTTCTAAAGACTCTTCTGTGAAATTATGGAATTTTACTGTTAAACCATATCCTTTAGGGAGTTTTAATTTAGCTCCAATATTCAAATCTACTAAACCTCCTGCATTACCATGATTCCCAACATAAAAACGATCTATTAAACCATTAAATTTGTGGTTTGTACCATACAATGGAAATAAAGCTGCTGAGTCGTCTGTTTTACCAGAAATAGATTCGAAACCAGCTAATAATGTTACTTTTTCTGATGCTTTAAACGTTGCATCTAAACTATATAACAAAGCACCCTCTACAGCTACATCTCCTACTCTATCTCCATTTTGGAAAAAGATGTTACTCGCAAAACCAAAAGCACCTGCTTTTAACTTAGCATGTAAACCTGCAGTTAATAAGCTTGATTTATCATCTGTTCCATTTTGATAAACAGTATTCAATAATAATCCACTTAAACTAAAGTTTCCAAATGCTTTATTGGCATGTATAAATCCTAACTCTCTATAAGAAAACAATGCTGCAGTATCATAAATATTATCTCCAAAAGTATTTAAAGAATACCCTGCATCTAATGCAAAACCACTTTTAGATTTGTGTTTTAAAATACCTATATCGTGTGTTCTTGCTTGTTGTGCCCAAGCTAAACCTCCTAAAATTCTTTGATCATCGTAAGAAAGAGGTTGACGCCCAAGTTTAAAACTCCAATTTTCAGCCAATTTAATATCAGCCCAAGCTTCTTGCACTCTAAAATTACCATTGCCTGTTGCAGAAATTTGAGGTCTATCTCCAAAAAGAAATACTTCTTGAAACCCCAAATACACTGTATAACTTTCTGTTTTGTAAGTTGCATTTATTGCAGCTCTAACACTAGTTTGTAACCACGGAGTTGAACCATCTGCTGCTGTTGAAGATTGCCCATTACCAAATAATTCTGTTCTTGGTCTAAACTCACCCTCTAACGTAAATTGTGCATTTACGAATTGAAAGCTTACTAACAATATCGCTAAAATTATGTATTGTTTTTTCATTTTTTCTACTTTTTAATTAGTGTTGTTTGTTATTTAATTTGTTAAGTTTTGGCTGTTAACCCCCAAGGCTATGAAGTTTTACACTTCAAAAACCGATTTAATTTTAAAATTTATGTTTGTTTGTTATGCTTTTTTAATGTTCTAAAAAGTCGATTAAGTGTTTTCGATACTTATAATAATCGTCGTGTTCTAAAACTGATTTTCTTGTTCTTGGTCTTTTAAAATCGATATCTAAAACATCTCCAATTTTTGCTCTTGGCCCACTTGTCATCATTACTACTCTGTCTGCTAAAAAGATGGCTTCGTCAACATCATGAGTAATCATAACTGCTGTAATTTTTTCTTTGTTCCAGATTTCGATTAAGATATCTTGCAATTCTCCTCTTGTTAAAGAATCTAACATTCCAAAAGGCTCATCTAGCAATAATACTTTTGGTTTTATGGCAAAAGCTCTTGCAATTCCCACACGTTGTTGCATCCCTTGAGATAATTCTGATGCTTTTTTATGAAACGCATCTTCTAAACCTACTTTTTGTAAATAATATTTGGCAATATCTGTTCTTTGTGCTTTGGTTCCATGAGGAAAAACTTGATTTACACCCAATAGTACGTTTTGTAAAGAAGTCATCCAAGGCATTAAACTTGGTGCTTGAAAAATAACACCCCTGTCTGGACCTGGCCCTTTAATTGGTTTTCCTAACACTGCAATATCACCTCCAGAAATCGGATTTAAACCAGCAATCATAGACAACATTGTTGTTTTTCCACAACCAGAATGCCCAATAATAGTCACAAATTCTTCTTTCATAATCTGAAGATTTAAATGCTCTAAAACCACGTAATCTCCTTTTGGTGTTGGATATACTTTCTTTAAGTCTTTTAAATCTAACATCACATTAGAAGTATCTGAACTAATTTTTTTATCCGCTTGTAAAATTGTTTCTGTGCTCATCTTTTGGGTTTTTAAGAATAGGATACAAAACTTTTTGGCTCTAATTCTGGTAATACAATTTGTTCTTTTGCTTCTGCTTTTCGAGCATCGCCAATGTCCATCAGATATTCAATAATTGCGTTTCTTGTCTTTTTAAAACTTTCGCTATCATTCATTTCAGTTTTATCTCTTGGACGATCTAAATCAATCTTAAATTCTGGTCCTAAAGTGGCATTTGGTCCTGGACGTAAAGGAATAATTCTATCTGCCATATAAATCCCTTCATCAACATCATTAGTAATTAACAAAGCTGTACGTTTGTCTTTTCCCCAAATGTTTAAGATTTGATCTTGTAAATTTCCACGGGTTAAAGCATCTAAAGCTCCAAGAGGTTCATCCATTATAATCATATCTGGTTTCATAGCTAAAGCTCTTGCTACAGCTACTCTTTGACGCATTCCTCCTGATAATTCTTTTGGTAATTTGTTAATAGCTGGCGTTAAACTTACCATATCTATATAATGAGCAGCTTTACGTTTCCAGACTGATTTTTCGCGTTTAGGGAACGCAGCTTTTACAGCCATTATTACGTTTTGCTCTACTGTTAACCAAGGCAATAATGAATAATTTTGGAAGATTACACCTCTTTCGTGACTTGTACCTTTTACGGGTTCTCCTTTAAATAAAACAGATCCACTTGTTGGCTCTAATAAACCATTTATTAAATTTACTAATGTTGTTTTTCCACTTCCTGTAAAACCAACAATGGCAACAAATTCTCCTTCTTCTATTTTTAAGTTGATATTAGATAACACTTCTGTTTCATTATCTCCCTGACCATAGGTTTTATAAATGTTATTTAGCTCTAAATATGCCATATTTTTTGGTGTTTTTTAAGTGATATTGAAACTATTTATATTGCATCTTGTTTATCAAAAGAAACCCAGTTTTGAATTGCCAACATTAATCTATCTAACAAGAATCCAATGATACCAATTGCAAACATGGCAACAATAATTTTGGCATTAGAATCGTTTGCTCCGTTTTGGAATTCTTCCCAAACAAATAAGCCTAAACCTGGACTTTGTGCCAAAAGTTCTATAGCAATTAAAACCATCCAAGCAACTGATAATGTGATTTTTAATCCTGTAAAAATTAATGGTAAAGATGATGGTAATACTACTTTGAATATTTTTTGAAAAGTACCTAACTTTAAAACTTTAGCAACATTGATAAAATCTTTAGCAACTGTAGAAACCCCCATTGCTGTATTTACTAAAGTTGCCCACATAGAACATAAACCCACACTAATAAATGAAATGGTAAATGAGCTGTCTTCTGTAGAACCAATTAACACTGTTTTTACAATCATAAAAACTAATAAGTACCAAACTACTGGAGAAACTGGTTTAAAAATTTGGATAAACCAGTTAAAGGCGCTCTTTAATGTTGAACTTAATCCTATAAAAATACCTAAAGGAACTGCAATAAATAAGGCCAAGAAAAAACCTGCAAATACTGTTTTTAAACTTCTAAAGATTTGATCTACAAAAGATGGTCTTCCTGTATACACAATTGGTTCTTTACCTGCTGCAATTCTTTTTTCATTTAATGCTGCCGTTTTTTCTATAAAAGCTGCTTTATCTGCACTGATACTATTATGATCTCTTAATAAAGACTGAAAAGAATCCCAAACCTGAATTGGAGATGGCAAGGTATTTGGCTGGCAACTAGATTCGCCAGAAGCAATACAAGCAGTTAACGCATCTGCTGCTGCTTGACCTTGATCTTGTAATGCTTTTTCAATTTTGAATTTTGCTTCAATATTGTATAAAGATTTTGCTCCTAAATGCCAAATAACAATAAATAAAATTATGGAAGCAAGTGGCACGATTGCTTTGCGTAAAAAGTTTTGTAAATCTTCTTTTTCTAGCTTTCCTGTAAAAAGGTTTTTTAAGGTTGTAAAAATTCCTAACCCTAAAAAATTAGATACTTTTCCTAATGTTAAACTTGCTTTCATTTATTCGATATTTTTATAAGTGGCATTTTTTGTGCAGGCTTTTTCTTTGAACCTTGTAGTACTATTTTAAACACCTACAAGGTTTTTGAAACCTTGCAGGATTAGCACTATTTATCTCAATTATTTCTTGTCTTTATTTCCTATTTTAAAACTGTTGATGTATCCTATTGGATCTTTAGCATCATAAGTTGTTCCGTCTATAAAATCTGCAGTTGCTGGTTTGTAACCATCTGTTGCTGGGATATCTGTTGCTGGGATATTGCCTTCTTCTACTAAAAGCGCTGCTGCTTTTTTCCAGATATCTGGTCTATAAATATCTTTTATGGTTGATGCATACCAATCTGCTGATTTAGCATCAGGAATTTGCCCCCATCTTCTCATTTGTGTTAAAAACCAAATTCCATCAGAATAAAAAGGATAAGTTGCATTGTATTTATAGAATACATTAAAATCTTCCATATCTCTTTTATCACCTTTTTCAAACTCGAAAGTACCTGTCATTGAATTTGCTAAAACCTCTACTGGAGCACCAACATATTGAGACATTGATAAGATTTGTACAGCTTCTTTTCTGTTTTCTGGTTTGTCTAACCATTTACCAGCTCTAATTAAAGCTTTAGTAACTGCAATTGCTGTATTCGGATTTTCTTTCACAAATTTCTCTGTCATAACAAATACTTTCTCAGGATTGTTTTTCCAGATGTCGTAGTTTGTAACTACAGGAACTCCAATTCCTTTAAAAACCGCTTGCTGATTCCAAGGCTCACCTACACAATATCCGAAAATGGTACCTGCCTCTAAAGTTGCTGGCATTTGTGGTGGTGGAGTTACAGATAATAAAACCTCTGCATCAATTTGCCCTTGTACATTTTCTTTTGTGTACATACCTGGATGAATCCCTGCAGCAGCTAACCAATATCTAATTTCATAATTGTGTGTTGATACTGGAAAAACCATTCCCATTTTAAAGGCTTTACCAGAGTTTTTATATTCTGTAATTACAGGTTTTAAAGCATCTGCTTTAATAGGATGAATTGGTTTTCCATCACTATCCGCAGGTACATTTGGTTTCATTTTAGACCAAACATCATTAGAAACTGTAATTCCATTTCCGTTTAAATCCATAGAAAATGGAGTTACTAATTTTGCTTGACGACCAAAACCTGCACCAGCAGCAATTGGCTGACCTGCTAACATATGAGAACCATCTAATTGACCATCGATAACTCTGTCTAAAACATTTTTCCAGTTCGATTGCGCTTCTACAGAAACAAATAAACCTTCGTCTTCGAAAAATCCTTTTTCTTTAGCAATTGCTAAAGGAGCCATATCTGTTAATTTGATAAAACCAAACGTTAATTGAGGTTTCTCAATATCTAATTGTTTTGTTTTCGTTGTTTTTGCGACTTCAGTAGTCGTTTCTTTTTTAGCTGTTTTTCCACCACAAGCAAATAGCAACATTGCTACTGGTAAAATGTAAGTTGATTTTTTTAAAAGCGATTTCATTTTTTAGTAAGTTTTAGTAATCTACGTATTAATACTTATTTATTTGACAAATATATAAGTAGTACGTATATTGACTCATGGAATAAACCATGCTAAAACCTCTTTTTATCACACAATAAAACCTGCCATAAAGCGTATTATTTTATTAACAAACTAATAAACTGCACTTTAAGTTATACTTACTTATAATTACGTATATTTTTAACTACGTACTATTTTATATAAAAAAGAAAAAACCTTTCAAGTTTTAACTTAAAAGGTTTTAAACTATTAATTTTAGTAGCAACAATTACATCAAGCATCTAAAAAATAATTATGCTCACTAATTTCGTTTTTTAAAGATTTTATATTGTTTATGGCTATTTTCTTTCCTTTAGCAGTTATCAATCCTTCTTTTTTTAAAGCCGAAAACATTCTAATGACTTGCTCTTCTGTAGTACCTGCATAATCTGCATATTCTTTTCTGCTTAAAGGTAAATTTATAAAACCACGTAAATCGCCAAATTTTCTATGGATATATAATAAAGTATCAATAACACGTTCGCGAACAGTCATTTGAGAAATCGATTTTACTTTAGATTCACTTCTATTCAATTCATTTGCGTAAAACAACATCATATCATAAGAAAACTTAGGGTTTTCTAATAATTTTTTCTGTAAATCTTCTTTAGAAAAATAGTACAATTCTATATCTTGAATTGCAATTGCACCAATGGAATAATATTCTTGCGTGCCAAAACCACGATGCCCAATAATCTCACAATCTTTAGCAAAACGCACAATTTGTTCTCTACCATTAATGCCAGTTCTAAAAACTTTTACAGTTCCTTTTTTGATAAAAAACAAACCATTTACAGGAGCACCTTCAATAATAAATTGTTGCCCTTTTTTACATCTTATAATGGTACTTTGAACACTAGCATCTTCCAAAAGTGTTGCTGAGTGATTGTGAATTAAACAATCTTTACTTTTACATACTTTACATACCTCTGCATTAGAGTTGGATTGGTTTGAATTAAGTTGTGATGCGTAGGCTGCCATTTTATAGTTTTTTTTCTAAAATACGCTTCTCAAAGTTGGTTTTTGGTGCTTCGCACAATGCACATTCATACGTTTCTGGCAAGTCTACAAAAGCCGTATTTTTTGGAATATTCTGAGTAACATCACCATAAACCTCATTGTAAACAGTTAAACAATCTTGGCATTGATATATCTCTTCTTCTAAACTTTCTTTCTTAACAATTTGTGGCGTTGTTTGTTCTTTATCAGTGCCTAAATCATCAAAATATAACTGACTTAATTCCATCAATAAACCAGGTAATTCTACCTTATCTATATCTTGAACGTGTGTAATATATTCCCTTGTATTTGGATCAAAATTTTTAGCATACAGCAAGTTGTACGTATCTCTCGTTTGAAAGTTCCCAATCATTTCTGGTTGCTTATTTTTTTGCACAACAATAGAAGTAAAAAAATAAGAAGTTTTGCCATAATCTGTAATAGCAAATGTTAAACCATAGGTACTAATATCATTTTGATCGAAATTGGCAACCAAGTATTTTTTTAGGTTTAAAGCATCTTTATTTGCCACTGGTAAATGCCAATTTAACTCTAACATTGAATGACGTACATTAATACCTCTTTTACCTAAAAATTTTTCCCAAACTAATTTAGATTCTCTTGGAATTCCTTTTACAATAAAAGATTTCCAAGGTGTAATGGATATTTTACCAATTTTGTTTTCAAAACACAACTCACACATATCCTTTAAAAAAGAAATATCATATTTATTATTCCGCCAATACAAGCCCAACCAATACTTATCCATTCCTATTTTGTTCATTCCTTCAAAATATGGAAAAGGATAAAATGGCACTTCTAAAGGTTTATCAATCGTTCTGTTATTGGTATCTACTGCATCTGTAACCAACTCAAAAATCGTTTCTATGTTTTCTGGTTCTTCCTGAAGGATGTTTTCAATGGCGGTTTCAATTTTAAATAAATCCCAACTGTACACCAATGCAGGATACATTTTTGTGGCATTCCATTCTGGCAATCTAATGTACAAATACCAATAATCTTCGTGTTCTGAAGCTATAAAATTGATATGCCCAGTAAACAATGGAACCAACCTTTGTTTTGGATCTGTAATATTTATTTTTAAGGTTGATTTTACTTTGAATTGCTCTAAAATATACAAATAACGATCCCCTGTTAACCAAGATGTAGACGGAAAAATATCTGCACAAACATACGATGAAACCATATTTTCTACACCAACTTCATCAAACTCTACAACTTGCATTTTATCAAACTCCTTTAAATCTTCAGGTTGTACTTTTTTAGGCAATAGAATATCTTGTCTAGAACCAAATGAAATGGTTTTACACCCTAAACTTTCAGCAGAATTGCAAATGTATTTTAGTTCTCCTGGAGATAAAACTCCACCTTTAACAATCACTCTATTTAACTGTTTCATACTCCTACTTTTGCGTTATTTAAGATTTCTCTTACTTGAGTTTTACAACTTCCACAACCTAAACCTGCACCTGTTTTATTACACAATTCTGTAAAATTTGTGCAACCATTAGCAATGGTATCTTCAATATTTCCAGAACCAACTTGACTACAAGAACATACTAACTCACCCAACATTGGCTCTGCATTTGAAGAACCTCTTAACAAGGTATCGCGTTTATCAGACATTTCGATTTTGCTTTCTATCATGGTTTTGAATTCGGCAAACTCATTTTTATCGCCCATTAAAACTGCACCAATTAACAAATCGTCTTTTACAATACATTTTTTGTAATAACGCTTAGAAATATCTGTAAAAATGATTTCTTCATAACTCGTATCATTTTCAGGGACTTTAATCTCTCCAATACTACAAAGATTCAAATCGTTGAATTTTAGAATATTCATTAAAACAGATCCATTGTACGATTCGCTAATATCGCCAGCAATAAAATTGGATAAAATACCTGCTTGCTCTTCTGCTGCAGATGTAATACCAAATAATTTATTTTCGAATTCTGCAATTTCACCTATGGCAAAAATATCTGGATGAGAAGACTGCAAATGCTGGTTTACTTTTACACCTCGCCCACAAACAATTCCATTATTTTTAGCAATTTCTATATTTGGTCTTGTACCAATTGCATACACAATTGCGTTTGCTGTAATGTATTTTCCACTTTTTAGATTGATGGTTAATTCGCCTGTTTCATCATCATCAAAAACAGTACTTACCTCGTTATCAAAATAAATTTGAATTCCTCTTTCTTGTACATCCAAAGACAATAATTTACTAGAAATTTTATCTAATTGACGCTCCATTAATCTTGATGCTCTTTGCACAATTGTAATTTTTACATTCTTGTGCTTCATTGCTGCAGCCAATTCTAAACCTAATAAACCACCACCAACAATTACTACGTGTTGTTCCTCTGGAGGCAAACCAGTATCTACTAAATATTTCTTAAACGTATCTGCATCAATTTTGTTTCGCATTGTAAAACGACCAGGCAAGTCTATTTGTACATCTCTTGGAATAAATGCGCTACTTCCTGTGGCTAAAATCAATTTATCAAAAGTATGTGTTACTCCATTAGAATCTGTAACTACTTTATTTTCTTTATCTATTTTATGGATTAGCGTTTCTGGATGTAAGCTGATATTAAGAGCTGATAATTCAACATTTTTTATCTTTAATAATTGCTCCCAAGTCAATTCTTCAGTTACATACTCTGGCAATAAAACTCGATTATAAAACAAGTTCTTTTCCATAGAAAATACGTGAATTTCATCAACTTCATTATAATCTCTATAATTCTGTAAAAAACGAAAAGCAGCAGCACCAGCACCAGCAATTATAATTTTTTCTTTTGGTTTTTTATATTTTGACACAGCAACTGTAGTAAACTTAAAATCAGGTTCTTTAGAAACCGGATCTACATGCGTATTGGTTAAATTATTGGCTCTATTTAAATTACTTTGCAACACCTTACCCCAATGCATAGGCAAAAAAACCACCCCTTCTTTAATGGCATCTGTAACTTTTGCACGAACTCTAACAAATCCGTTTGCGCTTTTAATCTCAGTAATATCGCTATCTTTTATTCCTTTTAAATAAGCGTCTACAGGATTAATTTCTAAAACAGGTTTGGGATAATGTGTTTTTAATCTTGATACTTTGCCCGTTTTTGTCATGGTATGCCATTGATCTCGAACACGACCTGTGGTTAAAATCAACGGAAATTCGTCTGAAGTAGGTACAGCTGTATTTTCTATAGATTGTGGAATATTAAAAATAGCTTTTTGAGAAGGTGTATAGAATTTTTTATCTTCAAAAAGACGAGGTGTTCCTTTACTTCTATACTCATTTACTGGCCATTGAAAAGTTCCTTCTGCTTTTAATCGATCGTAATTTAAGTAAGAAACATCAATTTTAGTACCTTTTGTCATTGAAGCATATTCGTCATAAATTTCTTCTGTACTTGTATAATTGAAACTTCTAAAACCCATTCTTTGCGCAAAGTCGCAGAAAATTTCTACATCTGGTCTTGCTTCTCCAGGCGCATCAATTTCTTTAGGTAAATACGAAATTCTACGTTCTGAATTGGTCATAGTTCCCTCTTTCTCTAACCATGCTGCTGCTGGCAAAACCAAATCTGCATATTTTACAGTATCTGATTTATGAGAAATTTCTTGCACCACCACAAACTTAGAATTCGCCATTGCTTTTTCAATTTGATGAGAGTTTGGCATACTCACCAATGGATTTGTACAAGCAATCCAAACTGCTTTTAGCTTTCCGCTTTCTAAAGCATCAAACATTTCTGTAGCTGTTAACCCAGGTTTTGGCGATATTTTATCAACTCCCCAAAATTGTGCAACTTCCCTTCTGTGTTCTTCACTCATTAAATCTTTATGAACGGCTAATAAATTAGCCATCCCCCCAACTTCACGACCACCCATTGCATTGGGTTGACCTGTTAAAGAAAAAGGACCTGAACCTGGTTTACCTACTTGACCCGTAATTAAAGATAAATTTATTAGTGATACATTTTTATCTGTACCTACCACACTTTGGTTTAAACCCATAGCCCACATACTTATAAAACCTTTAGAAAGGCCAATCATTTCAGCAGCTTTTTCGATATCATCTTGTGAAACTCCTGTTATTTTAGATGCTTTTTTAAGATTAGTTCCTAAAATTATTTTTTTGTAATCTTCAAAACCTTGAGTATGTTTTTTAATAAAATCTTCATCAATTAAACCTCTTTTATACAAACGCTTACCAATTGCGTTATACAGCACTACATCTGTACCCGGTTTTAGTTGTAAATGTAAATCTGCAAAGTTGGCAGAATCTGTTTTACGAGGATCAATTACAATAATTTTTACATTCGGATTTTTTTCTTTGTGTTGCTCAATCCTTCTAAATAAAATGGGATGACACCAAGCAGGATTTGCACCTGTAATTAAGAAACAATCTGCCAACTCAATATCTGCATATGAAATTGGGACACTATCTTCACCAAAAGCTTTTTTATACCCAACCACAGCAGAACTCATACACAAACGTGAATTTGTATCGATGTTGTTTGTACCCAAAAATCCTTTTGTGAGTTTATTCGCGATGTAATATTCTTCGGTTAAACTTTGTCCTGAAACATAAAATGCTACAGAATCTGGCCCGTGTTTTTTAATGATGGATTTAAAAACACTTGCAGCTCTATCTAAAGCTGTATCCCAAGAAACACGTTCTCTAGGATGAGAGCGAGACCAACGCATTTCTGGATATAAAATTCTATCTGAAGTATCATTAGCCACATAATGTAAGTTCATTCCCTTAGAACACAACATTCCTTTATTTACAGGATGATCTTTATCTCCTTCTACAAAAACCTTGTTGTTACTATCTTTTTTTACGATAATTCCACAACCTACTCCACAATAGGAACAGGTAGTTTTTACTTCTTTCTTTATCATTTTAAACTCTGGTTTTAATAGAATATTATTTTACACCCTTTGCAAACAATAGAGTATGAAACAAAACTAAGTATAATTACTTAATTTTTGATAAAAAAATACGTATATTTTGATTATTAGTAAATTGATAATTACTTATTCAGCATTTTGATGATTTACCAATATCTATCTTAAAAAAATGATTGTTTTGGAAAATATGAGTGGTGATTTCGAGATCTCTCTACAAGGTCAAGATGACAACATTAATATCATTTTATATCTAAAAGTAATGGAATAAAGAAATCAAAAAAAAACAAACCCTAAATTAACTGAAACTCTTTTGCTTTATTAGTCAGTTCCATCAAATTTTTTACCGCTAATTTCTTCATTAAATTAAAGCGATGTACTTCTGCAGTTCTTTTACTAATATTAAGTTCATCAGCAATATCTTTATTATTTTTTAATTCTAACACCAACTCTAAAATTTGTCTTTCTCTTTTTGTAAGTTTAAACGGAAGTGTTTTTACCTCTACTTTTGCGACACTTTTTTTAGTTACGTTTCCATTTACAAAATTACTCATAATGATTGTAGAAACATCACCTGTAAAATATTTTTCTCCTGATGCTACTTTATGAACCGCTTTTAAAAACTCCTCTTTACTAGAACCTTTTAGCAAATAGCCATCTGCACCAGCTTGTATAGATTGCACTACATACTCTTCTGAATCGTGCATAGAAAGCACTAAAGTTTTTACCTTTTTATGATGTTTATTTATTTCAGCAACTACTTCTATACCATTCATTTCTGGCATCCTTATATCAACAATTAAAACATCAGGTTTGTTTTTAGAGATTACTTGCAACGCTTCTTTTCCGTTTGAAGCCTCATCAATTACAGTAATATCTAACTGATCTTCTAATAATGCTTTAATACCATCTCTAACCAAAACGTGGTCGTCTGCCAAAACTACATTTATCATAAATTAAATCATTTTTTACTTACAAAAATAAGAATTTTACGTAAAATTACGTAGTTTTTAGAAATTCATTCCATATAATGGATTCCTACTTTTGCAGGAATGACAAGTTACGAAAACATATGAAATGCTTTAAATTGGGATATTTAAGGTAACTCTTGTTCCTTTTCCTAATTCTGACGTTAAAAACAATCGTCCATCAATATATTTTATACGTTCTTTCATAAACGTCATACCCATTCCACCATCTCCATTTTTTACTTTTTTTACTTTTGATGGCTCAAAGCCTTTACCATCATCATCAATAACAATACTTAATATTGTTGCACTATGAGAAAGAGAGACCAAAATGTGTGAAGAATCTGCATATTTTATGGCATTATTAATGGCTTCTTGTGTAATTCTGTAAATATTAACCTCTACTAAAGAATCTAAGCGTTTGTTAAAATCTGATTTATTAAACAAAACAATCTCTTTTCCTGTTAATTTTGTAAGTTCTTGTGTAAGTTTGGTTAACGCTGGTACAATTCCGTGATCGGACAATTCTGGAGGTGCTAGATTAAAGGTTGCTGTTCTTACTCCTTTTATAATATTGGTGGTCAATATTTTTAAATGCTCAATTTTTTCTTTCGATTTTTCTAAATTATCTAAATTAATGCTTTCTAAATTAAATTTTAAACCCGTTAACATCTGTCCAATACCATCGTGAACATCTTTAGCAATTCTATTTTGTTCTTTTTCTTGGTTCTCTATAATTTTACTTGAAATAATTTTTTGCTGACTTATTTTTTTATCAAAATTAGCTTTATTGAGTTTTTCAATTTCTAATTGCGCAAATTTTCTTTCGGTAATTTCTGAAGCAATAATGAGTAATTCAGACTTTTCTTCGGTAGGTCTATATGGTATAATTGCCATTTCTAACCAAACAGGCACATCACTTTTTATGGTTGCTTTTACCTCTCCTTGCCAACCTGTTTTTTGATGCTTATTAATTAACCCTTCAATTTTAAGTTGTTCACTTTTATCGGTGCTTAAAAATTTCCAAAACAGAATATCTTGTTTAAATCTTGATATTTTAAATAACCTCGAAAACTTGTTTCCTATATGAATAATAGTGCCAGATTGAGAAATCCGAGCAAACAACAAGGTTTCATCCATTGCATGACTTAATGCACGTAATTCTTTAATAGATTTTTCTTTAGCAACACTTAATTCATCTGCATCAAAAGCCATTTTTTTTGCTCTTTTTTCTGCTGATAAAAGGTCTGCTAATATGGTTTTTACAGATTTAGCTGTGGGCCAAAAAATGAATAAAAATTCACCTAACAAAATTAAGAGTGTCAAAATCATTAAATACAACTCTAATCGTCTTAACCAAGCTACTTTTTCATCAGCTTCTGCATCATATTGATTTACAATATCATCCATCATCAATAAAAAAACACTTTCATTTTGGGTTACTTTTTTGATATGAGCATTCAAAACTTCTTTAGAAACTAAAAGATTGTCTTCTATTTTTTGAACAATTAATGTTGATGCTTTTTGAATTTTGTTAAAAACAGGATTGATCTTTACAAATTTTTCATCAATTTTTTTACTGTTTTTTACAGGTAACCCTAAGGAATCATTTCCTTTTTGTAATGCATTATGAGACAACTCCCACAAAAGCAATGTGTGCTTGATGTTATTTTTAAGTAGATTTCGATTTTCTTTATCAGCATAAACCGTAAGCGAAACAATGTCTTTTGTTAGTTTTTGACTCAACATTCTTTGTCTACCAGCCACGTTAATTACGGTAGAATCACTTTGCTGCGTATTTAAGTGATTTCTAACAAAAAATTGACTAATTACAACAGAAAGTGCAATTGTACTTAAGGCAATAATATACAAACGGCTTAATTTAGAAAACGTGCGTTGATCTAAAGAATTACCATTTTTTGTCATTATAATAATTTATGAAATAGCTTGTTTTACGAGTGCTAAACCACTTTTAGAAAAAGGGAGTTTTAGAGCAGCTTTATGACCTTTCTCTGACATTTTTACCCAAGTTTTTTGTAAAATATCAATTACTTTTTCATCTGAATGTTTTGCTGCAAATTCATCAAAATAATAATCTAAAAACACCAAACAAATTACATCTTCTAATGCTTGTGATTCTTCATTTTTTTTGATGAGTTTTTTTAGAATGATTTTTTTTACACGATCTACAAATTGATCGTCAAAACCAACTTGTTGTAAAATTTCTGCAGTGGTATTGGCATGCATTTTTTTTAGTGTTTCACGCCATTTTAAATAACCAACTCTATCCATTGGAAACTGGTTCCTAGCAATTTGCCATCTACAAATGTGTTGCGCTCTTGCAGCAATTTGCAATGCTTTTGACGCGTTAGCATCAAACTGCAACAACTTTCTAGTCATTCTTTGAGAATACAATAATTCTTTAGGATATTCAAAACCAGCAACTTGATATGTGTTTGGGTCTTGGGCATTTTTTTTATCAATTAAGGCAATTGCTGTTTCGAATCTTGTTGGTTTCATAAAAGTAAAATGAAAAAAATTAATTTATTAGATGTAAAGATTTCTCGACTGCGCTCGAAATGACAAGCTTAGCAAATTTTAGAACATCTTTATTCTAAAAAGCCAATATACACATTTTCTCCTTCAATTTTTACAGGATAGGTAGCAATAGCCTCTAAATCGCCATTTAAATTTTCGCCATTTTCTAGAGAGAATGTTTTTTTGTGCAATGGACAAGCTACTTTTGGCATTCCTTTATCATCGCCAATCATACCTCTACTTAACACCATTTCTATTTTATGCGGACATACATTTTGACAAGCATACCATTTATTTAATCTTGCAAAATTAAAAACAGCAATTTGTTTGTTTTTGTATTTTACACATGCTCCACCATCTTTGGGAAAATCTTTTATTGAAGCTGCTTTAAACCAAATTTTTACATCCTCTAGTTTAGTTGTTGTGTATTGTTCTAAAATTTGTTCCATAATTATATAATTAAAAACCTCCTTATTATCTTTAAATGCAAGAAATAATTAGTAGAGAAATAGTATTATTTTTATTCTGTTTAGACCTTTCAGGTTTTAAAAACCTGAAAGGTCTTTTTTTTATTTAGTCTTAAAATTGCTTCTATTACATTAGTTTTTACCAATTGTATTCGCTGGCTTTTGCGTTAGGGATTGAAGCATTTGTTTGAGCTCTTTTTTTTAGAAAAAAAGCGAGTGCGTAAAGCCCGTTAAAACGCCCAAATTAATTTACCTATTATATACCTACAAGGTTCTTGAAACCTTGCAGGAACTTTGTTCAGCTGGAAACTACACCCAAGGTTCTGGCATTTTTTGATCTCTTAAAGATACAAATGCAATGTTATCATCCTCTTGATCGCTATTTACAAAATGATTGAAACGTTTCATGACTTCTGGATCGTTTACAGCTTGTGTCCACTCACACTCAAACTTGTTGACTAAGGTTTGCATTTCTTTTTCTAAATCTTGTGCAATACCCAATTTATCTTCTATAATTACTTCTTTTAAGTAGTCTAAACCGCCTTCTAAACGTTCTTGCCACGCAGCAGTTCTTTGCAAAGGTTTTGCTGTACGCATGTAAAACATTAAATATCTATCTAAATATTTTACAACAGTTTCATTGTCTATTTGTTCTGCAAATAATTCTGCATGACGTGGATTTGCTCCACCATTACCACCTAAATATAAGTTCCAACCACCTTCTACAGCAATCAAACCAAAATCTTTACCTCTTGCTTCTGCACATTCTCTAATACAACCAGAAACGCCACCTTTAATTTTATGTGGTGCACGAATACCTCTGTATCTATTTTCTAATTCGATACCAAAACTCACACTTTCGTCCATTCCATATCTGCACCACGTAGAACCAACACAAGTTTTTACCGTTCTTAGTGATTTACCATACGCATGACCACTTTCAAATCCGTGAGCAATCAACTCTTTCCAAATTAATGGCAATTGATTTAAGGTAGCTCCAAATAAATCGATTCGAACTCCACCAGTTACTTTGGTATATAAATCGTATTTTTTTGCAATTTGTCCCAAAGCAATTAACTTATCAGGTGTAATTTCTCCTCCAGGAACACGTGGTACAACAGAGTAGGTTCCATTTCTTTGGATATTTGCCAAAAATCGATCATTAGAATCTTGAATTGCATACTCTTTATTAGCAGTATCTGCATGAATTGTTGCCATTAATGATGCCACTAAAGGTTTACACAATTCACATCCATGACCACCATTTCCATGATTGTCTAATACTTCATTAAATGTATTATAGCCTTTGACCTCTATAATTTTGTATAAATCTTGTCTGTTATAATCGAAATGTTCACAAACCGTATCTTTAACTTCAATTCCTAAAGATTTTAATTTGGCTGTGGTTAAATCTGCCACCATTGGTTTACAACCACCACATCCTGTACCTGCTTTTGTACACGAAACTACATCACCCAAATCTTTAGCATCACCAGTTTCTATCACGTTACAAATCTGACCTTTGGTTACGTTTTCACAAGAACAAACTTGTGCTTCATTTGGTAAATCCATTACATCACCAAACGTTGCGCCACCATCACTAGCAGGTAAAATTAATTGTGCTGAATCTTCAGGAATTTTCATTCCGTTTAAATAAATTTGATGCAACATATTATAATCTGATGCATCACCAACAAGAATTCCTCCTAATAAAGAAGTACCTTCTTTATTTACAATAATACTTTTATAAACACCATCAAATGCGTTTTCGTACACAATTTCCAATCCATCATTTTCATTTAAAGCATCACCAAAACTAGCCACATCAATTCCACTTAATTTTAGTTTGGTAGACATGTCTATTGCAGTTGGCATTGTTGCTTGTTGATCTCCTAAAATTTGTGCTACAGCAATTTCTGCCATGTCGTAACCAGGGGCTACCAAACCATAAATCATACTATTTAATAAAGCACATTCTCCAATTGCAAAAATGGTTTCATCTGAGGTTCTCATATCATTAGATACTAGAATTCCTCCTCTTGTACCTACTTCTAAATTACAGGTTTTAGCAAGTTCATCTCTTGGTCTAATTCCTGCTGAAACCAATAACATATCAAAAGGCACAATTTCCTCTTCAGAAAATTGCATTCCTGTTATAAATTTGTCTCCTGTTAATTGTTGTGTGGCTTTACTAATTAAAATTTCAATACCTAATGCTTCTAGTTTTTTTTGAAGTGATTTACTGGCATCATTATTTAATTGTCTGGGCATTAATCTTGGTGCAAATTCTACTACAGCAGTTTCCAAACCCATATCTACTAAAGCCTTTGCAGCTTCTAAACCCAATAAACCTCCTCCTAAAATAGCTGCTTTTTTCTGTGTTCCTGTAGATTTTAATTTGGCTACGTAATTCATAGTAGCCTCTAAATCTTCGATTGTTCTATACACAAAAACACCCTCTTTTTCTATGCCTTTTATAGGTGGCACAAATGCAGAAGATCCTGTTGCCAATACTAAATAATCGTAAGTATATTTAGTATCATCAGTAGTAGTTATTGTTTTAGAATTCCTGCTGATATCTGTAACTCTAGTATTTGTAATTAAATCGATATTATTTTCTTCATACCAAGCACGTGGAGCCATTTCTAAGGCTTTAGCATCTTTGTTTTCAAAATATTCGCTTAAATGAACCCTATCGTATGCAGGTCTTGGTTCTTCACCAAAAACAATAATCTTAAAATTTTGAGATTGAGATTGAGTTCTAAATTTTTCACAAAACTTGTACCCTACCATTCCGTTTCCAACAACAATAACTGTTTTCATAATTACGTATTTTAAAACAAAACTAAGTATTTATACTTATTTTTTATCCTGTTTTAATACTTATTTTAATGATAAATACTTATTATTATAGATATAACAAAAAAAACCATTATTTTTTTTATTCTACACTTAAAAACATAAAAATTTTATGGATAATGAAATGACAAAAAGATTTCTTAGAAAAAAAATTAGTTTTATAAAATATTATTATTGATGAAAATCTAAAGAATGTTACTCAACATTTAGTGTATGATTTTATCACTATAATTTAACGCGAATTCCATTTAAAAAAATTATAAAAATATTATGTATATATCTCTTCGAAAAATATTATTTCAACAAAATAGAGAAAGGATAATCCTTTGATTTTCAGGTAAAACAACCCATTAAAAAAGCTATGTTTTAAGAAACATAGCTTTTTTAATATAGCTTCAAAATAATTGAAAACTAGGTATATGATATTTGTAAGTGATACTACAATAAATAATCTGTACTAATAAAATTAGATGCTTTTTTATCTAATAATTCTTCTAAAATAGCATTATTGTATTCAGTGTCTTTTGATGCAACAAAAGTTCTAATAGAGAAAGAACGTAAAGCATCGTGTACACTTAATGTACCTACTGCAGAATCTTTTCGTCCTGTAAAAGGATATACATCTGGTCCACGTTGAGCAGCACTGTTTAAATTTACTCTACATACTAAATTTACCAAAGTATCAATTAATGGTGCTAATGTTTTTATATCGCTACCAAAAACACTTACTTGCTGACCGTAATTCGATTCAGCCATATCATCTAAAGGTTCTTGAATATTTTTGAAAGAAACCACAGGAATTACTGGCCCAAATTGTTCTTCTTGATAGACTCTCATTTCTTTAGACACAGGATATAATACAGCTGGGTAAATATAATTCTCAGTTGTATCACCACCTTTTTTATTCATAATTGCTGCACCTTTAGCAGTAGCATCATCAATAAGTTCTTGAATGTAAGCTGGTTTTCCTGGTTCTGGTAAAGGTGTTAATTTCACACCATCTTCCCAAGGGTTACCAAATTTTAAGTCATCTACTCTTTCTGCAAAACGTTTATTAAACTTATCTACAATATGCTCGTGCACATACAAAATTTTTAAAGCAGTACAACGTTGACCATTAAAAGAAGTAGCACCTGTAATACACTCGTTAATTGCCAAATCTAAATCTGCATCTGGCAACACAATTCCTGGATTTTTAGCCTCTAAACCTAGCACTAAACGCAATCTATTTTTATACGGATGATTGGCCTGAATTGCATTGGCAGATTTACTATTTCCAATTAAGGCTAATACATCAATTTTACCAGTTTTCATTATTGGTGTGGCCAAAACTCTACCTCTACCATAAATGATATTTACAACTCCTTCTGGAAAGCTATTTTGAAAAGCTTCCATTAATGGTGATAGCAATAAAACCCCATGTTTTGCTGGTTTAAAAATGGTTGTATTCCCCATAATTAAAGCCGGAATTAATAAAGCAAAAGTTTCGTTTAAAGGATAATTATATGGACCTAAACACAAAACAACACCCAAAGGTCCTCTTCTTACATGTGCGTAAACTCCACTATTTTTTTGAAATTTCGCAGAATCTCTATCCATTTGCTTGTAATTTTCAATAGTATCGTAAATATATTCTACGGTTCTATCAAATTCTTTTTCAGAATCAGGCAAAGATTTTCCAATTTCCCACATCAACAATTTAACCACTTCATCACGTTTGGTTTTCATTTGCTCTGCAAACTCTTCCATACACTCAATTCGGTCTGCAACACGCATTGTTGGCCATAATCCTTGGCCTTTATCATAGGCTCTATACGCCGAATTTAATGCTTCTATAGCTTCATACGCGGTTAAATTAGGCACAGTACCTAATAAAGTTGGTTGGTAGTCTTTAGTTGACGAAATTGAAGAATATACATCTGTCATTTCTCCTTTCCATTCCTTTAATTCACCAGCAATCAAATATGATTTTTGATGTTTTAATTCATTTATTTGAAACTTCTTTGGAATCTCTTTAAACTTCATATTCATAAATTTTATGGATCAATCTTTAAATTTAGATTGAAATTAGCAGTATCAAATTAACAAAAATTAAGAGGATTTTACCCTAAAATCTATTCATTAATCACGAAAACCATTGCGTTACCATCATTGATATATAAATAAAATCTTTATTGGGCTACACCAAAAACTGAAATAAATCTGGTTTATCATTTAAATAATCTCCAAAGAAATTATTTGCCTTCATTCTTTCAATTAAAGGCGCTAAATCTTTAGAAGATGTTAACTCTAAACCTACTACTGCAGCACCATTGGCTCTATTGTTTTTCTTGGTATATTCAAAATGCGTAATATCATCATTTGGTCCTAAAATCTCAGCAACAAATTGTTTTAAAGCTCCAGCTCGTTGAGGAAATTTTACTATAAAATAATGTTTTAAATTTGCATGTAGCAACGCCCGTTCTTTAATTTCTGCGGTTCTTGTAATATCGTTATTGCTTCCACTAACAACACATACTATATTTTTACCCTTAATTTTTTCTGCAAAAGAATCTAGTGCTGTAATGCTTAAGGCACCTGCAGGTTCTACCACAATAGCATCTTTATTATACAGATCTAAAATAGTCTGACAGATTTCACCTTCGGAAACCGTTATTATATCTGTTAAATTTTGACGACAAATCGCGAAGTTTAAATCGCCAACTTTTTTTACTGCTGCACCATCCACAAAAGGATCAATGGTTTGCAAAGCTGTATTTTTATTGTTTTGGATAGATATTAACATTGATGGAGCTCCTTTTGGCTCTACACCAATAATTTTAGTTTCTGGTGATAGTTTTTTAAAAACCGATGACAATCCTGATGATATTCCTCCACCACCCACAGGCACAAAAACATAGTCGATTTTCTCTTTAGTTTGATGTAAAATCTCTAAACCTACTGTTGCTTGTCCTTCAATAACTTTTTCGTCATTAAAAGGATGAATAAAGGTTTTATGTTTTGCATCACATTCTTTTTTTGCTGCATTAAAAGCATCATCAAAAGTATCACCTTCGATAACGATACTGATGTACTCTTCACCAAACATTTTTACCTGATTTATCTTTTGATTAGGTGTTGGTGAGGGCATAAAAATAGTTCCTTTAACTTGTAATAGTTTACAAGACAAAGCAACTCCTTGTGCGTGATTTCCTGCACTTGCACAAACAATTCCCCTTTGTTTTTCATCCGAAGTTAAAGAAGACATTTTGTTGTATGCCCCTCTAATTTTATAAGAACGTACTACTTGTAAATCTTCTCTCTTAAAAAAAATATTGGCCTGAAATTGTTTGGACAAATTTGTATTTAAACTCAAAGGAGTTTTTAAAGCAACGCCTTCTAAATTCTTTGCTGCTTTTTCTATATTTTCTAAAGTAGGAAAATAGGTTTGTTCTGTTTGCATATGGCAAATTTAAAAAAGAAAACCTGTTAAACTTTTCAATTTAACAGGTTTATACAAAAATTGGGGAAATCTAATTTTATGCAGATTTTATCACTTTCATTGCTGTCATAGAAGCTCTTAATCGTTCTCCTACAATTTCTACTGGGTGATTTCTAATAATCTTGTTAATTTTAATCAACTCTAAGTTATCTACACCATTATCAGAACTAAATGGTTTACCAATTACGTTGGTTGATACCGTTTTCATAAAATCTGCTAATAAAGGTTTACAAGCATGATCAAATAAATAACAACCATATTCTGCAGTATCAGAAATTACACGATTCATTTCTGCTAATTTCATTCTTGCAATAGTATTTGCAATTAACGGAGTTTCGTGTAAAGATTCGTAGTATGCAGAAGCATCTATAATTCCTGATTCTGTCATTGCTTCAAAAGCTAACTCAACACCAGCTCTAACAAAAGCAACTAACAACGTTCCGTGATCGAAATATTCTTGTTCTGAGATTTCTTGATCTGTAATTTCTTGTTTTTCAAAAGCAGTTTCTCCTGTTGCAGCTCTCCAGGTTAATAAGTTTACATCATCATTTGCCCAATCTTCCATCATTGTTTTAGAGAAATGACCGGTCATGATATCATCCATATGTTTTTGGAACAACGGACGCATAATGTCTTTTAATTCTTCAGATAAACGAAACGCTTCAATTTTAGCAGGATTAGACAATCTGTCCATCATATTGGTAATACCACCATGCTTTAAAGCTTCTGTTGTAGTTTCCCAACCATACTGTATTAATTTTGCAGCATAACCAGCATCAATTCCTTCTTCTACCATTTTATCGAAAGATAAAATAGCGCCTGTTTGTAACAAACCACATAAAATAGTTTGCTCTCCCATTAAATCTGATTTTACTTCAGCAACAAAAGAAGATTCTAAAACACCTGCTGTATGACCACCAGTTGCTACTGCATATGCTTTTGCTTGTGCCCAACCTTTACCTTCTGGATCATTTTCTGGATGTACAGCAGTTAATGTAGGCACTCCAAAACCTCTTTTAAATTCTTCTCGAACTTCTGAACCTGGTGATTTTGGTGCCACCATAATAACAGTTAAGTCTTTACGAATTTGCATACCTTCTTCTACAATATTAAATCCGTGAGAATATGATAAAGTAGCCCCTTTTTTCATTAAAGGCATAATAGCATTTACAACATTGGTGTGTTGTTTATCTGGTGTTAAATTAATTACTAAATCTGCTGTTGGTAACATTTCTTCGTAAGTACCTACTTTAAAATCATTAGAAGTAGCATTAATATAAGACTGTCTTTTTTGGTCTATTGCTGCTTGTCTTAATGCATAAGAGATATCTAAACCAGAATCTCTCATATTTAAACCTTGGTTTAAACCTTGTGCTCCACAGCCCACAATAACAATTTTCTTTCCTTTTAGTGCGTTTACTCCGTCTTCAAACTCTGAAGGATCCATAAAACGACATTTACCTAACTGCTCTAATTTTTGTCTTAATGTTAATGTGTTAAAATAATTTGACATTTTTTTTGTTTTTGTTTGTTGTATTAAGATGCCAGAATAGAGAGAAAAAAACAAGTAATAATACTATATGACCTTTAATCTATCCTCTTTTTTCTAGTCTCTTTTTACTTATTTTTAGTTGTTGTAAGTTTCTAACAATGTTGATATTTTCATTTCTTCTTTTGTAACTGCAATTAAACCTGATCTTGTATATTGCATAATTCCAAAAGGAGCTAATTGATTGTATAATTCTACAATTTCTTCTTTTTTTCCTGATTTTTCAAGAACAAAAAATTCTTTGTTTACAGTTACAATTCTAGCATTACTTTCTTTAATGATATTCTGAATTTGACGTTCTTCGAACAACAATTCTGATTTAATTTTAAACAAGCCTGCTATTTGATAAATAATATCATCTAAACTATGATAATAGGCTTTTATAACCTCTACTTGTTTTTCTATTTGACCAATAATTTTTTTAATACCTACCTCGTTCATATTTACCACAATTGTAAATTTAGAAACGCCTTCTATTTCTGAAGGAGAAGTATTTAAACTTTCTATATTGATGTGTCTTCTCTGGAAAATTGCAGAAATTCTGTTCAACAATCCAATATTATTTTCGGTATATACAGAAACTGTATATAGTTGCTTTTCTTCTGTATTCATTTCTTTGGCTTTTGGCTATACGCTTTTAGCAATAAGCTTTATTTATATCTACTCCAATCTGATATCTGAAACACTTGCTCCTGAAGGAATCATTGGAAACACATTATCTTCTTTTTCTACACAAACTTCTAAGAAATACGCTTCTTTACTTTGCATCATTTCTGCAACAGCTTCTGCTAACTCTTCACGTTTGGTAACTTTTCTTGCTTTAATGTAATATCCTTCTGCAATAGCTACAAAATTAGGATTTACCATTTCTGTGGATGCATAACGTTTGTCAAAAAACAATTGTTGCCATTGCCTAACCATTCCTAAAAAATCGTTATTTAACACTACCACTTTTACAGCTGCTTTTTGCTGAAAAATAGTACCCAATTCTTGAATGGTCATTTGGTAACCACCATCACCAGAAATAGAAACTACTTCGCGTTCTGGAGCTGCCATTTTTGCACCAATTGCTGCTGGTAAACCAAAACCCATTGTACCTAAACCGCCAGAAGTAATATTACTTTTAGTTACATTAAAATCTGCATATCTACAAGCTACCATTTGATGCTGACCAACATCTGTAACAATTGCTGCTTCTCCTTTACTTTGAATGTTAATTTCTTTCAAAACCTCACCCATTGTTAAACCTTCTTTTGTTGGATGAATATCGTTTTTGATTACTTTATCATATTCAATTTTATATAAATCTTTAAATTTTTGATGCCATTCTTTATGAGAATTTTCATTTAATAACGGCAATAATAAATTTAAGCTTGCTTTTGCATCACCTAAAACAGCAACATCAGTTTTTACGTTCTTATCAATTTCTGCAGGATCAATTTCGAAATGAATTACCTTAGCTTGTTTTGCATAAGTATCTAAACTTCCTGTAACTCGATCATCAAAACGCATACCTATTGCAATTAAAACATCACACTCGTTGGTTAACATGTTAGGCGCATAATTACCATGCATACCTACCATACCTACATTAAAAGGATGTGAAGTTGGTATGGCTGAAGCTCCTAAAATTGTCCAAGCAGCAGGTATCCCTGCTTTTTCTATAACTGCTTTTAATTGCTCTTCAGCTTCACCTAAAATTACGCCTTGCCCCCAAACAATTAAGGGTTTTTTAGCACTATTAATAATTGCTGCAGCTTCTTCTACTTTTGTAATATCTGTATCAGGAACTGGTTTATAACTTCTTACTTGAGTACATTTTTCATATACAAAATCAAACTCTTCAAACTGAGCATCTTTAGTAATATCTATTAAAACAGGACCTGGCCTACCGCTTTTAGCAATGTAAAATGCTTTTGCAATTGCAGCTGGAATATCAGTCGCTTTTGTTACTTGAATATTCCATTTTGTTACTGGTGTAGAAATACCTACAATGTCTGTTTCTTGAAAAGCATCACTCCCTAACAAATGAGATGCAACTTGACCTGTAATACACACCATTGGTGTAGAATCTATTTGTGCATCTGCTATTCCTGTAATTAAGTTGGTTGCTCCTGGGCCAGAAGTGGCAATAGCAACACCTACTTTACCAGAAATTCTTGCATAACCTTGAGCTGAATGTGTTGCTCCTTGTTCGTGACGTGTTAATACATGATGAATTTTATCTTGATATTTATACAATTCATCGTAAACTGGCATAATTGCACCTCCAGGATAACCGTAAAGAATATCTACTCCTTCTTCAATTAAACATCTCACAATTGCCTCACTACCAGAAATACGCTCTGTAGTTTTGGTAGCTTTTTTTGGTTTGGTTATGGTTTTTGTTTCCATATTATCTTTATGTTTTATACCTACAAGGTTTTTGGAAACCTCGCAGGAGTTTTAAGCATCAGTAACACATCCTTTAGATGCTGATGCTACGTATTTTGCGTATTTGTATAAAATTCCTTTTTTGTGTTTTGGCTCAGGAGCAACCCATTTTGCTCTTCGGTCTGCCAATTCTTCATCAGAAATTAACACATTGATAGAATTATCTTCTGCACTAATTCTAATTTTATCTCCAGTTTCAATCAATCCAATTGCACCTCCAGATATTGCTTCTGGGGTAATATGCCCAACTACAAAACCATGAGTACCACCAGAAAAACGACCATCTGTAATTAATGCTACAGATTTACCTAAACCTGCTCCCATAATTAATGAGGTTGGTTTTAACATTTCTGGCATTCCTGGACCTCCTTTTGGACCAACATACCTGATGACGACTACATCTCCTTTTGCTACTTCACCATTAGAAATACCTGTATTTGCAGCTTGTTCACCATCATAAACCACAGCTTTACCTTCGAACAACAAACCTTCATTTCCAGAAATTTTTGCTACAGCTCCTTCTTCTGCAAGGTTACCATATAAAATCTGTAAATTTCCAGATGATTTTAAGGCTTTATCTTTTGGAAAAATTACATCTTGATCTTCGAATTCCATAGCTTCTACATCTGCTAAATTCTCTGCTAAAGTTTTACCAGTAACAGTCATACAATCTCCATGTAAATATCCATTTTCTAATAAATATTTCATAATTGCTGGTGTACCACCTACTCCATGCACATCTTCCATTAAATATTTACCAGATGGTTTTAAATCTGCAATTAATGGAGTTCTATCTGATACTCTTTGAAAATCTTCTAAAGTAAATTCAATATCAGCAGCATGTGCAATTGCTAAAAAGTGTAATACTGCATTTGTAGAACCTCCCAATGCATTTACTAAAGCAATTGCATTTTCTAAAGATTTTTTAGAAATAATATCTAAAGGTTTTAAATCTTTTTCTAATAAATTTTTAATAGCTCTTGCGTGTCTTTCTGACTCTGATAATTTATTGGGATTTTCTGCAGGAATTGATGAATTGTAAGGCAATGCAAAGCCCATACATTCAATTGCAGAAGCCATTGTATTTGCAGTATACATACCACCACAAGCTCCAGCTCCAGGAATTGCTCTTTTAATGATTTCTCTATACTCTTCTTCTTCAATTTCTCCTGCCACTTTTTGACCTAAAGCTTCAAAAGCAGAAACAATATTTAATTTTCTTCCTTTGTAATTTCCAGAAGCGATTGTTCCACCATACATCATAATTGATGGGCGATTTAAACGCAACATGGCAATTACTGCTCCTGGCATATTTTTATCACAACCTACAATAGAAATTAAGCCATCGTAACTTTGTGCATTCATTACAGTTTCTATAGAATCTGCAATAATATCTCTTGAAACTAAGGAATAATTCATACCAGAAGTTCCCATAGAAATACCATCTGAAACACCAATAGTATTGAAACCTAAACCTACCATATCTGCAATTTTACACTCTACCTTGACTTCATCTTTCAATCGGTTTAAGTGCATGTTACAAGGATTACCATCATAACCAGTACTTGCAATACCTATTTGTGCTTTGCTCATATCTTCATCAGACAAACCTACTGCATACAACATGGCTTGTGATGCTGGTTGAGATTCGTCTTGTGTTAATCTGCTACTATGTTTGTTAAGTTTCATTTACTATTTTATTCAAATTGTTGACTAAATTATTCTATTTCTCGTTTTTTATTATATAAAACTCAATACTATTCTTTAATTTCAGATGTTAAAAAAAATACATAACACACTAATTACTAGTTTTTTAACCTATTTTTATTATGATATTCAATTATTGAAATAAATGCAATAAAAAACCTTCCGATTTTTAAGGGAAGGTTGATTGTAAATTTATATTTTATCTATCACTTCCTTATCAACTCGTATAGATTACGATGACTACTATAATTCTAAAGATAGAAAATTTAGATATCTTTGAATATCTCAAAGATATGAGCCCAGATTGAAGCATTTGTTTGAGCTCTTTTTTTATGCTACACTTAAATTAAATGCTTTAATGGTAATTCAATTACTTTTTTTAAAGAAAAGATGCTAAAATACATTCACCATAAAAAAAAGCGAGTGCTGAAAGCTGGAAATAGCTTCTATAAAAACTTTTTAATAGATCTTATAATTCCGTAATGAATGCCTTCATGAAAATTATTAAACGGAATTGCAATATCTACACTATCTAAAACAACGCCTGTACTAGTTGGATATTCTGTATAATTCTGGAAAATACCTGCATTAAAATCTTCTTCTAAAGTGTCTGGTAAGCCAATTAAAAGTTCTTTTAACTCTTCAAATTCTTCTGCTGTAAAAACTTTTGTTGGTGCTGTTCCTTTTCTGTGTGCCTCTATCAATTCGTCTGAACATAAAGGATTTAAACCCGATAATTTGTAATGTAACAATTGCTGTGTAACTACCAAATGTGCCACATTCCAAGCAATATTGTTTTTAAAACCTTCAGGAATTCTATGAAGATCATCTAAAGTTAAGCCTTCTAATTCTTTCATTAAAAGTGCTCTCGATTTTTTTAAAATATAAAAGTGAGTGTTCATTTTTATCAGTAATTTTGATACTGTAAATATAATTGATTAAACATGAAGAAAGTCTATTTTTTGCAAACTTGTGATACCTGTAAAAGAATTTTAAAAGAAGTAAATACAGCTGGGTTTGAGCGTCAAGAAATTAAAACGAATAATATTACTGAAACACAACTGGATGAAATGTATGCGCTTTCTGGCAGTTATGAAGGGTTATTTAATAAACGTGCAAGATTATATACATCTAAGGATTTGAAAAATAAAAACTTATCTGAGGCCGATTATAAGAACTATTTGTTGCAAGAATACACCTTTTTAAAACGTCCTGTTTTTATAGTTGATGATACAATTTTTATCGGGAATAGTAAAAAAGTGATTGCGCAATTGAAAGAAGTTCTATAAATATTAGTTGTACTTGTCATTTTGACTTTATAAAGAAATCTAAACAAATTCTTATTTATGTGATTTCTCCACAAGGTTGAAATGACAAGTTGATTGTTTTATTAATCGGTTTTGATGTTAGATTTCGACATCATTTCTGCAAGCTCATCTGTGGTTAAATTGGTTTTTATGCCCAATAGTACCAATTGATCACCATCGTTATTGGCTTGTAGAATAATTTCTTTTATAATATTATTCTTTTCTAAAATGTAAAAAGAAGCTTTACCATCATCTCCTTTTACACGAGCCATGGTTTTTAATTTATTCTTTTTAATGTACTTTTTAAAATCTTTAGATACAGTTGCATCTTCGTTATTAAAAACCATTAATTTAAAATCGCTCGATTTTTTTAGTAATTTTTGTAAATCGTCCTGATCATCATCACTTAAAAAAGACCCTGCAAATGATGCATTTAAATTTAATGAAAAAGCAGATTGCTCTTTATGCGTTTTGTAAAAATTTTTAAAAGTAACGTCTTGTGCTATACTGTTTATTGTAAAAAGCAGGCATAAAAAAAAGGTAAATCGTTTCATGTTATTTGGTTTTCTTTTAAAACGATTTACCTTTTGTTTTGTTACAATAAATAAGATAACTATCAGAATTTCATTGCAATACCCATATTTTCGCCTTGTATATTAAAATGAAACGAAGGATTAAATTTATAACTTGTAGAAGATATACCTGCATTATACAATTCAACCGCTTTTGATGCTTTTTTATTAAAGCCTTTAATAATTGGAATTGATGCTACAATTAAAGCAGCGCCTGCACCTGCTAATGCCCATTGAGGATCTCCACCACCTATTGAAGTTCCTAGAGGATAACCTACTAAAAATCCACCAGCAGCACCTAAAGCTAATGCCCAATTTTGATTTGATTTTGCTGATGATATTAAATCTAACGCTTCTTGATTATTTTTCATAATCTCTTGCATGTTTTTCACATTCAGCATTTTACCATCTTGTAAAAATTGATAACCACCCCAAACTTTTTTCATTTCAATTTCTTGTGCATTAAATGCTACTGACCCAAATAAAATAACTGCAATAACAACTATAATTTTTCTCATATTTATATTGATTTTGATTGATATACTTTAATTAACTGTTTAGCCTCTTTTTCTGCGCTCCAATTTTCAAGAATTTCTGCTCTTGCTGCTTGCCCTAAAAGTGGATTTTCTCCTTTTATTTGTTTTAATAATAATTCTTCTAATTGATTGCTATTTCCAGCATCAAACAAGTACCCATTTTTATTGTGAGTAATCAATTCTGAGTGTACACCCACATTTTTGGTGGCAATTACAGAACATTCACAAGCCATTGCTTCTGCAGTTACCAAAGAAAATCCTTCAGAAAAACTTGGGGCAACTACTATTTTTGAAGCTTGGTAATATTTTATAATTTCTCTGGTTTCATCTACAAAATACACTTGTTTTTCAATATTATGTTTTCTAACCATTGTTTTTAATACTTCTAAAAACTCAGGCTTATCTACTTGCCCAACAATAACTAATGCCCAATTTTTATGATCTTTTAACACTTTTGCTGCTTCTAAAAGTACCAATTGTCCTTTTGCCTTTCTAACTCTACCAGCATTTAAAATTATGTTTTCTTGATCTACATTTCTAAGCCATACCTTTTTTTTAGGTACAAATTCACTAACGCGCACTCCATGGCCAACAATAGTGTTTTTAATGCCTAAATTTTGACTCATACTTTTTATGAGCGTAATTACAATATCAGATTTTTTTAGTAAAAACTTTGTAAATTTTGAAGGCTTTGTTTCTGCATGTCTAGTAGCAATCAAGGTGAATTTTGCGCCCAACATACGATACCAAAGTATTTTTAAAATTTCATTATTTCGATGACAATGTACTACAGTTTTTCCATCAGAAAATAAAATGGATTTCAATTTTGAAGTGCTGATATGATTTCCATCAATATTTGAACCATATACATAGGTTTCAAATTCGTCATCAAAAAAAGGAAGCACGTTTTCTATACTTCTTGTAACGCCAGTTTTTCGTTTGTGAAAATGCGTGTGGATTAAAGTTGGTTTCAAAGGCTTAAATTGAAAATTGAAAGTCTGGAGCTAAAAAATAACCGTTTTAAACTTTAAAAAGTTATGCAAATTTTCGAGCAATAATTTCCATAAAACGATTTTCTAATTCTTCTTTTTCAGACCAATCATAATCTGGTTTTACCAAAGTTTTAATAAATGTTTTTGCATCTCTTTCTGACTTAAAGGTATTTAATTGAGAAATTACTCTGTTATAATCTTCTTGTTGGTTATTAAATAGGTTTTTTACAAACGCAATTCTATCATTCAAGCCAATTTGAATATTGGCAGCCAATTTATCATTTAACGATTTTGGTTGTGCATTTTCAAAGAAATCTGCCATAACATCAACAGAAACAATATCTTGTAATTCTTCTTCTAAAGACATTCTTTTGCGCTCTTCAACCTTTATAACATCACTAATTATTGGTGTTTTGGGTTCAGTATCTTTTTCAATCTGTGCAGCATTCAATTCCGAGACTTCTGTTATACTTTTTTCTGATTTTACTTCTTCAATCATTTCTTTTGATGAAAACATCAACTCCTCTAATTCATCAAAAGGTTGTTCTATGGGTGCTTCTATTTTATTTTGATGTAGTTGATTTACGACCTCATTTTCAGCATCATCACTTAAATCATAGTCTAGTTCTGCTGCAACTTCTTGCTCTGCTATAAAGTTCTCTTTAGTTTCAAAAGCAGTAACTACTTGTTTTAACAATTCTTCTTTTGTAGTTTGTAAATTCGGTGTTGTGTTTACATATTCTTCTACAAAAGCCAACATAGATAGCTTTTCATAAACTTCTTTAGATTTTTCTTTTAGCGCAAACACATCATCCTTATTTTTCATAGTTAAGATGCTGTGTGCTAAGCTAATTAAATCTGCCTCCAATTTTTTGTGCATAAGTTCTCTGTTGATATTAAGTTTTACTATGATTTATTCCTAAATTTGTAAGCGCCGAAAATAGACTTAATTTATAACGCCTAAAATTACAAAATGTTTCTTGAAAATACCGTAAATCACACAGAACAATTTGGTTGGATAGAAGTTATTTGTGGCTCTATGTTTTCTGGCAAAACAGAAGAATTGATTAGACGCTTAAAACGCGCACAATTTGCCAAACAAAGGGTAGAAATCTTTAAACCTGCTGTAGACACACGTTATGATGATGAAGAAGTTGTTTCGCACAACGATTCTAGAATTCGCTCTACACCTGTACCAGTCTCCTCTAATATTAGATTACTAGCTAACAATGTTGATGTGGTGGGTATTGATGAAGCACAATTTTTTGATGATGAAATTGTAGCCGTTTGCAATGATTTGGCAAATAGAGGTGTACGTGTAATTGTAGCTGGTTTAGATATGGATTTTAAAGGAAACCCTTTTGGCCCAATGCCTGCTTTAATGGCAACTGCAGAATATGTAACCAAGGTACATGCGGTTTGCACACATACAGGTAATTTAGCACATTATAGTTTTAGAAAAGCGCAAAATGATAAGTTAGTGTTATTAGGTGAAACACAAGAATATGAACCTTTGAGTAGAGCTGCATATTACAAAGCTGTAAAAAAGAAACAAGAAGAAACTGCTTCAGAAGAAAAAACTAATGTCATTTCGAGTGAAGTTGAGAAATCTCAAAAAGATTCTGAAATAAAGTAATAAGTTACTGAAACAAGTTCTTACAATACTAAAATAAATTAAATAGACACTGAAACAAGTTCAGCATAAGAATGAATAACCATGTAACCATTTTAGAAATTGATGGAAATGCGTTAAAGCACAACCTAAATTATTTTAAAAAAAAGCTGAATCCTGAGACTAAAATTTTAGCGGTTGTTAAAGCTTTTGGTTATGGTTCTGATGGCGTTCAAGTGGCGCAATTTTTACAAGATAAGGTAGATTATTTTGCAGTAGCTTACACGCATGAAGGTGTTGCTTTACGCCAAGCTAATGTAAAAACACCTATTTTGGTATTGCATCCACAAATACCAAATTTACAAACTGTTATAGCTTATCGCTTAGAACCAAACTTATACAATTTTAAAATTTTTAATGCCTTTTTAAAATTGGCAGATCAAATTCCTTTAATGAATTATCCTGTGCATTTAAAATTCAATACAGGTTTAAACAGGTTAGGGTTTTGGCATACAGATATTCCTAAAATAATAGCAGACTTAAAAGAAACCAATCATATTAAAGTACAATCTTTATTTTCTCATTTAGCAGCCAGTGAAGATTTAGAAGAAAAAGACTTTACCATCAATCAGATTAATAATTTCACATACATTGCCCAACAGTTTTACAAACATTTGGGTTACGAACCCATGTTGCATATCTTAAATACTTCTGGTGTTGTTAACTTTGCCAAAGCTCAGTTTAATATGGTTCGTATTGGCATTGGTCTGTATGGTTTTGGTAATGATGAACAAGAAACTGCTCAACTAAAAAACACCCATAATTTAAAATCGATAATTTCTCAAATTCATATTATTCAACCTGGTGAAACTGTAGGTTACAACAGAGCTTTTGTAGCCAAAAGACCAACGAAATCAGCAACAATTCCTATTGGGCATGCAGATGGAATCTCAAGAAAATTAGGCAATAAAAAAGGCTACGTAATCGTAAACAATAAAAAAGCAAAAATAATTGGTAATGTTTGTATGGATATGATTATGGTTGATGTTACCAAAATTGATTGTAAAGAAGGTGATGAAGTTATCATTTTTAACAACCAAAAAATGCTCAATTATATTGCTGATGTTTCAGAAACTATTGTTTATGAAACGTTAACCGCAATTTCTCCGCGCATTAAAAAAGTTTTAAAATAATATTTTATAAAACTTAAAAATTAAGAGATTAAAAGTTCAAATGATACCTCTTGTCGAATAAAAAATTACTTGAAATTTAATTTTTCTACTTTAGCTTCCTTAACTAATTAAAACTTAAATATAAAATGGGAATGCTTAAAGAATTTAAGGCTTTTGCAATGAAGGGAAACCTTGTTGATATTGCAGTAGGTTTTGTTATGGGTGCTGCTTTTAAACAAGTAGTTACTTCTTTTACAGGAGGAATTGTTTCACCGTTAATTGGCTTAATTTTTAAAGCTGATTTTAAAGATTTAAAGTGGATTGCTAAAGAAGGTGTAGCTGATGAAACTGGTAAAGTTGTTGGTGAAGTTGCTATTTTGTACGGAAATTTCTTAACCAACGTTATCGATTTTATAATTGTAGCTTTTGTAATGTTTATGATGATTAAAGGAATTAATGCTACCAAAAAGAAAGAAGAACCTAAACCAGAAGCACCAAAAGGCCCTAGTCAAGAAGACTTATTAGCCGAAATTAGAGACTTACTGGCTAAGAAATAATAAAAAATTATTTTTTTGATAAAGAGGCTTTCTGAAAAGATAGCCTCTTTTGTTTTTTGTCTAAATTCGTAAAAATTAAAACTAATGTTCAATTGAAAAACATTTTTCTTTTATTCATGCTGTTTTTACTTTGCATAAACTTTTACGCTCAGCAGAAATTATATCAATCTACAAAAACTATGAAATTTAACAAATTCGAGCCTAAAAATGGAAAAGTACTATTTTTTATCGGTAAAGATTTAGAAGCTGTTGGGGGGTTAAAAAATTACCATAATGGTTATTTAGATGCTTTTAAAATACCTGCAGGTATAACAGCTTACACCAATTTATCTCCAGGTGACAACTCTTTTGGATGGCAAATAAATGGTTTAGATGGCACAAAAACCAAAGCAAATTGGGGTGCAGGAGATACCTGTTTACAATATTATTTAGATGATAAAAAGTTTAAAAACACCATGATTTCTATTGGGCTTTCTATGATGAATCACGATAAAAATGTGGCAAAAGGCAAACACGACAAGCTTATTATAACACTTGGAGAATGGATAAAAACCACCAAAAGACCCGTTTTTTTAAGAATTGGTTATGAGTTTGATGGTTGGGATTGGAACAATTATGAAAAGAAATACTTTTTAAAAGCCTGGAAAAGAATTCATAACATATTTAGAAAAATTAAGGTAGAAAATGTAGCCTTTGTATGGCAATCTAAAGGTACAGGTTCAAATCAAGAAGTTTTGGAAGAATGGTATCCAGGAGATGAATTTGTAGATTGGTGTGGTTACTCCTATTTTCATAACCCAGATAATGAAATGATTACCTTTGCTAGAAAGCACAAAAAACCTGTTTTTATAGCCGAAGCTTGCCCAGTTTTAAAAGATAAATTAGGAAATTTTTATGCTAACTTAAGTAACGAAACAGAAGCAAAACAAATTTGGCAAAAATGGTTTGTTCCTTTTTTTAAAGTGATAAATGACCACCCAGATGTTGTAAAAGCATTTAGCTATATCAATGTCGAGTGGAAATCTCAAGTGATGTGGCAAAATAATGTTTATTTTAAAAATGTTGATTCTCGGATTCAACAAAGTGATTACATCACTAATAAATGGAATAAAGAAATAAGTGAATCAAAATATTTACAATCTACAGACAGTCTGTTTTCTAATTTAAATAAGTAATCTTTCAGTTTTTCTTTCGACTATAAAAATCGGAGATATTGTATCTTTAACCTTTTCTTTTAAACGTAAAAAGTATGCAACAAACTAAAGTATTAAATTTTATTGAAAATGTTTTAAACAACATGCCTGCTGATTGGCTAAACTTAACCACACATAGGCTCGATATTTATAATGAATCTTTAGCTAAAACAGCTTTCTTAGACAACTTTACAAAATTATTTAAAAACAATAATGTAAGTAAAGAAGCTTTAAAAAACTTACCAACTGCATACGATTATATTCGATTAGGGCATCCATTATCTTGTATTTTAGAGTGGACCATTGCTAATTTAACCGCTCAGAAATCAGAAAATATTATTAGTTTCTCATCCCAAACAGCACCCATTTTAGCAATTCTAAGAAAAAATTTATTAGACCATAAAAACACTCAAATCCTTTATATTGATACACTTCCTGAATTCTTTGATACAGATACTATCAGAAAAGTATATGGATATCAATTTGAAATCAAAAAAATTGAATCATTAAAAGAAATTTCTAATTTTAATCATAGAAGGACCCTTTTTATTTCAGAAAAAAATGACCTCACAAATTTTGAAAACCATTCAAATGTTGATTTTTTTATAAATTATAAACCAAATTTAGGAAGTATTGTTTTAATTAATGGCTTAAAAAACAACCATTATATTTCAGAAATTCAGCATGTAAGAAGAAGAGAAACCATTGCAATGACACCTGCTAACACTTTTACTATTTTGCAATCTTTAGTTGGTAAAAATTCTTCAACTACTACACAGCCAAACGATTTTTCAGCAAATAAAAAAATAGTACAAAAAACGATTCAAAAAATTACTGGAACTACTATTAACCCTTTAGTAGCTTCAAGCGGACTCTCAATTCAATATGCCATAATGATGGGTTTAATTGATGATGCACAAAAAAATCATCCTAAAAAACCAATCAAATTTATTGTACCACCCAATTGTTATGGAGGCACAAACGACCAAGCAAGAAGAGTAGCTGCGTGTATTGAAAATGTAGCAATTGTAGATTTACCTGTAGATGGTGATAATGATATGGTACAAAGTATTGATAACGTTTTAACTAAAATTGCTAATGAAGATGGTATTCCTTACATCATTGCAGAAATTCCAACCAACCCAAGAGTAGAAGTGCCAAATTTAGAAGATTTAAAAACCGTTTTAAGCAAAAAACGAAGTTCTAAATCTGGTAAATTTGCTATTGATCCTGTTTTTATTTTAGACCAAACCTTTTGCCCAAATGTGCACTTTTTAGGTGAAGGTAAAACATTGTCGGAAGTCAGAACAATTTCATATGCAAGTGGATCGAAATTCCCAAGTGGAGGAAAATGTACAGCTGGTTATTGTGTAGGAAACAACAAAACCGAAAGTTTAATTCACAAAATAGCGATTCATTTACAACTGTGTGATAATGAAGCTTCACATCATCAGTATAAAATATTGGCAAATCAAATGCCGACAATGAATCAAAGAATTGAGGCTGCTTATCAAAATACGCGCAAGTTTGTTAACTTTATTCAAAAGAATTTACCAACTGCAAAAATCAATTTTGTTTCAGAACAATTGGCAAAACTGGGCTTTACTCCTTCTGTTTTTTCTTTAGATTTACCAACAAAAGGAAATTCAGAAGCTGAAAAAGAAACCTATAAAAGAGCACTTAATTTAAAATTAATTCATAAAATGATTACTGAAATTCCTGATGAAAGTAAATTTTGTGTGAGTTATGGACAACTAAAAGGATGTTATTGGACTATCCCAGCAACCTCAACACAAGGAACCACAAAAGAAGGTGACAAAGATTATATTGTAAGAACGTCACTCTCTGGAAATATGAATCTTGAATTACATCAAAAAGTATTTTTAGATTTTGTGAAAGAGATTCAAAAATAACGGTTAAAAATAATTATGTAATTTAGCATCAAAGTTTTGACCATAAACCCTCTATGAAATCAAAAATCCTCCTATTTACTTTATTAAGTATCAATTGTTTTTTTTCGGTAAGCCAAACTACATACATAGAAAATTTTGACACCAAAGGATATCCCAATGATATTCCGAAAAATAGTTATTGGAAATTTTTTAATGATATTCATCCAAACCAAACTGGTTGGGATAGTTTTATACCAGGTGATGGTTTTGCGTATATTACTGTAGATGCTGACATAAGTAATGACACAGACTTAACATACCCTTATCAAACCATGGTTTTTGGTGGTGTAGGAGAAAATCATCGTTTAGAAGTACGCATGAAAGGTGCTGCTGTAGATGGTGGTTTGGCTGCATTTATTTTTACTTATGGGCAAGTTGGTGCTACTTTTAATGAAGTTGATATAGAAGTTGTGGCTCAAGATTTACAGTCGGGTATTCCTGCTCATGACATTTACCCACCCAATGGTTGGACAGATGCACGTTTTAATACTTGGCGAGATGCAAATGAAATTACAGAACTGCCTTTTACAGGTTCTTCAAAACCTGTGGTTGATATAAACAACAACAGAAAATCATTAATTGATGATAAATTTCACACCTATACCATAGACTGGACCGCAAATCAGGTAGATTTTTTTATTGATAATGTGTTACAAGAATCTTTTAACACTAACATTGCTAAAGGATGGTCTGAAGTAATTATTGGATACAGAAATTTGCCTTGGGCTGGTGATTTTAGATGGTCTGGAACACATACTATGGTTATTGATTATTTTAAAATTGAAGAGCTTAATGAAGTATCAAAATTATCTGTAGCTTCTCAAAATACTACCATCGAATCTCAAATTGAAATCTTTCCAAATCCAACAGCTAACCAGATAAACTTTAGTATTAAAACACCTTTAAAAGTGGTAAAAATGGAATTATTTAATATGCTATCTTCTAAATTTTATCATATTAATGACATTGATTTTCAATCTAAAGAAATTCAAAAAATTGATGTTTCTCAACTTTCAAAAGGAGTTTATTTCTTAAAAACCGAGTTTGAAAACGGCAGTGTAACCTCTAAAAAAATAATGAAACTTTAAGATTTTAAAATCTTTAAAAATAATGCTCTATCAATTTCTATAGCACCTAAACTTGCCAAATGTGCATTATAAATTTGACAATCTATTAGTTGATACTTTTTATTTTTAGCCAAGTGTATAAATGCAAGTTTAGAGGCATTAGAAACTTTGCTAAACATGCTCTCACCACAAAATACATGATTCATTTCTAACCCATATAAACCGCCAACTAATTCATTATCTTTCCAAACTTCTATAGATTTTGCAACTCCTCTTTTGTGTAAGTTGATATAAGCTTTTTCCATATCATCAGTAATCCAAGTGCCAAAATCTTCTTTTCTTTTAATGTTTTTGCAATTATAGATTACCTCTTCAAAAGCCAGGTTTTCTGTAATTACAAACTCCTTTTTGTTGATAAGTTTTCGCATCGATTTCGATACTTTTAAATCATCTGGAAACAGAACCATTCTTTCTGATGGGCAATACCAAATAATTGGATCGCCTTCAGAAAACCAAGGGAAAATTCCGTTTTTGTAAGCGTAAATTAAACGTTCTTCAGACAAGTCGCCTCCCAAAGCTAAAATACCATCTGGAGTTACAAATTTATAATCCGGAAAAGAAATTGTATCCGTAAGCCAAATCAATTTTAGTAGTTTTTATAAAGTAAAATTAACAAATTCTTAAAAATGCGTTAATGTGAAATATAAAGGAAATTTGTCGAAAATTGTCACTATTTTTGCAAATCATTTTTGATAAATGATACCTGCAAATGCCAAAAAGAGAAAAATCTAAAGGAAAAAGATTCAAACTAATTCATAAATATTATGAACGCACTGGTTTTTACACTTTTGTTGGTAAAAACCTAAAAAGTGCAATTTTACCAATTTTAGGTATTGTTCTGGTTATTTTTTTATTTAACAAATACGTATACAATATTAACGACGGATTGCATCATTTTACAGAAACCTTTTCTAGAGGTACTGTATTGGCGGTGTTTTTTATTTCTGAAACTTTATTAGGCTTAATACCTCCAGAAATATTTATTGCGTGGACAAAAAAAACTGGAACCCCTATAATTAACTTGGCTATTTTAGCAACACTTTCTTATTCAGGAGGGTTAATTTCTTATTTTTTAGGTAGAATGACCTTAAAAATACGTTCAGTAAAAGAATATTTAGAAATTAAAATGGCTAAAAATTTAGCAAATACCAAAAAATGGGGTGGCATTTTAATTTTAGTAGGCGCTTTACTACCTCTACCTTTTTCTATTGCTTGTGTTGCAGCTGGTATGATTAAATATCCTTTTAAAAATGTAGTTTTTTTTGGTTTATTTCGTTTTGCACGATTTGCGATTTATGCTTGGGCAATTTTTAAAGTAGTACACTAAAAACAATTATATTTGCTTTATGGGATTAACAAATAACGATATTTTTAAAAAGCTAAGAGTTGCACATAAATTGCGCGATACAGATATTATTGAAATTTGTGCTTTAGTAGATTTTAAAGTAACTAAAGGTGAGTTAGGGGCTATTTTTAGAAAAGAAGATCATCCTAAATATGTAGAATGTGGAGATCAATTTTTACGAAATTTTTTAAACGGCCTGATTATTCATTTACGTGGACCAATGCCTAAAAAATCGTAGATTTTTTATAGACTCTTAGTCAGTTAGATTTTTAGAGACAAATACCAAGACTAAAATATATTAAGTAAAAAAGAGAGCGTTCATTAAATGAACGCTCTCTTTTTTATCTTGTCTCTCGTCTATTAATTCTATAAAATCAACAAAAACGAGTCCACTAAATATCTAATTATCTAAAATGGTAAATCGTCTGGTTCATCATCAGAAACATTAGATGCAGGCTCAAATTGATCTACAGGTGGCAAATTACTTGGTGCACCTTGTTGAGATAAACTTTCAATTCGCCAACCTTGTACAGAGTTAAAATACTTTGCTTCTCCCTGTGGATTAATCCACTCTCTACCTCTTAAATTAATAGATACTTTTACATCTTGCCCCACTTTATAACTGTTTAACAAGTCTGTTTTGTCTTGTATAAACTCAATCATAATCATTTGCGGATACTGTTCATCAGTAGTAACTACCATTTCTCTTTTTCTAAATCCGTTTGAACCAAATGTTTGTACCTCTCCAATCAATTTTATTTTCCCTATAACTTCCATACTATAAACTTAACTATTTAATTAAAAGCACTTTCCAAGCACTTTCTACATCATTTATTTTTAAAAACTTTTGAGCAAATGTATGTTTTTTTACGGTTTCTAACCCAATAAATTCAGGATGTTCTTTTGCAAAGTTATCAACAGCCTTTGCATTTGGTATTTGATTTACATTGCCTAACATTCCTAAATTATTACCTGTTAAAACCTCACTATTCTTTATAGATTCTGGTATTTGATCTACCCCAATTCCTAAACTAGATATTGGTTTCGGAATTTCGAAAAAACCATCTTTAGCTCTTGAATAGTAACTCCCTCCTGCTCTAGCCACCAAATCTATTTTATAAGGATCTATTCCTCCATCTGTATCTAAAACAGCCTCATTAATGTGCATCTTTAGCACTTCACAAATAATTAAATTCCCAGCTCCACCCTTATTTCCTGTATAAATAACATCTGTTACTTTACACTCAAATTGCACAGGAGATTCTGCGACCCTAAAAGGTTGAACAATATCTGATTTTAACATGGTTAAACCCGCTTTTTCAAATTCGTTTACACCTTTTGGATACATAGCACTACTTAAAGACATTTGTTGTACAATAGCATAATTCACAACATTAATTACCACTTCTTTTGTAATTTCTGCATTATCTAAGGTATCTTTTGTGGTATTATTTCTTACACTTCTTGCTGGCGAAAAAATCATTGTTGGCGGATTTGCACCAAATACATTAAAAAATGAAAATGGTGATAAATTCGGATTTCCATCAGCATCTATGGTACTTGCAAATGCTATTGGTCTTGGAGCAACTGCACCTAATAAATAACTGTGTAACTTAGGCGTTGAAATTTCTTTTGGATCTATTGAAAGCATAATCAAAAAATTTACTAGTAAAGATACTATCAAATCTTGAAATGAGTTATATACAAGAAACCTTTATCTTTGTTTTTAATGAAAATTTTTTCAAATACACTTTTATTTAAACGGATTACGATTCTTGTTTCTTTCGTTATCGTTTTGTCTATTCTTTGGAATACCTATTCTTTTTTTCAAAAATTTAAGCAAGAAGAGCGCATAAAAATGGAAATTTTAGCAGAAGCTCAAAAAGAAATTGGCTCAAGTACAGACTTAAATGCTAAAGTTGACCTACCACTTAAAATACTAGAAAACAACAATAGTATTCCTATGATTTTAGTAGATGAAAATGGCGAAGTAATTAATACACAAAACTTAGATTCTATAAAATCTTTAAACCCAAAATACTTAAAAAAACAATTGGCTATAATGAAAGAACAAAATGAGCCAATTTTAATAAGTTATAATGGAAAAAACAAACAATATATCTATTATAGAGACTCAGATTTATTAGACAAACTCACTTATTACCCTTTAGCCTTAGTTTTAATTTTAGTGCTGTTTTTAGCAGTTATTTATTTGTTTTATAGCTCTAACAAAGCTGCAGAAACCAATAAATTATGGACAGGAATGGCTAAAGAAACAGCACATCAAATTGGTACACCTTTATCATCGCTTTTAGGATGGATATCTATTTTAAAAATGGAAAAAGTAGATGAAACCTATATTGAAGAAATTGAAAAAGATGTTTATAGATTAAATACCATTGCCAATCGTTTTTCTAAAATTGGCTCAATTCCAGAACTTAAAAAAGAAAATATAGTTGCTATTACAAAACAAGCTTTCGATTACTTAGAATCTCGTAGTTCTAAACAGATTTCATTTTCGTTTTCTTCTACTGATCATGAAATTTATACCAACCTAAATAGAGAATTATTTGGCTGGGTTATAGAAAACTTAATAAAAAACGCTATAGACGCTATGTTAGGCAAAGGCAATTTGAATTTGCAAATAGAAAACAGCCCAAAGAAAATAAAAATTACAGTTTCAGACACAGGTAAAGGAATGCCCAAAAAACTATACAAACAAATTTTTAAACCAGGTTTTACCACAAAAAAAAGAGGTTGGGGTTTAGGTTTATCTCTTTCTAAAAGAATTGTAGAAGATTATCACAATGGAAAAATATTTGTAAAAAAATCTGAAATTGATAAAGGAACTACCTTTCAAATTTTAATGAATAAGTTGTAATCTATGTGCTCAACAACAACATTGAATATTTATAATTTTAGCTTTAATTACCTTATCTTTTAACGTAAAGAAACCTTAATTTTAAACTTTTCTAGGTTATTTATCAATACGCAAACACACAAGTAAACCCTTCAAATTCTAAAAATTGAATAGTATAGGTAGTTTCTAAACCATTAAAACGAATTGCTCCAATAGTTTTTCCATCAGCAAACTTAAAATCATCAATATAAATATGATGTAAGAATAATAGTTTTTTCTTTCCATAAATTTTATACAAACTCTCTTTTGCACCCCAAACTATGGTAAGTTTACTAATTTTAGCTTCTACATTAGCAATGGTATTATATTCTTCAATAGGTGTAAATTTATGTGCAATTCTTAATATTTTATCTCGCTGTTTTTCAATATCAATACCAACTACAGCATCGTAAGAAAAAATAATAGCCGTAAAGCCAAAAGAATGGGTAATAGATATAAATCTACCTTTATCTAAATGCGGTTTTCCAAATTCGTCATATTGTAAATCAGCATCAGTTAAATTGATTTCTTTTAATAAATGACGAATGCTTAAAAAACCTTTCTGGTGAATTTCCGATTTCATTGCGTTTAATCGTAATGCACTATTGTTAGTTAAAGTAATTCCAGATTTTAACTCATCAATTGTTTCTTCAATCTTCCAAATCAATACTTTAGTTGAAGCGTTAACCGTTAATGTTTTGTAAAGAGCCATAGGTTTTCAAAAAGGATATCGTATCTTTGCAATCGCAAAAAATAGATTTTAAATATACAAAAATATGAGTGCAACAACAGCTTACGTACCATTTAAAGTTAAAGATATTTCTTTAGCAGATTGGGGTAGAAAAGAAATTGAATTGGCAGAAGCAGAAATGCCAGGATTAATGGCGTTAAGAGAAGAATATGGAGAGGCTCAACCTTTAAAAGGCGCAAGAATTGCAGGGTGTTTGCATATGACCATTCAAACTGCAGTTTTAATTGAAACGTTACAAGCTTTAGGAGCTGAGGTAACTTGGAGTTCTTGTAACATTTTTTCTACACAAGATCAAGCTGCTGCTGCAATTGCTGCTGCAGGAACACCAGTTTATGCTTGGAAAGGAATGAACGAAGAAGAATTCGATTGGTGTATTGAGCAAACTTTATTTTTTGGTGAAGACAAAAAGCCATTAAATATGATTTTAGATGATGGTGGAGATTTAACCAACATGGTTTTAGATAAATATCCAGAATTGGCTGCAGGAATCAATGGTTTATCAGAAGAAACAACAACAGGAGTTCACAGACTTTACGAAAGAGTAAAAAACGGAACGTTACCAATGCCAGCAATCAATATTAACGATTCTGTTACAAAATCGAAATTCGATAACAAATACGGTTGTAAAGAATCTGCTGTGGATGCCATCAGAAGAGCAACAGACATTATGTTAGCAGGTAAAAGAGTAGTGGTTTGTGGTTATGGAGATGTTGGTAAAGGAACAGCTGCTTCTTTTAAAGGTGCAGGTTCTATTGTTACGGTTACAGAAATCGATCCAATTTGTGCTTTACAAGCTGCAATGGATGGTTTTGAAGTAAAGCGTTTAGAAACGGTTATGGGTAATGCAGATATCATTATTACTACAACAGGAAACAAAGATATTGTTACAGCTAAACATTTTGAAGGTGTAAAAGACAAAACTATCATCTGTAATATTGGGCATTTTGACAACGAATTAGACATTGCTTGGTTAAACGAAAACTATGGTGATACTAAAGTAGAAATCAAACCTCAAGTTGATAAATATACCATTGATGGTAAAGACATCATCATTTTAGCAGAAGGACGTTTGGTAAACTTAGGCTGTGCAACTGGTCACCCAAGTTTTGTAATGTCTAACTCATTTACCAACCAAACGTTGGCGCAAATGGAGCTTTGGAACAATGCTGATGCTTATGGAAACGAAGTATATATGTTACCAAAACATTTAGATGAAAAAGTAGCAAAATTACACTTAGCAAAAATTGGTGTAGAGCTTACTGAATTACGAAACGACCAAGCAGAATATATTGGTGTTACTGTAGAAGGCCCTTATAAACCAGAGCATTATCGTTACTAGTTAGTTTTTGGTTGTTAGTTATTAGTAGCAACTTTAATTTAAAAGCTAAATGTCATTTCGACCTTGTGGAGAAATCTCATAAAACTTGAAAACCTTTCCATTAATTTGGGAAGGTTTTTTTATTTGGGCGCCTGCCTGCTGCAGGCAGGTTTTAACAGGCTGGAATTTATCTTGAGCGAAGACGAAAGATCATATCTTTTTTTCGTTCCTCAAAAAAGGATGTCGTTTCTATCCTTAACGCGAGTATCATCTGCTAAAAAAAATGGAGAATAATTTATATATTGTTTTACAATATCAATTTTCTTATTTTGCATTAGATTAATCAATTAAAATTTATTCCAACAAAAAACAGGACTTTTTCTTGTGTCATTATTATTTTTCTTAAACCAATGTTACTGGTAAAAATTGGTTTAATAAAAATATGTTGCATTTAATAAGGATAAATGATGATATGCAATTAATACTATTTAAAATCATTAAAATGAAAGCAGTATATATCCTTCTTTTGTTTTTTACCCTTTCATCTTTGAAAGCCCAAACAGAAGTTATTGATTTTGGGGATATACCTCTTGATCGTTTATCTGCTACAAAATGGCAAAATTTTAAATGGAATAGTTCTGGAAATTGGGAAACCATAGATGTGACCAAAAAAGGAATTGTTCCAGGGTCAACAGCAGATATCGCTCCAAAAGTAATGTCAATAATCAATAATGGAAGTGGAAAGAAGATTCTGAAGTTTCCTGTCGGAACTTTTCATATTAAGTCACGATTGAAAATATTAAAAGGTGATATACAAATTGTTGGTGAAGGAAATGCTACCAAATTTATGCTTCAAGGTGGGGCAAATGCTGGATACATAACGATATTTGGTAATGAATCTGGAGATTATAAGTTAGCAGCTGATGCGTTACGTGGTGATTCAAAAATTAATTTAACCTCTACAAGTGGACTTAATGTAGGTGATTATTTCATTGTTAAACAGGGCGGATCACTTATTAGACCAAATACTAATCCACCTATTACAGGGAAGGAAACACAGATTTTTAAAATTATTGCAAAATCAGGTAACGAGCTTAGTCTTGATATGAACTTTGGTATTCCTTTTTTTAAGGATCATACCACAGTTCTAAAAATGAACTTTTTAAAAAATATTCGATTTCATAATTTCTATATTGAGAGACCCTCAACAACAAACGGTGATGGAGATGTGAATATCTATTTGAGAATGCTTCAAAATGCAGAATTCTCTAACATAGAAAGTAAAAATGCACTAAAAACACATATAGCTTTATTCAATTCAAGAGATGTGATTTTCTTTCAAAACTATTTGCATGGCAATTTTGGTTGTAACAAGTGTGGTGGTTACCAATATGGCATTTCGCTGGTTTCGTGCACACGAGTAAATTTAATAAATAATAGAGGCTCCAATCTTCGCCATTTTTTCGTTTCTCAGTTTGGTACAAATCACAGTGTGTTTGCCTATAATAGAGCTGAGTCACCTCATAATCATTATGGAGACATAGGTCAGCACAATTCAAAAGGATGTCATAATAACCTTTTTGAAGGAAACTATGGTAAAGAAATTTTTGATGACGGAAATGAAAGAGCAGGTTGGGGAACACGTTATACAATGTGGTTTAGAAACCATGCCATAACTCAAATTGGTAGTACAAGTCGCTATGTTGAGCATATGAACATTATTGGAAATGAAATTGAAAGCGAAGAAGGAGAGAAAACTGGAATAAGAGATGGAGAAGTAGGAGTACCAGGAGAAAACACCTTTTCAGGAGGAAACGTTTTAAATGTTTCTGCTGAAGGTGTGGGTGGAAACATAGTTTGGGGAGATATAAAGCCTGAAGACCAAATACCTGCATCTTTGTTTCTATCCGAAAAACCTGATTATTTAAACAAATGGCCATTATTTGGACCTCCTTTATCCGTTCAATTAGGAGTTGATGGAATATTTGAAAATAAGAAATCGTTATTCCCAAATCCTACAAACGGGCTTGTGCATCTGCCAGAAGTAATAGAATGGGAAATTTTTTCCATTAGAGGCGCTTTACTGAATTCTGGGAAAAGTAATGAGATAGATTTAAATAAACATAAAAGTGGAGTTTACCTATTACGTATAAAAGGAAAGTTACATAAATTATTAAAGCGTTAGGGCAATTTAAAAAAATTGCTTTTTTACTATCAATAGTTTAATTGGAGCAGTTACTTTGTTTGTGATTTGAATAAATCTTAAATAGGAAAATTTTATTTTTGAATAGAATTATGCTCAAAAATTAGCTTTGTTAATTCTCTTACTTTTTGGCAAAGATTGATTACTTGTCAAACGAATATCTTCTTCGGTTTTAATGGATTTACTGATAGTTCCTATTATAGCAGGGTCATTTCTAATTAATAAAACTCTATTGTAAGGAAGCTATTAAATAATAAAATGAATTTACTTATTTTGCAAAAGCTTAATCAATCAAAATGCAGCCCACCAAAAAAATAGGATTACTTCTAGGTCCACTTTTATTTTTCATCATTCAATTGTTGCCAATTACTTTAGTTTCTGAAAAAGCAGATGCAGTAATTGCAGTTGCTGTTTGGATGGTAATTTGGTGGATTACAGAAACCGTAAATATTGCAGTTACAGCACTATTACCTTTAATTTTATTTCCACTATTAAAAGTGATGCCCATTGCAGATGTTGGTGCCAATTATGGTAGCCCAATTATCTTTTTATTCTTTGGTGGTTTTGTTTTGGCATTGGCTTTAGAGAAAGTCAATTTACATAGAAGAATTGCCTTAACTATTGTGAAATTGACAGGGACAACTCCTGAAAAAGTAGTGTTGGGTTTTATGTTGGCTACTGCTTTTATGAGCATGTGGATTAGCAATACAGCTTCTACAGTAGTAATGTTACCCATTGCAATTTCTGTAATTAAACTTTTGATAGATGATAAAGATGGCTTTACAAAAGGAGATAAAAAGTTTGCCTTAAGTATTATGTTAGGAGTTGCTTTTGCTGCAAATGCTGGAGGAATTGCCACAGTTATTGGCACACCACCAAACTCGGTTTTAATTGGGTTGTTAGAAAATCAGTATGACATTCAAATCTCATTTTTAACTTGGATGAGTTTTGGATTACCATTTTCTATACTAATGATTACAGCAGTTTATGTTGTATTGGTAAAATGGATGTTTCCTTGCAAAGGAATTGTGTTTACATCATCAGCAAATTTAATTCAAAACGAATTAGAGCAGCTAGGTAAAATTTCATCCGAAGAAAAAAGAGTGTTAACCATTTTTGCAATCACCGTTTTTTTATGGATTACACGAACGTTAATCAATAGCCTTTTCTCTGGGTTAAAATTATCTGATACCATTATTAGTTTAATAGGTGCAGTTGCATTATTTGCAATTCCGTTAAATTTTAAAAAAGGAAACTTTATTTTAGAATGGAATGATACCAGTAAATTGGCTTGGGGAATTTTACTCTTATTTGGAGGAGGTTTAGCACTTGCCAAAGGAATGGCTTCTTCTGGTTTGGTGGCTTTAATTACGGATACAATTGCAGCAGGAGAATTCAATATTTTATTGACAATTTCATTACTAATTGTGCTCATGTTATTTATGACAGAATTGATGAGTAACGTGGCTTTGGTTGCAGTTTTAGCGCCAGTTGTGGCAGGAATTGCAATTGGGTTAAACATCCCGATTTTAAATTTATTAATTCCTGTAACTATGGCAAGCAGTTGTGCATTTATGTTGCCCATGGCAACTCCACCTAATGCCATTGTTTTTGCAAGTGGTTATGTAAAAGTAAATCAGATGGTAAGAGCAGGGGTTGTTTTAAATGTTATTGCTGTGTGTTTGCTGATTTTGTACTATCAGTTTGTAATTCCACTTTTCTTTTCATAATTCTAAGTTGAGGTTTCCTTAAAATCATCAATCTGAGCCTGATTAAAATTTAAACAAGCACAGATTAATGAATAGATTATTTATCAGTTAAAAACTCAACTGATTTTTTTTTTGATGTATTTACATCATTTTTAGAAATAGAAAAATTAGATTTTACTTTTATAATTATCGGATAAAATAATCCGATTGCAGATAAGCATCCACCTAAAATTAAGATATTATGAATACTTGTAAACGTATTGCCTGCAGTTAAAATTCCTAAAATAAGAATTACAGAAATGGGTAAGGATAATGCTAAGATTGATAGCGCAAAATTGGTGTCAAAAGTTTTGTCTTTGGTGTTTTCTTTCTGTTCTTTAAAGTTTACTGCAGAAATATGAGCAAAAGGCCAAAAACTAGCAGAACTTAAAGAAAAAGCAATCATTACTAAGATGTCTTTTTTTATAGAAATATCAGCAAAAAAGACAATACCAGCAATTAACAACAAAGTAAATCCGGCTCTTAAAAGTAACAAAGAAAACAATTGAAAAAATTGTTGTTTTTTAAATTTTACAGCCAAACCTATAAAAAGTAGCACTAAAGGCGTCATAATATAACTCAACCTTGTTAAGGTACTTGATAAAAAGTTCGGAATTTTATCTAAAGTAATGCCAAAAGAAACTAATATTAAAGCAACTATAATGAATAGATTTACGGGTTCGTAAACTAACGTTTTAGCCAGCGATTTTAATTTTGTCTTAAGTGAATTGGCTTCGAAATCTGCATTTTTATAATGCCATTTTAAGGCTACTAAATACAATAAAAAGAGCACAAAAAATTTGTTACCCAAATCTGCCATTGCTGCTTTTGCTAAAGATCCATCACCCAAAAATTCTAAAATAAAAGGAAAACAAGACAAACCAGGTGCTAAAGATGGTATTAATAATCTTGCACTTCTTCCTTTATCAGAATTCATAGGTATGCCAATTAGCGAAAGTAAAATAGGCGTAATTGCAAATAAAATACTATTTAAACCTAATGCCAATACAGGAAAAAGAATTAAGTTACCATCTATTTTTACTTTTAAAAGTGCAATAAAAATGGTTGCAGGTAAAGCAATTGTAAGAATTAAACTTTTAATTCCGTTTGTTTCATCGCCAACAGAAATCTTCTTTTTTAAAAGAAATCCGATAAAAATAAAAAGTAAAAATGAAATGGATTTTTCTAAAGCTCCATCCATAAATTAAGCAAAAATTTCTGTGATTGCGTTGGTAAAGGTTTTCATTTCTTCCATAGTTCCAATACTTACTCTACACCAATTTTTATCCCAGAATTTAAAAGCTCTTACAGCAACGTTTCTGCTATAAATTTCTTTTAAGAATTTTTTTCCTGTCATCGGAATTTCAAAAATAATAAAGTTGGTTTCAGATGGTAAATAAGAATAGTTGTTTTCTTTTAAATAAGACATGGTGTAATCTCTTGCATCTGCAATTTTTGTTTTACACATATCTAAAAACTCGGTATTTTCTAAACTAGTAGTTGCTGCAGCTATTGATGGGCCTGTAATACCCATTCCACCTCTTGTAATTTCAGAAATTACATTTAACGTTTCTTTTTTACCAATAACATAGCCAATTCGTAAACCAGCCATTCCGTGAATTTTAGAAAAAGTTCTTGCTACAATAACGTTTTTACCTTCTGCAACTAACGTATTCATAGAATCTTTTATGCCGTTTTTAGACAATTCAATATACGCTTCATCTACAAAAACTGGTACTTTTTCAGAAACTCTGCTACAAAATTCTCTTAATTTTTTTGCATCAGTTATAGAACCAGTTGGGTTGTTGGGATTACAGATGTAGACTAATTTTGTATTTTCATCAATACCAGCTTCCATGGCATCTAAATCGTGTTGAGAGTCGTCTAATAATTTATAAGATTTCCATTTACCACCTACAGATTTTGCCACTACAATTAAAGACATATAACTTGGGTCTGCACTCACTACATTTCCTCCATTTTGAAACAAAACCATGGCAACTTTTTCTAATAAATCAGAAGAACCTGGCCCCATTAAAATTTGATTTGGATCAATGCCTTCGTTTTTAGCAATTTTAGCTTTTAGGTTAGATAAGGTTTTCCAAGAATATCTGTTACCCGTAAAAACTTCTTTTTGAAAAGCTTCTGCCGATTTTGGTGGTGGCCCATAAGGATTTTCATTCGCTCTTAAAATGGTCATTGGAGCCTCTTCTTTTAAAAGTGGAGGTGTAAATTCGTTAAAATAATTGTTAGAATTGTACAAAAAAGTACGGTTTTCTTTTTGAGCAGTTAGTACATTAGAGCTCCAAATTTCATGAGGTACAAGTGCCAAAGCACCTAAAGTTAATGTTCCTTTTTTTAGCCAATCGCGTCTGCTTAAGTTTGATGATTTCATTAGTTGTTGTGGTTTTGAATTTACATCAACTAAGTTATAAAAGATATTGTTTTTAGAAGTATAGATAATTCAATATAAATCATAAATAATTCATATTTACTGAAAAATATCTCATGAATTTAATAAAACGATATTTATAATGAGGTGAATTTGTTTTTTAACTGATAATAATTCAACACAACAAAAACTAAATGTTAATAATTAAGGTTTTGTTTATAGTTAGCATGTGGTTAATTTCTTATCAAACTAAAATTACCTGTTCTAGTTTTTATAACATCATTTTGACTCACTAAAACAACTTGATACCAAAAATTATTTGATGGTAAAGGTTTGCCATTATAAGTGCCATTCCAACCCATATCAGTTATGGTAAACTTAGCAATTTGTTTACCAAATCTATTAAAAATAGTAATCAAACCACTTTTATAAAAACTATTGTTTAAGCCTTTAATTTGCCAATAATCGTTTTTACCATCACCATTAGGTGTAAAAAAACTTGGGAAACTAATTAAAGAAATTTCTAGTGGCATTGTACCACAATTATTTTTATCGTTAACCTCTAAAGTGTAAATTCCTCCGTCTAAATTTTCGAAATTTGGGTCATCTTGATAATCATAAACAATGTTATAATTTTCATTTAACAAACGAAACTCATAATCACCTAAACCTAAGTTTGTAGTATTTACTTTTATAAAATTATTGTCAGAATCGTCTTGTACAGTAACATCAGCCATTGAAATAGTTGATGCAGATGACTCACTAATTTTTATACGCATTTCATCAGAATTACAACCTTTATCTGAAGTAGCCATTACAGTATAAACCCCTCCTTTAAATACGTCTATTGCTTGAGATGTACCTACAGTTGCTCCGTTTTCATCTGTCCATAAATAGGAATAATTACCCAAAGGATTCTCAGCTTTAATTTCTAATCTAGGATTGCTATTCATACAGATGATATCTTCTGTAATTAAATCAAAAGAAGGTTTTTCATTAACCACAAAATCAATGGTAGTTTCTTCGAAACATACATCATACAAAGGATTCTCTAAGCGAACTCTAATGGTTTGTGAAGATGTATTAAACGGATTTGGTAAGGGACTTGGCAATGGTGCATTATTCTCATCAAAATATTTTACAATTAAATTAGTTTGTGTGCCAATTATTGTACTTTGTATATTTGATGTATTAAAGGCTACACTACCATCAAAATCATCATCACAGGCTTCTTGTACATTAATTGCATTTGCAGTTGGAACTGTATTTACTATAAAATTAATTTCAGTTTCATCAAAGCATTGACCATCTAAATCTTGTGAGTTTGTGTTTACAATTCTTGCCGTAATTTTTTGTGATGCTGTTGTAAAAGGATTTGGAAGTGGAGAAGAAAGTTGATTTCCTTTTTCATCAAAATAAGAAACAGCTACATTGGTTTGATTGCCAATTATGGTGGATTGAATATTTGAAGTATCAAAAGAAAAGAATCCATCTTTATCGTTATCACATTCAGGCTGTATAGAAACCAGATTTGCAATAGGTGCTTTTTCTACATTCAATACAATATGCGCCCCAAGCCCTAAACAATCATTATCTACCTCACTATCAACACGAATATAAATGATTTGTTGATTTGGTGAGTTTGTATTTTGATAGTTGCTAATATCAGCAATTGCGTTTTCTTCTTTTAAGGCATCAAATTCGTTTTGATAATAGTTGATGATGAGTTGCTGATTTGGCGGAAAAATATTTGTGATTTCTTCTGACACTGAGCTAAAATTAAAAGTGGCTATACCATCAGTAAAATCATCTCCATCATCACATTGGTAAAAAGATTTGGAATAATTTATGGGGATTTGAGTGGTAGACACAAAAAGATTTACTTCACCCACTTTATAACAACCATTGGTGTTTTCTACTCTTGCCCAAATTTTATCTACACTTACAGTTTCATTTTCGTATTGAGTGCTATTTGTGATAGCAGTTCCGTTATTTTCAGCTTCTGCTTCATCCTCATAAAAAGTGATTCTGTAGTTTTTTGGGTCTGTAATAATTTTTTCTTTGACTTCATTTAGGTTGAAAAAACTAAAGCCATCAATATCAGCATTGTCACATTGTTTCAAAGAAACAGAAGGGTTGATGTTAGGTGCTTCAAAAATTTCTACTTCTTTTGGAATTGTATAAACAGTATTATCTATGTGAGTAACTGTAGCTGTAATATTGTAAATTCCTGCTGACGAAAACTGATGATTCACATCAATATTAGTAGAGGTATTATTTGCTCCAGAAACAGGGTCATCAAAATTCCAAACCACAGATTTTATTTCTGATTGATTGGTTAAGCTAAGGTTGTTTGAAAAATTTGAACAGATGTTATCATTTGTAATTTCAAAAGGGAATATTGTTTTTGCTTCTCCATTTACAGTGATAAAGAAATTCATCGAATTTAAAGTGTAATAGGTTGATGTGTCACCTGAATAACCACAACCTTTATACCAAGAATCTCCTGTATCATTTTCTGTACCTGCTATAAAAGCAGTGGCACTTCCATACGACACTCCTTTAAGAACCTCTACTAAAATCATTTTTACATCAGCAGGAACCACAATTGGTGTTTCAAAATCAATTAGCATTATTCTGGCATTATTACCTGAAAAAGAAAAATATGGAAATTCTTTTGTTTGGCTACTACCTATTAAGTCTAACTCAGAGAAAGAATCAGGAAAATTTTCATCTATACTATAAATATTAAATTGAAAATCAGGTTTCCAATCTGCAGCACTTAAACCTACAAACCCTTTATCAATAATATACTCTTCATTTTCATTTATCCCAAAATCCTCAAGTACAAATTTCCTTGCCCAATATTGATAAGATGAACTACAAGAATGCATTTTTGTTTTTTTTACGTCATCACCAATATTATGAGATAAAGTAATATTTGAATCAGAATTAATAGTACTCAGTTTTTCTCCTGTAACATTAATAAAAAAATTGGCATTTAAAACTGGTGTACTTAAATCTTCTGTAGAGGTGTATGTATAAAGTTCTCTGCATCCCTGAAACCAAGAAGTATCTTTATCTTGTTCTGTACCTGCAATTAAAACTTTTTTATAATCAGCATTGTAAATATCATCTGATTGAGTTGCTACAACTAAGATTCTTTCGGTATTTGAAGGAATGACAGCAGGCGTATTAAAGTTTATTTGAATAATTTCTGGAGAATCATCAATTTTTGGCGCTAATATTCCACCTCCTCCAATATGAATTGCTGTGGAGTTTGGAAAGTTAGAATCGATTGCATAAATTCCAAGACTTAATCTAGCGCCATCATAAGAATTACTAATTGCTATTTGACCAGATCTAACAATAAATTGATCAGTTGTTTCTATTCCAAAGTCTGCTAGCGTAAATGTTCTAGCCCAATATTCTTGGTAATCACAAGATTCCCAATCAGTTTTTATTGGTGTATTTCCTACATTATGGGTAAGTGTAATTTGTGCGTTAATGTTTAAATAAAATAGAAAGCAAAAAATAAGCGATAAAAGATTTTTCATAGATTACAAATATAAAAAATTACCCTAACCAACCTTCACGATCCAAACTTCTATATTGTATTGCTTCAGCAATATGATCTGGAGAAATATCCTTAGTATTTGCCAAATCTGCAATAGTTCTAGAAACTTTTAAAATACGGTCATAAGCTCTTGCAGAAAGGTTTAATTTTTCCATTGCTGTTTTTAAAAGCGATAAACTTTCTGCGGATAATTTACAGAATTCACGAATTTGTTTTACATTCATTTGCGCATTATAATGTATGTTTTCTAATGCTGCAAAACGCTCAGATTGAATTTCTCTAGCTGCAGTAACTCGTTTTCTAATGTCAACAGACGATTCTCCTTTTCGTTCTTCTGATAGTTTTTCAAAAGGCACAGGAGTTACTTCTATATGAATATCAATTCTATCTAATAATGGTCCAGAAATTTTACTCAAATAACGTTGCATTTCTTGTGGAGTAGATGTCATTGGAGAATTTGGATCGTTAAAAAAACCACTAGGGCTTGGATTCATACTTGCTACCAACATAAAACTTGCAGGATAGGTAACTGTAAATTTGGCTCTAGAAATGGTAACATCTCTATCTTCTAAAGGTTGACGCATTACTTCTAAAACTTCTCGTTTAAACTCTGGCAACTCGTCTAAAAATAAAACCCCATTATGTGATAAAGAAATTTCTCCAGGCCTTGGATATTGTCCTCCACCAACCAAAGCTACGTTGCTGATAGTATGATGTGGACTTCGAAATGGACGCGCATACAACAATCCTTCATTTTTTGTTTTACCAACCACAGAATGAATTTTTGTAGTTTCTAAAGCTTCGTGCAACGTCATTGGTGGCAAAATACTTGGTAATCGTTTTGCTAACATGGTTTTTCCAGATCCTGGAGGACCAATGAGAATGATATTATGCCCACCAGCTGCAGCAATTTCCATACATCTTTTAATGGATTCCTGACCTTTAACATCAGAAAAATCAAACTCTGGGAAATCGATATTTTTGTAAAATTCAGCCCTTGTATCAACAATAGTGGGAGCTATTTTTTGATGACCATCAAAATGATTGATGACTTCTAAAATATTTTCTACACCTAAAATTTCTAAATCATTAACAATCGCAGCTTCTTTAGCATTTTCTTTAGGAAGGATAAAGTGTTTAAAACCTTCTTCTCTGGCTTTTATCGCCATTGGTAACACTCCTTTTATAGGTTGCAAACTTCCATCCAAAGAAAGCTCACCCATAATAATATAGTCATTAATATTTTCTGATTTTATTTGATTAGAGGCTGCTAAAACACCCATAGCCAGGGTTAAATCATAAGCAGCGCCTTCTTTTCGGATATCAGCAGGTGCCATATTTATAATGATTTTTTTACCAGGAAGTTTGTAGGAATTATTATTTAAAGCAGCAGAAATTCTATAGGAACTTTCACTCACAGCCTTGTCTGGTAAGCCTACCAAATGATAGCCAATTCCTTTATCAATATTCACCTCAACAGTAATTGTGGTGGCTTCTATACCAAAAACGGCAGAACCAAAAACTTTTACGAGCATTCTTTTTTTCTTTAAAAATAGAAAAAATCAAAGAAAAATAAGAGAATTAAAGATATAATTACCAATTAATTGAGATATTCTAAAATTAAAGCTGCGTATATTTGTAAATTACTAAAAAACAGAACCCAATGAAACCATTTATATTTATTTTCTTGTTTAGTATTTTTGGTTTGCAAGCACAAACCATACAATTTAACGAGGTAGTTTCGTCTAATTCTGTTTATTTTGATGAGGATGGAGATACACCAGATTGGATTGAGTTGTATAATTCTAGCAATCAAATAATTTCAATAAATGGTTGGTCTTTGTCTGATGATGAAGATCAGCTTTTAAAATGGACATTTCCAAACGTTTCATTGGCCCCCAATCAATACCTACTTTTGTGGGCTTCTTCTAAAGATAAACGTTCTATTGAGTATCCAAGAACTTTGGTTAATAAAGGAGATTCTTTTAAGTATATCCTACCCACATCAGAACCAAATACCAATTGGAAAAACTTAAATTTTAATGATACCAATTGGGCGCAAGGAATTTCTGGATTTGGATATGCTGATGGAGATGATAGTACAATTATTCCTAGTGGTACAAAATCTATTTACTTACGAAAAAACTTTACCATTGATGACGTTGATAATATTGCATCTTTAATTTTAGATATTGATTATGATGATGCTTTTGTAGCCTATATAAATGGGCAAGAAGTGGCACGCGCAAATATTAATGGAGTACCACCCGCTTATAATGCCAATACAATTCAAGATCATGAAGCCAAAATGTATAGTGGTGGAAAACCTGATCGTTTTTCGATTTCAAATTTTAAAAATTTTTTAAATGATGGCGAAAATATATTGAGCATTCAAGGGCACAATGTGAGTGCTAATTCATCAGATTTTACCATCATTCCTTTTTTATCAGCAATTTTTAAAACACCAAATTCGTTAGGAGTTGATCCGCCAGCTATTTTAGGTCTGAAAGGCAATAATTTTCATACAAATTTTAAAATAGCCTCTAAATCAGAAACCTTATTTCTTGCTGATGCAAATGGAGAAATTGTAGATAAAATTACTGCAGCACAACTGCCTCCAGACACTTCTTTAGGAAAATCTGTAAACTCTGGCAATATTGTTCATTATACAGAAACTACACCAGGTTTTGTAAATTCAATAAATGAATTTTCTGGAATGATAACCAATAGCGTGGTTTTTTCACATCAAGGAGGGGTTATTCAAAATCCTATTAGTTTAGTTTTATCTGGCAATGCATCAAACGAAGTGATTCGTTATACTTTAGATGGAGAAGAACCAAACTCATCTTCATTGCTGTATACAAATCCAATTCAAATCAACAATAACAAAAATATTAGAGCTAAACTGTTTTCTGATAATCAACTATCCTCTAAGACGTACACAAAATCTTATATTTTTAGAGTAAATCACCAATTAGATATTATTTCGTTAACCACGGAACCTAGAAATTTATTTGATGAAAATTATGGCATTTATGTTTTTGGTGCAGAGGGTACTTATGATAATCAAGTACCTTATTATGGTGCAAATTTCTGGGAAGATTGGGAAAGGCCTATTCATCTTACTTTTTACGATAATGATAGTGATGAAATAGCCGAATTTAATGGAGGTATAAAAATTTTTGGAGGCTGGAGTAGAGGCCAAAATGACCAACGTTCTTTAGCGCTTTTTGCAAGAGGACAATATGGAGATACTGAGTTTAAACATCCTTTTTTTAACACATTAAATTATAGTGATTTTCAATCTTTAGTATTAAGAAATTCTGGGCAAGATTGGTTAAAATCGTCTATGAAAGATATTATGCTTACCAGTTTAATGAGAGGTAGCGATTTAGATTTTCAAGAGCATAATCCTACAGCTACTTATATTAATGGACAATATTGGGGCATGTATAATTTGCGCGAAAAAATAAACGAACACATGCTTGCCTCTAAACATAATATTGATGCTGATGATGTTACTTTATTAACCAATAACGCAGAAGTACTAGAAGGAAATAACCAAGAATACAACGATTTAATTGCTTATATTAATACTACAGATTTATCTATTGCTGCAAATTTTGAATATGTAAACCAGCAAATAGATGTAAAAGAATATATACTGTATCAAGCTGCAAATATTTTCTTTAATAACACAGATTGGCCAGGAAATAATATTAAGTTTTGGAAACATCCTAAAGGCAAATGGAGGTGGATTATGTACGATACTGATTTTAGTTTTGGTCCTTTTTGGAATACAGGTAATTATTACGAAGATACTTTAAACTTTGCATTAGAACCTTATGGCCCTGCTTGGCCTAACCCTTCTTGGTCTACATTATTATTTAGAAGATTAATAACAAACACTGCCTTTAGAAACCAATTTATCAATAGATATGCAGATGAACTGAACTCTCGATTTTTACCTGAACATATAAAAAATCATATTGATGCCATTCATCAAACGATTGCCCCTGAAATAGAAGCACACTATAACAATTGGGGAGAAAACCCTACTGTTGCAACTTACTTCATTAATCAAATGAAAAATTTTGCAGAGAATAGGCCTTTGTATGCTAAAAACCATATCAAAGCTAAATTTAACTTACCTAATTTTCATCAAATAACAATTACCTCTAAAGCTATTGAACAAGGCTTTGTTGAAATTAACGAAAACTTAAAAATCCAAACAACTTCTTGGAGTGGAGATTATTTTGAAACTGTACCCATACAATTAAGAGCAATACCAGAAGCTGGTTATGAGTTTTCGCATTGGAGTGGGGCTATTTCATCAACAAATGAAATGATAACTATAGCTTTAGAAAAAGCGATAGAAATTACACCGAATTTTAAAAAGTCTACTACTGAAATACCTTTGGTTATTAATGAAATCAATTATAAATCTAATGATGCATTTAATGCAGATGATTGGGTAGAAATCTATAATCCGAATACTTTTGCCATAGACGTATCTAATTGGCTATTTAAAGATAATGATGATACTCATGTATTCACAATTCCTTCTGGCACATCAATTTCAGCTGAAGGATTTCTAATTGTTGTAAAAGACATCTCAGATTTTACTGCTATGTATCCAAACATTAAAAATTTTGTTGGAGCGTTTGATTTTGGTTTGGGCACCTCTGATGCTGTACGTTTATTTAATACAGACAATGTGCTACAAGATGAAGTGATTTATGATGATAGTTGGGCAAATTGTGCTGATGAAACAGGGAAAACATTAGAGCTAATTGCAACAGATTTAGAAAATCATTTACCCCAAAATTGGGATTGTTCAAATACAAATGGAAGTCCGAATATTATAAATGATGAAACACTTTCTAGTAATGATACTGTTTTGTCTAATTTAAAAATATATCCAAATCCTGTTAAAGACAAAATTTTTATTTCTGGTGATTTAAATGATTTTAGTATTCAAATACACAATGCTATTGGTCAAAAAGTATTAACTTTTAAAAACACAAAAATCTTAACGGTTAAACCGCTTACAAAAGGCCTTTATTTTATGACCATTTACGATAAAAACAAAAGAACAACTTTAAAATTTATTAAAAATTAAAGTTGCTCTTTTTTATTTTTTGAAAAAATATTTTAGTGTTTAGGCAGAATTCCTGCTTGCGTTAATATTACCAAATAAAGAACGCATTACCATTTTTTCATATATTTCAATTTCACTAGCATCAGCTCCTGATTTTTGTAAATCTTGCACTTTCTTTAAAGCATATTGCTGAATTGTTAAAAGTGGTAAAACAATCTTTTCTCTAATTTCTATAGACGCTTTTCCTACAGGTTGATTTTCCATCAATTCTGTGTGTCCTGCAAGTTTTAATAATAAACGTTTGGTTGTTTTATATTCTTGATGAATAAGTTTCCAAAACTCTCCATAAACATCATCATCAGCCATATAAGCCGTTAACCCAAAGAAAGATTTTGTTAAACTCATCATACTATTTTCTAATAAAGTTTTAAAGAAGTCTGAAGCGTTATAAAAATCAACAATTTCATCAAACCTACCTGCATCTTCGTATTTTTTTAAGGCAGTTCCTACACCAAAAAATCCTGGCACGTTTTGCTTTAATTGACTCCAACTACCTACAAAAGGTATCGCTCTTAATTGAGAAAAATCTAAAGTATCAGAGTTTGAACGTTTACTAGGTCTACTACCAATATTGGTTTTAGCATAGTATTTTAAGGTGCTCATTTTTTCTAAATACGGTAAAAAACAAGGGTGATTTTTAAAATCTACATAAGCTTGGTAGCTTGTTGTAGCCAAATCTTCAATCAACGTTCTGTGGGTATCATTAATTTGATCTTTCGTAAAAACTTCATTTTTAATACCAGAACTCAATAGTTGTTCTAAGTTGTATTGAGATGAATCTTCTGTACCGAAATTAGAACTAATGGTTTGTCCTTGAATGGTTAATTGTATTTCTTTATCTTCAATTGTTGGTCCTAAAGAAGAGTAAAATTGATGCGTTTTTCCTCCTCCTCTTGCAGGTGGTCCTCCACGTCCGTCAAAGAAAATCACTTCAATATCAAACTCTCTAGAAACTCTAGTTAAAGCTTCTTTTGCTTTAAAAATACCCCAATTTGCCATTAAATAACCACCATCTTTTGTTCCGTCAGAAAAACCTAACATAATGGTTTGTTTATTTTTTCTTTTAGATAAATGGTATCTGTATGATTTATTAGAATATAAAGTACGCATTACACTTTCTGAATTTTCTAAATCATCAACCGTTTCAAAAAGCGGAATAACATCTACAGGTAATTCGTTTTCAAAGCCACATAAATTTAGCATTGCAAAGGTTTGCATTACATTTAATGCTGTTTGATTGTTACTAATAATGTATCGATTTGCACCACGTTCTCCATTTCTTTGTTGAATGGTTTTTAATGCATAGATAGATTGAATGGTTTTTTCAGACATCTCATCTGTTAAAATTTCAGGATCTATGTTTCCTTTAATTACCGATAAAATTTCTATCTGTTCTTCTTCAGACATGCTATGGTAATTATCTGGAAACGTAGTATCACCAGAGGCCAATAAATCGTCTACAATTTGTATAAATGCTTTATGATGTACTCTACTATCTTGTCTAAGGTCTAATGTTGCAAAATGGAAACCAAAAATTCTTACCTTATTGATAAAGTCGTTCAACTCATCAATAAACAATCCATCGTGATTATTTTGTATAATATCTCTAGCTGTTTCTAACTCTTTTAAAAGTATTTTTTGTGAAAAGTTTACTTTTGCATAACTTCTTACTACATGCTTATATAAACGTTTTTCAACACCTACTAGAATTTCTTGAACACCATCAAAAGTAAAACGTCTTTTTAAACGTCTTACATCTCTGTAATAGCTTCTTAAAATAGATTGACGTAATCTTTCTGCTACATCTAAAGTAATTTGTGTAGTTACAAAAGGATTACCATCTCTATCTCCACCTGGCCAAAAACCAAGATCTATAATTTCATTTTCTACTGGCTGACCATCATAAATATGATGCTGAATATAGTTGTATATTTTAGGAACAGATTTATAAAAAACATGCTCTAAATACCAAATTAAGCTAACAGCCTCATCAAAAGGTGTTGGTTTTTTCTTTTTATAAAAAGGCGTCTTTCCTAATTGGGCTAATAATTTTTTAATAAGTAATAAATCATCATTTTGTATTGCCTTATCTAAATCTGTAATAATACTCAGAACTGTGCCTGGATAAAATTGGGTAGGATGTGCTGTTAATACAATACGAACCTTAAAATCTTCTAAGTGTTTTTTAAGTTCTTCTTTTTTATTTCTTAAAATTGCAGTTTCTTGCGAGTTACGAAGTGTACCAAAACCTTCCATATTGTTTACAATAGGAAAAGCAGCATCTTCTATAGCGTCAAATAATACAACTTGACGTTCTATATATTGTATAAAGTGGAATAAAAGATCTTTTTTTGCATCTTCTTTTGAAGAATCTACATACTTTTTAAAAAACTTTTCTACTATTTGTGTTGGGTTTTTTCCGTTTTTAAAACCTTTTTCGCAAATTTTATGAAAAAGAGGTAATAAAACCCCAGTATTGTTTATCGTATCAAAAGGTAGTGTTATAAATATGCTGTTATAAATTTGATATTTAGACAACACATTGTCATTAAATCTTGTTAATTGTGGTAATGCAGACATATTATTTGTATTTGTATGGTAAAACTACAAAAATCAAGAATTAAAGAAGCTGTGTTTTTAGGAATAATTATTCTAAAAATTACGAAAACCACAGAAATTAAACTCAATTTTCTACAAATGTTTAATTTCTGATAAAACTTGTTGAATTTGTTGTTTTTTATTCAGTAGGTTGCACCGAAAGTGGATTTGGGCATTGCAAATTCCAAAACGTTGGATTGTTTTCAACTAAAAAAGCAATGGGTATGTTTCGGTCTTGAAACCTTTTGTAATCGTATATAAAATCAGAAGGAGTTTGACTTAAATCTTGGAAAAATAAAGGAAATCGATTAAAATCTGAATTAATGTGACCTACATAACCAAATTGTATATTTTTTAGGTTTAGTTTTTTGTTTAGGTTAGAAATTGAATTTGTGTTTTTAGATAAACTTGAAAATGTATAAATACTAACTGCTGTTTTTAATTGTGTTTTAGTTGTATTTTGTGCCTGAGTGCATAAGCCTAAAAATAAAGTGATGGTAATTAATAAGTATCTTACTTTCATGATAATATATTTTTAAATGTACATCAAAAATTACTCCAAATTATTTATTAAATCTTTGTAAACCTGCCTGTAACCAATTGTAATAGGTGTCTCTATCTGTATATTGTTGTGCGTTATTTAAAACTTCTAAATCTGGACTCAATAATACGTAATAAGGTTGTGAGGCATTTTTAAAATTGATAATTTGAAAAGTAGACCATTTATCACCTACCGTTTTAATTTTTTTAATCTTACCATTTGCCTTTAAAAAATCGAATTGTTGTGCTTCTGGCAAGTCTTTTTCGTTATCATCTACATACAAGGAAATTAAGATATAATCTTTTTGTAAAGTTTCATAAATATCGGCTTCGCTCCATACATTTTCTTCCATTTTTCTACAATTTACACAAGCCCAACCTGTAAAATCTAATAAAATTGGTTTGTTTACCAGTTTTGCTTTTGCCAAACCCTCATCAAAATCTTTATAGCAATCTAAACCTAAAGGACAATTACTTTCTTGCTCGTAAACACTGTAGAATTGTGGGGGTGGAAAACCGCTTAATAAACTCAAATTCCATGTCGGATTTTTCAAAACTCCAGGAGCAATATAAATCACAAAAGAAACCACTAGAGCCCCAAATGAAATTCGAGAAAAAGATAGTTTTTTGATGGGTGAATCGTGTGGAAATTTAATTTTAGCAAATAAATACAAAGCCAACCCTATAAAAATAACAATCCAAATTCCTATAAAAACTTCGCGTTTTAGCAAATCCCAATGTGCTACTAAATCTGCGTTCGATAAAAACTTAAAAGCTAAAGCCAATTCTAAAAAACCTAAAACCACTTTTGTAGTATTTAACCAGCCACCAGATTTTGGTAAAGAATTTAACCAATTTGGAAACAAGGCAAACAACGCAAAAGGCAAAGCTAATGCCAAACCAAAACCAGTCATACCAGCAGTTAATTGTGTTGCACCACCATCTGAAGTTAAAGAACCTGCTAACAAAGAACCTAAAATTGGTCCTGTACAAGAAAAGGAAACTATAGCCAAAGTTAATGCCATAAAAAAGATGCCAACAATACCACCAACAGACGAAGCAGAATCCATTTTATTACCCCAAGAGCTTGGTAATGTTATTTCGTAAAATCCGAAAAAGGAAAATGCAAAAAATACTAAAACCACAAAAAAGAACAGATTCAACCAAACGTTTGTAGAAATCGTATTTAAAATTTCTGGATCTAAATTATCTAAAAAATGAAAAGGTAAACTCAGTAAAATATAAATCAACACAATAAAAAACCCATATAAAATGGCATTAAAAATGCCTTTCTTTTTGTTTTTGGATTGTTTTGTAAAAAATGAAACCGTTAACGGAATCATAGGAAAAACACAAGGTGTTAATAAAGCCAATAAACCACCAACAAAACCTAAAAAGAAAACACTAAATAAACCACTTGAAACTTCTGATCCTGAATTTGATGTTCCTTTTAATAGTGATGTATTTTTTAAATCTAGTTGCAATTGCTTAGTCAACTGCTTGCTTTTTTCATTTACAGTATTCGAAATTTCAATCGGATTATCTGTCAAAGAAAGGGTAAAAGGTTCATCAATATTAATACATGCAGTTTCACATACTTGACCAAAAAAATTCAATTTTATGGTTGTAATATCCTTATTTGTGAGTTGAATTCTTTGGGTAATAATCGCTTTATCTTTAAAAACTATTTCTTCTACTTCCCATACTTCAGAATATTTTTTAAACGTATCTTTTTCATCGGCTTTGCCTACTAACTTGTAACCAGTTTCTCCATCAGGAATCGTGATTTCCAAGGGTAAAGATGCGTCTTCAGGATTGTATTGCGAGTACAAATACCAACCTTTATATAGTTTTGCATTAAAAATAATATCATACTCTGTTTCTGATATTTTTTTTACAGATGCATTAATGCTTATAGGGTTTTCTGCGGTTTGTGCGTTTGCTAAAAAAACGGACAAAAAGAAAAATAAAGTGATGAATTTCTTCATTATAATTGTGTAATTTTTAAGTAATTTTCAGTGGTTTTTTGGGGTAGAAAACGCCTGTCTTGTCTATAATTAATAACCCAAATAATTTTATAATCGGCATTGCAAAGTAACCAAGTATTTTCTTTTTCTAAAAGTGATAATTTTTCGTCTTTAAAATATTTACTTAGTTTCTTTTTTCCTTGCATTCCTGCAGGATAAAGATAGTCTCCATTTTTTCGTTTCCTAACGATTAAAGGATATTTTAACAAATCTTTATCAACGTAAATGGTTTGTTTGTTTGCTTTTGATTTTTCAGCAACTTTTTTAAAAGTTAAACGAATAGGATGGGTTATTTCTGTTTGATTTTGCTCGATGAAAAACAATTTTTCGACTCCGCTAAAAATACCATTACTTTTCTTAGATAAAATTAAAACATCTCTATCTTTTAACAAACGATGTGTTTTCGAAAATACCTGTTTACCAGATTGTGCTGATAATAAATGATACACATCATCCCATTCTGTAAAATGGTATGCTTTTAAAAATTGATACAAATAGGCTTTCGGATTTGAAAGTTGTTGGATTTTATGTATGTTTATTTTTAAACAAGCGTTTCCTTGAGCGCAACTGAAAGGTGTTATTATTAGTTTTGAAACTTCTTCAATTCGATCTTCAATAATTTGCTTTGATTCTTCTAAATAATTTAAGGAATTTGAAAAAGAAGCTAACAAACTCGGATTAATTTCTTTTAAAACAGGAATTACCAAATGACGAATTTTATTGCGGGTGTATTTTGTAGCAGCATTACTGGCATCTTCTCTCCATTCAATGTTGTTTTTCTTGGCATATAACAAAATTTCTTCTCGCGAAAAAGGTAAAAGTGGACGAATAATATTGCCATTCGTTTCTGGAATTCCTGTTAAGCCTTCTAAACCTGTACCTCTTGTTAAATTGATGAGGAATGTTTCTAAATTATCATCTGCATGATGTGCAGTAGCAATATAATCGAAATTGTATTTTGATAACAATTCTTGAAACCAATTGTAACGCAGTTCTCTTGCTGCAATTTGTGTAGAGCATTTATGTTTTTTAGCATAATTATCGGTGTCAAATTCTATCCTAAAAATCTGATTAGACGATTTTTGAGATAGTTTTACCACAAATTCTTCATCCAAATCACTTTCTTGTTCTCGGAGCTTAAAATTGCAATGTGCTAAAAAAATATTAAATTGTAATTGATGCAAAAGGTGATACAAAACCACAGAATCTAATCCGCCAGAAATGGCAATTACTATTTTTTTATCCTTTAAAAAAGGAAAATTAGTATTGATATGTGTTTTGAATTCTTGAAGCATCTACACCTCAAAAATACACAAATTAAAGTTGAGAATTTAGCCAGTTTACAACATCTTGTAGCATTTCTTTTTTACACAAATCATTATGCAATTCGTGATAACCACCTTCATATAATTTTAAAGTTGCTTTATCTGAATTATTTACAAATTCTTGACTTCCTTGGTAAGCAATAATTTTATCATCAGTTCCGTGAAAAAGCATCATTGGTATTTTTAATTGTTGTGCCTTTTCAATAGCCCACTGACCTGTTTCTATAAAAGTTAACGAAAAATTTGGGCTAATTTTATGATGAACAAATTTATCGTCTATATATTTTTCTACTTCAAATGAATCTCTAGAAATATGCATAGCATCTAGTTCATTTCCTAACGTTACAGAGGGTGCAATTTTTTGTAATATTTTACCAACAGCTAGTTTTATTTTTGGTGGCTGAAAAGCTAATTTTAAAAACGGACTTGTGGCAATCACTCCTTTTAAATGATGTTGTTTTCTGAGTACATAATTAATCACGGCATTACCACCCATAGAATGGCCATATAAGAAAATTGGTTTTTTAGAAAACAATTCCTCTGCTTTTTCAATGGTTTTTGAAATACTTTTTAAAACGGCTTCAAAACTAGGGTTATGGCCTCTTTTACCTACAGTTTTTCCATGACCAAAATGATCAAATGCAACTACAGAAAAATTATTTTCTGTAAGTTTTTTAGCAACATGTTTGTATCTTGAAGAATGTTCGCCCATTCCGTGAACCAAAACTACAACTGCTTTTGTTGTTTTAGCTTTCCAATACTGTCCATAAAACTCAGTATTGAATATATTAAAATGAAATTCTTTATGCATCATTTAAGTTGGTTTTTTAACCAAACTCTAATTTCTTTTTTCAAAGATTGTTCTGGTTTTGGTAGCGGAATTGTTTTACCAAATTGTTTACTTCTGTTAAATTTAGAAAATGAAATTTTAAGCTGCTTCCAGTCATCAGGATATTTATTTAAAAAACTCCTAAACATGGTTTGTTCTGTTTTTTTATCCTGTAAACTATCAAAAATATTTTGAAATTTTTCTTCTTTGTTTGTAATCATCTTGTAAAGATATAAATATAAAAGCGTATCTTAATAGGCTAATATACAATAGCATTTCACAAAAAAGAATTCAATTTATACAACAAATATTAAGTGTTTTGATTTGCTAAAACCTCATTTACTGCAGTTGCAATTTGTTTGGCTTGTAAGGCAATATTTTCGGCATTAAAAACTACATCATTTTCTCTTTGCACAAGTACAGGACTTATATTTTTGGCAATGTCGATAACGAGTTTTTTATATTCCTTTTCTGATAATTTAGTATTCATCTTTTTTATTGAAAGATATTTTAGAACAAACAAAATCTGGTTACCTAAAAATTAAGGAATTGTAAAATTATTCAGAATGTAAAAGCACATATTTCATTGCTTTAGCTTTCAATAAACATTCTTCATATTCTTTTTCGGCAATCGATTTTGCTGTAATTGCACTACCCACAGAATAAGAAATGTATTTTTTTTCTTCATTATACAAAATACTTCGAATTACAACATTAAAGTCAAAATTGTTATCAGGACTAAAATAGCCCACAGCTCCAGAATACAAGCCACGTTTGGTCTCTTCTAAGTTTTCAATAATTTTCATTGCAGAAACTTTAGGTGCACCAGTCATACTACCCATAGGAAACGTGTTTTTTAAAACATCAATAGAATGTGTTTTTGGTTCTATTTCAGCAACAACTGTAGATATCATTTGGTGCACTTGTTTAAAAGAATATACCTTACATAACTCTTCTACTTTTACACTCCCTTTTTGGGCAGATTTTGACAAATCGTTTCTTACCAAATCTACAATCATTACATTTTCTGCACGTTCTTTTACGTCTCTAAATAAATCTGATGCAATTTTAGCATCATCAATTAAACTAACCAATCGTTTTGCAGTGCCTTTTATAGGTTGAGAAATAATTTTAGTTCCTTCTTTTCTAATGTATCTTTCAGGTGAAGCTGATAATAAATATTGATGCTCTACTTTTAAAAAAGTTGCAAAAGGAGGTTGAGAAATTTTATTCAAATGATGGTAAACCTCTATGGGATTGATTGTAGCGTTTTCTGCATAAAACTCTTGACAGAAATTAGCTTCATAAATATCTCCTTTTTGGATGTGATTTAAAAGGGTGTTTATTTTTTTATGGTACTCCTCTTTATGAATTCTAAGTTTTATTTTTATATCGTTTTCAGATTTTAGATTTCTTGACTGCGCTCGAAATGACATTTTAGATATATCATCAAAATCACTATCCATTTCATCATCAACCATTTGTAAATACTGAAATTCTACAGTATTACCTTTGATAAAAAACAGTTTTTGAGGCTGAAAAAAATACAAATCTGCAAAATCTAATCCATCAAAATTATTAGATGTTAAATGCTCCACATCATTTTTAACATCATAAGAAATATAGCCAAAAATATAATCTTTAGTTATAGATTGATATTCTTTTAGTTTATCAAAAGCGTTTGTAAAATCGGTTTTAATTGCGGTAAATTCTTCAACTGCTAAAGCAGCATCAAAACTACCATATTGTTGTTTGTAGTTATTAGAATCTAACCAGATTGCAGTTTCAAATTGTTGAGCCCATAACAATGAATGTTCTTTAAATTGCTGAACATTTTTAATGGAAAAAGATTTTATGGTTCTCTGCATTTCTTAAATTAAAAAGACCTCACAAGTTTTTAAAACCTGTGAGGTCTAGTATACTATTTTATAATTTTAAGCATTTAAAGGTTTACCATCCCAAGCCGCTTTTGCAGCTTCTTTTACTGCCTCTGAATACGTTGGGTGACCATGACAAATTCTTGCTAAATCTTCTGCAGATGCTCTGTATTCCATAGCAACTGCAGCTTCCATAATTAAATCTGCAACTCTTGCACCCACCATGTGCACTCCTAAAATTTCATCAGTATTTTTATCTGCCAAAACTTTTACAAAACCATCAATATCTCCACTTGCTCTAGATCGTCCTAAAGCACGCATCGAAAATTTACCAGATTTATAATCTACTTTAGCATCTTTTAATTCTTGCTCTGTTTTACCTACTGCAGCAGCTTCTGGCCAAGTATACACAATACCAGGAATTAAATTATAATCGATATGTGGTTTTTCGCCAGCTAAATATTCTGCAACAACAACACCCTCTTCCTCAGCTTTGTGTGCTAACATTGCACCCTTTACAACATCACCAATGGCATAAATATTAGAAATATTCGTTTGCAAATGATCATTCACATCAATTTGGCCTCTTTCATTTACTTTTACACCTGCTTTTTCTAAACCTAAACCAGCTGTATAAGGTTTTCTTCCTACAGAAACCAAACAATAATCTCCAGTAAAGGTTACTTCTTCACCTTTTTTGTTGTTGGCTTTTATAGTAATTTCATTTCCATTTCTTTCAACAGCAGTCACTCCATGATTTACATTAAACTTCATACCCTGTTTCTTGAATACTTTCTGTAATTCTTTAGAAACATCAGCATCCATACCAGGTGTAATTTTTGGTGCGTATTCAATTACAGTTACTTCTGCCCCCAAACGCTTGTAAACAGAACCCAACTCTAAACCAATAACACCACCACCAATTACCAATAAATGCTTAGGAACTTCTTTTAGTTTTAAAGCTTCTGTAGATGTGATAATACGTTCTTTATCAATATTAATAAAAGGTAAAGTAGCAGGTTTTGAACCAGTTGCAATAATAATGTTTGTACCTTCAATTACTTCTGAAGAATCATCATTTTTTGTAATTTTTACGTGAGTAGCATCTTCAAAAGAACCTAAACCTTCGTAAACATCAATGTTATTTTTATCCATTAAATACTTGATACCACCAGTTGTTGTTTCTACAACTTTGGCTTTTCTATCAATCATTTTAGAAAAATCAAAAGTAGGTTTTTCTACAGAAATTCCGTGTTCTTCGAAATGATGTACAGCATCGTAAAAATGATGTGAAGAATCTAACAATGCTTTAGAAGGAATACAACCTACGTTTAAACAGGTTCCTCCAAGCGTACTGTATTTTTCTATAATCGCTACTTTTTTACCCAATTGTGAGGCTCTAACTGCAGCAATATATCCTCCAGGACCAGAACCAATAACAATAATATCGTATTTCATAATGTAATTAAATGGAAATTTAATCACAAAAATACATATATTTTTAGAGAATACTATTCAAATTATGTAGATTTACTTTTTGATAATTTATAAAGCAAATCTGATGAAAGTTTTAAAAAAAATAGGGATAGTTTTACTTTTAATATTGATTATAGCACAGTTTTTTGGCCCTGAGAAAAATGATGGGAATTTAGATACTGTAAATGCATTTATTGCTGAAACAAATCCACCTGAAGATGTAGTTGCTATTATGAAAACAAGTTGTTTTGATTGCCATTCAGCCAAAACAAACTATCCTTGGTACAATGCAATAACTCCTGTAAATTATTGGTTAGATGAGCATATTAGAGATGGAAAAAAACATTTAGATTTTTCTAAATGGAGCGAATATTCATTAAAAAGAAAAGAGCATAAAATGGATGAATTGTATGAGGAAGTTGAAAAAGGAGAAATGCCTTTAGAGTCTTATACTTGGACGCATAAAGAAGCGAATTTAACTCAAGATCAAATTGATGCGATTGTGACTTGGGGTAAAAAAGTACAAGCTGATTATAAGCAACAAATGACTGCAAAATAATTGAAAAAACAATCTATTTTAATTATTGGTGCAGTTTGGGTAGAGCCCAATTCTTCTGCTGCTGGTAGTAGAATGTTGCAATTGATTGCGCTTTTTTTAAAACATAATTTTACAATTACTTTTGCTGCTACTGCTCAAAAAAGTAAAAACGCTTTTGACCTAGAATCTTTAGGAATTACAACAGTGGCTATTGAGCTGAATTCGTCTTCGTTTGATGATTTTATTCAAAAATTAAACCCAAATATTGTTGTTTTCGATCGATTTATGATAGAAGAACAATTTGGTTGGCGAGTTGCAGAAAATTGCCCAAATGCTCTACGAATTTTAGATACAGAAGATTTACATTTTTTACGAAAAGTTAGACATCAACAATTAAAAAAAGGAGAGGAGTTCACAAATGAAGCTTTGTTAAAAGCCGATGAAACTAAAAGAGAAATTGCTTCTATTTTACGATGCGATTTGTCTTTAATTATATCAATTTATGAAATGGATTTGCTAAAATCTGTTTTTAAGATAGATGAAAATATTCTGTATTATCTCCCTTTTTTGTTAGATAAAGTTGATGAACATCAAACAAAAAAATGGAAATCATTTGAAGAAAGAAAACATTTTGTTTTTATTGGAAACTTTTTTCATAAACCAAATGTTGATGCTGTACTCACTTTAAAAAATGAAGTTTGGGGAGAGATAAGAGAATATTTGCCTAAAGCAGAACTTCATGTTTATGGAGCATATGTAAATCAACAAATTGAGCAATTGCACAATAAAAAAGACGGATTTCTAATTAAAGGTTTTGCAGAAAATTCAAGAGAAGTTGTTGAAAATGCAAGATTAGTATTAGCACCTTTGCGTTTTGGAGCAGGTATAAAAGGCAAATTGACAGAAGCCATGCTTTGTGGAACACCAAGTGTAACCACAACAATTGGAGCAGAAGGTATGTGTGGTAATTTTCCTTGGCCAGGTTTTATAGAAGATGATTTCTCGGATTTTGCATTAATTGCAACTCAATTGTACAAAAGCAAATCTCTTTGGGAAAATGCACAATTAACTGGAGTAGAAATCATCAATCATATTTATGATAAAGAAAAATTAGAAGACCCTTTTATCAATAAAATAAAAGAAATTCAAAATAATTTAGAACAACACAGATCTCAGAATTTTTTAGGAAGCATGTTGCAACATCAAACATTACAAGCAACTAAGTTTATGAGTAAATGGATAGAGGCTAAAAATAAGTAAGCAGTTTTTTAGTCTTCAGTTTGCTGTTACCATTTTCATTAAAAAACTCACTGAATTACTGCTTACTGAGAGCTGCCAACTGGCACATAATCTAAAGGTAAATAGGTAGCCACTTTTTCGTAAAAGGACCAATAACCTTCATAGATAACATCTAAAGGATTTAGAAGTAGCCCGTTTTTATCTACAATAATGTTTGTTTCTAAAGGAATTAAACTAGAGGTTTGAGGCAAAGGATCTCGTTTTTTACTAAATGCATTTCTAGTGATAAAAGCCATTTCTTCTTTTTCTTTTGTGTAAACGATACTTAAATTATCGTTAAAAGTTAGATATGCTTTATTATTCTTTGTAGTGATGATTTCATTTTTAGAAAGTTGAGACTTGTATAGATAATCTCTAAATTTTTCTAAACGTGATTTTCTAACGATAACTAAAGCTGAGTCTAAAGCATTTTTCGGCACTTTATTAGTTAGGTTAAAACTAAGAGCTTTTCCTCTATTTAGTCTTATCAATGCTCTCGCTTTTCTTATTTCTTCTTCAGAAGGTCTTTCAGGATTAGGAACTCTTTTAAATTGATTTACAATAAAACCTTCATCAGTAAAAGAATTATTTAAAATGGATTTAAAAAAGTGTATTGTTGAACCTTTGTAGGCTTTTTCTCTGTTTTTTGCCCAACGTTTTTGCTTTCGTTTTCCACCTTTTAATTCCTTGTATCTAGAATATCCTAAATAGCGCAGGTAATTCTTGTTTCGCTCAAAACTTTCTAATTCATAAATGATCAGATATCCTAAACCATTGTTTTTGATTTGTAAAGGCTTTTTAGCGTAAGCATTTAAAATATTATCTTGAGCATTATAATCAAAATATAAAACTTCAGGGTTTAAAATTTCGCATTCTTTAGAAAGTTCGCTAATACCAATGAATTCTTCTTTAAAAACGATTAAATTATTCCTCCATTCATCATCATAAACTGTTTTTTTGATAATAATTTCGTCTAAAATATTATTTTCTTCTTCTAAAACAAATACTAATGGTTTATTGTAAGTTATAGTGTTTAAAGGGTAATTAATTTTCTTGTAACCTAGGTAAGAAATAATCAATTCATAATTACCTTGTTTCAAAGGAATTGAAAATTCACCATTTTCATCTGTGGTTGTGCCCAACATAGTATTGTTAAGATAAACAGCTACATTTTGTAAAGGTCCTTTTTCATAATAAACAGTTCCTTTAATCACTATTTGTGAAAAAGAAGAAAAGGTTAAAAAGGCTAGTAAAATAAAAAAACTGTTCCTCATCTATTTTTATAACGTATGTGGAACAGTTTTATAACAAATTTATGACTTAATTTTAGGCATTTAATAGAAGACCAGCTCTTCTTAATAAAGCTTCTGGTTTTGGTTCTTGACCTCTAAAGCGTTTGTACAATTCCATTGGTTTTACAGTTCCGCCTTTAGAGAGTACATTTTCTTTAAATTTTGTAGCTACTTCTTTGTTAAAAATTCCTTCTTCTAAGAAATATTCAAAAGCATCAGCATCTAAAACTTCTGCCCATTTGTACGAATAATATCCTGCAGAATATCCACCTTGAAAAATATGAGAAAATGCTGTACTCATACAGTTTTCTGCAACATCAGGATACAATCTGGTTTCAGAAAAAGCATAAATTTCAAAATCTTTTACAGAAGTAATTTCTGATGGATCTTCTGAGTGCCATTTCATGTCTAAAAGTCCGAAACTCAATTGACGTAAAGTTTGCATTCCTTCATGAAAACTTGCAGATTCTTTTATTTTCTCTACATATTTCATTGGGATAATTTCACCAGTTTCATAATGTTTTGCAAATATCTCTAAAGCCTCTTTTTCATAACACCAATTTTCTAAAACCTGACTTGGTAATTCTACAAAATCCCAAGAAACAGAAGTTCCTGATAAACTGTTGTAAGTGGTGTTTGCTAACATTCCATGCAAAGCGTGGCCAAACTCGTGAAACAAAGTTGTAACCTCATTAAAGGTTAATAAAGATGGTTTTGTAGCTGTTGGTTTTGTGAAATTACACACAATAGAAACGTGAGGTCTTTCGTTAATTCCGTTTTTTATTTGTTGTGATTTGTAACTTGTCATCCAAGCACCATTTCTTTTTCCTTTTCTAGGATGATAATCCGCATAAAAAACAGAAATAAAGTTACCTTCATTATCAGTTACGTTATATGTTTTTACATCTGGATGATATTTTTCGATGGTAGAAACTTCTTCAAAATTTAAATCATACAAACGATTTGCGATTTCAAAAACACCATCAATTACATTTTCTAATTTAAAATAAGGCTTTAATATTTCTTGATCTAAATCGAATAATTCTTTCTTTAATTTTTCTGAATAATAAGCGCCATCCCATTTCTGAAGTTGATCAATTCCGTCTAATTTTTGAGCGTATTTTTCTAAATTCTCAAACTCTTTTTGAGCAGCAGGTTTTGCTTTTTCTAATAAATTGTTAGAAAATTCGATTACCTTTTCAGGAGTTTCTGCCATTCTTTCTTCTAAAACAAAATGAGCGTGGGTTTTATAACCTAATAAGTTTGCTCTTTGCTGACGTAAGTTTACAATTTCTAAAACAATTTTTTCGTTGTTAAACTCATTGTCTTGAAAGGCTTTTTTACCAGCAGCAATTGCCATTTTTTTACGTAACTCTCTATTGTCTACATACGTTAAAAAAGGAATGTAACTTGGATATTGAAGTGTAAAGATATAACCTTCTTTATCTTGTTCTTTTGCTAATTGACTTGCAGCTTCTTTCACAGAATCAGGTAAGCCAGAAACATCATCTTCATTAGTTAAATGCAGTTCGAAAGCATTGGTTTCTGCCAATACATTTTCGCCAAATTGTAAAGATAATTTAGATAGTTTTGAGTCTATTTCTCTTAATTTCGATTTTTTATCATCACTTAAATTTGCACCATTTCTAGCAAAACCTTTGTATTGCTTTTCTAACAACATTTGTTGTTCTGGTGTTAAATCTAAATTTTCTCTATCATCAAAAACAGCTTTTACTCTTTCAAAAAGGGCTTCGTTTAAAGTGATGTCATTTCTAAATTCACTTAACCAAGGCGAAACTTCTTGTGCAATTTTTTGAATAGCATCATTCGTTTCTGCCGAATTTAAATTGAAAAAAATAGATGTAATTCTATTTAATTTTTCACCTGTAAAATCTAAAGCTACAGTTGTGTTTTCAAAAGTAGGTGCATCTGTATTATTAACAATTTCGTCAATTTCTGCTTTTGCAATTTCTATCCCTTTTTTAATAGCTGGTTTATAATCATCAGAAGAAATTTTCGTAAACGGAGCTGTATTAAAATCTTGTAAAAGTGGGTTCATTCTGTTATGTTCAATGTTTAAAATTTAAAATTCAGTGTTAACTTTGAATTCTGAACTAGGAATTTTGAATTTTTTTAGCGGCTTTTTCAACTTTAAGTTTTAAGCCTTCTTTGTAAGCGATAATTTTATCTAAAACACATTTATCTGAAGCACCAATAATTTGAGCTGCTAAAATACCTGCATTTTTTGCACCATCTAAAGCTACAGTTGCAACAGGTACACCTCCTGGCATTTGTAATATTGATAAAACAGAATCCCAACCATCAATAGAATTTCTGCTTTTTACTGGAACTCCAATTACAGGTAAAGGACTCATACTTGCCACCATTCCTGGTAAATGAGCAGCACCACCTGCACCAGCAATAATTGCTTTTATACCTCTTTTGTGTGCATTTTTAGAATAGTCGAATAATTTTTCTGGTGTTCTGTGAGCAGAAACAATATCTACTTCTATTTGTATGTCAAAACTTTCTAAAATGTCTATTGCTTCTTGCATTATTGGAAGATCTGAATCGCTTCCCATTATTATTCCTACCATAATTATTTGCTTATCACTCTAATCGTTTCCTTAACTTTCTGTGCTATTTCTCTTGCTTTATCAATATCAGAATTCACAATAGTAACATGTCCCATTTTTCTGAAAGGGCGTGTTTCTTTCTTTCCGTAAATATGAGGCGTAACTCCATCAATTTTTATAATGTCATTTAAGTTTTCATAAATAACATCACCAGAAAACCCTTCTTCACCAACAAGGTTTACCATAATTCCTGCTACTTTACTTTCTGTGTTTCCTAAAGGAAGATTTAAAATAGAACGTAAATGTTGCTCAAATTGATTGGTATAGCTAGCTTCTATAGAGTAATGACCAGAATTATGTGGTCTTGGAGCAACTTCATTTACCAATATTTTATCATCTACAGTCTGAAACATTTCTACAGCCAATAAGCCTACAAAATCTAATTTGCTAACCACATTTAAAGCAACTTCTCTAGCTTTTTCTGCAACTTTAAAATCTATTCTTGCTGGGCAAATTACATATTCAACTTGATTTGCTTCTGGATGAAATTCCATTTCCACAACAGGATAGGTTGTGGTTTCTCCATCAGAATTTCTAGCCACAATAACTGCCAATTCATTTTTAAACGGAATTAACTTTTCTGTAATACATTCTACATTGGGTAAACTGTGTAAATCTTCTACATTTCTTACAATTTTTACGCCATTACCATCATAACCAAAACGTGCAGCTTTCCAAACAAAAGGAAAATCGATAATATTGTTTTCAACAGAATGCTTTAATTCTTCTAAATATGCATAATGAGAAAATGCTGCAGTTGGTATTTGATGATCTATATAAAAATTTTTCTGCCTTGCTTTACTTTGAATAATTCTTAAATCTTTGGGTTTTGGGTAAATGGTTAAACCTTCTTCTTCAAGTTGATCTAAAGCGTCTAAATTTACGTTTTCAATTTCTATGGTTAATAAATCTACAGTTTTACCAAAGTTGTAAACTGCATTAAAATCTAGCAAATCTCCAACAACAAAAGTGTTGCAAATTTCTGCACATGGTGCAGTTGCATTGCTATCTAAAATTGAAGTATGAATATCAAATTTTTGAGTTTCTGTTAATAACATTCTACCTAGCTGACCACCACCTAAAACGCCTAATTTAAAGTCTGAAGAAAAATAATTTTTCACGATAATTATTGTTGATTTGTAGCAAAAATACGGATTGAAAAGCTAAGAAACTACTAAAAATTACTGATTCGAATTGTAGAACCATTTTTAGTAACTCTATATTCTATAGCAGGACATTGAAAACCATCAGTTTGAGGCGTACCTCCAAAATCTACACTGTAAGTACTCTCGTCGCAAGTACATTTTAACAAGCGATTTTCAAAAGTCATAGCAGCATCACAATCTGCTTGCGGACAAAATCGATCAAAAGCTACAAAATCAGTTCCGTTTTTATTAAATAATAATACCCCTTTATTTCCTCCAGGTAGAAAAGCAAATCCGCCAGGAGTTTGCGCATTTATAAGGCCTGGATTATTTAAATCTGTATTAACGCTAACGTTAAAGGAACGAATACAATTAGCCAAATTACCTGTTTCAGAACAGTTTACAAAAAGACTAAAACACACAAGAATCAATATCTTTTTAATCATTTTTAATGATAGTTTATCTTTAAACGTAAGCAAGTTACAAATATTTTGTACATTTGTTTCACAATCTCATTCCTGCGAAGGCAATGAGATTTTTAAATTTACCCATAGTTGGTTTATTAGTACACTAAATTATCTGTTTTTTTAATGATTAACACATTTCACTATAAAATTGATAATTTTAAAAATAAAAAAAATGAGCGAAATTTCATACTATTCTACTGAAGGATTAAAAAAATTAAAAGACGAATTGCATCATCTAGAACAAATTGAAAGGCCTAGAGTAACTCAAGAAATTGCAGATGCAAGAGACAAAGGTGACTTGAGTGAAAATGCAGAATATCATGCAGCTAAAGAAGAACAATCGCATCTTGAATTTAAGATAGCGAAACTAAAAAATGTTGTGGCCAACGCACGTATTTTAGATGAAAGTCAGTTAGACACTTCTAAAATATTAATACATTCTAACGTAAAAATTAAGAATACAGCAAACGGAATGGAATTTTCGTATAGATTGGTGGCAGATTCAGAAACTGATGTTAGAAATGGTAAATTGTCTGTAAACTCACCAATTGGTAAAGGTTTATTAGGTAAAAAATTAGGGGATATTGCAGAAATTAAAGTGCCAAGTGGTATTATGAAATTTGAAATTATTGAAATTTCAAGATAAATAGAATTGCATTTTTCTTTTAATATAGAATTCGGGTTTTAGCATAGCTAAAACCCGAATTCTTTTATATATTTACTGTCATTCAATTTTTAAAAACCCAAAAGATGAGCATATTCACAAAAATAATTAATGGAGAAATACCGAGTTACAAAGTTGCCGAAAATGATAAATTTTTTGCTTTTTTAGACATAAATCCAAATGCAAAAGGGCACACTTTGGTAGTTCCTAAAAAAGAGGAAAATAAAATTTTTGATTTATCTAAAGAAGAGTATTTAGAACTGATGGATTTTTCTTACAGCGTTGCAAAAGCACTAAAAAAGGCAGTACCCTGTAAACGTATTGGAATGAGTGTTGTGGGTTTAGAAGTGCCACATGTTCATGTGCATTTAATACCCACTTCTATTATGGCTGATATGCAGTTTACCAAAAAAGAAAAACTAACTAATGACGAATTTATTGAAATAGCTAATACTATTGCAGCGCATTTTAACTAATTTGAGTTTTATTGAAACTTTATAAAGAAATCTATTCCTAAATTTTAAAGCATAACAATTTTACTTTTTTACTTTTGATTTTTAATTAATAAACGAATGTCTGCAATTTTTGATTTCTTTTTTGGGCAATACAAAAACTACACTACTATAGATATAAGCTTAGAAATTACAGCTGTTATTTTTGGATTTTTATCTGTATGGTTTTCCAAACAAAATAAAATTTGGGTATTTCCAACAGGAATGATTAGCACCGTTATTTTTGTTTATCTTCTTTTAAAATGGGAACTTTTAGGAGATATGATGATTAACGCTTATTATTTTATAATGAGCGTTTACGGCTGGTATATTTGGACAAGAAAAATAGATGAAACTCAAGTAACCCCGATTTCTGAAACTACTAGAAAAGAAAAAATAATTTCAATTTACATCTTTTTAGCCACACTTTTATTTGTTTTTGTAGTCTATAAAAGTTTTGATAAATGGACATCTTGGGTTGCTTATGTAGATACATTTACCACTGCCATTTTCTTTGTGGGCATGTGGCTGATGGCCAAACGAAAAATAGAAAATTGGCTTTTTTGGATTCTAGGAGATATCATTTCTGTACCTTTATATTTCTATAAAGGATTTACGTTTACCAGTTTTCAATACTTAGGATTTACGTTTATTGCAATATTTGGTTATTTAGCATGGAAAAAAAGCTTAAACAAAAACCCATTAACGTTGTAAAAGTTGTTTTATTTGGGCCTGAATCTACAGGAAAAACAACGCTTTCTGAACATTTAGCACGTCATTACAATACGGTTTGGGCGCCCGAATTTGCTAGAGATTATTTACAAAAAAAATGGAATAATGAACGTAAAACCTGTGAAGCTAAAGATTTATTACCTATTGCTATTGGGCAAATGAAATTAGAAAATAAGTTGGCATTAAAAGCAGATAAGGTATTAATTTGTGATACAGATTTGTTAGAAACCAAAGTATATTCGCAAGAGTTTTATGGGGGTTTTGTAGATGAATTATTAGACAAAGCAGCCTACGAAAATCAATACGATTTGTATTTATTAACTTATATTGATACGCCTTGGGAAGCTGATGATTTACGGGACAGACCAGAACAACGTTTAGAAATGTTTAACGCTTTTGAGCAATCTTTAATAGACCATAACAAACCTTATCTTTTATTAAAAGGAAACAAAGAAACTCGGTTAAAAAAAGCAGTAACAGCTATTGATAAAATTATTGCTCAAAAAGAAAATTTGCATTCTTACACCAAGAAAAATTAATTGATGAACTCTAAAGACATTCTTTTAGAACTAAAATTCAAAGCCATTAGAAGTTCTGGTGCTGGTGGTCAGCATGTAAATAAAACGTCGTCTAAAATAGAATTGACATTTGATTTAGAAAACTCTGTGGCACTTTCAGCGCATCAAAAAACAATTTTAAAGGAGAAACTTTCATCAAAATTAACTAAAGAAAATGTATTTATTCTTTTTTGTGAAGACACACGTTCTCAACACAGAAACAAAGAATTGGCTATTAAACGCTTTTTAAAAATTATTGCAACTGGTTTAAAACGCCCTAAAAAAAGAAAACCTACAAAACCGAGTTTTGCTTCTTTAAAACGTAAAGCCGAAAACAAACAACGGAATTCAGTAAAAAAAGCATTACGAAAAAGACCTGAGCTAGATTAATTACTACTTATTGGCAAACAAGTTTAGCCGCGATTGAAGCATTTGTTTGAGCTCTTTTTTTATGCTGAACTCGATTTAGTATCAGTTCTAAATAATAAAATTATCTTCTTTTAATAACAAGATGCTGAAATAAATTCAGCATAAAAAAAAGCGAGTGCTGAAAGCGCGAAATAGCTTCTAAAAAAAAAATCAAATTTTTATTTCTCATTACAAAATTCCGACTTAATTTTGCGTCGTTCTCATAAAGGGGTGCTAGTTTAGACTGTAGCTTTTAGACGATAGACTTTAGAAACTTTACTAAAGACTAACAACTAAAGACTAACAACTAATTATGGCTGAGATCATACCCATTGAACCTAGAACAGGTAATGCTGTTTAGGAAAACAAAATGTTGTTACGAACGATGTGAAGAAATTTTTTTTAAAAAGATTACTTCGTTTATTCTCATTTGTAATGACGCGCAATAATTATTCAATATAAATCACAAGAATAATTACCTCTTTTTATTCGTTTTAAAATTTTTTAAAATGAAAAAAATCACTTTTTTTTTATTCTTGTTTGCAAGTATACTTGCAAACGCACAATCATTTACAGTTAAAGGAACAGTTTATGATGAAAACAAAAACCCATTGCCTAGTGCAAGTATTTTAATCAAAGAAATGAAGAAAGGAGTTTCTACCGACAACAAAGGTAACTTTAGTATTCAATTACCAAAGGGAACGTACACTATTGAAATTTCTTTTTTAGGGTTTAAAACAATTGTTGATCAAATTACAGTTACTCAAAATGAAGAGTATGTAGTTCAACTAAATTCAGATACTGCACTTTTAGATGAAGTATTGGTGTCTGCAGTTCGTGTAAATGCAGATATTCCTGTAACGTTTTCTAATTTAACCAAAAAAGAAATTGCAAAACGTAATTTAGGACAAGACATTCCTATTTTAATGAAGTATTTACCTAACGTGGTATCCTCATCAGATGCTGGTGCTGGAGTTGGTTATACGTATATGAATGTGCGTGGTTCGAATAGCGAACGTATTAACGTTACCATTAACGGAATTCCTTATAACGATGCTGAAAGTCAAGGTACCTTTTGGGTAAATTTAGGAGATTTTTCTTCATCTACAGAAAACCTTCAATTGCAACGTGGTGTAGGTACTTCTACAAACGGTTCTGGTGCTTTTGGCGCAAGTTTAAATATTTTAACAGACGCCATTTCTGAAGATGCTTTTGGAGAAATTTCAAATTCTTTCGGTTCTTTTAACACTAGAAAACATACTGTAAAATTTAGTACAGGAAAACTGAATGACCATATAGAAATTGCAGGAAGATTGTCTAATATTTATTCTGATGGTTATGTTGATAGAGCTTTTACCGACTTAAAATCGTACTTTTTACAAGGGAGTTATGTAGATGAAAACACCTTAATTAAAGCCGTAACTTTTGGAGGTAAAGAGCAAACTTACCAAGCTTGGTTTGGGTTAACTGCTGATGAATTAGCTGCTGATAGAAGGCAAAACCCATATACTTATGATAATGAAACCGACAATTACCAACAAGATCATTATCAATTGCATTGGAATGAAAAATGGAACACCAAATGGAGTACCAACCTTGGTTTAAATTACACCAAAGGTGCAGGATATTTTGAGCAATTTAAACCTGAAGAAGACGCTGCCGATTTTAACAATTTAATTGTAGATGAAACTGATGTAATTGTAAGACGTTGGTTAGAAAACGATTTTTATGTGTTCAACTTTAGTGCAAACTACAAAACCAATAACATCAACTTTATAACAGGAGTTTCCTACTCCAACTACACAGGGGATCATTTTGGGGAAGTAATTTGGGGAAGTGATTTAGCTGCTGATGTAAACATAAGAGATCGTTATTATTTTTCTGATGCTACTAAAAATGATTTTTCAATTTTTGCGAAAGCTAATTTTAACATTAATGAAAAATTATCTGGATATGTAGATCTACAAGGTCGTTTTGTTAGCTACCAAACTGCTGGCTTAACTTCAGATAGAGACCCAATAGATGTTGATGCTAATTTCGATTTTTTTAATCCTAAAGTTGGTTTTACATACGCTATAAATAACGATAATAATTTATATGCTTCTTTTGCTGTTGCCAATAGAGAACCTAACAGAAATGATTTCGAAAACGGAGTTTCTACTCCAGAAACCTTATTTGATTATGAATTTGGATGGCGTTTAAAATCAGAAAATGTAAAATTAAACACCAACATTTATTATATGGATTATGACAATCAATTGGTATTAACAGGCGCTATAGATGATGTTGGACAACCTATTAGAGCCACTTCTGGTAGCAGTTACAGACTTGGTGTAGAGATAGATGCAGAAATTACTTTAAACGATCAATTGTATCTAAGACCAAATGCTTCTTTTAGCCAGAATAAAAATAGAGATTTCTTTACGGTTAGAGATGGCAATACAACACCAACTTCTTTAGGAAATACAGACATTACGTTTTCACCAAATGTAGTTCTTGGTAATATGTTTACTTATGCACCTATTGAAAACCTTCAGTTTTCGTTTTTATCTAAATATGTTGGCAAACAATTAATGAGTAATTTAAATAGTGCCATTTCAGATAATGATGTTTTAGATAGTTTTTTTATAAACGATATAAATCTTGTTTATCAAATAAATCCGAAGAAGATTTTTAAATCGATAACTTTTACAGCATTAATTAATAATGTTTTTGATGTAGAATATGTTGATAGAGGGTATTATTTTACTTTTGATGATACATGGTCTAATGCTGGTGTAACCACCACAGTTGATGGCGCTGGTTATTACCCACAAGCTACTAGAAACTTTTTAATTGGGGCCACATTAAGATTCTAAAAAATTAGTACACTTAAAGTGTAAAAAAGGCTGTCTGAAAAGTAAATTTATTTGTCATTTAACGCGAAGTAAAAATGACAAGTTTTAATACTTTTCAGACAGCCTCTTTTTGTATTTCATCAACAGAAAATTAAGTGTTGGTGTAGCTTTTAACAGTTTTTTTTACCTCTTTTTGCAACTCATTAAATTCTTGATTTAATTCTCTGCAATTTTTTCTAATTACATGGGTTGATTCATCTAATTCGTCAATTAATTTATCAAATTCTTCTTCAACATCTTCTAATTCTTGATTTATAGCATTGGTTTGTAACCAATTTGGAATACTTACAGCCAAGTTATTCATAAATTTTTTTAAATAAACAATTCTATTTTTAGAAATTTTATACTCCTCATTTTCCATTAAAGATAGTTGAGTATTTACCATATTATAGGCATTCCAACTCTCAAAAATATAATCATCCGCATGATTTTTTCTAACAATTTCTGTTTCGCCATTTTCCAATTTAATTCTAAAAACATTCGGGTTGTCTAGAAAAATAGCTTTCTCTCGCTTTTTGGTAGAACAAGAACTGAATACTATGCTAAATAATAGTAATACGTATTTTATTTTATTAAGGATATTCATCTAACTTCATTTTTATTCCGCACAAAATTATTAGATAAGCCAATAACATTTTAACTCAAACAAATGGATTGTTAGCTCTTTTCATCACCAATAATATTTACTTTAACGTTACATTAATCAAACACCTATTTTTTACTAGAATTCACTAATTTTACATATTCATAAAAAAGCATAATTTGGTGTTTTTTACCGTTTTTTGATCTAAAACAAATAAAAATGGGCTGTTTTTTAGCAAAATCGACTAATTTTTCGTAATTTTGCACTCGATGAAAAAAACGAATTTATATCAGTTACACCTTACTCAATTTCTTCAACACAAAACTAACAACTTCTTAAACTTCGTTTTCTAATTTTTCTACCTGTACATTTTCATTCATAAATTTTAAGCTTTAGTCATAAGTTTAAAGTGTACAACCTACTCTTAAAATTTCAACTTTTAAATTCAAAATCTTACCATGAGACAACTTAAAATTACAAAACAAGTAACCAATCGCGATGCAAAATCTTTAGAGAAATATTTTCAAGAAATTAGTAAAATAGGTTTAATTACGGCAGACGAAGAAGTAGAGTTGGCCATAAAAATTAAAAAAGGAAATCAGAGAGCTTTAGATACGTTGGTGCAAGCCAATTTAAGATTTGTAGTTTCTGTTGCAAAACAATACCAAGGGCAAGGTTTAAAATTATCTGACTTAATTAACGAGGGAAATTTAGGTTTGGTAAAGGCCGCAAAACGCTTTGATGAAACCAGAGGTTTTAAATTTATATCTTACGCTGTATGGTGGATTCGTCAATCTATAATGTCTGCGCTTGCAGAACAATCTAGAATTGTTCGTTTGCCTTTAAATAAAATTGGAAGTATTAGCAAGATAAAACAAGTGTACTCTAAATTAGAACAACAAAATGAAAGAATACCTACTTATGTTGAAATTGCCAATGAATTGGATACTACAGTAAGTAGTGTTGCCCAATCTATGAAAAACTCAGGCAAACATCTTTCTATGGATGCTCCTTTTAAAGAAGGTGAAGATTCTAATTTATATCATGTATTAAGATCTGATGAATCTCCAAGACCCGATAAAAACTTAATGAAAGAATCTTTAACTACTGAAATTGATAGAGCTTTAAATAAGCTAACTCATAAAGAAGCCAAAGTAATTAAAATGTTTTATGGCTTAGGCAGTCATTCACCATCAAGCTTAACTGAAATCGGAGAAACATTCGATTTAACAAGAGAACGTGTACGCCAAGTTAAACAAAGAGCTATTAGACGTTTACAAAACAAATCTAAAAGTGATGTTTTACGTTATTATTTAGGATAGACATAAAATAGATCAAAACAAATGCAATATATTTGATTGTAAAAATAGATTTGTTAAAATCTTAAAACATTTACTTTTATGAAACTAAACTATTTAACAATACTGTTGGCACTTCTATTGTATAACTGTAGCCATAAAAAAGAAAAGGATGCTATAAACTTTGAAAATTGGTCTAAACGAAAAGTACATGCACCCTTAAAAGACTCTTTAGAATATGGCAAATCTTACCTATCTATATATTCAGAAATTTACAGTTTCACCGAAAGTAAAAAAATTAGTTTAACCTCTATGATTAGCTTAAGAAATACTAGCGATTTAGATACCATATACCTACTAAAAGCGGAATACTTTGATACAGAAGGAGAATCGATTAGAAAATATTTTGATTTTCCAATTTTTCTAAAACCATTAGAAACAGCAGAAATTATTATAGATGAAGTTGATGTTACTGGAGGTACTGGCTCTAATTTTATTTTTGAATGGAAAACACCTAAACATTGTCCTGAACCTATTTTTGAAGCTGTTATGAGTTCTACAATGAGTCAACAAGGTTTATCTTTTATTACCCAATCTAAAAGGATAAAATAAACACCTTATTCATTCAAACTCTCAATAAATTCATCTATTGAAACTGCATCAGCTACAGAAAAAGCTCCAATTTTGGTTCTTCTTAAGGTTGATAAATGTGCTCCAGAATTTAGAGCCAAACCAAAGTCATAAGCCAACGAACGAATGTAAGTTCCTTTACTGCAGACCACTCTAAAATCTACTTTTGGAAAATCAATATTGGTAATTTCAAATTCTTGAATAGTCACTGTACGTGATTTTATTTCTGTAGTTTCACCTTTTCTTGCCAATTCATACAAACGTTTGCCCTCTTTTTTAATGGCAGAAAAAATAGGTGGCTTTTGCTGAATATCACCTAAAAACTGTTTTGTAGTTTCTTTTAATAAAGCTTCGGTTATGTGTTTTGTAGAAAAGGTTTGGTTAATTTCTGTTTCTAAATCGTAACTTGGGGTTGTTGCACCAATTGTAAAAGTACCTGTGTATTCTTTAATTTGCCCTTGGTAAACATTTATTTGTTTGGTTTGTTTACCTGTACAAATAATTAATAAACCTGTAGCTAAAGGATCTAACGTACCTGCGTGCCCAACTTTAATTTTTTTAATTTTAAAGCGTTGTTTAATGTGCCAACGTATTTTATTTACAGCCTGAAAAGAGGTCCACGTTAGTGGTTTATCAATCAATAAAACCTGACCTTTTTTGAAATCTTCTTCGGTTTTCAATACTTTATACATTAACTTAAAAGTGCATAACCAATAGCAATTATACCTACAACTGCACAATAGATTGAAAAATATGATAATTTACTTTTCTTTACCAAAGCAATCATCCATTTACAAGCCAATAAACCCGATAAAAATGCAGCTACAAAACCCGCTGAAATAGCAATCATTTCTGAAGATTGAAAATTTAAATCGCCCCCTAAAACATCTTTCCCGATTTTACCAAAAATTAAAGGCACAACCATTAAAAATGAAAAACGTGCAGCTCTTGTTCTATCAATACCCAATAAAACCGAGGTAGAAATTGTGGCACCAGATCTAGAAATACCAGGTAACATTGCAATTGCTTGTGAAACCCCTATGATTACAGAGTTTGAAAAAGAAACTTCTTTATTGGTGTTTTTAGCTTTATCTGCCAACAATAATAGCACAGCTGTAACCAATAACATTACACCTACTAATAATATTTTTCCGCCAAAAAAAGATTCTAATTGTTCTTCAAAAACGAGCCCAACAACCACTGCAGGAATCATAGAAATGATGATTTTTAATGAGAATTTTAGTTCGTCATTCCATTTAAATTGAAATAATCCTTTTAAAATATCTGCTACTTCTTTTCTAAAAATAACCAATGTACTAAGGGCAGTTGCAAAATGCAAAACTACTGTAAACGTTAAACTTTCTTCTGGCACAGAAGTATCACCTAAAATAGCTTTTGCTAATTCTAAATGACCACTAGATGATACTGGTAAAAATTCGGTTAATCCTTGCACTATTCCAAGAATAATTGCTTCTAAAACATCCATAGCTTATTTTTTTGGGTCTACTAATATTGCGTAAATTTCTATTCCAAGGCCTATAATTACTAAAGTCGGCGCCAAACGAATTCGTTGCCAATTGTAGATTTCTTCGTTAAAAACGTTAGGGTCATCACTACCACCACCAGACATTGCAATAAAGCCAGCAGCAATAAACACAATACCTACAAGCATTATGATGTAGTTTTTTTTACCGAATAAAAATTCTTGTTCTTGATTAATTTCTTTTTTCATATTTATTAATAATAAAGTTCGTCTGTTTTTAAATTTAAAAAACGCTGAGTTGCAAAAAATGTACTTAGCCAAGTGATGATTAATGCTGATAAAATAACGCCACCTACAATATATGCTAAGGTGTTATAATCTTCTAAAAAATCTAAGCTTGGTATATATTTATCTAAATAATAGACTAAAACAGCTAAACCAATTAAAGCTAAAACTGCTCCAAGCATTCCTAATTTTATACTTCGCCAAATAAATGGCCTTCTAATAAAGCCTTTTGTTGCGCCTACCATTTGCATGGTTTTGATATTAAAACGTTTTGCATAAATGGATAAACGTATAGAACTGTTAATTAAAATCATTGCAATTAATGTAAAGAAACCACTTATAATCAACAACCAAAAGCTAATTCTTTTAATATTTTTGGTTAATAAATTTATCAATGGCTTGTCATAAGAAACGTCTGCAACAAACAGGTTTTTAGAAAATTTTTGTTCTAATGCTGCTACTTTTTCTGGGGTAACATAATCTGCTTTTAGGTAGATGTCAATTCCGTTTTTTAAAGGATTTTCTCCAAGAAACTCTAAAAAATCTTCACCAATTTCTTTACTATATTTTTTTGCAGCTTGTGTTTTGCTTATATAAATTGCTTTTTTTGTAAATTCTTCTTTTAAAAGCGATTCTCTAAAGGTTTTTATTTGCTTTTGAGTTACGTTATCTTTTATAAATAAAGTAATCGCAACTTTTTCTTTTACGTAATTGGCTACTTTAGTAGATTTTAAGACAATCAACCCTAAAACACCTACCATAAAAAGCACCAAAGCAATACTAATTACAACAGAAATGTAAGAAGATGCTAAACGTCTTTTTTGATAAGAGTCAAATTTTGATGACATTAAATAATCCTTTAAATAATGGTTGCAAGATAATAATTAGAAATTAGTTGATAGTACCTGTTTGCAGTATTTTAACTAATCGATTTCTTGGCATAGCTCTATAAGAACACCATTTGTTGATTTAGGGTGTAAAAAAGCTACTAATTTGTTGTCTGCTCCTTTTTTTGGTGTTTCATTTAAAATGATAAATCCTTCTTTTTTTAATCTTTTTATTTCTGAAACAATATCATCAACAGCAAAAGCAATATGATGTATTCCTTCGCCTTTTTTAGCAATAAACTTTGCAATCGGACTTTCAGCATTTGTGGCCTCTAACAACTCAATTTTATTAGGCCCCGATTTAAAAAAAGAAGTTTTTACACCTTCAGTAAGTACCTCTTCGATTTTATAATGTGCTTGCCCAAAAAGTGATGCAAATAAGGTATTCGATTTTTCTAAATCTTTTACTGCAATACCAATATGTTCTATTTTATTCATATTGTAAAAATAAAAAAACCAGTAGAAAAAATTCTACTGGTTTGTATTTTAAAATATTTTACAAATTAATCTGCTGCTATTTTAATATTATCTAACTCGTAAGTACCATCAAAAGCAGTTTCGCCACTTCCTGTATACTTAAATGCAAAATGTATTTTACCAGAACCACAAGATAAATCTACAATACCAGACTCGAACCAAGAAGAGAATGAATCTGTATCTTGAGTAATGTAAGCTGCAGGAACAACACCCCAAGTTGCAGTTGCTATTCCTTCTGTAGTTCCATCCCAGTTTTCTGAAAATAATAAATCTAAAGTACTAGAATCTGCAAAACTATTTGAAGTTTCAAAAGAAAGGGTAACATTGCTATTTGCATCTAAATCAATTTCTGGTGTAATTAACCAAGCCACTGTTCTATCGTCTCCAGATCTAAAAGAACCCACTGCTGCAGAGACTCCTTGAGATGCATTAGAACCTGTTGCTCTGTATGCTTCCCATGTTTCTGTACCTGCTTCTTGGTAGTTTGTCCAACCATTACCTGAAATTGGACTATTTGTACTTTGCGTTTCAAATGCATCTTCAAAAAGAATTGTTGTACCTTCTTCAGTTGCTGTACCACAATCTAATTCTGGTGGATCACATCTTTCACCAGTTACAATAATATCGTTCTTATCATTTAGTACTAAAATTAAGCTACTACCATCAAAAGTTTTTGAAACTACACTATTAATTGTAAAGCTTCCTGCTGGTAATGGTGCAAATTTAAAGGTAGCAAAAGAGCTAGTTTCTAAAGAAATAGAACCACCATCTGTACAACTTTCTAAAAAACGTTGTGTATCGAACTGCTCATCAGGATCACCAAAAGTTAAGTCCATAATTTCTTTATCAAATTGTGCATTTTCAACTTGTATAAACATCCCTAAATGTGCAGAAGAAATTTCAGATAAATTCATGGTTTTAGGTACTAAAGTTGCAGTTACTGAAGATCTAAACAAATTTTCTTCTATTTGTTTAACAGATAAATCATCTACAGCATCTCCGTTAGCAACACCACCAATAGTAATTACACCATCTCCAGTTCTTGTTTCTCCTATCAATAATCCGTTTAATTTTATATAAACTTCTCTACCAAAATTGTATTTGTTGTAGGTATCATTTAAATTCAACACCACTTTAATGGCTGCTGTTGGGTTTTCTGCAGCATCTTGAATGAATATTTCTTTAAAAAAGTTTCCTGTTCTATCTGATGAAGTAACATAGCCTTTTACTACTAAATCTGAGGTGATTTCAGTAGCCTCTCCTGTAAACAAGGTTTTAAGATTAGCAATCGAGATTAAATCTAAACTTCCATTAGGATTGTTTAAATCTGCTATAATATTCTCAACTTCTGTATTTTCTACAAGGCCTAAATCGCTAGGCACTGTATAATCTCCATCCTCTACACAAGAGTTTAAAGAAACTCCTATTATAAAGGCAAATGCCAAGATGATTATTTTATTTGTTTTCATATTCGTTTAATTATAATATTTAAAATCTTAAGTTTATGTTTAAAAAGTAGGTTGTACCTCTACCATACCAATATCTATTGCCAAATACTGGTTTATCTAACGCTTTATCGTCTCTTAATTGTCTAAAGTTTGCGTTTCTACCTTGTTCAAATCCACCAGATTTGTATTCTGTATTCAACAAATTATTTACTGTTGCAAATACACTGATAAATTTGTCTCCTATTTTCCAAGATTTACCACCAATTAAATTCACAACCATATAATCATCAAATTTTTCTTGTTGTAGTAATTCTCTTGCTAACTCAGTATCGTAATCTGAAAAAGGCAACCCATCTGCATCTTCATAAAAATTGGCAGAACGATTTAATGGGGCTACATCTACATAGATGTTAGAAAAGAAGTTTGCAGTGGCACCAAACCACCAATAATCTGGATCACGATATTCAAAACCAACAGAATAGGCATTCTGTGGCCCAGAAGCCAATTTGTAGTTTTCTAACAAAGACACATAATCTTTTGATCTAAAATCGCTATCAAAACCTCCATTATCTGCAACATCAGACGTAAGGTATAAATTCGGATTATTTGCGTACGTAAATTGACCTATTGAGGCTGCACCTTTTAACTTAATTGTAGGTGTAACTTGGGCTTCAATTCCTAATTCTACACCAATATGATCTTTTTCTATACCTGATAACACTTCTTGTACAAAGGCAGTATTGTCACCTCCAACTCCATCAGCAAAATAAAAAGATATTTCAGTAGCATCTTTTATATTGGTATAATAGGCTGTTAATCTTGATGTAATGATTGGGCTTCTTACAATATAGCTAAAGTCTGTAGAAAATACTTTTTCGCTTTGTAAATCATCTACTACATTGTTATTTTCTCTTGAATTAGAAAACGAGTTTCTGATAGTTGGTGCTTGTGTTAAATACGCAGCATTTACATCTAATAAATGACGACCAGTAATTTTATACGTTAACCCCCCTTTTACACCAAAATTGGTGAAATCTAATTTTTCTGACAACCCTAGAGAGTTGTTTTCGAAACGTCCATTTTGGTACAATCCTTCTCTTTGATGTGTTGTTCTAGACACATTAAAAGCCGTGTAAAAATCTACCTTATTGTATTTAAATTGTGCTTGTGTAAAGAAACCACGAACATCAGAATTTAAATTAAAATTATATCTAAACATATCTCCTTCACCTACCACTCTATTTGGTGCTAAAAGATTGTTTTGTTGCTTGTTTTCTGTATCTGCAAAAGGGTTGATGTCTAAATACCCTGTACCACCTAATAAATCTATAACTTCTGCAAAATTACTAGAACGTAATCTTTTATACTCTAACTTTGCATTTAAGGTAATATTATTAGTAATTTCTGTATTTAGAATACTATTTATTGTTAGTTGTTTATCATCATTTCTATCTTCATACAATACATAGGCATTATCTAAACCATTATTGGCATTGGTAACGTTGGCATCAATTATTCTATTCCAATCTAATTGACCATCATTTTCAAAACGTTCTCTAGCTTCGTAAGCCCCTGCTAAATCACCATCTCTTTCGTAATAACTTGGTAAATATTGATAATAGGTAGGGCTTGGATTTGCGCCTCCATTAAAATCGATACGACTGTTGCCTATTTTACCATATTGATATGCCAAGTTGGTTTGTAAAGTTGTTTTATCGGACATATCCCAATAATGATTCAACATTAAAATTGGCTCTTCTACTTCTTTTATTCTTGAGTTTGTTTTTTTACCATTTAAATACCCCCAATAATCATTATACGCAATACCTTTTAAATCGAAAACCTCTTGAGTATTAGGTGAAGATTTACCTCTTCTATTAGGTGTAAAAATAGATGTAAAATTAATGCTATGATTTTCGCCAATTTGTTTTTCTATAGATGCAAATAAAGAATACGCATTATAACTTGTACCTTCATTAAAACCCTCTAAACCTGACCTTCTACTACCAGAAAAGGTCATAGACCAGCCGCCTTCTAAAACACCTGTAGAGTGTGTTGCCATTACTCTATGCACATAACTTCTGTTAGAAGATGAATACGAAATTCTTGTACCTGCTCTTTGACCAGAAGCTCTAGTATCTATATTCGTAGATCCTAAAACACCACCAAAAGTGTAATTTGATGGAGATAAACCGTTACTAAACTCTTGATTGCGCAATACATCATTTAAACCACCCCAGTTACTCCACTGTGCTCTACCATCGTAAAGTTTGTTCATTTCTATACCATTAATAAGTACTTTTCCATTTCCAGAATCTAATCCTTTAATTCTAAAAAACGACGAACTGAATTCAAACGCAGCTGTTCTTAAATAGATGTCTCTAGTAGCTTGTAGCAAACCTGCAATATTATCTGCAGCACTAGCATCGTCATTTAATTCATCATCAGTAATGGTAATTAAACTTAAATCTTGGTCTTCTGCAATGTCTTTGTAAAAGAGGATTTCTCCTAAGTCTACAGTTTCTCCAGAAAGCTCTACAGGAAAGTTCTGAGTTTCATAACCCGCTAATTTAATCTCTACAATATAGCTTCCATTTGGTATGTTTTTTATCATAAATACCCCATCAGAACCAGTTTTTTGACTCAGATTGGTATTTACAACACTTACCAAAACACTCTGCAGAGGATTTTCAGAATCGCTATCTGAAACGATTCCTTTCACAATATTTTGTGCATTTGCTCCTAAAAAGAGAAATAACATCAGAAATATTGATAAAACAATTTTTCTCATAAATGTTTGATTGATTTTTTTAAATTTACCTGAAATAATATCAGCAAAATTAACAATTTTTAACAAACGCTTATGTTAAAATAACATTATATCATGTTTGGCTTACATTTTGTTTTATAAGTTTGCGATATAAAAATACAATCGATGAAAAATTACATCTCTTTTTTAACTATTCTTTTTTTAGGCATTTCAATAAGTACAGCCCAAAACAAAGGAAAACAATATAATATTAGAACCATTGCCTTTTATAATTTAGAGAATTTGTTTGACACCATTAATGATACTTCTATAAATGATGAAGCAAGCCCAATGATGGAGCTAAAATCTAATAGATCTAAAGTTTATTGGGATAAGATTGATAAATTAGGCAGTGTAATTGCGCAAATTGGTGAAGAGAAAGCCAAAACAAGCCCTGCTATTATTGGAGTTTCTGAGGTAGAAAATTTAAGTGTTTTAGAAGATTTGGTAAAAAACAAGCACTTAGCGAAGAAGAAATATGGTATTATTCATTATGATTCTCCAGACAAACGTGGTATTGATGTAGCCTTGTTATATCAAAAAAAATATTTTAAACCTGTTTTTCATGAAGCCTATAATCCTAATATTTATAGAGAAAACAGAAAAGTTTATACTAGAGATCAATTATTAGTTTCTGGTTATTTAGATGATGAATTGATTCACGTTATTGTAAACCACTGGCCTTCTAGAAGTGGTGGTGAAGCAAAAAGCAGGCCTTTGCGTGAAAAAGCGGCTTATCAAAACACAAAAATAATTGCCCAAGTGCGCGAAAAAGATCCCAATGCAAAAATTTTAATTATGGGCGATTTTAATGACGATCCTACTAATTCTAGCTTTAAAGAGGTTTTAAAAACCAAAGCAAAAAAGAAAAACGTAGGCGAGCTAGACATTTATAACCCTTATGAAGATTTGCATAGAAGAGGTTTTAATACTTTAGGCTACAGAGATAATATCAACCTATTTGACATGGTTTTAATTTCATCGCCATTATTAGATAAAGGCGAAAAAGATTTTTCTACTTATAAAATGTACCAAGCTAATATTTTTAACAAGCGTTTTTTAACAGGTAGAAAAGGGCAATTTAAAGGGTATCCTTTTAGAAGTTTTTCTTACGGTGGTTACACAGGTGGTTATTCAGATCATTACCCAGTGTATATGTATTTAATAAAAGAAAAAAGATAGATTTATACAACCAAAAAGCGTAACTGTCGTACTGTAAATTTAAAGTTTTGACACTTTTTTTGAATGAAATTAAAACACTTTTTACATTTTAAAACAGAGGTGTCTGGCATTCAGTTGCCTCAAAAATTTACTTTTCCATTTTACTATCAACCGCATCTTTTGGCACAAATTGCGGCTAACGAAATTCAAGAATATTTAGAACATCAGACCGATTTTAAACACAACTTTGGATTAAAACAAAGTAACACTAACCAAGCTATTGGTAAAATGTTTGGTGTTTTGGTTGTGCAAACTCAACAAAACGAAATAGGCTATTTAGCGGCTTTTTCTGGAAAATTAGATGACAATAGTTTGCCTGTAAAATTTGTTCCACCTGTTTTTAATATGAGAACTGATGGAAGCTTTTATACCAAAGGTGAATCTGAAATTGATGCAATCAATAAAAACCTTAGTCTTTTAGAAAAAAATAAAACCTATTTAAATTTAAGAGAAAAGCTCAATAACCTATCCTTAGAAATAGAAACCGACTTAGCATTTCAGAGAAAAAAAATGAAGCTTGCTAAAGCTGATAGAAAAGCAAGAAAAAAAAAGGGTATTACAAGCTTACATGAAAACGATTTTAAAAAACTAGTTTTAGAGTTACAGCACGAAAGTTACAATCAGCAGTTTTTCTACAAAGAATTGCAAGCATATTATCAAACTAAAATTGATAAAATACAAAATCAACTTTCTGTTTATGAGGATAAAATTGCAGCCTTAAAAAAACAACGAAAAGAAATATCAAATTATTTACAGCAAACTTTATTTGAACATTATGCTTTTTTGAATCAACAAAAAGAGCAAAAACATTTATTAGCTATTTTTAATAATCCAACCCTAAAACCACCTGCTGGTTCTGGCGAATGTGCTGCGCCTAAATTACTACAATATGCTTTTACCAATGATTTAAAACCGATTACAATGGCAGAATTCTGGTGGGGAATATCACCAAACTCGGCTGTAAGAAAACATAAAAACTATTATCCTGCTTGCCAAAGCAGATGTAAACCCATTTTAACACACATGCTTCAAGGTATTGAAATGGATAAAAATGTTTTATTAGAAAACTTAGCAAAAAACCAAGAACTTAAAATCATTTATGAAGATGATGTTTTAGTGGTTGTTAACAAACCTGCTGAGTTTTTATCTGTACCTGGAAAAGCGGTTAAAGATTCTGTGTATACTAGAATTAAAGAAAAATACCCAAATGCAACTGGTCCTTTAATTGTGCATAGGTTAGACATGTCTACCTCTGGTATTTTAGTATTAACAAAAACCAAAAAAGCCAATGCTTTTTTACAAAGTCAGTTTATAAAAAGAACAGTAAAAAAACGTTATATTGCTTTGTTAGATGGAGTTGTAACAAAGAAAAAAGGAACGATTCAGCTTCCTCTTCGTGTAGATTTAGAGGATAGGCCCAAGCAATTGGTAGATTTTAAACATGGCAAAAATGCAGAAACTAATTGGGAAATCATCAATATAAAAAATAACAAAACCCGTGTTTATTTTTATCCTGTTACTGGCAGAACGCATCAATTAAGAGTACATGCTGCGCATAAAAATGGCTTAAACATCCCTATTTTAGGCGATGATTTGTATGGTAAAAAATTAAACCGATTGCATTTACATGCCGAATTTATCGAGTTTTTACATCCATCAAACCAAAAAAAAATGAGTTTTAGAGTTGCTGCTGATTTTTAAAAAACTATTCATTTTAATGTGTAATTTTGCAATCGCAAAGATGAGTATTATTTCTAAAGACATACAAAAAGCAGTTGTTCTTTTAAACAACGAAGAATTGGTGGCCATACCTACAGAAACTGTATATGGTTTGGCTGGGAATATTTTTAGCGAAAAAGCGATTCAACGAATTTTTGAAACGAAAAAGCGTCCGTTTTTTAATCCTTTAATAGTTCATATTCCTTCAATAGATCGTTTAAATGATATTGTTGCAGAAGTACCACAAAAAGCAAAACTATTGGCCGAAACTTTTTGGCCAGGCTCTTTGACTTTAGTGTTAAAAAAACATCCTAAAATTCCTGATTTAATAACAGCAGGAAAAGATACTGTTGCTGTTCGTGTACCAAATCATCCAACCACTTTAGCACTTTTAAATCAGTTGAACTTTCCTTTGGCTGCACCAAGTGCGAATCCGTTTAACAACATAAGCCCTACAAAACCAGAACATGTAGAACGTTATTTTAAAAATGACATTAAAATGGTTTTAGATGGTGGTGCTTGTAAAAACGGCATAGAATCTACTATTATTGGATTTGATAAGGGAGAACCCATAATTTACAGATTAGGTGCTTTGGCTTTAGAAGATATTGAAGCTATTGTTGGAAAAGTTACTGTAAAGAACAAGAAAGAACAAGGCCCAGATGCCCCAGGAATGTTGCAAAAACATTATTCGCCATTAACTACAACCTTATTAACTTCTGATGTTGTAAAAACTGTTGAACAGCACCCTAATAAAAAAATAGGGCTGTTAACTTTAAGCAACTCTTATCAAAATAAAGCTGTACATAGTTCAATTGTTTTATCAACAACTAACAACCTACAAGAAGCTGCTTCAAAATTATATGATGCTTTGCATGTATTAGATCATCAAAAATTAGACATTATTGTTGTTGAAAAAATGCCTAATGTTGGTTTAGGAAAATCTATGAATGATCGTTTACAAAGGGCCGCTTTTCAAGAGTAATTACCTTTTTTCCTCTTTCAATAGCGAAAAGAGAAAAGATCTAAAAATTGACAGTAAAATACTAAAAAAGAAAGCTGCTAAAAACCCAGATACTGCAAAACCATCTACCAATTTATCTGCCAACAAAATAATAATTGCATTGATTACAAATAAAAACAAACCAAAAGTAACTAGGGTTGCTGGCAGTGTAAAAAAGATTAAAAGAGGTCTAACAAATAAATTTAGTAAAGAAATTACAATGGCCACAATTATTGCAGCTCCATAACCAGTAACAGCAACACCAGGTAAAATATTAGCTAAAACAACTACAGCTAAAGCCGTTAATAAAATTTTTAAAAAAGTTTTCATTTTGAGTGATTTTTAATCAATTGATTGCCAAAAACGTACCAAAACTAAATTCGGAAGTTTTGGCAGATTCACCCTTTCTTTTATAGGTTTTAAAACTAGTGTTCTATTGCCGCTAAAACTCCCTTTAAAAATTTATTTTCTTCCATCCAAGACAAGGCCATTCTAACAATCACCAAATCTTGATCTGGCAATACATACACTCTTTGGCCTTGATATCCATCCGCAAAAAACATGTTTTTTGGTACATCTTTCATTTGTCCTTCTGCGTTTAACCAAAATTGAGCGCCATAAGTTCCGTTTGAAGTTGGTGTAGGTGTTGATACATATTTTACCCAATCTTTAGCAAAGATCTGTTGTCCATTCCAATTCCCATTGTGCAAATACAGCAACCCAAACTTTCCCCAATCTCTTGGAGTTGCCCACGCATAAGAAGATGCTACATAGTTACCTGCCAAATCTGCTTCTAAAACCATAGAATTCATACCAATTTTATCAATTAAATCTGCATACCAATAATCTAAGTATTCTTGATGTGTTGCAAACTGACTTCTAACAATACCAGATAACAGATTGGATGTTCCAGAAGAATAATTCCAAGATGCATTGATTTTACCCGTTAATGGTTTATTTTCTTGCATTTTGGTCATATCTCTTTCTAAAAACAACATGGTGGTTGCATCAGAAATTTCGTCGTAGTTTTCATCCCATTCCAAACCAGAATTCATTTGCAGTAAATTATGAATCGTAATATTTTTACGTTCGTCATTTTGCCAAGAATCAATTGGTGCTTTATCTGTAATTTTTAATTTATTTTGATGTTGCATAACTCCGAAAACTGTACTCATAATACTTTTGGTCATAGACCATCCTAAAATTTTAGAATCTTTATTAAATCCTTCTGCGTATTTCTCTGCTATAATTTGATCTTTATAAATCACCACAACTGCTCGAGATTTATTTTTTCCAAAAACAGAAGCCACAGTTTCGTTTAGTTTTGTATAATCTACATTTGTAAAAATGGTATCTTTCTGTGCAGCATTTCCATAAGGATATGGAGTTATGTTATCTGGTTGTATTCTTTTAGGTGATAAATACGTAGCTGTTTCATCTTTTTTAGTTAGCGTTAAAACCGTACCTAAACCTTTTCTATAAATTGCTTTTCGAGTTAATAAACCAAATGCTGATGATGTTGCTACCTTTTTATTGGTATCAATTTCATCCGAAGCCAAATTTACAGGTGAAAAATTATTGTCGGTTTTATCTGTAAATTCTAAGGTTCTATTAGCTACAAAAACCGATGACGCTGTGTTTTTGGCAGAATATCCAGATAATATATTCAATTTTGGATAGTTGAAAAACACTACCAAAATAATAGCGATGAATAATACAATCAGAATACGTTTAAAGATTTTCATTTCGAAATGGTTTAGTTATGTAAAAATAAGAAATTCATATTGTCTTTTGTATCTGTTTCAAAAATCAAGGTTTATCTTTGTACTTTAAACCGATTTCTATGTTCAATGTTGATAAAATTCGTGAAGATTTCCCTATTTTAAAAAGAAAAGTACACGGAAAACCTTTGGTGTATTTTGATAATGCTGCAACTTCACAAACACCACAAATTGTGATTGATACGATTGTTGATTATTACAGCAATTACAATGCAAATATTCACAGAGGTGTGCATACCTTAAGCCAAGAAGCAACTGATAAATATGAAGAAGCTCGTATTAAAATTCAACATCATTTTAATGCAAAAGAAGCTTACGAAATTATTTTAACTTCGGGCACTACACATAGTATAAATATGGTTGCATCAGGATTTGCATCTCTTTTAAATAAAGGTGATGAAATTATTGTTTCTGCCTTAGAACATCATTCTAATATTGTGCCTTGGCAAATGTTGTGCGAAAAAACAGGCGCTATTTTAAAAGTAATTCCGATGACTGATGAAGGTTCTTTAGACATGGAAACTTATCATCAATTATTGAATGAAAAGACTAAATTAGTTTTCTCAAATCACGTTTCTAACGCTTTAGGAACTGTGAACCCTATAGAAGAAATTATTGATGCTGCTCATAAATTTGGTGCTGCTGTTTTAATAGATGGTGCACAAGCAACACCACATATAAAACCAGATGTACAAGCTTTAAATGTTGATTTTTACGTGGCTTCTGCACATAAATTATGTGGACCAACAGGAGTGGGAATGCTGTATGGAAAGCAAGAATGGTTAGAAAAATTACCTCCCTACCAAGGTGGAGGAGAAATGATAGCTACAGTTTCTTTTGAAAAAACGACGTATGCAGGTTTGCCTCATAAATTTGAAGCAGGAACGCCTAATATTTGTGGTGGAATTGCCTTTGGTGCTGCAATTGACTATATGAATTCTGTGGGTTTTGATACTATTGCAGCTTATGAAAATGAGCTTTTAGAATATGGAACATCTGAATTATTAAAAATTGATGGTTTAAAAATCTATGGAACATCCGCAGAAAAAACGGCTGTTATTTCATTTAATATTGATGCTATTCACCCTTATGATATTGGTGCTATTTTAGACAAACTAGGTATTGCTGTTAGAACTGGGCATCATTGTGCACAACCCATTATGGATTATTATCAAATTCCAGGTACTATAAGGGCTTCTTTTAGTTTTTACAATACAAAAGAAGAAATAGATATTTTTATTGCGGGTGTAAAACGTGCAAAAATGATGTTATCTTAAATAAAAGATGATTTTAAATATTAAAAAAGGTTGAGAAAATTTCTCAACCTTTTTTAATTCCTCTAATCTTTGCAAATTTTCTATCTTAATGTAGGAGAATAATTTGTAGGGTAATCACCAGCTTTTGCAAGACCATCTGTAGCCTCTGTAAAGTTAGATCCGTATTTTTCATCAATAGCTTTTAAGAAACTATTAGCCATATAAGCATATCCTCTAGCAGTTAAATGAACGCCATCTAAACTTACCAATCCACCAAAAACTAAACTAGTATTCATAGAATATTCATCAAAAGTAATACCTGTATCTGTTGCCTCTACCAAAACAGCATTCAGATCTACTAAAGCTAAATCTTTACTAGCTGCTATAGCCGCAATTGAAGCATTGTATGCGTTTGTTGCATTAGCAATCTCTTCTTGCTCTTCTGGTGTTAAAACATAAGTATCTGATAATGGCACTGCAGTACCACCACCTGATGGCAGAATTGAACCAGCTGTTAGCGTTATTAAATCTTCTGGTGTTGCTTGTCTATATTGTGGAATTGCTGCAAATGCAGGGTTAATAGCTCCTAAATTTGTTAAATTTTCATCTACAATAACTACAGCATTTTGACCCGCCGAAAAACTAATTGTTCTCTTTGCAACCTCTTCTTCACTCAATAAACCTGTTCCTGCTAAAGCAGCAAAAGCTTGTTGTAGCCCTGCATTATAAGCTGCATAACCAGCATTTAATTGAGCAGCAGTTGCTTCATCTAAAGGCACAGCATTATAAGCTACTGTTGTAAAAAAAGATAAACTCGTAATATCTGGCAAGTTACCAATAGCTCCTTTAGCTCCATTTGCAGTTAAGCCATTTACTAAAGCATTTAAAGAAGCATCAAAAGTTGCAATATCAGTAATTGGATTTGATCCATCACCTCCTGTAGTTGCATAACCTAAAACGTCATTACCACCTACTTCTGACAATGTGAAAAATGTTGGGTTTTGCTCTATAGCTAATTCTAAAATAGATTTGTTAGGTGAAGAACCCGTCATTCTTATGGCGTAAGGATTAGCTAAGCCTGCTGCAAAGTTATTTAGGTTGCCAAAACCAGGTGCAACCAAATGAAAGCTTTTAGCACCAGGAACTCCTAAGTTGTTAAAAGGTCCTGTTGGATTATTTAAAGCAAAATCAGTTGTTGACATTGCTGAAGGATCAACAGCTTGTAATGGCACAGGTCCTGCACCTCCAAAAACCAATCTTTCTGAAAACAATCTTTGCGAACTTGCTGGATCTATTACTGGATTTCCTGCTAAAATAAGCCCCCCAAAATTATCATTCATAAGTGGTTGCGTAAAATCGGTTCTAAATTTTGACGCTAAAATATTTGGAAACGAATTTTCTTGAGTTGCTTTAAAAAGACCATTATCTGTAAAGCCTGCTGTAAAAGATGCCCCAACAGCAACATAACTAGAAAAGTCTAAACCGTTTGTATTTAATTCTACTACAGGTACAACTTCTGCTTCGATTTCATCTAAATCATTATTCACATCACAAGAAATAATGCTTAATGATAATAGAAATAAACCTATATATTTATAATTTTTCATAAAATACTTAAAATTTTTATTAGTTATTAATTGTCCATGCTAAATAATATTGAGAACCAATTGCGCCAACTCCAGGTGCACTTAAATACTCTTGCCCTGTTAAGTTAGCACCTCCTAATTTAAACACAGATTTAATACTTGGTACTGCATAGTTGATTTGGGCATCAATAACAGTTCTGGCTTCGATAGTTGCATCCATAAAAGTAGACTCCCATAAATACTCATCTTGCCATCTTGCATTGATGTTAAATCCGAAATTTTCGAATAAATCTGTTTTACCAAACTGTATTTTAACTTTGTGCTCTGGCGTATTGAAACCCGCTTCAAAATCTGGATCTGTAGATTGATCAAAATCAAACTTGGCATACGTATAATTTAGGCCTAAATTAAAACCATTAAATATTCTGGTATTTAAACCAATTGATGCTCCATAAGAATTGATATCGGCTGCAGAATTTGTATAGGTTTGAAAAACAGTAAAATCATCACTAGCTAATGCTGCAATGGCTAAAGGAACTTGTGCTCCTCCAGGACCAATAGGTGCTGTATCAGATAAATTTGTTTGCCCATAAAAAGGAACAACAACATTTTTATTGGCGATAAAATCTTCATAATTATTGTAGTACACACTCAAATCTACTGTTACTCTTTGATCACCAGCATTTACTAAACCTCTATACCCAATTTCAACAGCAGTTACTCTTTCTGGCCTAACCAAATCTACATTTACGGCCTCTGGTGCAGCCAATTGTCCTGCAGCAAAAGCGGTTACAGAAGATGCTGTAAACGCGTTTTCGTAAGCATCTCTACCAGAAACTGCAATTGTAGGTGAACCCGTAAAGTTTTGCCCATTACCACTAACAATTAATGGTTGTGTTTGATATCTATCTAAATTATCAGGTGCAGAACCAACTAAATAGGCTCTACCTGCATTTAATCCAATATATTGGTCTTGTGTTGTTGGGTTTCTAAAACCTGTTTGAAAAGAGGCTCTAAAATTTTGATTTTTATTGTCTCCAGCAGCATAAGCTAAAGAGACTCTTGGAGATACATTTCCATCAAAATTTTGTGCTTTATCATAACGTACAGACATCGTTAATTTTAAACGATCTTCTTCTAGAAACTTCTTTTGCATCTGTGTATAAACTCCATATTCATCATAATTAATAGGTCCGTCATAATCTGTAAAAATACTTCCATTAGAGTTTAATGAATACAATCTGTAAGAACCACCAACTTGAAATTCAGCCCAATCTATGAGATCTTGAAAATTGTAATTTGCATCTGCGTGATATAACTTTGTATTGTCTTGAAATTTTGAACCAGTAATTAAGTCAGGATCAGCAGTAACGCTATCAAAAGCTTCTTGAAACTCTTCTGTACCTGGCAATAATCTACCTGTTTCTGCAGTTTGTCTTGCTACAGCATGTGCTTGGTCTGAATTTGCACCTGCCAAGGTACTTTGTAAATACGCCCCAACATACTCTCCAAACCATGTATTATCGTCTTTCCAAGCTCTGTTGATATTAATTGCAGCGAAACGAGTATCGTAAGAATTCCCAGCATCTTCACTTGTTAAATATCCTCTTACAAAGAAATTTCTACCTCTAAATTCTAATTTATGTTGCTCCATAAAAAAGTCTTGAATATTATATCTATTTGTTCCTTGATAAATGGTATTACCTACCCCAAATTTAGAGTTCCAAATTACCTCTAATCGATCATCTCCAAAAGGACGATAATTTAAAGAACCTCCAAATTTTACACTTTTCGCTTCATAATTCATCAAATTTCTTTCATCATAACCTGTTCTACTAATATTTTCACTTGGTATTAAAGCTGATGCTCCATTTGGTATAATTCCTAAACCCTCTAAAGTTTCTGCAACCCCTTTTATATTGGTAGTAACCTCATCTCCATATACATTTAAACCATCATAGTTTCTATCAGAATTTCTATCTCCAGGAATAAAGTCTCCATCTAATGCAGAACCCTCTCTACTGTTTCTATAATCAGTAGCAAACCATTCTGTACCATCTAAAAACGCTAAAGTTGCTTTTGCTGCAAACTTTTCAGAAAAAGCGTACGCCATTCTTAAATTAACGTCTGTATATAAATTATTTCCTGCAGCTTCTTGACTGGTAGCACCTCCTTTAATAGAAACACTAATACCTTGATCTTCAAAAGGATTTTTACTGGTCATAAACATAATTCCATTAAATGCATTTGCCCCATATAATGCAGAGGATGCACCTGGTAATAATTCAACAGTTTTTACATCTAACTCAGACATCCCTAATAAATTACCTAATGCAAAATTTAAGGCTGGTGATGAATTATCCATACCATCTACCAACTGCATAAAACGAGTATTTGCAAACGTAGCAAAACCACGGGTATTTATAGATTTAAATGTTAAACTGTTGGTGTTTACATCTACCCCTTTTAAATTTTCTAAACCATCATAAAACGACGGAGATGACGTATTTTTAATGGCTCTTGTATCCATTCTTTCTACGGTTACTGGAGACTCCATAATACGTTCTGGAGTTCTAGACGCAGAAACTACAATTTCATCTAATGCAGTTTCATTTTCATTAAGTTTTACTTCAACTTTTTCATTATTTTTTGTGATTTCAACTTTTGTTATCTGAAATCCTAACATAGAAACCTCTAAGGTAAAAGGTGGATTATCTGTAACTTTTAATACAAAATCTCCATCAAAATCTGAAGTGGTACCTACGGCTTTTCCAGAAATTTTAATGTTTGCTCCAGGAAGTGTTTCTCCTGTTTTTGCGTCTTTTACTGTTCCAGTAACAACGGTTTGCCCCACCATTGCTAAACTACTGAAAACTGCAAATACAATTAGTAAAATCTTTTTTATCATAATTTGAATTAATTTGTTAACGGTTGTGCAAAATACGACTTTTTTTGAATTTCTAAATAAATCATCACTTAATTTGTGATTATAATAAATTAAACCGAATTAATTTGCCATTTAGATACCTGAAAACCCAATCTTAATGTTCTTTTTAATAAGCCTTTATTGTACATTTGTAATATTAAATTTTTATTTTTTGAAGATAGTACAAGACATTTCAAATTTTACTTCTGATAGTCAAACATTTGTAACTATAGGTACATTTGATGGCGTGCACTATGGGCATCAAAAGATAATAGAAAAATTGGTTTTTGAGGCAAAAAAAGCCAATAAAAAATCGGTTTTGCTTACTTTTTTTCCTCATCCAAGAATGGTGCTTCAAAAAGAGGCTAGCATAGAAATGATTACTACCATTGACGAACGTGCTTTTTTGTTAGAAAAAACAGGTTTAGATTATTTAATAATTCATCCTTTTAGTAAAGAATTTTCTAGAACTTCTGCTTTAGAGTTTGTAAGAGATATTTTAGTAAATCAATTAAATATTTCTAAATTAATTATTGGTTACGATCATCATTTTGGTAAAAATAGAGAAGGTAATATTATACAACTTACAGAATACAGCCACGTGTACGATTTTAAAGTAGAAGAAATACCTGCACAAGATATCGATGATGTTTCTGTAAGTTCTACAAAAATTAGACGTGCTTTACATGCTGGTAATTTAAAAACTGCCAATAATTATTTAGGATATTACTTTATGCTAAATGGTAACGTAGTTAATGGGAAAAAATTGGGTGGTAAAATTGGCTATCCAACTGCAAATATTGACATTAAAGAGGCTTACAAATTAATTCCGAAGACTGGAGTATATGTTGTAAAATCTACAATTGATAAAGAAGAAGTGTTTGGAATGATGAATATTGGCAACAGGCCAACCGTTAACGGAAATCATCAAACTATAGAAGTCCATTTCTTTGATTTTAATAAAGATTTATATCATCAAAATTTAACTATAGAATTGCTATACTTTTTAAGAGACGAACAAAAATTCGAATCTTTAGAATTACTAATTTATCAACTTAAAAAAGACGAATTAATTGCTAGAGATTACATTAAAAACAATCTCTAAAAGTAGATTGCCAAAGTCTTAATCTTCGTGTATATTTGCGGCTTATAAAACATCGAAAAAATGTTACAAGTACACTTTATTAGAGAAAACAAAACCACTGTTTTAGAAGGTTTGGCAAAACGTAATTTTGCTGATGCTGAAACAATTATTGAACAAGTTTTAACTGCGGATGAAAACAGAAGAGCAACTCAGGTTGAGCTTGATAATACATTAGCAGAATCTAATAAAATATCCAAAGAAATTGGAAATCTGTACAAAAGCGGAAAAGCACAAGAAGCCAATGTTTTAAAAGCTAAAACTGGTGAATTAAAAGAAAGTTCTAAAGAATTGTCTGAAAAACTAACAGTTTATGCTGATAAATTGCAAACGCTTTTGTATCAAATACCAAATATTCCACACGCTTCTGTAAAAGCAGGTACTTCTGAAGAAGATAATGAGAACATTTTTAGTGAAGGTATTATTCCTGATTTAGGTGAAAATGCATTACCTCATTGGGAATTAGCAAAAAAATACGATATTATTGATTTTGAATTGGGTACTAAAATTTCTGGTGCTGGTTTTCCTGTTTATAAAGGAAAAGGTGCAAGATTACAACGTGCTTTAATCAATTATTTTTTAGATAAAAATACAGCTGCTGGTTATACAGAGGTACAAGTACCTCATTTGGTAAATACGGCTTCTGCAACTGCAACTGGGCAATTGCCAGATAAAGATGGTCAAATGTATCATTCTACCATAGATGATTTGTATTTAATACCAACAGCAGAAGTGCCAATTACAAATATGTTTCGTGGAGATTTAGTGCAAGAATCAGATTTCCCAATCACTTTAACTGGTTACACACCTTGTTTTAGACGCGAAGCTGGTAGTTATGGTGCGCATGTACGTGGTTTAAACAGATTGCATCAATTTGATAAAGTAGAAATTGTAAGAGTAGAACATCCAGATAATTCTTACAAAGCTTTAGATGGAATGGTTGAACACATTAAAAATATTTTAAGAGAACTTAAACTACCTTACAGAATTTTGCGTTTGTGTGGTGGAGATACAGGTTTTACATCGGCTTTAACGTTCGATTTTGAATTGTTTTCTACAGCACAAGACAGATGGTTAGAAATCAGTTCTGCCTCTAATTTTGAAACTTTTCAGGCAAATAGATTAAAATTACGTTTTAAAAATAAAGAGGGTAAAAGCGAATTAGCGCACACACTAAATGGTAGCTCTTTGGCTTTACCACGTGTTTTGGCTGGTATTCTAGAGAATTATCAAACAGAAGATGGAATTCAAGTTCCAGAAGTTTTAGTACCTTATTGTGGGTTTAGCTTTATTGACTAACTTATTGAGTAAGCAGTGAAGCAGTCTTCAGTTGACATTATGTAGTAACATAATTTTAAACAAAAAGACTAGCTGTTTTCCCCTTTGGGGAAATGTATGAAAGACAATGGGGCTCTAATTCGCTATAACAGCTACCATTAATCTTTTGTATTTATTCATCTCTAAAAGCGCATTTAAATAAGCACTAATTTGCCCGTTTTTCATAAACTCTATAGAGTTTTGCTTTGCGTTTTCGTATTTGTTGGTTAGCTCGTTCATAATTTTGTTTTGATTGGTTATATGGTATAGACAAGTTTCGTGCCAAAACGTTACAAAGATGTGCGTGAAATAAGATTGGTTTAATAAAAATTTAACATTT